>JANOQZ010000049.1:0-9771 GCA_031415055.1 Oceanomicrobium sp. | reverse complement strand
GCCGTGATCGTGGTGCTGCTGCAATTCGCGATCAAGACATTCGACCTCGCCATTGCCCTGACCAAAGGTGGTCCGGGTATTTCCACAACCTTTCCGGCTATTTACGTCTATGACCTGATGTTCCAGCGCGGCCAGATTGCCGAGGGGGCAGCAGCGGCGATCATGATGCTGCTTGCGGTGGCCGTGGTTCTGGTGCCCTACTCACTGTTCATCGTCTGGCGTCGCCGCAGGATGGGCAGCGATGGTTGACATGACCCAGAACACCGCTTTCGACCCCGAGGCAGCAAGAGCAAGCCGGAAGAATTTCATTTCGCGCGCAATAATTTACGCGATCCTGTTGCTGTTTGCCCTGATCTACATGATCCCGCTGTTCGTGGTCGTCTTCAATTCTTTCCGATCATTGCCGGAAATCGCCGCCAACGGCCTGATCGCCTTTCCGCGCAGTTTCAATTTTGACGCCTGGGGCCGGGCTTGGAGCACCCATTGCATCGGCGGCACCTGCGAAGGCATGAAGCAGAATTTCTACAACTCGTTGTGGATGACCATTCCGGCCACGATCATTTCCACCGCGCTTGGCGCATTGAACGGCTATATCCTGAGCAAATGGCGGTTTCGCGGCTCGGAAGTTTTGTTCACCTGCATGATGTTTGGAGTGTTCATACCGGGGCAACTGGCGTTGTTGCCTTGGGCTTATCTGCTGGGCAAGATCGGACTGGCGGGAACGGTCTATGGCCTTATCCTGGTGCATTGCATCCAGGGCCTGTCGTTCACCACGCTGTTTTGCCGCAATTTCTACGTCAATATCCCCGATGATCTGGTCAAGGCCGCCCGCATCGACGGTGCCGGATTCTGGCGGATTTTCTACCGGATCATCCTGCCGATCTCGCCGCCGATCCTGATCGTCACCGTGATCTGGCAATTTACCGGCATCTGGAACGAATTCCTGTTTGGCGTCGTGCTGACCTCTGGCAACGATCAACCGATCACCGCAGCGCTGGTCGCGCTGTCGGCGTCCGAACAGGCTGTTCGCGAATACGATGTCATGAGCGCCGCCGTGCTGATCGGGGCGCTGCCGCCGTTGCTATTGTATTTCCTCGGCGGCAAATATTTTGTCCGTGGCCTGACCCAAGGCGCAATCAAATGAAAGCCAAGCCATGTCAACGTTGACCATCAACAATATCCGCAAATCTTTTGGCGCGGTGGATGTGCTGAAGGGGATAAATCTGGAGGCGAAATCCGGCGAATTTGTCGCCCTTGTTGGGCCGTCTGGTTGTGGGAAATCAACGTTGTTGGCCATCATCGCGGGCTTGGAAAAATCGACGTCGGGTGAAATCTATATCGGGGAAAGGATGGTCAATTCGGTTGCACCAAAGGACCGCAATATCGCCATGGTGTTCCAATCCTACGCGCTTTATCCGACGATGACGGTGCGCGAAAACATGATGTTTGGCATGGAAAGTCGCGGCGTGCCGAAGCCGGAACGCGAAGTGACACTGAAACGTGTTTCGACCCTGCTGCAAATCGAAAACCTGCTGAATCGTAAACCGGGCCAGTTGTCGGGCGGGCAGCGTCAACGCGTTGCGATGGGACGGGCTTTGGTGCGTGACCCGGACCTGTTCCTGTTTGACGAGCCTTTGTCTAACCTCGACGCCAAACTGCGTGTCGATATGCGCACCGAGATCAAGAAACTGCATCAAAAGGTTGGCAAGACCACGGTCTATGTCACGCACGACCAAGTCGAGGCGATGACTTTGGCCTCGCGAATTGCTGTGATGCACAAGGGCGAGCTGCAGCAGTTTGATGAGCCGCAGAAAATCTATGACCGGCCAGCCAATCTGTTTGTCGCGGGATTCATGGGTTCGCCGTCGATGAATTTCATTTCGGCGAAAGTTATTGAGTCGAATGGCAATTTGTCGGTTAATTTCGCTGGAGCGGATGGGGAAAATATCAGCCTTACACTAGCGAAAACCGACGGGGTAAGGCCTGAAACCGATGTCATTTTCGGCATCCGTCCCGAACACCTCAGCCGCGCGGAGGGCAAGGCGCAGGCCGGGCATGGCAACTTTTCCGCCCCTGTTGAAATTGTCGAACCGACCGGTGCCGAAACCATTGCGATGATGCGGATTGCCGGCAAAGAACTTGTCGGTCGTTTCCCACCGGCCAAAGCCCCGAAGATGGGTGAAACTATCGACCTTTCGGTCGACATGCAGCAGATTTGCCTGTTTGACCCGGTGACCGAACGGTTGATTGCGTAATGGTTTCAACGGGCGCTTTCGCCACCTACCCCAGTTTGACGGGACGCGTGGTATTCATTACCGGCGGCGCATCGGGCATTGGTGCCGATATGGTGCGGGCTTTCGATGGGCAAGGGGCAAAAGTCGCGTTCATCGACATTCAGGATGCGGTTGCTAAAGGCTTGACGGGCGACCTCGGCGGAAGGCCGCTCTACCGCCATTGCGACATCACCGATTTGACCGCGCTTAAATCGTGCATTGCCGAAATCGGCGAAACCTTTGGTCCCATCGGCGTTCTTATCAACAACGCCGCCAATGACGACCGCGAAGAGATTGACGACATCACCGAAGCTTATTGGGACCGATCCCAAGCCATCAATCTGCGCCCGCATTTCTTTGCTGCTCAAGCAGTGCGACCGCAGATGTGCCAACTGGGCGGCGGCTCGATCATCAACTTTTCTTCCATTTCATACCGCTATGGGGCCGACAAAATGCTGGCTTATGCCACTGCCAAAGCCGCAATTATCGGTCTAACCAAGGCACTAGCCCGTGGGTTTGGCGACGACAATATCCGCGTCAATGCTATTGAACCGGGTGCGGTTATCACCGAGCGGCAGCGGCAACTTTGGTATCCAACCGAACAGGCAGTGCAAGGCATGGTCGATCGTCAGATCATCAAGAAAATTCTGTTGGGCGAGGAAGTGGCGCGTCTTGCCCTGTTTCTGGCGTCCGACGACAGCCGGATGATCACCAAGCAATCGCTGGTCATCGATGCGGGTATGTCGTGATGGCGCAGAGCATTTTTCAAACCGGGCTCAACCCCTATGGATTGACCTATCACCTTGGTTTGCAGGGGCGCGGAACTGATCGGGTGAACCCGAATGCGGCCGGTTTGGAAGGGTTCATCGCAATAGCGAGCGAGTTGAACGCCAAGACTTTGGAAATTTTCGACCCTTGGTTGGCACCGATGTCAGACGCCGAATTGACGGCATTGGCCGCTCGGCTGCGAAGCTTGGGAATGACTCCGGTCATCAGCGCCGGTCTAAACATGATGGGGCCAATGGACTCTGCGTTGCGATCAGCTCGACTTTTGGGAGCCAAAACCATTCGGCTCGGCCTAAGCCCAATATTGGAAGGCAGCCGCAACGCTTGGGGGGCGAAGTGGGGCGAACTCAACATTTCGATCCGTTCCGCACTTGCCGAGTGGGCACCGATTGCGCAAAAAGCAGGCGTCACACTGGCCATCGAAAACCACCAAGATTTCACCAGCCAAGAACTGGTCGATTTCTGCAACGAAGCCGGCCCCAGCGTTGGCATTTGTTTTGACACTGGCAACACGTTTCCCGTCTGCGAAGCGCCGATGGATTTTGCGGCTCGAGTGGCCCCTATGGTGCGGCATGTTCACCTCAAAGACTATCGCGTGCAGTGGAGCGATGAAGGCTATCGCCTTATCCGTTGCGCGATTGGCGATGGAGCGGTGCCAATCCGCGAAATCCATGACCTTCTGGCGGTTCATCACCAATCCATGACCGCCGTTCTGGAACCAGGTGCGTTGGATGCGCGTCATATCCGCTTTCTCAACCCCGATTGGTGGCTCGGCTATCCGCCGTCCAGTGGCCAATCTTTGGCCGCTGCGCAAAAGGCTGCCCGATTGAACCGCCTGCCCGACGATGCCGATATTCGCACACCGTGGGAAAAGGGCGAGGACGCAACGCTGGAACAATATGAACTTGATATGATCCGTAAAAGCGCCGCCAATATGCGTGCGCTCGGCTTGATGTAGGGAGAGAGCGATGCCCAAGGAACTTGCAGGTTTAATTGCCTTTGTCACCGGTTCGGGGCGTGGCTTGGGCAATGTCATGGCCAAACGATTGGCCGAATTGGGGGCCGATGTGGCGGTGCATGACCTTAGCCAAACCGCAACCGCCAAGTATGGCGAGGCGTCCAGTCTTGACCAAGTGGTGGCCGAGATCGAGGCCATGGGCGTGCGTTCGGTCGGTGTCACCGGTAATATTGGGGATCCAAAGGCGGTCGCCAAAATGAAGGCGGATATCGAAGCCAAACTGGGGCAAGTGCAGATTTTGGTCAATTGTGCCGGTGGTGATATTGGTGCCACGGGCAACAAACCAAACCCGAATGACGCGCTGAATATCTCGTTCGAGGATATCCAGGTTTTGACCAATAACAATCTTATCGGAACCATGCTGGTGTGTCAGGCCTTTGTACCGCCGATGGTGGCCGCTGGCAGCGGCTCGGTGATCAACATCGCCTCGGCGGCGGCGCATATGGGCTGCTCGCCCGAGGTGGTATATTCGACGCTGAAAGCTGCGGTCGTGCATTACACCCGCTGTCTTGCCAAAGAACTGATGAATGACGGGGTTCGCATCAACGCCGTCAGCCCAGGCCCCAGCAAAACCGCGCGTTTTCAGGCGACCCGCGTGGTCGATCCGATAAAGATGGATTCTACTGGCAAAAGTTTTCACCGTTATGCCGAGCCCGCCGAAATTGCCGATGCGGTGGCGTTTTTAGCGGGCCCACGGGCGAAGTTCATCAATGGGCAAGTGATCCGGGTCGACGGAGGACTTACGCTGTTTCCGGGGTAACGGGAATCCGAGGCAGGCCAAGCTCGGTCTTTCCGGTCGGGCAAAGCCCGCCGCCACCGGCAACATTTGTGGGCTTGATTGGCCGCTGCAATCCGCACGACTATGACACTTGGGAGCGATCATGCACGCGCTGATTTATGACATCGTTGAGCATCTGGAACAACAGGGCTGGGCCAATCTGAGCGATTTTGTCCTTGGTCCGCCTCAGGCAGTTCCGGCGCGAACAGTGATCGATCAGCCTGATTGGTCGCTTTATGGGTTGGACAAGGATGCCGGTGTCGCCGTGTTCGTCGAACTTGCCACCGGCACCGATCTTGCCAAAAGCCCGTTCGTTTACGCTGATCAGCAGAAACTTGCACGCCGTGTTTTGACGGTGCCGTTTGCGGCCCTCGACTCCTTGGCCGACATGGTGCCAGCGGCAAAACAGGTCATATTCATCTTCAGTATCGGTCGCTGTGGCTCTACCTTGATCGCCGACGCCTTGAACGCCGTCCCGAACGTCTGGAGCCTGTCGGAACCGGACGCCTATTCGACGTTGATAATGCAGCAATATTATTCGAAGAATCGCCTGGATTTTCCACCGAAGCAGACCATCGGCCTGATCCGCGCCTGCACCCGCCTGCTGTATCGTCCACCCGTGGCAAATCCCGACGGCATTTTCGCGGTGAAGTTGAAGAGCCAGTCCTTATTTCAGGCCGATCTATTTCACCAAGCCCTGCCGGAAGCAACCTGTGTGTTCCTTTACCGCGATGCGTTGAGCTGGTCGAATTCCGTCTATCAGATGATGCGCAAATATGGCTGGCCATCGGTTCAAACCGGCGATGACCGGGCATCGGCTTGGACAATTTTTGCCGCTTGTGAAGACCTCAGCAAACTCCGGCCATACCTAGACATAGATGCGGATGCCGTGCCCGCCGAACTCGCGCTTGCGCCGGCCTGGGCCTGCAACATGGAGGAATACAGCAAGCATCTGCACAGCGGGGTGCCGTTCCTTGCCATGCGCTACAATGAGATCAACGCCGAACGCGACCGATCGCTGCAGCGGCTGTTCGAACATTGCCGACTGCCGGTCGAATATGTGGAAAAGGCACTTGCCGCTTTCGACCACGATTCGCAGGCGGGGACGAAAATAGCCCGCGACATCCAAGTCGACCGGCTGAGCAAAACCCAGTTGGAGCGTCTAGGTAAAATCCTTGCGCGGTATCCCGAATTTGGTGATCCCAACTTGCTCCTAGCCGATATCTATTCCGGCATTGCCGCGCGGTGAAGCGACAGGCCAAGCGGCTTGCCCTGCAATTGTTCGGATCAAGGTTGACTGAATGCCGGTTGACCGAGTTGACGCCCACAACGAAAGCTGCCACCAAGCCTTGAAAATACGGTGCAAAGAATATGGTCAAGCGGCCCAAACGCGAGATATTTGAACGCGGTCTGACTATGGTGTGCCTGCTGGGCATTGGCATTTTATACGGCGCTGTCGCCTATCCGCGACAATGGTTTCCCGCACCCTTGATCAAGCGCGGCGTGGCGGCCGTGGAGACGTTGTTGGATGAATCGCGTCGCGCTTGGTATTTCGACTTGGCCGATCGCGAACCCAGTGTCATTGACGCGAACCCTGTGAGACTCGCCGACGGGCTGATAATGGTCGTTGGAATGACCGACGGCCCAAAGCATTTCATCCGCATTATCGACAGGGCGGGAAATGTCATCCAGCAATGGCAGCCCGACTGGTTCGAAATATGGGGCGACGAAGGGAATTATCCGCCGGACCGCCGCCCGCATAAACAACCCGGTTCAGTGCTGCATGGTGCAGCGATAGCCGACAATGGCGATGTGATCTTCAATTTTGAAAACCTATCAACAGTAAGGTTGTCGATCTGCGGCGAAACGCGCTGGAAGCTTGAAAATTATGGCCACCATTCGATCTTTCCCGATGCCGACGGTTCGATCTGGGTACTTGCTGAAACGGCAATAGACGCCAATCCAGTCCGGCACCAGAACCACATCGCGCCAACAGAAGACCATACAATCGACAGGATTTCGGCGGACGGGCGAATTCTGGAATCCACGTCCGTCATCGACATTTTGTGGCAAAATGACCTGCTTGGTTTGCTGTACCTTTCGGCGCTTAAGGACCCCAAGACGACAGTATCTGGCGACACGCTGCACCTGAACGACGTCGACGTTTATCCGGCGGATTTCACTTCGTCGATATTTTCGCCCGGCGATATCATGGTGTCGCTGCGCAATATCTCGACCATTTTCGTCATGGACCCTGAAACCCACAGGATCAAATACCGCAGAACCGGCGATTTTCTGCGCCAGCACGATCCCGATTTCATCGGCGGTGACCGAATCTTGGTGCTCGACAACCGAAACTTGGCACCATCTACATCGCCCGAGCCGCCGGGCAGCCGGATATTGGAGATCGATGCCGCCACGGATACTTTGCAGATCAAGTTTCAGGGCACCGGCAACGCCGCGTTTTCTACTGCCTTCATGGGTAAGCAGCAATTGCTGGACAACGGCAACCTGATGGTCACATCTTCCATGGAAGGCAGGGCAATCGAATTGGCACCTGACGGAACGTTGCTGTGGGAATATATCAACTCTCTGGACGAGGGACACATCGGTCTGCTGACGCAAGCAGAAATTTTGCCACAGTTCATGGATAAACAGTTTTTTGCAAATCTGGCGGCAAGTTGCGCCGTGAAATCCGCCGGATGAAATGAGGATGCCTCTGATGAATGCCAAATTGATCAGTGCCGGTCTAACCGTCGCTTTGTTTGCCACACCGGCCACCGCCTATGTCGGGCCGGGCGCCGGTATCGGCGTGATCGGCACAGCGCTGGCGCTGATCGGAACCGTAATCCTGCTTCTCGTCGGTTTCGTCTGGTATCCGTTGAAACGCTTTTTGCGCCGCAATCGGTCGGTGGAAAAGAATCCTGCTGACCGCGAAAAGTGATGGCGGCACTCGCTTCCGCGTTGGCAATTCTGGCATTTTTGATCGCGTTTCAGGCCGTCGGCGTGGTGCCGGCGGCGCGGTTGGCAATCAGACGCGCTGCGGACGCGGGAAAAGTGATGCGCAGCGCTCACCTGTCTGATGCGCAGAAAGAAACGCAAGTCCAACAAGCGGCCCTGGCGCTTCTTCGTTCGGCAGGGTCGATAGGTTTGCGTTTTGCCGCCAGTTTCTTCGCGGCATTGCTGCCAATATATGGGCTGTCCGGCCTCGGCCTGGCGTCGAGCACCGATACTTTCGCGTTTTTGGCGCGCTGGGATGTGATTGTCGTTTCTTCGGTTCTGATCACTTTGGCAATGGTTCTGACCGCAAGAATGAAAACCCGGAATAACGGCAGCGACTATTCGTTCTTGGACCGTTTGCTGCACCGGCTGGCCTTCGCTGCGCCTTTTGTCCAAGTGACGGCGTCCGACATCGAAGACACTATGTTTCGCAAGGATATCGACCGTATCGCCGATCTGCCGCCGGTTTTCATCACCGGGCTGCCGCGCGCCGGGACGACGATCCTGTTGAACGCATTGCACGAGGTTCCGGGCGTTGCCACGCACCTTTATCGTGACATGCCGTTCGTGATGGCACCCTTGCTCTGGGCCAAGCTTTCCGGCTTGGCGGCCAAACCGGATGCGCCAAAACAGCGGGCGCATGGCGATGGAATATTGGTCGGATACGACAGTCCCGAAGCGTTTGAAGAGATAATGTGGCGGGCGTTTTGGCCGGGCAAATACCACGATAACCGCATTGATCTTTGGTCCAAATCCGACCTGAACGCCGAGGCAACGACGTTTTTCAAACGTCAATTTCGCAAAATTGCCCTGCAACGCTGCCACGGCAACGGCCGCTATTTGTCAAAGAACAACGGCAATATCGCGCGGCTAGGCCTGTTGCGAGCAATGTTTCCGGACGCCGCGATCATCGTGCCGCTGCGCGAACCGTTGGAACACGCGGCCTCGCTGTTACGCCAGCACCAGAATTTCTTGGCACAGCACCAGCGCGATGCCTTTGTGAAACGTTACATGCGCGACATCGGCCATTTCGAATTTGGCGAACTGCACCGGCCCATTGCCTTTGCCGATTTCGAGGCCTTGTCCGGTGGCCGCCAACCCGGTGACTTAAACTATTGGCTGGCCTACTGGATTGCCGCTCACAAAAACATCCTGTCGCAAGCCGGCCATTTGCATATCGTTCCGCAAAACGCGCTTGCCACCGACAGCAATCGTGTATTGTCACAGCTGTGTCAGACCATTGGGCTTGATGCGACCGGTATAGACTTCGCCCGGCATTTTCACCCCGTTGCAGCGACTGCGGATGTTAATCTTTTCGATGCTGATCTGCGCCGCGAAGCTGCTCAGCTGTATCAAGCGCTTGCTGATACAAAGCCCGCCGATTGACGGCGGCGCAAATTGTTTCTTGGCTGGGTGTTATCATCGTATCGAGAGCAATACGGCCCTTCGCTTGCGCTTTCGGGCGTTCGACCTAAAAACCCTCCACTGGAGGGTTTTCTTTACGGTCTTACCTGTTCTTATCAGGCTTGGCGGTGACCTACTCTCCCACGTCTTGAGACGCAGTACCATTGGCGCCTTGGCGCTTAACGGCCGGGTTCGGGATGGGACCGGGTGTTTCGCTTCTGCTGTGACCACCAAGCCTGCAAAGAACAGCGCCCGACTGCCGTTTTGGGGCAGCGGGCGTTACATGAGACTTGTCTTTTGTTGAACCGTCAGATGGTGCGCTGAAGCGCACCCTACGGTGTGTAATAACTGGGTATGACTTCCGTAATCTGTCTTCTACTGGATCGGAATCAAGCCTATCGGGCGATTAGTACCGGTCAACTGAACACCTTGCGGTGCTTACATCTCCGGCCTATCGACGTGGTGGTCTGCCACGGCCCTCAGGGAGACCTGGTTTTGAGGGGGGCTTCCCG
>JANOQZ010000048.1:0-6043 GCA_031415055.1 Oceanomicrobium sp. | reverse complement strand
GATGGTGAATTCAGCGCCGTCGGTGATTCGTTCGGTGGGCAGGAAGCCTAGGGCGACGGATTTACCGGCGAAATGTGCATAACCGCCCGAGGTGCAAAAACCGAGCACCTTGTCGCCGTCAAAGATGGGTTCGTAAGCCACAATATCAGCGTCGGCGGCGTCGACGAGGAAAGTGGTCAGCTTGCGTTTGGGTGGAATGTCTTTTTCGCGCAGCACGCCATCGCGGCCGATGAAGTCGTTCTTTTTCCAACTTATAAACCGATCAAGTCCTGTTTCGGCGGGCGTATAATCCGGCCGATATTCGCGCATCCAGCTTCCGAAAGATTTCTCCAGCCGCAGCGACATCATCGCCCGCATGCCAAAGGGGGTAATGCCGTGGGCTTTTCCGGCCTGCATCAGGGCATGATACAGCGCGACCTGATGGTTGCGATTGACATAGATTTCATAGCCCAAGTCGCCAGTGTAACTGACACGGGCGACCAAGGCCGGGATGTGACCGATAGCCAGTTCGCGGGTGTGCAGGAAGGGAAACGCAGCGTTGGAAACATCTGCGCCGGTCGCGGCTGCAAGAACATTGCGGGCGTTGGGACCGGCGATTTGGAAGCCAAGGCGGTCTTGAGAGATGTTGGTTACGGTTACGCCTTTGGTCAGATGCGACTGGAACCAGCGGTTGTGGAAAGTTTGGCCGGAATAGGATGCGGTCAATTGCACGGTTTCTTCGCCCAGCCGCATCATGGTGAAATCACCAATGATCTTGCCGCTATCCGACAGCATGGGCGTCAAAGCGATGCGGCCAATTTCGGGCACGCGGTTAGCCATGATGTGGTTCAGCCAAGTCACCGCCTCTGGACCTTCGACCAGATGTTTGCCGAAATTGTGGATTTCGTTGATACCAACCGACCTGCGAACGGCGCGGCATTCATCGCCAATCGTGTCATGTGCATTTGATCGGCGGAAAGACGGGGTTTCGTAAATCGGGTCGCTTGGCCGAGCGAAATAATTGACGTGCTCCATGCCGAAGCCGCTGCCGAAAACCGCACGTTGACCGGCCCAAATGCCGTAAGCGGGGGTGGTTTCCAGCGGCCTCGCGACCGGCAGTTCTTCGTTGGGATAGGAGATTGAAAAGCGTTTCTGGTAGTTCTCGACCACTTTCAGCCGCGTCCAGTTCGGTCCGGTCCAGTTGCCGAAACGCGATACATCCATCGCCATCGTGTCACGTTCAGTTTCGCCGTGGACCATCCATTGTGACAGGGCAAGGCCGACGCCGCCGCCTTGGGAAAAACCGGCCATGACCGCGCAGGCCGACCACAGGCCCGGTTTGCCGGGGATCGGACCGACAAGCGGGTTGCCGTCGGGGGCGAAGGTGAAGGGTCCGTTGATGGTGCGCTTGATGCCGACGCTGCCGATGCAGGGGTACCGGTTCAGCGCCGCCTCGAACGGTTCGGCGACTCGGTCATGATCGTCGTTGAGCAGTTCGTGGCCGAAATCCCATGGCGTGCCGTTGACCGACCAGGGCACGCATTTCTGCTCGTAGATGCCCAATACCAACCCGCGACCTTCTTGGCGCAGATAGGTCTCGCCACCGGGGTCGATCATGTGGGGCAATTCTGAGCCGTGGTTGTAGACCTCGGGGATTTCGTCGGTGACGAAATATTGGTGTTCCATCGGGTGCAGCGGCAGATAGACCCCGGCCAAGGCGCCGACTTCGCGTGCCCACAGGCCGGCGGCGATGACGACGTGTTCGGCGTGGATCGCTTCGCCGTCGGTGGTGATGTCCCATGTGGCGTCGGTTCGTTGCGTCAGCGCGGTGACGCGCGTGCGAAGCTGGATTTGCGCGCCGCCAAGTTGCGCCGCTTTGGCATAGGCATGGGTGGTGCCATAAGGGTCAAGGTGGCCGTCGAGGGGGTCGTATAGGCCGCCGAGGATGTCGTCGGTTTTGGTGATGGGGGAGCGTTTGCGGATTTCATCAGGGCCGATGATTTCGGTGTCCAGCCCCATGTAACGGTGCTTGGCGCGTTCGGCTTTCAGGTAATCAAGCCGGTCGCGGCTGGTAGCCACGGTGATGCCGCCAACATGGTGCAGACCGCACGACATGCCGGTGATCTTTTCCAGTTCGTCATAGAGTTTGATCGTATAGCCCTGCAGCGCCGCCATGTTGGTATCGGCATTCAACGTGTGAAACCCGCCCGCAGCGTGCCACGTCGAGCCGGAAGTGAGTTCGGAGCGTTCGAGCAGCAGGATGTCTTTCCAACCCAGCTTGGTCAGGTGATACAGCACCGAACAGCCGACAACCCCGCCCCCGATGACGACTGCACGATAGTGTTTTGGCATGGTTGCTGATCTCCGGCGGTTTGGCACAGATGATCGGGTTCGCGGGTGAATGCCAAGCAGGATAGCGGCAGGTTGGGGTCGTTTTTGGATAGTAGCGCGGTTGAGGAGCGTCAGGTTTTGTTACTCAACGAATTCGGCGAGCAAAGACGCAAGCGTAGCGGCGTCTGGTCGGATGATTTGGACGGAATGTTGCAAAAAGAAGCTCCGACCCCAAACAAACGGCAATGGCTGCTGAGGAAAATCGTGCGTGCCCGACAACCGTACATCATGTGTCAGAAAATGCGTGCAGCCGCAAGCAAGTGCGGTTGCAAGATGGATCGCGTCAGGCAGTTTTAGACCTTTTTGGCGCGCTCGCAGTGCCGCTGCAATTTCCAAGATCGGGCGTTCCACTGATCGGACTTTCAAAGTCGCGCCATCGGTTAGAACATTGTCATACGTACCAACTAGGTCGTAGTCGTCATCCGCGAGTGGTTTTACTAGAACTTCGGACCTAGTCAAATCGCTAGTATAAAACCTTGAAGTCTGCGAATACAATCCACCCGCAACGATCCTGATCAGCGGCTGGCGTTCATGCACTTCGCCTTCGAACATCATTATTAGAATAGTTGTGTCTAAGTAAACCCGCTCGATCGCAGTCATCAGACATCCCATTCGTCGCGCAGTTCGCGCACCCGCGCAACGGCTTCCTCAGTTGTCACAGGGGTCCTCCCGTGTCTCGCCTTTTCGATCATCGACGTGAGTTGCTCGAGTGTCAGGCGTCTGATCGGCGCTTCTTCCTCGACCACGACCTTCACCAACGCCGACGCATCGATATTGCCGCGCAGGACTTTGGGAACCTCAGACGCAGGATAGTGGTTCGTTTCAACGCGGCCCATATTCTTGCTCCGATCAAGCGGGAATTCGGTGAATGATACGTGAGCGTGAGCCATCGGTCAAACAAGCGTCAAAGGGGTTAAAGCGTGATTAACGTTGCCTCACGTTTCATGTCACTGACGTTTCATTAACCAAATTCGGTGGAAACTGGTAAAATACCGGCCTAGAGAATTCGCAGGCAGGTTGAAAACAAGAAATTGTCGGAGTGCGGCTATGTGTGGCATCGTTGGAATATTGGGCAAGCAGGACGCGGCTCCGCTGATTTTGGATGCGCTAAAGCGGCTGGAATATCGTGGTTATGACTCGGCGGGGATTGCGACGCTGGATGATGGCGGGTTGGTGCGTCGGCGTGCGGTGGGCAAGCTTTCGGCCCTGACATCGCTGTTGGGACAGCAGCCTTTAAAGGGTTCGCTGGGCATCGGGCACACACGCTGGGCCACCCACGGTGCACCAAACGAGGCAAACGCGCATCCCCATAAGGCCGGGCCGGTTGCGGTGGTGCATAACGGCATAATCGAGAATTTTCGCGGATTGCGCGACGAGTTGTTGGCGGCGGGACGGGTGTTTGAAAGCGAGACCGATACCGAGGTGATTGCCCATCTCTGTGCGCGGCACATTGCTAACGGCCTTTCGCCACAAGACGCCGCAGCGGCGACTTTGGCACGGCTGGAGGGCGCATTTGCCCTTTGCTTCATCTTTGAGGGCGAAAATGATTTGATGATCGCGGCACGTCGTGGCTCACCTTTGGCGGTGGGTCACGGGACGGGCGAGATGTTCGTTGGGTCCGATGCCTTGGCACTGGCACCGTTGACCAACAAGATCACATATCTGGAAGAAGGCGATTGGGCGGTGCTGACGCGCGAAGGGGTGACGATCCACGACGCTTTGGGTAACTTGGCCAACCGTGAGTTGCGCATCGTGAATGTCGATCAGGTCGTGGTTGACAAGGGCACGTATCGGCATTTCATGGCGAAAGAAATTCATGAGCAGCCAACGGTGATGGCCTATGCGCTGAGCCATTATTTGACGGCGGATCGGTTAAGCATAAAGCCGCTGGAGGGTTTGGATTTCAGCAAGCTGGATCGGTTGGTTCTGGTTGCATGTGGCACTGCCTATTACGCCTGCCATGTGGCGAAATACTGGTTCGAGCAATACGCCCGCATTCCGGTGGAAATCGACGTGGCGTCGGAGTTTCGTTATCGCGAACCACCGATGACCGGGCGCGAAGGCGCGATATTCGTCAGCCAATCCGGCGAGACCGCCGATACTTTGGCGGCCTTGCGCTATGTGAAAGACAAAGCGGCCAAGGTCATTGCCGTCGTCAATGCGCCGGAAAGTTCGATTGCGCGCGAATCCGATTTGGTATTGCCGATATTCGCTGGCGCTGAAATCGGCGTCGCGTCAACCAAGGCGTTTACCTGTCAGTTGACGGTATTGGCGGCCTTGGCGTTGTTGGCAGGTCGCCAACGCGGGGTATTGGATGCACGCGAAGAGCAGCGGTTGGTTGAGGCTTTGGCGGCGCTGCCAAAGCAGGTGCTGCAAGCGCTGGCGTTGGAAAATGAGATTGCCGGGATTGCCAGAGAATTGGCCAAGGCGCGGGATATTTTGTTTTTGGGCCGAGGCGCGATGTTACCACTGGCTTTGGAAGGTGCGCTCAAGTTGAAAGAGATCAGCTATATCCATGCCGAAGGCTATGCGAGCGGCGAGCTGAAGCACGGGCCAATTGCCTTGATCGAGGATATTGTGCCGGTAATCTGCTTCGCCCCGACCGACCCGCTTTTCGACAAAACCGTGTCCAACATGCAAGAAGTCATGGCGCGGCGCGGTAAGGTTTTGCTGGTATCGGATGCGGCAGGCGTGACTAAAGCGGGCGAAGGCGCGTGGAGAACATTAAGCATGCCAGCGGTCGACCCGTTCGTTGCACCGATATTGTATGCCATTCCGGCGCAACTGATCGCCTACCACACGGCGGTGGAAAAGGGCACGGACGTTGACCAGCCGCGCAATCTGGCGAAATCGGTGACGGTAGAGTAAATACGGGCCGAGAGGTGCGTACATGCTGATTTCGACAAGTCATAAGTTCATTTTCGTGCATGTGCCAAAATCGGCAGGATCGTCGCTGACAGCCGTATTGCAACCGTATTGTTTGCCGAAAAATCGAACCTTGTGGCGGCGATTGTCGTCGTTTCTGCCCTTTCGGGAAAAGGTCGAAAAAGTCTATTTCCGCCAACACGACACAGCGGAAAAAATTCGCGCAAAATTGGGGCCGGAGGTTTTTGATGAATTCACAAGTTTCGCCATAGTCCGCAACCCTTTTGATCATGCTGTCAGCCTGTTCGAGTTTTTGAAAATGCAGACCGCGCGAAATTCGGGCCGCGTTGCAGCCGAATTGAATTTTAAGGAATTCATGCAACTTCGCTCAAAACCGCAGCGTTTTGCCTTGGAGGAGTCGCCCGTGAAAATGGCCGATCAGGCATCGCGTTTGGTTGACAAACACGGCAAGATCATTGTGACCAATGTGTTGCATTTGGAAAATTTGGCGCAAGAGTTTCCGCAGCTTTGCGCCAAGCTTGGGCTGCCGCCACTTGAAATGGCGGTCAAGAACGCATCCAAGCGCAATGCCATTACGCAGTATTATGATGCCACCACAATGTCGTTGGTTCAGCGACATTATGCCCGTGACTTTGCCTTGTTTGGTTATGACACCGCGCCCGGATTCGCCGTCGCCAATTGACGCGACCGCTGTTCCGAGTAGGTTGCAGGCAAAACCGAAACAACCAACGGGAAACGCGGCATGAAAGCGGAAATTGGCCTGATCGGCCTTGGCACAATGGGCTCT
>JANOQZ010000047.1:0-9356 GCA_031415055.1 Oceanomicrobium sp. | reverse complement strand
GGCGCAGGGGTGGCTGGGGATGGATTCGCGGAAGCGGGCTATTTGCTCTGGTGAGCACAGGATCGGAATTAACGTATTGTTAACAATGAGATCGCGGTCGGAGGGGATGTAACCGTTGAGCAGGAAAATGCGCGGGTCCGGGCCAATTGCTGCGCGAAGGTCAGAACCTTCTTCAGCGAGTGCTACGAAAAAGGTTTTGACACCAGCACTTGCGAGGGCATTGCCAACGGGGACCGCGCCAAGGCCGTAGGCGTCGGCTTTGAGCACGGCGGACGTTTCGACATTGGGGGCGGATAAGGCGTCAAGCGCACGCCAATTGGCGATTATGGCGTCGAGGTCGATGGTCAGGCAGGCGCGGGTCATGGACGTTCAACACTTGTAACCCCCGCGTAGGCGGGGGTCGTGTGGTTGAGACTGGACCCCCGCCTGCGCGGGGGCGACAGGGGTAAAGGGAATGCGCTGTGCATCTTGTGCATTCCGGTCGCGCTAATTGAAATCACCCACGGCACCTTGCTGGTAACTTTGCACCAGATTGGAAAATCGAGTGAATTGCGCTTCAAAGGCCAGGTCGATGGTGCCAATCGGGCCGTGGCGTTGTTTGCCGATGATGATTTCGGCCTTGCCGTGCAGGGCTTCCATTCGGGCCTGCCATTTCGACATTTCTTCCAACTTTTCGTCGGACGGCTTTTCGCGCTCGGCGTAATATTCCTCGCGGAACACGAACATCACCACATCGGCGTCCTGCTCGATCGAACCCGATTCGCGCAGGTCGGAAAGCTGGGGTTTCTTGTCTTCGCGCGATTCGACCTGGCGCGAGAGTTGCGACAAGGCGATGACCGGGATGTTGAGTTCCTTGGCGATGGCTTTGAGGCCTTGGGTGATTTCGGATACTTCGTTGACGCGGTTGTCTTTGGCCGATGCCGGACGGACCAGTTGCAGGTAATCGACGATCAAGACGTCCAGCCCGTGCTGGCGTTTGAGGCGACGGGCGCGCGCGGCCAAGGTCGAGATCGGCAGGGCAGGCGTGTCGTCGATGAAAAGCGGGCAGGTTTCGAGGTCTTTGGCGGCTTCAACGAAGCGGCGGAAGCCCGCCTCATCCATATCACCGCGACGGATATGTTCGGACGGGATGCGGGCGGCCTCCGACAGGATACGGGCGGCGAGTTGTTCCGAGGACATTTCCAGCGAGTAGAAGCCAACGACGCCACCATCAACCGCGCCTTCGCTGCCGTCTTGGCGCTTGCCCTTTTTATAGGCCTTGGCGATGTTGAAGGCGATGTTGGTTGCGAGCGAGGTTTTGCCCATCGACGGACGACCGGCGATGATCAGCAGGTCGGACGGATGCAAGCCGCCGAGTTTTTTGTCGAGATCGATCAGGCCGGTGGAAAGGCCGGCAAGGCCGCCTTCGCGTTGATAGGCGGCATTGGCGCTGTTGACCGCTTCGCTGATCGCCTGCAGGAACGACTGAAAGCCACCATCAACACGACCTTGCTCGCCCAATTGGTACAGCGCCTGTTCGGCCTCGACGATTTGGTCTTTCGGTTCGGAATCCACCGTAACTGCGGCGGCTTTGAGCGAAATTTCCTGGCCAATGGTGATGAGGTCGCGGCGAATGGCGAGGTCATAGATCATTTGCGCGTAATCGCGCGAGGCGAAGACCGAGACCGACGACGCGGCCAGACGCGCGAGATAGGTGCCGCCGCCGATGTCATTGAGGCCGGCGTCATCGGCCATGAAGGCCTTGATGGTGACCGGTGAGGCAAGGGCGTTTTTCTGGATGCGTTGGGCTATGGTCGAAAAGATGCGACCATGCACTGGATCATAGAAATGATCTTCACCGACCAAGCCGGCTATTCGGTCATAAACGTCGTTGTTGACCAGAAGCGCGCCCAGAAGTGCTTGTTCTGCCTCGATATTATGCGGCAGGATATGGTCCTGCATTTCCATTTTTGAGCCGTCGGCCATGAATCACCCCTGTTCGGTTGCCAGTCATAGAGGTGTCAGGTGTCGGCGGGAAGGGCGGCTGCCCTGTGGATAGCGGGCATGTTGGGGGTGGAATTTGGGTCGGCGGGATTGCGCTTGTGGGGGAACGCATGGCGGTGCGCAAAATGCGCACCCTACGATTCGAAAAGGTCGGTCACACCGAATTCAACCTGCGAAAAATCTGGAAATTGCGGGTCGCGGCGTCGCCGTTGTGGCGGGTGACTATTTGCACGCTGAGCAGTTCGCCATCGGAAGAGGCCTTGCGGCGGGCGTAGTTGACTTCGCGGCCTTCGGCATAGGACGAGGAATCGAGTGTATGGGCGTCTTGCTTGCTGAAAGACATTTCCGATACATGGCCGCTTTTGAAAGGCACGACGGAGCCATCGGCTGGGCCGCCGTATTTGAGCGAGTGCGATTTTCCGTCCTTGTCGGTCCAATGGAGGGTGATGTCGGCGCAATCAGATTGCATGGCGATTTCGTACACGCAGTGCGGCGGCGGCGTGCCGTCTTGATATTGGCAAAGTTCCGGGATCAGTGCCCAGCGGCCGACAAAAAGGTTGTCATGGTCAACCATCGCGGTTCCCCATCGTTCATGCGAAGGGCAGGATAGCGCGATTCTGGGTTTGGGCAAAGAAAAAGCCGCGCTTTGGACGCGGCTTCTTTTTGGCTGGTCTTTGAGTGGTCAGATAGCTGCTTCGGCGGCGAGATCGGCGTCAACGGCGGAACCCATATCGTCAAACAATTCCTTAATGTCAAAATCGGCCGCAGCATCGGCATCGGCTTGAAGCTGCTGGATCGATTTGCCGGAAGCTTGCAGTTCGGCCTCTTCTGCCGAGCGGGCAACGTTGATGGTGATTGTTGCCGAAACCTCGGGATGCAACACGACAGTCATCGTGTGAACGCCGAGGTATTTGATCGGCTTGTTTAGCACAACTTGTTGGCGCGCGACGGTGAAACCACCGGCGGCTGCCACTTCGGCAGCATCGCGTGCATTGACCGAGCCATACAGCGCCCCACCTGCCGCAGCGGAGCGGATGATAATGAAGCTTTGACCATCAAGTTTCGCCGCCAAAGCCGCGGCTTCGGTTTTGCTTTCGAGATTGCGAGCCTCGAGTTGAGCCTTTTCGCCGTCAAAACGGGCGAGGTTGGCTTTGGTCGCACGCAATGCCTTACCTTGCGGCAACAGGAAATTGCGGGCGAAACCCTGTTTGACGTTCACAACCTGGCCCATTTGGCCCAGTTTGGCGACGCGTTCGAGAAGGACGACTTCCATTTATACCTCCCTCAATTCACGGCATATGGCAGCAAAGCGACGAAGCGCGAGCGTTTGATCGCCTGGGCCAGTTCGCGTTGCTTTTTCGCCGAGACGGCGGTGATACGGGCGGGGACGATTTTGCCGCGCTCGGACACGTAACGCTGAAGCAATTTCACGTCTTTGTAGTCGATGGTCGGCGCACCTTCTCCGGTAAACGGGCAGGACTTGCGGCGACGGAAGAATGGTTTGTTGGCCATGATTTGGATGCTCCTTATTCGTCGTCACGACGGCGCGGGCGATCATCACGATCACGGCGGTCATCACGGTCATAACGGTCGCCACGATCTGGGCGTGGGCCGCGTTCGTCACGGGCGTTTTTCGCCTGAACCACAACCGACGGACCTTCTTCGTGTTTGTCGACCTTCACCGTCATCACCCGCATCACGTCTTCGTGCAGACGCATCAAGCGTTCCATTTCCAGAACAGCAGGGGAAGGCGAATCGGATTTCATGAATCCGTAATGGCCCTTGCGGTTTTTGTTGATTTTGTAGGCCAAAGTTTTGAGGCCCCAATATTCCTGATCGACGAGGTTTCCACCATTGTCTTTGAGGATTGCGCCGAAATGCTCGATCAGCCCTTCGGCTTGCGCGTTGGAAAGATCCTGTCGCGCAATGAAAACATGCTCATACAGAGCCATGTGTCACCCATATGCCAGCGTGCTTCAAAGCCGGAGTTACGAGTCCCTGATCCGGATACGAGAGGCAACGCGATTGATGTGTTGCAGGGAAGGGGCGGCTTATAGCGGGGTTTGCGCAGAACGCAAGAGAGACGCAAAAAAGCAAGGGCGGGAAATCCCGCCCTCGCCCCGAAACAGGCATGGCCGACGCCCCCGAGCCAGCCAAGCCTGCAGAGGCCCGCTAAACGTGAAGCGGACCTGACTGTAAAACTCAGAGACTGGTCAGAGGAGCAGCAATTTCAACGACTGGCGCAAGCGCCGCCGATGACGGCACGGCGTAGAAGGCAATGCCTACGCCGATAATGGCAAAAATAGCAAATTTCAGCAGCCCACCAAATGTGAGGCCTTTGTCTGCTTCATAATAGGCTGAAAGGGACTGGGGCATCTTTTTAATCCTACTCTTTACACACTCGCCAACTTGGCGAAAAACTAACCATCCCCTGCGCAACGACTATTCGCAGGAACTGGTTAACGTATAGTTAGCACAAAAGACTGCGTTAATCCAGCATTTTTTCATTGACCGTGCTGAATTGTGGTTCAACGCCAGTCTGTGATGCTGATTGCGCTGAATTCATTGGGCCCAATGATTGTGCCGATAATATCAACGTCGTCGTCCGACCCGATGGGATTGTCGAGAGATTGTTGTGCGCCAACAACAGTCACCAGCCACTGAGCACCCAAAAAGTCGCGCAGGACAAGCTGACCCGAATCGGTCACCCCAAGCGATTCGCCAACAAGGCGGCCAGCTTTGGGTGAGGTGTTGCGCCAATCTTGCACCGCAATCAGGCGGGCATAGCTGGGAATTTTGTCGGCAAGTCCGCGATTGAGCAGCGGGCCAGCACCGGAAGTATAGAGAATCAGGCCAAGCGCCGCGCTGGACGCAAGAATAAGCGCGAACAGGCTTGCGGGGCGCCAAAGGAAGCCGCGCGGGGTGGCGCGGAAAGCAATTGTGGCACTGAAGGTTGCCAAAAGTAGCGACGCCAGCCAAAAGTAGGGGACGATTTCGAAGAAATCATCGAGCGGCATTTCATCAAAGCCGCGACCCCCGGTGCGGTTTTTGTCGATGAAATAGAAGATCAAGGTGGCAACCGCGATGCTGCCGATCAAGCCCGACAGAAGGGTCAGCGCCCAGAGCGCCGATTTGGAGGCTAGGAAACGCAGGCGCGAGCGCGGCTTGATCGCGGCATCGGTGATCTTTTGTGTCAGTTTACTTGCGAAATCGTCGGTCATGGCAATGTCCAATGGTCAATGGAGGCGACGCCCGAACGCGTCAGGATAAGTTTCAAATCACGCAGGCTGCGATGGATCAGGGTCGCGACGGTTCCGGTTGGGATGTGCAGGACTTCGGCGATTTCGAGATAGGCGTTGTCTTCGAGGTAGCGCAGGATAAGCACGGCGCGGGGTTTTTCGGCGAGACTGGCGAGAGCTTGGGCAAGTTCGCCTTTGAGATGTGCGATGTCGCGGGTTTGCTCGGCGGAGCCTTCGGCAGCGAAAGCCGCGATGAATTTATCGGCATCCTCGCCAGAAATCACTGCGCGGCTGTGGCGGGATTTGCGCAGCGCCATCATCGATTGCGTATAGGCGATACGATAGAGCCAGGGCGCGAACGGACGTGCGGGATCGTATGCGTTGAGATTGAGCCATGTGTGCATGAAAATATCCTGCATCACATCGTCTTGTCCGCTGCCCTGAAAGCCGAGACGCAGCGCATAGCGGCGGATGCGGGGTTCATAGCGGCGGATGAGATCGGC
Organism: Oceanomicrobium sp.; assembly: GCA_031415055.1. Lineage (GTDB taxonomy): Bacteria > Pseudomonadota > Alphaproteobacteria > Rhodobacterales > Rhodobacteraceae > JANMOK01. Next base: position 3,631 of record JANOQZ010000047.1, on the reverse strand, counting down.
AAAATCATCGGGATTGGCCAAAGCCTGCCGAACCAATTGTTGGTCCGACAGGGCAGATGGTTCGACCAAAGCGGGCATTCGCGGGCGTTTCCTTGCAAGGTATGCATTTGAATACACGAGTTTGGCCGAAGCGGGCATTTAGTTGACGGCCGAGGCTTCGATCAAAGTCACGGTATCGCCGTCAATCTGGTGATGGGTCGAAACTTTGGCTGCGATACCGGGGCAATAGAATTTGTCTTCCTTTGACGCTTCCTCGAGGGGGGTCCAGTCAAAGGTTTTGATGCAATCGGTGAACGTGCCAAGCGGGGTTTCGATGGTCAGGCCGACTTCCTTGATTGTCACCATATCTTCGGCTTCGCCGGGATAGTATTCTTGCCGGTATTCCATGCCGACGACCGGGCTGGCGGTGATCCAGATGCCGGGTTGGGCACTGTCTTCACCGGCAATCCAAGCGCCATCAGTGTTGGTTGGCTGGCCATTGGCATAGTTCTGCACGTCTTCGCCGAAATACCACACATCGCCGGTGACAGAGTTTTGGGCGAGGTAGTCTTTGGTTTCTTCGACGAGCTGGTCCTCGTGAAAGACACGATCAAGATAGACGGTTGTTGTGACGCCCATGATTTCACGGGTTTCACCCGTCATGGTAATTTCGATGCGTTCCATTCCGTCGGGCGTTTCACCGGAGTAGACCAGCTTGCGGCCGGTTGGCAGGGTCAGGAATGGGTTTGTAATTTCTGTGGTGAATTCTTCCGGGTTGATTTGTGGCGCGTAAGTCTCGGCATGGGCGGTGCTGGCAAGCAGCACGGCAACTGTGGTTGCTGCAAGAAGGTTCCGGGTCATCGCAAGTCCTTTCGGGTTGGTTACGAAAGGTGATATGCAAATGGGCGGGGTTTTCTTTCAGGCGGGGCTGGGTGATGGTTGGGCCCAGCCACCAAGTATCTGAAAAAACAGCAATATCTCGCGCGCGTCTTAAGGAAAATTTTTCTCGAAAAATTTTGTGACTTAAAAATCTTCGGGAAGATTTTTCCCTAAGAGGGATTATACTGATATAGTTCCCAATATTAATGAAAGAATGGTTAGCGTTGATGCGACGGGCCACGTTTTCTGTGCGCTTTACCCGCAATCAACACCGCGTTAGACCACAATTATGAAATTCATCGATTGAGGCACCATGACACGAGCATTTGTATTTCCCGGCCAAGGGGCGCAAGCGATTGGCATGGGCAAGGCCTTGGCCGAGGCGTTTCCGGCGGCGCGGCTGGTATTTGAATCGGTCGATGACGCTTTGGGACAGAAATTGTCGGCGTTGATCTGGGAAGGTGACATTGCCGACCTGACGCTGACCGAAAACGCCCAGCCCGCGCTGATGGCGACCTCGATTGCGGCGATGAAGGCCTTGGAAGCCAAGGGGATTTTTGTGGACAGCGCGGCCTATGTCGCGGGGCATTCCTTGGGCGAATATTCAGCACTTTGTGCGGCGGGGGCTTTGAGTTTGGTCGATACGGCGCGGCTGCTGCGCATTCGCGGCCGCGCAATGCAAGCGGCGGTGCCGGTTGGTGTGGGGGCGATGGCGGCAATATTGGGGTTGGATTTGGCGACTGTCATCGCGGTGGCGGCCGAGGCAGCGCAGGGCGAAATTTGTCAGGCAGCCAACGACAATGATCCGGGGCAGGTGGTGATTTCCGGGCATCGGGGTGCGGTTGAGCGGGCCAGTGAAATTGCCAAGGCTCGTGGAGCAAAGCGGGCGTTGATGTTGCCAGTATCGGCACCGTTTCATTGCGCCCTGATGCAGCCGGCGGCGGAAGCAATGGCCGAGGCCTTGGCGTCGGTGCAGATATTGGTGCCCAAAGTGCCGGTTGTGGCCAATGTGCGGGCGCAAGCGGTCAGCGACCCGGCGGTGATCCGGGCTTTGCTGGTGGAACAGGTCACCGGTGTCGTGCGCTGGCGGGAATCGGTGATGTGGATGGCGGCGCAGGGTGTGAGCGAGGCGGTTGAAGTGGGGGCGGGCAAGGCTTTGTCGGGGATGATTAGGCGCATTGCGCCGGATATGGTGTGTTTGGCGGTCAATGACCCTGAAGGGGCGAATGCATTGGCGATGGGTGGGGTGGCTTGAGGTGCAAACTTGAATGCCTCCGGCGGGGATATTTTCGGCCAACCGAATTATGACGATAAACAAGACGCTTGCAGCGGGCCAATGTCGGGGGACATGAATTTGACATTTTTGCAGTGGGTTGGTAAATTTATTTGACATACGGCGCTGGTTTCAGTGTCCGCTGCCTAGCAACAGGACTCGTTTGCGAAGGGGTTGCGAAAGCGGCCCCTTTCGTTTTTTGTGTTCCTGCAATTGCGGAGTGGGCGCGATGTTTGATTTGAGCGGCAAGACAGCGCTGGTGACGGGTGCATCGGGGGGCATTGGCGGGGCGATTGCACGGGTGTTGCACGGTGCGGGGGCGTCGGTAGCTTTGAGCGGAACGCGGTTTGAGTCGTTGCAGGCATTGGCGGCGCAATTGGGCGCACGGGCGTTCGTGCTGCCGTGCAATCTGAGCGACCGCGAGGCGGTCGAGGCTTTGCCCAAACAAGCGGTTGAAGCGATGGGATCGGTCGATATTCTGGTCAACAATGCCGGTGTGACGCGCGACAATCTGTTCATGCGAATGTCGGATGCGGAATGGGACGAGGTGATTGCGGTTAATCTGACCTCGACCATGCGGCTGTGTCGCGGGGTGGTGCGTGGCATGATGAAAGCGCGATGGGGGCGGATTATCAATATCAGTTCGATTGTTGGTGTCACTGGCAATCCGGGGCAGGGGAATTATGCGGCGTCCAAAGCTGGGGTGATTGGCATGTCAAAATCGCTGGCGGCTGAAGTTGCCAGTCGAGGGATCACGGTCAATTGCGTGGCTCCGGGGTTTATCAGTACGGCGATGACGGATAAGTTGAACGAAGATCAGAAGGCCAAGTTGCTGGGTGGCATTCCTGCGGGGCGGATGGGGACGTCGGAGGAAATTGCGGCGGCGGCTTTGTTTTTGGCCAGCATTGAAGCGGGCTACGTGACCGGGCAGACGTTGCATGTGAATGGTGGGATGGCAATGTTCTGAGGATGTCGCGCCCAACGGCCATGAAAGCATTTGCCTCTGCCGGTCAATATGCTAAAGACGCGACGAAGCGGGAGGGTTGTAAAACGCGACCCCAAGTTGAAAAAGCAGCGCGACGCCCGAGCAGGCGTCAACTAACATAAGGATCAAAAGATGAGCGACATCGCAAACCGGGTGCGGAAAATTGTTGTTGACCACCTGAGTGTTGACGAAGCGAAAGTGACCGAAAGCGCGTCTTTCATCGACGATCTGGGTGCTGACAGCCTTGATACGGTCGAATTGGTCATGGCGTTTGAAGAAGAATTTGGCATTGAAATTCCTGATGACGCCGCCGAGACGATTCAATCGTTTGGCGATGCGGTAAAGTTCATCACCGAAAATTCCTGAGATTTTCTGCGATTGCAGAACGAAACGGCGTCCAGTTTGGGCGCCGTTTTTGCTTGTAGTTAGAGCGGTTCAGACGATTACAGAATCGTCTGAACCGGTCTAAGTTATTGATTTACGCATTTCGGACGGCAAAACCGGTTCCCACTTTT
>JANOQZ010000046.1:0-23122 GCA_031415055.1 Oceanomicrobium sp. | reverse complement strand
TTATTGATTTACGCATTTCGGACGGCAAAACCGGTTCCCACTTTTGCCTGAAATGCTTTATTGCGGTCGTGGCCGCGATGTTGCGGTGACAGAATGCGCCGTGTATCAAAGTTGGGCGGGCTGAATGCGGAGGACGTGATGCGTCGGGTTGTAGTGACGGGTTTGGGATTGCTGACGCCGCTGGCTTGCGGGGTTGAAGATACGTGGTCGCGGCTGTTGGCAGGCAAATCGGGTGCAGCGACGATTGCGCGGTGGGACGCCTCGCATCTTGCCACCAATTATGCCTGCGAAGTGCCCTATGGCGACGGGTCAGACGGGACGTTTAATCCTGATGACTGGATGGAGCCAAAGGAGAGCCGCAAGGTAGACCCGTTCATTTTGTATGCGATGGCTGCCGCGGTGCAGGCGGTTGAAGATGCCGGTTGGGCTGATGCGTCGGATGCAGAAAAGTTGCGCACCGGCGTGATGATAGGGTCGGGTATTGGTGGGTTGGGCTCGATTGCCGAAATGTCGATTACTTTGAAAGAAAAGGGACCTCGGCGGGTGTCGCCGTTCTTCATTCCGGGGGCGCTGATCAACTTGTGTTCGGGCCAGGTTTCCATTCGCTATGGTTTCAAAGGGCCGAACCATTCGGTGGTGACGGCCTGTTCGACCGGCGCACATGCGATTGGCGATGCGGCTCGGTTGATTTTGTGGGGCGATGCCGACGTCATGATTGCTGGTGGTGCCGAAGCGCCGATTTGCGAATTGGGGGTGGCGGGGTTCAATGCTTGCAAAGCTTTGTCCACCGAATGGCGGGATGCGCCGGAAAAAGCCAGTCGGCCCTATGACAAGAACCGCGATGGGTTTGTCATGGGTGAAGGTGCGGGGATTGTGGTGTTGGAGGAATACGAACATGCGAAAGCCCGTGGCGCGAAGATCTACGCCGAAGTGACCGGTTATGGCCTGTCGGGGGACGCTTATCATATCACGGCACCTGCGGCGGATGGCGATGGGGCGTTTCGGTCGATGTCTGCTGCGTTGGCGCGGGCGGGGATTTCGGCCGCGCAGATTGATTATGTGAATGCGCATGGCACGTCGACAATGGCGGATACGATTGAGCTGGGGGCGGTGACGCGGCTTTTGGGGGAATCTGTCGGGCGAACGACGATGTCATCGACGAAATCGTCGATCGGGCATTTGTTGGGGGCTGCTGGGGCGGTGGAGGCGATATTCTGTGTTTTGGCGATACGGGACCAGATTGCCCCGCCGACGATTAATTTGGACGAGCCGGAAGTGGAGACTTTGTTGGATTTGGCCGCGAACAAAGCGGTGAAGCGGAAAATTGACGTGGCTTTGAGCAATTCGTTTGGTTTTGGCGGCACCAACGCTTCGCTGGTTTTGGCGAGGGTTCACTGATGCTGTCACGTCACGTTGCGGCCAACGCGCTGACGATTCTAATTCTGGCGCTGTTCATGGTGCTGGCAGTGATTTCGTGGGGCGAGCGGAAGTTTCGGGCACCGGGGCCGTCGAGCGAAGCTGTGGTCATCGAGGTCAAGCGCGGCGATCGGTTGACGTTTGTGACCGATGAGCTGGAGGCTAAGGGACTGATTTCCAGCCCGACGATATTTCGGATGGCGGCGCGGTATTCCGGCGCCGATGCGGATTTGAAGTTTGGCGAATACGAGATTCCGGCGGGCGCTTCGATGGAAGATGTGCTGGGGCTGATCACTTCGGGTCGCGGGGTGCAGCGCAAGGTGACGATTCCGGAAGGGTTTACGTCTTGGCAAGTGGTGCAACGTTTATTGGAAACGCCAGAATTGACCGGTGAAATTCTCGAAATTCCAGCAGAAGGGTCGCTGGCACCGAATACATATTTCTATGGCCGCGGTGATGCGCGGGAATTGCTGCTGGAGCAGATGGCGGAAGCGCAAAAGGTGATTGTGGCCGAGGCTTGGGCAAGGCGCGTGGCAGATTTGCCCTATGAGACAGCGGAAGAGATGCTGGTGATGGCGTCATTGGTGGAAAAGGAAACCGGGGTCAATTCCGAGCGCGACAAGGTTGCCGGGGTTTTCGTCAACCGGCTGCGCGACGGGATCAAATTGCAAACCGACCCGGCGGTGATTTACGGGATTACCGAGGGGCATGAGTCGCTGGGGCGTGGGTTGCGGCGCAGCGAGCTGGCGAAGGAAACGCCATTCAACACCTATATCATCGACGGCCTGCCGCCGACGCCCATTGCCAACCCGGGTTTGGCGGCGATTGATGCGGCGATCAACCCGGCGACGGTGCCGTTTTATTATTTCGTTGCCGATGGAACGGGTGGGCATGCGTTTGCGGTGACGTTGGCGGAGCATAACGTCAATGTCGCCAAGTGGCGCGAGATTGAGGCAGAAGCGGCGGCGGAAGCCGAGGCGGCGACTGCGGAAGAGCCGGCGATTGATAGCCCGGTGGTCGAGCCATGACCCATATCAAGCTGCGCGACGCGCGGTCGGGTGGGAAAGTGGTGCAGCGGCGGATGCTGATTCCCGATGAGGCAACGGTTGCGGCGGCGATTGCGGCGGTGCCGGTTGGGACTGCGGCATCGTTGGCAGCGATTCGGGTTGGGTTGGCCCGCGAGTTTGGCGCCGAAGCGACCTGTCCGGTGACGACTTGGAAAATGGTGCAGGCGATTGCCGAGCATGGGGATGATCACGTGCCGTATTGGCGGGTGGTTGATCCAGATAAGCCGAATGCGCGACGGTTGCTGGGCGGGGCGGAATTGATTGCAAAGCGGCGGGAAGAAGAGCGGGCAGCGCACGCTGGTTAAAAAGTTACTCAACCTATGATTTAGTTGTTGACTTAGCGAACGCTCTTAAGTATATGTTCTGGCATAGTGGACAAGTTGGGCAAAGCGGGCCGATCTGACGGGATCGGGGCCGCTTTTCTCGTTTTTTGGTCCCCGCCTTCGCGGGGATGACAGGCATCGCCATCGCGGGGATGATAGGCAGTGCGTGCGAGCACGCACCCTACGGTTTTTGAATTCAGTGTTTGCGGTTTATCGCAAGCGCCCCCACCCTAACCCTCCATCGCAAGCGGCTGAGGGGAATTGGCGAAGGTTTTGCAATGACAGCGGAAAAGAAGGAACCGGCGGCACCGGGGGATGCAGCGTTTGGCGACGCGATTAAACTGTTGCGCTCGATGGCGACGGCGTTGCGACGCTCGGTGACGCGTTTGAATCGATCGGGCGGCGACCCGAAGGAAGTCGCCAAATCGGTCGATGACTATCAGAAAACCTTACGCATTGTGCTGGCTTTGGAGGGAACTCTTGTCAAACGTAGCAACCATAACGGCGGCATTGCCAGCGCTGTGCTTGACCTTGTCGCAGCCCGACGCGAGATCGATGAAAGGCTTGCTCGGCTTCGCCTCGTCGTTGGAGACGAGCGAATTTCTCGACCGGCTGAGTGACAACGCGCTGTGTGCGCTGCCCTATTTGTTTGAGTGCTGGGCGATAGAAGGCCACCAACTGCCGCCGCTAGGTGACTGGATGACCTGGGTCATCATGGGTGGGCGCGGGGCGGGCAAGACGCGGGCCGGGGCGGAATGGGTGCGAGCGATGGTCGAAGGGGCGACGCCTTTGGCACCGGGTCGGTGTCGTCGCATCGCATTGCTGGCGGAAACGCTGGACCAAGCGCGCGAGATAATGGTGATGGGGGAAAGCGGGATTTTGGCCTGCTCACCGCCGGATCGGCGGCCAAAGTGGAACGGGGATCGTCGGCAGTTGTTGTGGCCCAATGGGGCGACGGCGCAGACGTTTTCGGCCTCGGACCCGGAAAGTTTGCGCGGGCCGCAGTTCGATGCGGCGTGGTGCGATGAATTGGCCAAGTGGAAGAAGGGTCAGGATGCCTGGGATATGTTGCAGTTTGCGTTGCGGATGGGTTTGACGCCGCAGCAGGTGGTGACAACGACGCCCAAGAACATCGAATTGGTGCGGGAAATATTGGCGGACAAGTTGACGGTGGTGACGCGGGCCTCGACCTGGGCCAACCGGGCCAATTTGTCGGACCAGTTTTTCAACAAGATGATGGTGAAATACGACGGATCAACCACGGGTCGGCAAGAGCTGGACGGCGAGTTACTGGAAGAAGTCGAAGGAGCGATGTGGAACGATGCGGCGTTGGAAGACGGTCGGATTCACGTTGTGGGCGAGTTTAGCCGAATTGTCGTGGCGGTCGACCCGCCGGTGACCGGCGGCAAAAATTCCGACGACTGCGGGATTATCGTGGTTGGCGTCAACAATGAAGGTCCGCCGAAAGACTGGCGGGCGGTGGTTCTGGAAGATTGTTCGATCAGCGGGGCTTCGCCACAGGTTTGGGCCGAGAAGGCAGTGAATGCCTATCACCGGCACAAGGCCGAGCGGCTGGTGGCCGAGGTCAATCAAGGCTGTGATTTGGTGGCGTCGTTGGTGCGCAGCATTGACCCGATGATTTCGTTCCGCGCTGTGCGGGCGACGCGGGGCAAAGCGGTACGGGCCGAGCCGGTGGCGGCTTTGTATGAGCAGGGTCGAATCGTGCATTTGGGCCGGCTGAAACAGTTGGAAAGCCAGATGTGCGCCATGACGCGCAATGGGTTTATGGGCAAGGGCAGCCCGGATAGGGTGGACGCTTTGGTTTGGGCAATTACCGAAGTGATGATCGAACCGGCGTCGGGGTTTATGCAGCCGAGAGTTCGGTCGTTGTGACTTCAAAAAAGTAGCCTCCACCCTAACCCTCCCCCGCTGGCGGGGGCGGGGATTTGGCGCGGTCGCGCAAACAAATTGATGAAATTGGAGATAGGCAGATGGTGTTGCAGCTATTTCAGCGGGCGCGACCAAACGTGGTTGAGACCAAGGCGAGTGCGGCGGCGGGCGTGGTGGCGTTTCATGGTGGTGGGCGGGTGGCCTGGTCACCGCGCGATACCGTCAGCCTGACGCGCAGCGGCTTTATCGGTAACCCGGTGGGGTTTCGTTGTGTCAAGATGATCGCCGAAGCGGCGGCGGCTTTGCCGTTTGTTTTGCAGGATGCAGAGCGACGCTATGACGTGCATCCGGTGCTGAGGCTTTTGGCCAAACCGAACAATTCACAGGGCGGCGCGGCCCTTTTTGAGGCGTTTTTCGGACAATTGCTGTTGAGCGGGGACGGATTTCTGGAAGCGGTTGGCGGGGCGGGAATCCCTTACGAATTACACGTTCTGCGCTCGGACCGGATGAAAATTGTGCCGGGGAGCAATGGTTGGCCAGTGGCGTATGATTACGAAGTTGGCATCAAGAAACATCGGTTTGATTTGACCGGCGATGTGGTGCCGGTGCTGCATGTGCGCACGTTCCATCCGCAAGATGACCATTATGGACTGTCACCTTTGCAGGCGGCGGCTTCGGCTTTGGATGTGCATACCTCGGCCAGCCGCTGGTCAAAGGCGCTGCTGGACAATGCGGCGCGGCCATCGGGGGCGATTGTTTACAAGGGTGCCGACGGCATGGGGTCGCTTGGCGCGGACCAATATGACCGCTTGGTCGAGGAACTGGAAAGCCACCACACCGGGGCCCGCAATGCCGGGCGGCCAATGTTGCTGGAAGGCGGGTTGGACTGGAAGCCGATGGGGTTTTCACCGGCCGATATGGAGTTTCAAAAGACCAAGGAAAGTGCGGCGCGCGAAGTGGCTTTGGCCTTTGGCGTGCCACCGATGTTGCTGGGTCTTCCGGGGGATAATACCTATGCGAATTATCAGGAAGCCAACCGGGCGTTTTACCGGCTGACGGTGCTGCCGTTGGTCGCCAAAGTGTTGGAAGCGATGTCGGGTTGGCTGTCGGATTTTGCCGGGGAGACCATCGCGCTATTGCCCGACTTGGACAATGTGTCGGCTTTGTCGAGCGAGCGCGATGCTTTGTGGAAGCGGGTTGCCGGGGCAGATTTTCTAACCGAGGGCGAGAAGCGCAGCCTGCTGGGCTTGCCGAAACTGGCGGGTGAGTGATGTCAGCCCCGGTGTCACGCGGCGGTGGGTCGCGGTTTTTGTATGAGCCCTTTGACGTCGCAAATGTGCGCATCGATGCCACCGAGCGGGTGTTTGACGAGCGTTGGAAGGCGCTCGAGCACCGGTTGGACAGTATCGATGCGGCGATGAACCGGTTGGAAAAACGCATCTGGCTGGCGGTGTTTGGCACGGCGGCGTTCTTTCTGGCCGAGCTGGCGCAGCGGATTATGCAATTATGAATTTGGAGGCAGGCATGGAGCGTTCTGGGCAGATTCCCGGATTGGAATTGAAGTTTTGCAAGTTTGAGTCGGTCGGGCTGGTGGGGGATGACGCCGGGATTGCCGGTTATGCCTCGCTGTTCGGATCCAAGGATCAGGGCGGGGATCGGGTGGAGAAGGGGGCTTTTGCGGCGTCTTTGGCCAAGTCGAAATCGGTGAAGATGCTGTGGCAACACGACCCGGCGCAACCGATTGGGGTCTGGGACGAAATCCGCGAGGATGCGACCGGCCTGTTTGTGAAGGGTCGGCTGCTGACCGAGGTGCAGGCGGGGCGTGAGGCTTTGGTCTTGCTGAAAGCCGGGGCGATTGACGGGCTGTCGATTGGATATCGCGCCTTGCGGAGCGAAAAGGCCGCGGGTGGCGGGCGGATTTTGCACGAAATTGAACTTTGGGAAGTGTCGCTGGTGACGTTTCCAATGCTGCGCGAGGCGCGGGTAACGGCGTCGGACGAAGATGGAAAGTTGGTCAAAGAGATGGCCGACTTTTTTGTGAAGGCCGGGGCCCTGTTGGGCCAGAACTAAATTTAAGGAAAATTGATGAAAGAACTGGAAGCCAAAACTCGGGCAGGCTCTGGCCTGCCTGACACAAACCCTGCTGCAGAAATTAAATCGGCGATGGCCGGATTTTTGAGCGATTTCAATACATTTCAAAGCGACATTAAATCACGCCTGAAAGAACAGGAGCAAAGACTGACCATGCTGGATCGAAAATCTGTAGCGGATGCGCGTCCGCAATTGTCCCGCGCTGCTGATGGGGCCACGCCGCACCAGAAAGCATTTGCCGCCTATCTGCGCAACGGCGATGACGATGGTCTGCGCGGGTTGCAGGTCGAGGAAAAAGCCTTGTCTTCGGCAGTCAACGCCGATGGCGGGTATCTGGTGGTCAAGCAGGTTGCTGACCGCATCACCGGCGTTTTGCGCGGTGCAGGCTCGGTTCGGGCGATTGCCAATGTGGTGAGCGTTGAGTCCAACGGCTATGACGTTTTGATTGATACGAGTGATATTGGCGCGGGTTGGGCGTCGGAGACCGCGGCGCAGACCGAAACCGGCACGCCGGTGATCGAGCGCATCACCATTGCGTTGCACGAACTTTCGGCTTTGCCGAAGGCGTCGCAACGGTTGCTGGATGACGCGGCTTTTGACATCGAGGAATGGCTGGCGGCGCGGATTGCCGACAAGTTTTCGCGTGCTGAAGGTTTGGCGTTTGTGAGCGGCGATGGCATCGACAAACCGAAAGGATTCCTTACCTCGACCAAAGTTGCCAACGGGTCTTGGGCTTGGGGCAATTTGGGTTACGTGGCGACGGGTTCGGCGGCGGATTTCAACGCGGCGCAACCCGCCGATGCGATTGTCGATCTGGTTTATGCCTTGGGTGCGCGTTATCGGGCCAATGGCACGTTTGTGATGAACTCCAAAACCGCAGGTGCCGTGCGCAAGATGAAAGATGCCGATGGGCGTTTCTTGTGGTCCGACGGTCTGGCAGCGGGCGAACCGGCGCGTTTGTTGGGCTATCCGGTACTGATTGCCGAGGATATGCCGGATATTGCGGCCAATGCCTATGCGATTGCTTTTGGCGATTTTGGCACCGGTTACACGATTGCCGAGCGGCCGGATTTGCGCATTCTGCGCGATCCGTTCAGCGCCAAACCGCATGTGCTGTTTTACGCCACCAAGCGGGTGGGTGGTGACATCAGCGATTTTGCGGCGATTAAGTTGTTGAAAATCGCGGTTTCGTAAGCGGTGAAATAGTGGTGCGCAAAATGCGCACCCTACGGGTGACCGCGTCTTAGGGCGCGGTCGTGTGCCCCCCCCGCATCTGGCCTTTGATGCGGTCCCCTCGTTTGGCGTCGGGCGTTGCGGGGGGTGCATTTTTCAATTTTGGAGTGGTTGTCATGTTGAATGAACTTGGATCGCCGGCATCGGCATCCATTCCGGTAGCAGCATTTGCCGAGCATTTGCGATTGGGCAGCGGCTTTGCCGACGACGGGTCGCAGAATGCGTTGCTGGAGACTTGCTTGCGGGCGGCTTTGGCAGCGGTAGAGGCGCGGATTGGTTTGGCGTTGTTATCGCGGCGATTTCTGTGGAGCTTGACGCGCTGGTCCGATGATGCGGGCCAAGTGTTCCCGATTGCCCCAGTGGTGGCGCTGGAAAGCGTGACGCTGAAGGACCGAGTTGGTGATGTGATTGCCGTGGAACCGAGCATTTGGGTTTTGGTGAAAGATGGACGGAGGCCAAAGCTGCGCGGGGCTGGCGGGTATCTGCCTTGTTTCCCGACCGACGGGTTTGCCGAGGTTATTTTCACCGGCGGCTATGGCGAGCCTTGGGACGCGGTTCCACATGATTTGCGCCGGGCGGTGTTTCTGTTGGCGGCGCATTATTACGAGCAGCGTTCGGCGATTGATGAAACCGTGCCGGTTTCGGTTTTGTCGTTGCTGATGCCTTACCGCGATATTCGGTTGGGGGTTTTGCGATGAGCAAGGAACCCTCGCTGTATCGGCGTTTGGTTCTGCAAGCCCGCGAAGATGTGCCCGATGGCATGGGTGGGTTCAGCAGTGTTTGGGCACCGCAAGGGGCCTTGTGGGCCAATGTGGAAATTCAATCGGGGCACGAGCGCAAGATTGGCGAGCGCGACACGTCGGTGGTGAATTATCGCATCATCGTGCGTTCGGCGGCCCCAGGTGCGCCTTCGCGGCCGAAGCCCGATCAACGTTTCTGCGAATTTGAGCGCGTTTTCAATATTTTAGCGGTCGGCGAATACGGCAGCGACGGGCGTTTTCTGCAGTGTTGGACCGAGGAGGGCCGGGCATGACCTATGCAGTGGCGGGAGCGCTTCAGAAAGCGGTGTATACGCGATTGACGGCGGATGTCGCCCTGACGGGGTTGGTCGGCAGCGCGATTTACGACGCGCCAAAACCGGCCAAACCTGGCGATCCAGCGTCGCATGTGACGATTGGCGACGAGACCGCTCGCGCGGCTTCGACCAAGACCAGTCAAGGTGCGGTGCATGATTTCAATGTGTCGGTGCATTCCAAAGGCGAGGGATTTGCCAAGGCCAAAGCGATTGCAGCGGCGATTTGTGACGCGCTGATCGATGCGCCAATGGTTTTGACCCGCGGCCATTTGGTGGCTTTGCGGTTCATCTGGGCGCGGGCGGAACGCGGCGACCCGGAAGGAGCTCGACGGATCGTTTTGCGGTTTCGCGCCGTGATTGAAGATAACTCATAAGATTTGGAGAACGAAATGGCTGCTCAAAAGGGCAAAGACCTGCTGATCAAGATTGACATGACCGGATCTGGCACGTTCCAGACGATTGCCGGTTTGCGGGCATCGCGCATCAGTTTCAACGCGCAGACGGTGGATGTGACCAACCTAGAATCGGCTGGTGGCTGGCGCGAATTGCTGGCGGGCACCGGCATTCGTTCGGCTGCGATTAGCGGTTCGGGGGTGTTTCGCGACGCCGATACCGACGAAAGGGCGCGGCAGATTTTCTTTGACGGCGAGATACCGCTGTTTCAGGTAGTGATCCCAAGTTTTGGGATTATCGAGGGCAAGTTCCAGATTACCTCGGTTGAATATTCCGGTCAGCACGACGGCGAAGCAGTTTACGAAATTGCCTTGGCCTCGGCCGGCGCTTTGACGTTCACGGTAATCTGATGGTCAATCCTTTTCGCGGCGAGGCCGAAATTCTGATCAACGGGGCATCCCGCGTGATGCGGTTGTCATTGGGGGTTTTGGCGGAATTGGAACATGCGATGGGCGCGGATTCGCTGGTCGAATTGGTCGAGCGGTTTGAAAGCGGCAAGTTTCGTGCCCGCGATGTTTTGGTTTTGTTGGAGGCGGGACTGAAGGGCGGGTTGCATCCGGCAAGTGTCGATGAGCTGGCAAGCGCCGAATTTGGCGGTGGCATTGTTGGCGCGGCCAGAGCTGCGGCGCGGTTGCTGCGAGTGACGTTCGATTTGCCCGAAGCTGGCGCATGACGCGGCTGGATTGGCGGGCGTTGTTGCATAAGGGGCTAGTCGAGCTGAAGTTGCGGCCTGACGAGTTTTGGCAATTAACGCCTGCCGAGTTCGCCTTGATGGCGGGCATTGCTGGGGCGCAAGCGCCGCTGTCGCGGCAAAAACTTTCCGAATTGATGCAATTGTTTCCGGATAGTTCCGTGGAGGAAAATTGGCATGGCTGACATGGAATTTGAGGCGGAGCGGCTGGCGTCGCTGGCTGCGGATTTAGAAAACAGCGTAGCGGGGGCCGAGACGGCGACTTCGGCATTTCGATCCGAACTGGAAGATGTCAAAGGCGCGATGTCGGCGGCGGGGGTGCAGGCGGCGGATCTGTCGCGTTCGCTGGGGTCGTCGTTGAAAACGGCGTTTTCGGATTTGATTTTTGATGGTGCGAAACTGTCGGACGTTTTGGCCAATATCGGCAGGAGCGTGGTCAATTCGTCGTTCAATGCCGCGATTACCCCGGTGACGAATTCACTGGGTAGTTTGGTTGAAAATGGGTTGCAGGCGCTGATGGGGAAAATCCTGCCGTTTGCGGATGGCGCCGCTTTCAGCGCCGGTCGGGTAACGCCGTTTGCCAATGGCGGCGTTGTGAGCCAGCCGACTGGTTTTGCGATGCGTGGTGGAGCGGGGTTGATGGGTGAGGCGGGGCCGGAGGCGATTATGCCTTTGGCCCGCGGGGCGGATGGCAAGTTGGGCGTGCGCGGCGATGGCGGGCGTGCGGTGCATGTGACCATGCATATCTCCACCCCGGATGTTGCCGGGTTCAACCGGTCATCAAGCCAGATTGCTGCCAATTTGAGCCGTGCCTTGCAGCGCGGCGGAAGAAATTTGTGAGGGTGAAATGAATTTCCACGAAGAACGATTTCCCTCGGCTTTGTCTTTGGGATCAGGCGGTGGGCCGGAGCGGCGCACCGAAATTGTCACGCTTTCGAACGGGTTTGAAGAGCGCAACAGCCCCTGGAAACAATCGCGTCGACGCTATGACGCGGGAATTGGCATGCGGTCGCTGGACGATCTGGGGGTGTTGATTGGGTTTTTCGAGGCGCGACACGGCCAGTTGTACGGGTTTCGCTGGAAGGATTGGTCAGATTTCAAATCGTGCAAATCCTCGGCGGTGATTGATGCTTTGGACCAGATCATTGGCGAGGGCGATGGTACGACGCTGGCGTTCCAGTTGATCAAAACCTATCGCTCGGGCGAGGCGTCTTATGCGAGGTTAGTCCGCAAACCTGTTGTTAACACAGTCAAAATTGCCATTGCGGGCGACGCAATGCTGGAAGGGCAGCATTTCACGGTCGATGCTTTGAGCGGGATTGTTACATTCGTAATTGCGCCGCCTTTGGGCACCAGCGTCACCGCCGGTTTTGAATATGACGTGCCGGTGCGTTTTGATACGGATCGGATCGAGATCAACGTCAACGCGTTCAATGCCGGCGAAATTCCGGCAATTCCAGTGGTCGAGGTGCGTGTCTGATGCGTGTCATTGATCCGGAATTTCAGGCGCGTCTTGATGGCGGCGCTACCAATATGTGCCGTTGCTGGTTGATAACCCGCAAAGACGACATGAAGTTGGGTTTTACCGATCACGACCTTGATCTTGCCTTCGACGGCGTGACCTATTGGGCAGGAAGCGGTTTGAATGCGGGCGCGATTCAGACATCGACCGGATTGTCGGTGGACAATGCGCATGCCAAGGGGGCGCTGACCTCGGATGGGATCACCGTCGGTGATATAGCCGCGGGTCGTTTTGACCACGCCGAGGTGCGGCAATGGCTGGTGGATTGGCAGAACCCGGCGCTGCGGGTGTTGTTGTTTCGTGGGTATTTGGGCGAGATCGTGCACGGGCCAACGGCATTTGAAGCCGAATTGCGCGGTCTGGCGGATGCACTGAACCAGCCGTTAGGGCGGGCCTATTTACGAAACTGTGATGCCGTTTTGGGCGATAGCCGCTGCGGGATAGATCTGAATTCGACCACAAACAGCATTGATGTGGCTTTGAGCAGCGTGACCTCGGGGATTTTGGAATTTGCTGAAGTGGCAGGTTTTGCCGCGGGTTGTTTCGCCAGTGGCACTGCCGAATGGCTGAACGGCCCCAATCAGGGGCACCGCGCGGTTGTAAAGACCGATGATAGCAAAACCGGTGTGCGGTTGATTGAGTTGTGGCACCAACAGCCGTTCGCGGCGGGTGTTGGCGACATTGTCAAATTGCGCGTCGGCTGTGACAAATTGGCGAACACATGCAAAGCAAAATTCAATAATTTCAACAATTTCCGAGGATTTCCGCATATGCCGGGAGAAGATTGGATCGTGTCCTATCCGGCGAAAGGCGACAAGCTGGATGGCGGGAGCATGTATCGTGGTTAACCAACAGGTGCTGGAAATTGCCCGCAGTTGGATTGGCACTCCTTACCAGCATCAAGCCAGTTGCCGGGGTGCAGGGACGGATTGTCTGGGCTTGTTGCGCGGAATTTGGCGTGAACTTTATGGGACGGAGCCGGAGATCGTGCCACCTTATACGATGGATTGGTCGGAAATTGGCGGCAGTGAGACATTGCTTGACGCCTGCGCACGGCATTTGCTGCCGGTAACCGAGGCGCTGGCGGGCGATGTTTTGGTTCTGCGGATGCGAGATGGCGCGGTGGCCAAACATTTGGCCATTCGCAGCGGGCACAAAACCATTATCCACGCCTATTCTGGGCATGGCGTTGTGCATTCGACTTTTGATCGAACATGGTCGCTGAAAGTGGCCGGAATTTTCCGTTTTCCCGACCGGAGTGTATGATGGCAACTTTACTATTATCCGCAGCAGGCGCGGCCATTGGCGGTGCGATGGGCGGTTCGGTCCTTGGCATATCGGCCGCCGTATTGGGGCGAGCGGTTGGGGCCACGATTGGCAATATCATCGACCAAAGATTGCTGGGGGCGGGCAGTCAGGTTGTGCAGACCGGGCGGGCATCATCGCTGCGGATCATGGGGGGGCGCGAAGGTGCACCGATTTCGCGCGTTTATGGTCGCATGCGCGTTGCAGGGCAGGTGATCTGGTCGACGCGGTTCAAAGAAAAATCGACGTTGACGGGGTCGGGCAAGGGTTTGGCACCTGCCAAGCCGTCGGTGCAGAGTTTTTCCTATTCCATATCGTTCGCGCTGGGCCTGTGCGAAGGCGAGATTGTTCGGGTCGGCAAGATTTGGGCCGATGGCAAACTGTTGCGAAAAAAGAACCTCGATTTTCGGGTATATCGCGGCGATGAGGCGCAATTGCCTGATCCGTTGATCGAGGCAATTGAGGGGGCGGGCAATGCCCCTGCGTTTCGCGGTGTGGCCTATTTGGTTTTTGAAGACCTAGCGTTGGCGGATTATGGCAACCGAATTCCGCAGATTACGGTTGAAGTGTTTCGTCGCACTGCCACGGGGCATGTTGCCGATAAAATTCAAGGCGTGGCGTTAATTCCGGGGACGGGCGAGTATTCGTTGGCCAGCGAAAAGGTGCAATATTCCTTGGGGATGGGTAAGTTTCGCACCGCGAATGTCAACAACGACAGCGGGCGAACCGATTTTGTCGAGGCGGTTGGACAGTTGGATTCTGACCTGCCCAACTGCAATTCGGTGTCGTTGGTTGTCAGTTGGTTTGGTGATGATCTGCGCTGTGATCGTTGCACGATCCGGCCCAAAGTGGAGCAGGCGAGCGTCGAGGGATCGCAGGTCTGGCAAGTGAGCGGGCTGACGCGGCCTTCGGCTATGAGCGTCGGGCAAGTTGACGGTCGGCCAGCTTTTGGTGGCACGCCGTCGGAAGTTTCGGTTGTGCAAGCCATTCAGCACCTGACTGGTTTGGGCAAAAAGGTGATGTTCTATCCCTTTGTTTTGATGGACATTCTGGGCGGCAATAGCTTGACCGACCCTTGGACTGGGGCGAACAACCAGCCGAATGTGCCCTGGCGCGGGCGAATAACCTTGGCCACTGCGCCAGGTCGCAGCGGTTCGAGCGACAAGACAGCGGCGGCAGTGGCGGAAGTCGGCAATTTCTTTGGCTCGGCGACAGGCGGCCAATTTCAAAGTGTTCCGGGCGGGGTCAATTATACCGGTGCGCCAGAATGGTCGTATCGACGTTTCATTCTGCACTATGCCCATCTTTGCGCCAGTGCGGGCGGGGTTGATACGTTTTGCGTAGGGTCTGAATTGCGCGCGTTGACGCAAGTTCGTTCAGCAATCGCGACTTTTCCGACGGTGACGCAATTGGTCAGTTTGGCGGCGGAAGTGCGGGCCATTTTGGGTGCAACCTGCAAACTGACTTATGCGGCGGATTGGTCGGAATATTTCGGCTATCATCCGCAAGATGGGTCAGGCGATGTGCTGTTTCACCTTGATCCGCTGTGGGCAGATAGCAACATCGATCTGGTTGGCATCGACAATTACATGCCGATTTCCGATTGGCGCAACCAGCCGTTCCACTCCGATGCGCATTGGGGTGCGATTCACAATCAGGCCTATTTGCAGGCAAATATTGAGGGTGGTGAGGGCTTTGATTGGTATTATGAAACACCGGCGAAGCGGGCGTTGCAGTTGCGTGATTCGATCTCCGACGGGGCGTTTGGCGAGCCTTGGGTGTATCGCAACAAGGACATTCGCAATTGGTGGCAAAATGCGCATCACAACCGCATTGGCGGCGTGCGTTTGGCGGCACCGACGGCTTGGGTGCCGCAATCAAAGCCGATCGCTTTTACGGAAATTGGCTGCCCGGCTGTTAACAATGGCGCCAACCAGCCCAACATGTTTTTCGATGCGAAGTCGGTGGAATCGGGATTGCCTTGGAATTCGGACGGCAGTCGTGACGACTTGATGCAGACCAGTTATCTGGCTGCGCAATTGGATTATTGGGGGAATTTGGCGCACAACCCTGTTTCGACCAGTTATGCCGGATCGATGGTGGATATGTCGCGGGTGCATGTTTGGGCCTGGGACGCCCGACCCTGGCCGGATTTTCCCGAAAAGAGCGGAATTTGGGCGGATGCGCGTAATTTTGGCAAGGGGCATTGGCTGAACGGGCGTGTCGGTTATGTGCCGCTGGCCGATTTGGTGCGCGACATTTGTGTCAAGTCTGGCGTGACTGATGTCGATGTTTCGCAGGTGTTTGGCATCGTTAAAGGCACGGAGATCGCTTCGATTGAAAGTGGTCGGCAAATCCTGCAGCCGCTGATGCTGGCCTATGGATTTGACGGTTTTGAGCAAGAAGGAATGTTGACCTTCAAAAGCCGAACTGGCTGGGCGACGTTGGCGCTGGAACAAGATTCGTTGGCAACTCCCGAAGGGGGTGGCGACGATTATGCCTTGTCGCGCAGTAACGCCGAAGTCAGCCCAAGTCGGTTGCGGGTTGGCTATGTGAATTCGGAAGGCGACTACCAAGGATCGGCACGCGAAATTGCCGATCCTTTGCTGGAAAACGCGAAAGTTTCGACGACGGATTTGCCTTTACTGTTGAGCGATGTTGAGGGTCAAAAGATATTGGCACGCTGGAGATCGGAAGCGGAAACGGCGCGGGAAGGGGCGAGTTTCTCGTTGCCGCCATCGATGCTGGCCATAAACGCTGGGGATGTTGTTTCGCTTTTGGCGGGCGGCAAGGCTGGCCTTTACCGCGTTGATCGTATCGAGGAAATGGGCCAGAGGCAGATCGATGCGACCAAAGTCGAATGGAGTGCCTATGCCTCGACGGAGATTGATGCCGCGCAGATTGATGCTGAGAAGGCGGCGGACAACGAAAGTTCGTTTCTGGTCGAATGGCTGGATTTGCCGCTGATTGGTGAGGCGACGGGTCCGAGGATCGCAGTTGCGGCGGATCCATGGCCAGGGGGCGTTGCGATCTATTCATCGGCCAACGACAGCGGCTATCAACTGAACACGATTGCCGAGACGCCTTCGGTTATTGGCGAGACGTTGGACATCCTGCCTGCGGCGATTGTTGGTCAATGGCTAAGGCAACCCCTGCGCGTGCAAGTGGCGCGCGGAAGTCTTGAAAGTCGGTCAGAAGGCGACGTTTTGAATGGGGCCAACATAGCGGCTGTAAGGACGAGTAGTGCGGCGGATTGGGAAATCATTCAGTTCCGCGATGCGGTTATGATTGGCCCGAATACCTATGTGCTTGACGGCATACTTCGCGGACAGGCGGGGACAGACTTTTTGGCGGCCGCAGAATTGCCTGCTGGCGCGAAATTCGTGTTGCTGGATGGGTCGGCCTGTTTGCCTCACGTCGCGGCTCCGGCGCGAGGGTTGGAGCGGCACTATCGGGTAGGGCCGGTTTCGGAACCCTACGATGACGTGTCCTACCAACACCACATCTGGACCTACGTTGATGTCGGTTCGCGACCCTACGCTCCGGCGCATGTAAAGGCGCTGCGAGATGATGTTGGTGCGGTCAACATTTCTTGGCTCCGTCGCGGCCGTGTCGACGGCGACAGTTGGGAAAGCCCGGAAGTGCCTTTGGCCGAAACGCGCGAAGCCTATCGCATTCGGATTGGCAACGGGTTGACTTGGCTTCGTGAGGCTGAGGCGACAAGCCCGGCTTTTGCCTACGACTTGTCGCAGCAGGCCGCCGACGCGATTGGCCTGCCATACACGATAGAAGTCGCACAAATTTCGGAACGGTTTGGTGCCGGTCCATTTGCAAGGATTACCTTCAATGAGTGAAACGAGCCAATTCAAACTGACGCTGCTATTACCATCGCAAGCGCAAAAACATGTGACGGTCAACGAAGCCCTCGCGCGTATGGATGCGCTGGGGAAGTTGCGGTTCACGTCTCGAACGCAGTCGGTTCCGCCGGTAAGTGCGGCGGAGGGCGCGTGCTATTTGGTCCCCGACGGCGCGACGGGAGTTTGGGCGACCAAAGTTGGGCAAATCGCAATACGAACCAATGGTGGCTGGACGTTTTCACAGCCTGTGATGGGTTGGAGTGCTTGGGACATTGTTTCTGGCGACAGCGTGACATTTGATGGGATTCGTTGGGTTGACAATGCTATCGTAACGTCGAGTTTTGGTGCTGCGACTTTGGAACGCGTGCGGCAATTGGATCATGTTATAGCGGCGGGTGCTATTTCGACCACTGCTATCGCTATTCCAAGTCATGCGCAGGTCATTGCCGTCACCGCGCGGGTTATTGCGGCGGTTACCGGGACGGGGTTGACCAGTTTTTCAATTGGCGTAGCAGCGGATGCTGGCCGCTATGGCACCGGGATTGGCTTGGCATTGAATGCCTATGCGCGGGGTATTACCGGTGCACCGGTAACATACTATGCCGATACGGCGCTGATTTTGACGCCAAATGCCGGGGCTTTTGTTGGCGGCACGGTTCGAGTGGCTGTTCATCTGCGCGAAGTCGTCGTTCCCAGCGAGGTGTAGTACAGCGCGGCCGGTTAATTTCGCATGAGGCTTGATTTTGTTTCGCATCGGTACGATTTATGGGGTGTACGTTCGGCGCAATCGAAGTGGGGCGGTGAAATGGCAAAGCTGCATGTGAACCTTGCGAAAATTGATCCTGTTTGGCGGCAGATCCGCGAAGAGGCGGACCTGATTGCTACAACCGAGCCAGCTATGGCCGCACTGGTTCACTCGGCGGTTTTGCATCACGAAACTTTGGAAGCGGCGCTGGCCTATCGAATCGCGCTGAAACTGGCGTCGACCGAGATGTCGGAATCGGCGCTTTGTGAATTGGTCAGCACGGCATTTGAAGTTGATATAGAACTTGGCATCGCCGCCCGTGCCGACATTGTGGCCGTAATCGAACGCGATCCGGCGTGCCACCGGATGATTCAGCCACTGCTGTTCTTCAAAGGATTTCAAGCGGTTCAAGCCTATCGCGTTGCGCATTATCTGTGGATCAAAGGCCATAAAGATTTGGCCTATTTCTTTCAAATGCGCATATCGGAAGTGTTTGGCGTCGACATTCACCCCGGTGCCGTCATTGGCAAAGGATTGATGATCGACCATGCGCATTCGATTGTCATTGGCGAGACGGCGGTGGTTGGCAACAATGTATCCATGCTGCATTCGGTGACTTTAGGGGGCACCGGCAAGGAAGATCAGGACCGGCATCCCAAAATTGGCGATGGCGTGCTGATTGGCGCTGGGGCCAAGATTTTGGGCAATATCAGGGTTGGCCACAACAGCCGCATTGCGGCGGGATCAGTTGTGTTGGTCGAAGTGCCGCCGTGCAAAACTGTGGCCGGGGTTCCAGCTAAGATCATCGGCGAGGCCGGTTGCGAGCATCCGTCACAGACCATGGATCAAATTTTGGCGGACGGGGTTGAGGCGATTCTCAACTGAAGCTTCGAGTTTTGTAGAAACAATAGATTGTGGCCGGGAAGTTCCCCGGCCTTTTCGTTTGTTATGAATGGCTTACGCCAGTAAGTTCATCGGGTTTTCGAGGTAATTCTTGACCGATGTCAAAAATTCGGCCCCGAGCGCCCCGTCAATGACGCGGTGATCGACCGATAGAGTGACCGACATGATTGTCGCCACCACAATTTCCCCGTTTTTATCCACAATCGGTTTTTGCACCCCAGCGCCCACTGCCAATATCGAGGCATGCGGCGGGTTGATGACTGCGTCGAAATTGTCGATCCCCATCATTCCCAAATTTGAAATCGCAAAGCTGCCGCCTTGGTATTCCTGCGGCGCAAGTTTGCGCGTGCGGGCACGGGCGGCGAGGTCTTTCATCTCGGCTGACAATTTTGACAGCGACTTGGTTTCGGCATCGCGCAGCACCGGGGTGAACAGGCCGCCCTCGACGGCGACGGCCACGGCGACGTCGGAGGCCTTCATTTTCAGCACCCGATCCCCAGCCCAGACTGCGTTGCAGTTGGGGTTGTCTTGCAGGGCGAGGGCGCAAGCCTTGATGATGAAGTCGTTGACGGAGAGCTTGATACTGCGAGCCTCAACCGATTTATTGAGTTTGGCGCGGAAGTCCATCAGCGCGTCGAGTTGGATGTCGCGGCGCAGGTAGAAATGCGGGATGGTCGATTTGGCCTCGGACAGGCGGGCGGCGATGATCTTGCGCATGCCATCAAGCGGCACTTCCTCGAATTTGCGGTCGGCATAGGTTTTGCGCAGGGTTTCGAGGGTGGCCCCGGCGGGGGCGGCCCCGGCCTGCGCGGGGGTGACAGGGGTTGCGGAGGCCCCCGCCTTCGCGGGGGTGACAGTCGCGCCTTCAACGTCAGCTTTGACGATGCGGCCGTGCGGGCCGGAGCCTTTGACCGAGGTCAGATCGAGGCCCTTGTCGGCAGCGATGCGACGGGCGAGCGGCGAGGCGAAGACGCGGGCCCCCGCCTGCGCGGGGGTGACAGGCGTTGGAGTTGAGGCGGCAATTGGCGTTGGTGCCAACGACGGGGGCCCCGGTTCTGCGACCGGGGCAGCGGTAATTTTTGGTGCGGGTGCAACGGATACTGCATCGGCACTTTCGCCTTCTTCCAGCAGCACCGCGATCAGGGCGTTGACCTTGACGCCTTCGGTGCCGGCGGCGACCACGATTTTACCGATCACACCTTCATCGACAGCTTCGAATTCCATCGTCGCCTTGTCGGTTTCGATTTCTGCGATTACATCGCCGGATTTGACCTTGTCGCCTTCCTTGACGGTCCATTTGGCGAGCGTGCCTTCTTCCATCGTCGGCGAGAGGGCGGGCATCAGGATGTTGATGGGCATGATTTCCCTCTTACCGGTAGGTGACGGATTTGCAAGCAGCGATCACCTCGGCGGTGGTGATCAAAGCCAGTTTTTCGAGATTGGCGGCATAGGGCATCGGCACGTCTTTACCGGTCAGGGTGATAACCGGGGCGTCGAGATAATCGAACGCCTGTTGCATCAGCACCGACGAGATATAACTGCCAATGGAACAGACCGGGAAACCTTCCTCGACGGTGACGCAGCGGTTGGTCTTTTTGACTGAATTGACCACCGTTTCGGTGTCCATCGGGCGGATTGTGCGCAAGTCGATGACATCGGCGGAGATACCTTCCTTGGCCAGTTCATCGGCGGCGGCAAGGGCGTAGGTCATGCCGATGCCAAAACTGACGATGGTCAAGTCGGTGCCGGTCCGCCAAATGCGGGCTTTGCCGATAGGGACGGTGTAATCCTCGATATCGGGCACATCAAAACTGCGCCCGTAAAGGATTTCGTTTTCAAGGAAAATCACCGGGTTGGGGTCGCGGATGGCGGATTTCAGCAGGCCTTTGGCGTCCGCCGCCGAATAGGGCTGCACGACTTTCAGACCCGGAATGTGGGCATACCACGCGGCGTAATCCTGACTGTGTTGCGCCCCGACGCGGGCGGCAGCTCCGTTGGGGCCACGAAACACAATTGGGCAGCCCATCTGGCCGCCGGACATATACAAAGTCTTGGCAGCGGAATTGATAATCTGGTCAATTGCTTGCATGGCGAAGTTAAACGTCATGAACTCGACAATCGGATTGAGGCCGGCCATCGCCGCCCCAACCGCCATTCCAGCAAACCCGTGTTCGGTGATTGGCGTGTCGATGATACGCTTGGGCCCGAATTCGTCGAGCAGGCCCTGGCTGATCTTGTAGGCCCCTTGGTATTCGCCGACTTCCTCACCCAAAAGGAAAACGTCGGGGTTGCGACGCATTTCTTCCGCCATCGCGGCGCGCAAGCTTTCACGCACTGTGTGGCTGGTGAAGGTGGTGCCTGCAGGCAGGTCTTGTTCGACCCGTTGAACCGCCACCGGCGCGGCAGCAGCCGGGGCAGGGACGGCGGCGGCTTTTGCTACAGAAACGGCGGTCGCCAAAGGCGCGGTTACAGCATCCTCACCGTCTTCGAGCAAGACGGCAATTGGCGTGTTCACCTTCACGCCCTCGGTTCCTTCGGCAACCAGTATCTGGCCGATTTTCCCGTCGTCCACCGCTTCGAATTCCATCGTCGCTTTGTCGGTTTCTATCTCGGCAATCACTTGGCCGGACTTGACGCTGTCGCCCTCCTTGACCAACCATTTGGCAAGGTTACCTTCTTCCATTGTCGGTGAGAGAGCGGGCATAAGTATTTGAATTGCCATGATCTGTCCCCTTAGGCGTAAATGTCGGTATAAAGTTCAGACAGCGCCGGTTCGGGGCTGGCGGTGGCAAAATCAGCGGCGTCGCTGACGGTCTTTTTAATCTCTTTATCGATGTTTTTCAGGTCGTCTTCGCTTGCATGGCCGCCGGTCAAAAGCATGTCGCGGATTTTCTCAATCGGGTCGCGCTCTTCCTTCATTTTCTGCACTTCTTCACGGGTGCGGTATTTTGCCGGATCCGACATCGAATGCCCGCGATAACGGTAAGTGTTCATTTCCAGAATGTAAGGGCCGTTTCCCGCCCGACAATGGGCGACGGCTTTCTCGCCCGCCGCTTTCACAGCCAACACATCCATACCATCAACCGCTTCGCCGGGGATGCCATAGGGGATGCCGCGCGTGTAAAGGGCGGGCGAGGATGAGCCGCGTTTCAGGCTGGTGCCCATGGCATATTGGTTGTTTTCAACTACGAAAACACAAGGAATTTTCCACAAAGCCGCCATGTTGAATACTTCGGCGATCTGGCCTTGGTTGGCAGCCCCATCGCCGTAATAGGCGAATGATACATTGTCGTTGCCGCGATACCAATTGGCAAAAGCCAAACCAGCCCCGATGGAAACCTGCGCCCCGACAATCCCATGCCCGCCGTAGAAATTCTTTTCCTTGGAAAACATATGCATCGAGCCGCCCTTGCCGCGCGAATAGCCGCCCGAGCGCCCGGTCAATTCGGCCATCACGCCGTTCGGGTCCATGCCGCAGGCCAGCATATGGCCGTGATCCCGATAGGATGTAACACGCTGGTCGCCTTCTTTGGCGCTGGCTTCCAGTCCGACAACGACCGCTTCCTGCCCGATATAAAGATGACAGAAACCGCCGATAAGGCCCATGCCATACAGCTGCCCGGCTTTTTCTTCGAAACGCCGGATCAGCAGCATATCGCGGTAGTATTCTAACAGCTCGTCTTTGGAAATGTTCGACGATTTACCGCGCTTTGCCGCCACCATAACGTCTTCTCCCAGAAATAGTTTAGTTTTTAACTATCTAAATTATAGCGAAGCGAAAACGTAAAATCACCATGTATTTTCTGCATGGCAGAGTTCTGTTTCCAGCGCGGTCCTTGGCCAAAAGCAGATCAATCAACGAACATTCAGCGAATGACGATCTCGTCACCCCGTGCCATGCCCAGAACCTTGCGACTTTGCTCGTCGAGCAGGTCCAAATCCAGAAACTGGTTGGACAGGCGGTGCGTCTTGTTGGCAATCTCCGCATGTTCGGCTTTCAGGATGCCCAGTTCGACTGTCAACCGCTGCTCCTCGGATTCAATCTCGATCAACCGAAACAGGCCAAAATCGCCCTGCAATGCCGCGAATGTAAAATAGATCAGCATTAAAAATGCCAAGCTGCCTACCAGATAGGGTGCATATGATTGGTCAGACTTATCGGTTTCCATGCGACGCCTCGATGCGGAATTGCGACCCGCTTGCCGCTATTCACCACGGAATGAATCACCGATGCAACTGGAAATGAACCGCCAGCACACGGTCACAAAAACTGTTGCCAAACTGCAAGCTCTAGCCGCGACCTCGGTAGATTTCCACAAGCTTTCCAAGCATTTCCAACGCGTCCTTGCGCGGCCTCTGGAACGAGTTGCGGCCGACGATTGACCCATTGCCACCGCCATCGCGAATGGCGCGGGCGTCGTCATAGATGCTATCACTGCCCTTTGCCGCACCGCCAGAGAAAATCACAATGCGGCGGCCTGCAAACGACGCCTGCATGCAATGGCGCACGCGGGCGGCTTGGGTGGCTATGTCAATCTTCTCAGCCAGATA
>JANOQZ010000045.1:0-18734 GCA_031415055.1 Oceanomicrobium sp. | reverse complement strand
GAAAGCCTGTTATCGCGCGGCAAACGTAACCTTGCGGCGTTGCTCGCGCCCCACAAAGCTGCCGTGGGCCTGCTATGAAAGATTATCGAGAGGAGTTTGACATGCACAAAGACCCGTTTGATCTCGATGCCCTTTTGGCCGATGCCAAGGCGCAGGACAGTGCGCCCAGTGCTGCTTTCCTCGAAACCGCGCTGGCCAATGCTTATGCTGGCATGCCAATGCCGGACACGCGCAAAACCAAATCGCCTTCCTCTTGGCCGCAAATATTCAATTCCTTCGGCGGCTGGAAAAGCGCGACTGCGCTGACGGCCTCAACCTTGGCCGGTATTTGGATCGGTTACGCCGATTGGCAAAACCTTGCCAGTTCCAGCGGCCTAATCACGAGTTACGATTCTGAAATTTCCACCCTCGACTCCTTTGATGGACTCGACGACCTGATAAACGAAGGCTGACATGACCGACGAAATTGAAAAACCAAAAACCAACTGGGTCCGTATTGCCCTGATTGCCTCGCTCGCCCTTAACCTGCTCATCGCCGGGCTGGTTGCCGGTGCCATGTTCCGCGGCCCCGATGGTGGCCACATGCGCGAAATGACTGATGGTGACGGCTTTCGCGCACTTGCTTGGGCGATGCCGCCCGAACACCGACGTGGTCTTGGCCGCGACCTGTTCCAGCGGCGCGAAGAATTCGGCGCCACCCGCGACCAGATGAATGCGGCCCGCGATGCCTTGGCCAACGCTCTGACAGCCAGTCCTTTTGACATCTCCGCTGTCGAAACTGCCTTTGCCGGCCAAAAACAGATTCTAACCAACATCGCCGAGGAGGGTTACAAAGCCGTCATCGCCCGCATCGCACAAATGAGCGCCGATGAACGCGCCGAATATGCCGTAAACCTCAACAAACGCGGCCATCGTTAACTTTACACCGAAACATGCGCTCCCATTTCCACCACCCGATTGGCAGGCAGGTGGAAAAAGTCGGTCGGGTCTACCGCGCCTTTGGCCATCGATATGAACAACCGGTTCAACAACCCCGGCAAAGCCGATTTCGGGTCGCGCACCAGCTTGCGCCGCCCCAAATAGAACGAGGTCGACATGATGTCGAACTTCAACCCCGCCTTGCGACACAGGGCCAAAGCTTTGGAAACGTTGGGCGTTTCCATATAGCCAAAGGTGAATTGCACCGACCAGAACCGCTCGCTCAACTGCTGAATCTGCATCCGATCCGCCGCTTCAATCATCGGCAATTCGCTCGACTTCACCGCCAGAACGACGTTTTGTTCGTGCAAGACGTGGTTATGCTTCAGGTTATGCAGCAGGGCCGAAGGAGTCAGCGAAATGTCCGACGTCATGAACATCGCCGTCCCCGGCACTTTGACCGGAGCATGGTCGCTTTCCCGTTCGACCATGCCAATGAATGTGGCCAAGGGCAGGTCGGATTTATGGGTCTTTGCGGCAAAAATCGCGGTTCCCTTGATCCATGTCCACATGACAACCGCAACGATCAGCGCCACCAGAATCGGCACATAGCCGCCTTGGAAAAACTTGGTCAGGTTCGAGAAAAAGAAGATAGTTTCGATTGTAGTCAACGGCACGATGAACAAGGCAATGCCCCACAGCGGCCAACGCCAGCGATAGCGGATCAATTGATAGAACATCAGCGTCGTCACAATCATCGTGCCGCTGACCGAGATGCCGTAAGCAGCCGCCAAAGCGCTGGAATTCTCAAACACCAAAACCAATAGAATCACGCCCACCAGCAAAATTTTTGTCAGTGCCGGAATGGTAATCTGCCCGGTCTGTTCTTCGGATGTGTGCAAGATCAGCATGCGCGGCAAAAAGCCCATCTGAACTGCCTGTCGCGTCAGCGAATATGCCCCTGATATTGTGGCTTGCGAAGCAATAACCGTCGCCATCGTCGCCAAGACGACCATTGGAATAAGCGCCCATTCCGGAAACATCAGGAAAAATGCGTTTTCCAACTTCTCGGGCGCATGCAGCACCATAGCACCCTGACCCAGATAGTTCAGCACCAATGCCGGAAGGACCAGCACTATCCATGCCAATTGAATTGGCCGTCGACCGAAATGGCCCAGATCGGCGTACAAGGCCTCGGCCCCGGTCACGGCAAGGAAAACCGCACCCAAAACCACAAAGCCCACGGCTTTATGATCCAACAAAAAACCGACCGCATGCACTGGGTTAAACGAAAGCATGATCCCTGGGTCGTCAGCAATGTGCCAGACCCCGACCGAACCCATGACAAAAAACCACACCGCGGTTATCGGCCCGAACCAGCGACCGATTTTCTCGGTTCCGCCAGATTGCAGGGTGAAAAGCCCAATCAGGATCACCACCGTGATCGGTATGATATAGGCTTCAAAACCCGGAGCGACCAGTTTCAATCCCTCGACTGCCGACAAAACCGAAATCGCCGGGGTGATCATCGCGTCACCGGCAAACAGCGCCGCGCCAATTATCGCCGTCATCGTCAGAATTGCGGCCTTTCGGCCGGTGCCAACGCGCACCAAAGTCAGCAACGATAGGATACCGCCCTCGCCGTGATTGTCGGCGCGCAACAGGAAAATAACGTATTTGATCGTCACAATCAGCGTCAGCGACCAAAGCAGCAAAGACACAATGCCCAGCACCTCGCCGCGCTCCAATCCATCGCCCGCAACGACTTTCAGCGACTCGCGCATCGCGTAAAGCGGACTGGTGCCGATATCGCCGTAAACCACCCCGACCGAGCCCAATGCCAAGGTGAATAGCCGGGAACCCTTGGCTTGCTCAACCTTGTGGCCGTCGTCGCTGCCGCCCGCATTTGCCGGATCTGCTGATGTGTTCATGGGTGATGAAAAGGTGGAAGCATCTGTCCCGCGAAAAAAGCGACGGATTCAGTTTTGCTTTCCTGACCGATTTCTTTCCGATCTTAGACTGAGTCGACCTCAGCGGCGCGAAAGCTAGCACTTTGCCCAAACCAGCACAATCGGCCATTGTGCATTGCAACATTTCCGGACCGTCCGACAATCACTCCAACGAAATCAATATGTTAATCGCAACCCTTCACATGCGAAGTCAAGCCACTGTACAAATTGCTGCCGCCTGCCACGTCCGCCATGAATTCGCTATCGGGCCCAACCACAGCCCCATCGCAGACCCCGATCCGCCGACCCCCACGCCCGCAGCTTCACCCCGTTGCCGGACTACTCGTCCCCGATTTCTGATTACTGATACCTGATTACTGATTACTGATACCTGATCCCTGCCTCTCACGCCGCAATCCGCGCGAAAGACACGCAATTGCGCCCCTGCGCTTTGGAGACATAGAGCGCGGCATCTGCTTGGCGTATCAAGGCTTCCGAGCTTTCCACATGCCCGTCCGACATCGCGGCCCCGATGCTGACCGTAACATCAATCGTTGCACTGCCTTCGCGCACCGGAAAGCCCACGTTTTCGACCGCCCGACGCACGCGTTCGGCGGCGGCGGCGGCGGCATCTGCACCGGTGTCGGGCATGACCAGCAGAAATTCCTCACCCCCCAGTCGTGCCACCAAATCGACGCCGCGCACATTCTCGCGCAATCGGCGCGAAAACTCGGTCAAAACTGCGTCACCGGAATCGTGACCAAAACGATCATTGATCGATTTGAAACGATCTAAATCCATGATCATCACCGCGAATGGCAAGTTCGACGCCCGCGAGCGCTCGATTATTCCCGCCATATGCTGGGTCGCATAGCGACGGTTGAACAGCCCGGTCAGTGGGTCGATCACCGCCATTTTCAAGCCATCGCGCATGTTGGTGCGCAATTGGTCAGACAATTGCTTGCGCCGCATTTGCGAACGTAGCCGCGCCACCAGCTCGTTCATATCAAAGGGTTCCATCACATAGTCGCTGGCCCCCAATTCCAAGCCCTGCGCGGCCACGTTCAGGCAATCTTCGCCGACGATCAGAATAATCGCCGAATGCCGGGTTTCGGTTCTTGCCCGCAGTGCCGAAACCAACCGCAGCCCGTCGCCGCCTTCGGCCAGCGACTGATGCACCACATAAACATCGGGGCGTTCCAGCAACCCCAGATTGGCCGCCTCGCGTTCGCTACCGGTTTCAATCACCTGCACATTCAACGCCTGGCAGAGTTTGCCGCGCCATTTCTTGCCGGTTTCGACATCGGGCGGGGCCAGCATCACGGTTCCCGGCACCTCGCTGCCTGCAGAAAGGCTGGTCAGAAAATCACCCAGCCCCAACTCGCGTGAAGTCGAATCGCGCATCCGCAACTCATCAAACATCACCTTGGTCCGCATCAAGTTGCGCACACGAGCAAACAGCGCCAAATCATTGACTGGCTTGGTCAAAAAGTCGTCCGCCCCGGCTTCCAAACCGCGCAAACGTTCCTCGGTCGAATTGGCCCCGGTCACCATGATCACCGGTATATGCGCCAATTCAGTATCGGCTTTCAGCATACGACACACCGTGTGCCCGTCCAAATCGGGCATCATCACGTCGAGCAGAATCATATCGGGCTGTTCGTTGCGGGCGATTTCAAGCGCCTGCGTGCCGTTTTCCGCCAGCAACACATCATAATAGGCTGAAGCCAATTTCGCCCGCAGAATCAATCGGTTCGACGCCGTGTCATCCACCACCAATATTCGCCCCGGCATCATACCCTCCGCCCACACGGTCACCGACAACCGCTTCCTGCTTGGCAGTGTCACCGAAACCTCTTAACGAAGGCTAAAGCCGCAACTATTAATCACACCGCATGATGAATAAATTGACAGCAGACCGGGCCGCCACTGTCGCGCTGCAAGCGCTGGCTTACCTTGCCAGCGACGATGATCAGTTTGGCGCCTTGCTCAACGCCAGTGGTGTCACGCCGGATGAGGTGAAGTCTCGCGCCCAAGACGCTGATTTTCTTGGCTTTGTTTTGGATTTTCTAATGAGTGACGAAATGATGGCACAAGGCTTTTGCCAAGCTGAAAACCTCAGCGCCGAAACTCTGCATTTCGCCCGCGCCGCCCTTCCCGGCGGTCAGGTGCCCGATTGGACGTGACGGCGCAAATAGCGGCGCTTGACCTGCAGGCCAACAAACCCCTGCTCGTCTTTGATGCCGACGAAGTTCTGGTCCATTTCGCCCTGCCGTTCAGCCACTGGCTGAAGCTGCAAGACTGGCACCTGCAGCTACATGATTACAGCCTGCTGCATTCGATCAAATCGGCCAACGGACAGGCCGCCGATCCCGCGCAAATGCGCATCCTGATTGACGGCTTCATCTACAGCCAAACCCGGCACCAGCCGGCAACAGCTGGGGCGGCGCAATGCCTTGCTCACCTCGCCAACCAAGCGCAAATCCTGATCCTGACCAACGTGCCACATCACCGCAAAGCCGAGCGCATACTCAACCTTGCCGAGCACGCCATGCCCTATCCGGTCATCGCCAACCACGGACCCAAAGGCGCTGCTTTGGCACATCTGGCCCATCTGACCCGAGCCCCCATCGCCTTCGTCGACGATAACCCCGATCAAATCGCCAGCGCCGCCGAACACGCACCGCATATCCACCGCGTGCATTTCACTGGCTGCGAGCTTGTTCGCGGCGTGCTGCCGTTTTCCCCAACTGCAAATGCCCACCCAAAAAATTGGGGCGAGCTGCACCTTGAAATGTCAAATTTCCTCGCCTGACCAGTCGCATTGGGAATAACGTTGAGGGCAATTACCCCCTACATCCCGTCCAAAAAACCCGTCATCGCTGCGTTAAAAGCCGCCGGATCTTGCCACATCCCCATATGGCTGACATTGGGAATGATCAACAGCTTGGCCCCCGGAATAAGCGCGGCCAATTCGGTGGTGTGTTCGGTCGTTATCGCCTCGTCGTATTGTCCGTCGGCAATCAACGTCGGCGCGGTAATCTTATCCAATTGCTCCGGTTTGAAATCCGGCTGCGAAAACCACATGGCCGAAATCTGACCCATGAAATTTTCGAAGTTTTCCGGTGTCGCCGACAGTTTCTGATAGTTTTCCATCGCCATACCCATCGCGACACCAAATACCGGGTCGGTCTGCACCGTCGGTTTTAATCCCGAAAGGTTGTAATTGGCCCCAAAGGCCATCAGTTTGTTGACCCGCTCTGGGTGCTCCATCGCGATCACCAGCCCGATGATGCCGCCGTCGCTCCAGCCAACTATCGAAGCCTTGTCGATTTTCAGATAGTCCATCATCGCCAACGTGTCTGACGCCATCAACTCATAGCCAAAGGGCTGTTCTGAAAACGTGCTGCGCCCGTGGCCGCGACTGTCCAAGGCAATTACCTTATGCTTCCCAATCAATGCCGGCACTTGGTTGCCCCAGTTCAACGTGCTGCCCATGCCGCCATGCAACAGCAGCACCGGTTCGCCACCGGAAGCATTCCAGATTTCATAATACATCTGAATGTCGTTGACCGAGGCCGAACCTCTTTCATTGGCCTGTGGTAATTCCGCCGGTGGCGGGACGGTTTTCCACAAATCTTCCGCCTGTGCCGCAATGGCAGCAAGGCACAACCAAAACATGATTGATGCTATTCGAATGATACTGTTCACAGGCAATCCCCCCAAAATTTGGTAAGCTAGCCGAACGTGCGCAGACCTTACGCGATTTGCTGCAAGATTCATAGCTTGGCTTTGGCCCGACCAAACAGACCCGAACGCCAAGTCAAAATCTTTTGC
The DNA here is from genome assembly GCA_031415055.1 of Oceanomicrobium sp. Taxonomy (GTDB): domain Bacteria; phylum Pseudomonadota; class Alphaproteobacteria; order Rhodobacterales; family Rhodobacteraceae; genus JANMOK01. The sequence goes on along the minus strand of JANOQZ010000045.1, from coordinate 12,030 downwards.
CTAACCCGCCGCTTCGGCAAAAGCCTTGAAGCTGTTCATTATTTTCAAAGTCTGCTTGGGAAACATCCCCGGCATCACCCAACCCAGCAGCGTCATGAATCCGGCAAACTTGAATTCGTTCACCGCATCCCAGCGCGTTTTCGCCCCCAAATCGGTGAACTTGTTCTCGACCGAATTCCACACGCCCTTCATCTCATAAGTGCCGGAAAATTCATCGGGCAATGCCCGTTTGGTGATGGTCTCGACCATTTTCATCACGCGTTTGCCCATCAGAAACGTCAATTCCGCCTTGGCACCGACTTGGCCTTGGCTGCCCGAAAGCAGCGTAAAACTCTGCAGCCCCTTTTGCCAAAGCGGCATATTGTTGGGGTCATCGAACAATTCGATAAACTGGGCGCGCGGGACATTCACTTCGATCGACGTTGTGTATTTCATCGCCACCTCCCTGAAACCCACCTAATAATCCTCCAATCCACCCATTGCGTAAATCCCCCACATCGACCGCAACAAGATCCTTCGCTATGGTCCGCCGATCAACAAAGGAATCCCCGTGCGCGATACCATAAAAGGCCTGCTGTTTGACAAGGACGGCACCCTGTTTGACTTCAACAAGACCTGGGCGAAATGGTGCCACGACTTCATTTTGCACATGGCCGACGGCAACGGCGCCCTGCAAACCAAACTGGCGCTGGCCTTGAAATTCGACATGCATGCCAACAACTTCGCAGCTGGCAGCCCCATTATCGCCCACACACTCGCCGACATCGCCCAAGTCGTCTACGCCGCCCTGCCCGACCGCGACCCGACGGCCGTGCTGGCCCACATGCGCGACAGCGCGACTGCGGCGCAGCAATCCCCCGCCGTGCCGCTCAAACCCCTGCTCGACAGCTTCCTCGCGCACGGCCTGAAACTCGGCCTCGCCACCAATGATGCCGAGGAACCCGCACGCGCCCACCTGTTTCGCGCCGGTATCCTCGACCATTTCCACTTCATCGCTGGCTATGACTCGGGTTTTGGCGCAAAACCCGAAACCGGCATGCAAATGGCCTTTCTGGCCCAAACCGGCCTCAAACCCCACCAGGTCGCCATGATCGGCGATTCCACCCACGACCTGCATTCGGGGCGCGAGGCAGGTATGCACACCATCGGCGTCCTCACCGGCCCCGCCAGCGCCGCCGACCTCGCCCCGTATGCCGACGTGGTGCTGAATGACATTGGCGAAATCCCGAAATGGCTGGGGCACCGTTGAGGCACCCGACCAGCGCTTCGCTTCGGACGGCCATCCAGCCCGGGGAATAATTTGTGCTGCATGACCTACCCGCCAATGTTACCCTGCGCGGGATCGATCATTACTGGAACCGCACTCATGACCGACGCACCCGGATTCCGCTATGCGGCCGCCGCGCTGGCGCTGGGGCTGATCGCGGTCTGGGGGTCGGAGAATTTCTTCTGGTCCGCGCCGCAGCCCGGTCTGACCGCGCTCGACCTCGCCCTGACATGGCTGGCATATTCGTTGTGCGTGGCAGCGGCACTGTCGGCCGTGTTGATGACCGGCGTTGCGGGCTGGCAGGCGCTGTTTCTCGGCGGTGCCTTGCTCGGCTGGCTCACCGAGGGAGTGATCGTCAGCACTGCCTATGACAATTTTCCAATTAATCTGGCCTGGACCGGGCTGAACTGGCACGCGCTGATCACGGCATTGGCGATCCTGGGGTTGTGCCGGGCCGGCGTGCACTGGCCGGTCGGCAAGCAGATTGCGGCGCTGGTGGCGCTGGGGCTGGGCGGGGCCTATTTCGCCCAATTCTGGCCGCTGGAACGTGGCGCGATGCCGGGGTTCGGGCCGGTACTGTTTTATATCACCGGGCTGGGGCTGGTCGTGCCGCTGGCCAATCTGGCGCTCGACCGCATTGCCCAACTGGCGTTGCCACCGCTCTGGGTCTTGGCAATCGCCCCGCTTTGCCTGCTGCTGATCGGCATCTTGCAGGCCGCCTACCACCCCGACCCGCGTCGGTTTTCGATACCTGTGCTGCTGGTCCTGACGGTCTGGATCATGCACCGGCTTGGTTCGGGCCGCTCGGCTCTGGATTTCGGGGCACCCGCGCCGATCTGGCGGCACGCGCTTTTCCTGCTCGCCGCGTTGATCATGCCCGTGCTGGCGGTGCCGGGTTGGCACCTGCTGCAGGGGCACCCGGCGAATTGGCCGGTATTCGTGATCAGCGGCGTTGTGTCGGTCGGCCTGTACCTCTGGCGGCTGGTCCGCGCCCTGCGCAAGACCACCGTGCCGCGCCAAGCCGGATCGCAAACCCCAAGCTGACCCCGCCTGTCAAAGGTCGCGCTACTTGCCGATATGGCGCGGGCCGACACCGGTCAGACGCCACCCCAGCGCGGCCATTGCGGATAAATAGCGAAAACCGACCCCTCACGTCGCAAACCCGCCAGTATTCCGCCCGCCCCTGCCCCTCTGATAAACCAAAGGGGACTGCACATGTCAGAACGCAAAGGCCGCTCCGGCGGTCATTCGGGCAATCGGCGCGGGTCGGGCAGCGCCATCCACCAGATGCCCTGGCGCATTCCGCTCAACCCCGACAAACCGACCGAACCCCTGTCCGAGGAAAGCGTCCTCGCTATCCACAACGGTGCCATGCGGGTGCTAGAGGAAATCGGCATCCATTTCCTCAACGACGAATCCCGCGCTTACCTGAAAAAGGCGGGCTGTTGGGTCGATCCCGACTCACCCAACGTCAAATTCGACCGCGCTTGGGTGATGGAAATGGTCGGCAAAGCGCCGCGCCAGTTCGACATCACCCCGCGCAATCCCGACCATAAAATCACCATCGGCGGCAAGCATATGGTCTTCGTCAACGTCTCCTCGCCGCCCAACGCCATGGACCTCGATCGCGGCCGAAGAGTCGGCGATTTCAACAGCTTCAAGGACTTCATGAAACTGACCCAGTACTTCAACTGCATCCATGTCGCCGGGGGTTATCCAGTAGAACCCGTCGATATCCACGCCTCGATCCGCCACCTCGACTGCCTGTTCGAGAAACTCACCCTGACCGACAAAGTCGTACACGCCTATTCGCTTGGCACCGCGCGGGTCGAGGACGTGCTCGAAATGGCCCGCATCGCTTCCGGCCTGCCCGCCGATGAATTCTTCGCCAAACCCCGCCTCTACACCAACATCAACTCATCTTCCCCACTGAAACACGACACGCCGATGCTCGACGGTTCCATGCGCTTTGCCAAACGCGGCCAGCCGGTGATCGTCACCCCTTTCACCCTCGCCGGCGCAATGGCCCCCGTCACAATGGCCGGTGCCGTGATGCAATCCCTCGCCGAAGGCCTCGCCGCCATCGCGCTTTATCAATTCATCAACCCCGGCACCCCGGTTGTTTTCGGCACCTTCACTTCCAACGTCGATATGAAAACCGGCGCTCCCGCCTTTGGCACCCCGGAATACATGCGCGCCACCCAAATGACCGGCCAAATGGCCCGCTTCTACGGCCTGCCGCTTCGCGCCTCCAACGCCTGCGCCGCCAATACGCCCGACGCGCAAGCGATGTGGGAAAGCTCAAACTCGCTGTTTGCCGCCGTCACTTCGGGCGTCAACGTCGTCTACCACGCCGCTGGTTGGCTGGAAGGCGGCCTGATCGCCAGCTACGAAAAATTCGTGATGGATTGCGAAGTCCTGCAACAGATCGAGCGCTATTTCGAGCCCGTCACCTTTGACGCCAGCCCCGAAGCCATCGCTTTTGACGCCATCAAAGACGTCGGCCACAACGGCCATTTCTTCGGCACCCAACACACCCAGGACCGCTACGAAACCGCCTTCTATTCGCCCTTCCTCAGCGATTGGCGCAACTATGAGGCTTGGGAGGAAGCCGGCAGCGAATGGACCGCCCAACGCGCCAACAAAATCTGGAAAGCCATCCTTGCCGAATACGAACCGCCGCCGATGGACATTGCAATCAAAGACGAACTGGCCGACTTTGTCGCCCGCCGCAAACGCGAAGGCGGCGCGCCGACTGATTTTTAGGACCCGGAGAATGCCATGATCCGCCTCGCAGCCATAACCCTGCTCTTCGCCACCCCAAGCCTCGCCGACCAAACCTTGTTCACCGAGGGCACTTGGAACCTTGTGCTTTATGAATTCGACGATGGCACCGTTTCCTGCGCCACCGAAAGCACCAATGACGACGGCACGGTGTTCCGCTTCGAATCTTGGCCAACTGGCGTCGCAGCCATCAGCCTGACCGACCCGGATTGGCAATTCCCCCACGAAAGCGTCGATGAAACCTTCGGCCTGCGCATCAACGGCGGTGAACTTTGGCTCGGCCAAGCCACCAAGTTCGACAATACCGTCCAAGCCTCACTTCCCGCCGAAGACCAAACCTTGAACGGCCTTATCGACCAATTGATGAGCGGCACCGCTTTGGACGTTGAAAGCGCCAAAGGCACCCCGATCACCCATTTTTCCCTCGCCGGTGTTGCCAAAACCTTGGAAAATCACTTCCAATGCGAAGACCGGTTTGTTGGTATCTAACGCCCGCCCTGCCCACAACCGCCCCAAAAAATCCCTCTTTGAAACGCCACATTCCCGCATTAGAATCCGTCGCGCGAGTCAGGAAAGGATGGGTCACATGTTAAAATGGTTGAGCGCGGCGGTGCTTGCCGCAAGTCCGGCTTTTTCCGATGGCATATCTGAATGGGAAACCGTTTTTGAACAGGGCTCTTGGCGGCTGGACGTCAACATCTGGGATGACGGCAGCCTGTCCTGCGAAACCCGCGCCACAAGCGTTGAGGGCGTCTTGTTCAGCGTCGAAAGCTGGCCCGACGGCACATTCTCGATCACGCTCTACGACGAAAACTGGCAATTCCCCGAGGAAGCCGTCGATGAAACCTTCGTCGTGCGCATTGACAACAGCGACCCGTGGGACATTTCGGCCGAGAAATACTCCTCTTCCGTCACCTCCTATCTCGACCGCACCGAACCGGCCACGCAGCGTTTCCTCACCGCGTTTTACAGCGGCTCCTCCATGCTGATCGAAAGCGTCAAAGGCACCGCCATCGCCCGCTTTGCCTTAAACGGCACCGGCCCGACGATGGACGAACATTCCAAATGCGAAGATCGCATCGGCACCACCTCTGCGGCAGTAGAAGTTGATCCGGGTGCCAAACTGGCCAAGGAAACGTTCTGAATATCGCGCCCGACGAGACGGCCGCCAGCCACATTCTGCTGTCCTATGCGCTTGCCAGCGGCAAACTTGTCGACGCCAACGACCTGCAAAATGAACTGCGCTCCGACGCGCCCAATTGGGTGCATCTGGACCGCAATCACCCGGAAACTCGCGCTTGGCTCGATCAGGCGATCTCCTTCCTCGACCCGGTCATCATCGACGCCTTGCTGGAAGAAGAAACCCGCCCCCGCATTGTGGTGATAGGCGATGGTGCCATCATCATCCTGCGGGCGATCAACCATAATCCCGGCTCCGATCCCGAAGATATGGTGTCATTTCGCCTGTGGATTGACGCAAAGCGCATCATCAGCCTGCAAGGCCGTCCGATCCGGGCGATGGACGATCTGGTGAAAATCCTCAAAGGCAAGACCTGCCCACGCAATTCTGGCGAATTTCTGACGATCATGTTGGAAACTTTGCTCGATCCGATGCAACCTGTATTGACGGAAATCGAGGACGACATCGATGCCACCGAAGAAAAAATGATGACAAAACCCAGTCATCAGTTGTCAAAGGAACTGACCGACATTCGCCGCTCTGCCATTCTTTTGCGCCGCTACATTGCCCCGCAACGCGAAGTCTTTGGCCAGCTTCTGGCCTCAAACCTAAGCTGGCTGTCCGAACACGACCGTCGCCACTTGCAGGAAAGCCAACACAACGTCATCCGCTATACCGAAGACCTCGACCAAATCCGCGAACGCGCCCAAGTGGTGAAAGACGAACTGCAAAGCGCCTTTGCCGCCAAACTTGGCCGCAACACATTCCTGTTTTCAGTGCTGACCGCCATTTTCCTGCCGCTAACCTTCGTCACCGGCCTGCTTGGCATCAACGTCGGCGGCATCCCCGGTGCATCGCACGGTGGTGCGTTCTGGATCATCGCAGGCGTGCTGCTGTTCATAATGGTGCTGGAAGTGATCATCTTCCGTTGGCTAAAGTGGTTCTAGCTTCCCTTCTCCATCCTATGGAGAAGGTGGCGCGAATGCGCCGGATGAGGCATCGCCCAATACGCTACCGCCGCCTTAACCGCCCCACCAACCGCGCCCAAAACCCGCTCGCCGCCTGACCCACGTCCCCGGCACCTTCGGCAACTGCCTCAAGCCCGTCCTCAAACTTGTCGCCAACCGCTGCAACAACCGGATCTACCCGCCTTTTGCGCCAGTTGATGAAAAACCGCCGTACCGTCAAAATCAGCGCTACCAGCAGCCCCAAGAACACGATGTTGAAATACGGAATGATCGTCACATCCGGCCCCGCAACAACTTTCATCGACAAAGCATTGGGAAAGATCGAGAACCACGAATTGCGCCAGCCGTAATTGCGCACCGAAACCCAAACCGGCGCCGCTTCGCCGGAAACCGCCGATTCCGCCTCGGCGCTGAGGTCAGCACCATCGAACTTGAAATAGGGTGGCCAACTCCAAAGCGTGTCCTCGTTGCGATAAACTATTGTCTTACCATTAGCCTGTATCGCATTGATAAACCTCACATCGCGCGATTGGTTGTTACCGGTGCCGCTGTCTTGTCCGATCCAGAACCACGCCTTGCCAACGTCCATGCGCTTCACTTCGGTGCCGACAATGCGCACCACGTCATGCGTTGGCAGCGTGTAGTTGAAAAACAAAAACACGATCAACGCGACCGTGCCCAAAGTTCCCCATTTCAAATACCGCCACATCAAACGCACCACTTCCTTTGTTTCCGATCAAACCTATGAACTCATAACCGATATTTCTAGGTGTTGCGTTTTTCTGGAATCAGCGCACGCACCCCGGCTTCAAACACCTCGCCGCGATGCTCGAAACTTTTGAATTGATCAAAACTCGCACAAGCCGGGGCCAAAAGCACCACATCGCCGGGCTTCGCCTCGCTCGCAGCATGTGTCAAAGCCACTTCCAACGTGCCCGATATCTCGTGAGGAACCGCGCCCAAAGTCGCCGAAAACGCCGCCGCCGACTCGCCAATCACATAGGCTTTCGTCACCCGTTCAAACAAACCCCGCAAGGATTCAATCCCGCCCTCTTTCGCCTGACCCCCCACAATCCAGCGTATATTCTCAAACGATTGCAACGCCTTGCCCGCCGACTCTGCATTGGTGGCTTTACTGTCATTCACAAACCGCACGCCACCAATCTCACCAATCACCTGACAGCGATGCCGCAACCCCGGATAATCCCGCAGCCCATCTTCAATCACCTTCGGTGCCAGTCCCAACGACCGGCATACCGCCCAAGCAGCACAGGCATTCTGATGATTATGCGCCCCTGCCAGATTCGCCATGCCCCGCAAATCGACCGAAGCCACCTGCTTGCCGCGCCGCCATTCCGCCAGAAATCCTTTACGGGCAAACACGTTCCAACCACTGTCTTGCAGCTTCAAACCCGATGAAATCCTGATCACCGGATCGCCATTGCCCGCCTCTTCGCGCATCGCATTGGCCAGAAACCGCCCCTCGACCTCGTCCACACCGATCACCATCCGTTCGGGACCACCCAAAGCAAACAACCGCGCCTTGGCGGCAAAATAGCCGCCGATGCCGCCATGCCGGTCCAGATGGTCGGGCGAAAGGTTCAAAAAAACCGCAATATCCGGCTGCAACGACCGCGCCAATTCGGTCTGATACGACGACAATTCCAGCACGATGATCGACCCCGAAACCGCCGGTTCCAAATCCAAAACCCCGCGCCCGATGTTGCCACCCAGTTGCGAAGGCCTTCCTGCCTCGGTCAAAATATGATGGATCAACGCCGAAGTCGTCGATTTGCCGTTGGATCCTGTCACGCAAACCACTTTCGGCAGTATCGCCAATTGGTCCCATTCCTCGCCCGCGAACGACCGGAAAAACAGGCCAATATCGTTGTCCACCGCCACGCCCAATTCCCAAGCCTTAACCACAACCGGGTGCGGCGCGGGATACAAATGCGGTATCCCCGGCGACATCACCAGAGTCACAACCCCTTCCCAAGCCTTGTCACGCGTCAAATCCGCAACCTCAAATCCCGCCGCCTCCGCCGCTTCTCGCGCCGCAACCCCATCATCCCAACACACCGGAACCGCGCCACCCGCCCGCAAAGCTGCTGCCGTCGCCAAGCCCGACCGCCCCATCCCCAACACCGCCACCCGATGCCCCTTCAATCCACGAACCGGAATCATCCATTGCCCTCACAAAACCGCGCCAACAATGCCCGCATTCCAACCCAACGAGCAAGCCAACTTGCCAATATCAATTTCCGGATGGTTCAAATATCCTGGGGTATGGGGCAAAGCCCCGGTCAACCTCGCCACAAAAGGAAAACCCCCATGCAACTCGGTGCCTTTTCAGTCAGCCTCGCCGTCAAAGACCTTGCCGCGTCACAAGCCTTCTACGAAAATCTCGGCTTCACCCAATTCACCGGCCACGCCACCCAAGGCTATGTGATCATGCAAAACGCAGGCACCACAATCGGCCTGTTCCAAGGCATGTTTGAAGGCAATATCCTGACCTTCAACCCCGGCTGGGACGGCAAAGCGCAAACCCTCGCCAATTTCACCGACGTGCGCGACCTGCAGAAAACCCTGAAATCAGCAGGCGTCGCCCTGATGTCCGAAGCTGACCCAACAACCAAAGGCCCCGCCAGCTTCATGCTGACCGACCCCGACGGCAACGTCATTCTGGTCGATCAGCACGTGTGAAAAACGGGCCGAAGCCCCCCAAATCACTTCATCATCATCGCTTCCATCGCCATCATGTCGGGCTTGCCTTCGCAATGCTCGACCACGCCGTGCATCGCCGTTTCCATCGCCGCAGCATCCATTTCCATCGCCGCGTCGGGCGAAGCCATGTGCATAGCGTCCATCTGCTCGGACATCATTTCCATGTCACCCGCCATGAATTCGGCACAGGTAATTTTTGCGGGATCCATTTCCTCGGCCAACACTGGCGATGCCAGCATGGTCGAGCCAACGCCCAGCGCGATCAAAGTGAACAGGTTTTTCATTGAGAAATTTCCTCGTGTTTCGGGCCAGACAGTCCAGCCATTGCGAATGAATTCGCCCTAGCACCGGCCAAGAACACGCGCCGCTCACGTTTGCTTTAACGCACGGCAATTTGAGTTTTGTAACAAAGGCCGCACGTCCTCACCCGCGCAAAGAAATCGCCTCAATCCGCGCCGCCACCAGTTCCTGCAGCCGCCACAAATAGGCGTCGTGAATGCCGCGATCCTGCAAATGCCGCACCGTGCTGTGCAGATATTCCGCCATCGACCCGCGTTCGCCCGCCGCTGTCGCCAAAGCCTCGACCACAACATCCTCGGTCAATCCCGGCAGATAGGCGTCGCTCTTGCGGCTGATCGGAAATGCAATCGCCCGCACCGACCCAGCTTCGCTGCGCACCGAAACCCAGCGAACCGGTATCGCCGAAGTCCGCTTGATCGGCATTTCACGGCGCAAAAGAATGGTCAGATTTTCCTCAACTTTACTCGTCGGCAGCCGAAACACCACCCCTCGACAAGACCCGCCGCGATCCATCGCCAACATGATCCCCGGCCGCTCCGGCGTGCCGCGATACAACCTTACCCACCCCAGACAGAACGAGCGATGCCACCCCGAAACCGTCCCCAACCGCTCCTCGACAAACTCAAATTCCGGGTTCCAGATCAACGAGCCATAAGCGAAAACCCAAACATCCCCACTATCAGGCCGCCCTGCCAGAACTTCCCCAACCCAACCCGCATAATCTTCATCACTCGGCCGATCACTCCGCCCCGCCAACCGACCGGTTTCGCCCGAATGCGGCGGCACTTTTGCCACCAGTTCCGGCGTCAACCGCATCTGGCGAAGTGTCATATCCATGATCCGGCTCCGTGGTTACACAACGCCACGTTAGCCTTTTCGCCATCCAAATCAACCGCCCAACGTCACCTGCGGGATGGGTGATTTCACCCATCATTCCACCCCGCCGGCCAACTCCATCAACACCACCAACGCCCGATCTGCCAAACCCAACGGCACAAAAACGTGGTCGTGGTGAAACGCCGCCACCATGTTGCAAGGAATGTTTTCCGTTGCCAACGCACTGGCCACTGCCGCAGTCAGACCGACGCCGTCCAGCGCCGAATGCACACTCAGCGTGATTTGCGCCATCGGTTGATCTACGGCAAAACCCAGTTCGCCCGCCGCCACAACGGGCAAGATCAAACTCGCCCCCTCAACCTCGCGAAACAGTCCCAAAGCCCGCGGCAGCGCTTTTGCGATCAGCGCCTCATCGCGGGTCGTGCAAAACACATACGCCCCTGGCTGCCGCACCGGCGCCATCCCCGCAATCATCGCAGCCGTGGCCTTGATCGGTTTACTCATCCACCCTCACCTCAACTTCAACGTCGCCATTCGCCTGCAAAAACCAACTCCAGCGGGGGGCCCGTGACCCCCGCTGGCCACGGCATTAGCCCCATAAACCGCACGGGACGCCCCGCGTTCCGGGCCGCACCTGCCTGCTCTCGGCAGGTGCGTTGCACCAGCCCAGGCAGGCGCTGCCCTCTCGTTGTGGGTGCAGCTACGTCTCCCTACACCGTTGTGGCTGAACGGGAAAACACGCCGCTGGCGGTTTTCAGAGCCGTTCAGATCACCAACCCACCCAATCCCCTCACCCGTACTACGGGGGAGGGCAAGGGTGGGGGCTGCTCGCCAACCCTTACCTCAACTTCAGCGTCGCCAATCCCACCAACGCCAATATCAACGAAATGATCCAGAACCTAATCACAATCTGCGCCTCGCCCCAGCCTTTTTTCTCATAGTGATGGTGGATCGGGGCCATCAGGAAAATCCGCTTGCCGGTGCGTTTGAAATACAGCACCTGAATGATCACCGACAAAGCCTCGACCACGAACAGCCCGCCGATGATGCCCAGCACGATCTCGTGCTTGGTCGCCACCGCAATCGCGCCCAAAGCGCCGCCCAGGGCCAAAGACCCGGTATCGCCCATGAACACGGCTGCAGGGGGTGCATTATACCACAAAAACCCCAACCCGCCGCCCAAAAGCCCGGCGACAAAAATGGTGATTTCCCCGGTCCCGGCGACATAATGCACGTCAAGATATTCGGTAAAGTCAGTCCGCCCCACCGCATAGGCAATCACCCCGAACGAAGCCCCGGCAATCATCACCGGCATAATCGCCAAACCGTCCAGCCCATCGGTCAGGTTCACCGAATTGGCCGCGCCAACAATCACAAACATCGCAAACGGGATGAACAGAAAACTCAAATTCAGCAACGCATCCTTGAAGATCGGAAACGCCAACCGCCCCGACAAATCATCCGGATGCAACTGCATCGCCCAATAGCCCGCGATCATCGCCACCACCAAGCCAATCAGCATGCGAACCCGGCCCGAAACCCCCTTGTTGGTCTGCCGCGTTACCTTGGCGTAATCATCGGCAAAGCCAATCAAACCAAAGGCATAGGTGACAAACAGGATCATCCAGATGAACCCATTGTCCAACCGAGCCCACATCAAAGTTGAAACCAGCAACGCCCCAAGGATCAAAACTCCGCCCATCGTCGGCGTGCCCGCTTTGGCGATGATATGGCTCTCCGGCCCATCGCTACGGATCGGCTGGCCTTTTTTCTGTTTGCTTCTCAACAGGTTAATCAACGGTCGCCCAAAAACGAACCCGAATATCAGCGCGGTGAAAAACGCGCCGCCAGCGCGAAAGGTGATATAGCGAAACAGGTTGAAAATATCGCCGCCGTCGGAAAGCCCGCTCAAATAATACAGCATTCAGTCCATTCCTCCGGCAATCTCGGCGGGCAGGGCTTCGCCCAAT
>JANOQZ010000044.1:0-194799 GCA_031415055.1 Oceanomicrobium sp. | reverse complement strand
CCCTCGGTGACCCGCGAAATCTGGGGTATATGCGGCTGGACCTGACTATGGGCGGGGCTCAGCAATTCCGTTTCGCCCCAGCGGCACGGCAAACCCAAGTCAGCATGACGTCGAACTGGCCCGACCCAAGTTTCGCAGGCAGCTTCCTGCCCATTGATCGAACCATAGCCGACACAGGTTTCAAGGCGACTTGGGACATCCCGCATCTGTCGCGCGACGTGCCGCAAGCGATGCGCGATGTCGAGCGTCTGACCAGGCTGCAACAAGCCTCGTTCGGCGTTGATCTGTTTGACCCAGTCAATCTTTACACAATGGCCTCTCGCGCGGCAAAGCATGGTATCTTGTTCATTTCACTGACATTTCTGACGGTGTTCCTGATGGAAGGCGCCGCCAAAAAGCCAGCCCATCCGGCCCAATTCCTGCTGATCGGTCTGGCGCAGATCGTGTTTTTCCTGCTGTTGCTTTCCTTCGCCGAACAGTTTGGTTTCGCCCGCGCCTATGCCGGGGCCGCAAGTGCCACAATCGCGCTGCTCAGTTATTATGGCTTTGCGTCGCTACAACTGGGCCGTCGCGCATGGGTGCTGACCGCGACGCTGATCGTGCTATATGGCACGCTCTATATGATCCTGCAAAGCAGCGACCATGCCCTTCTCGCAGGCTCCATCCTAGCCTTCCTCGCGGTCGCGCTGACGATGGTGATGACTAGAAATGAAAGTTGGGGCAGGCAGGCTTCGGAGTGAATACATCGGGCGGGGCACTAGTCCTGCCCGTCAACAATACCCCTCAACCCCCACCATTTGCGCATCGGAATATCGTGCGCCATGTGCCCATCCGACCGGTAAAATCTTTTCAATTTCAGCCAATTGGTCGGCGGTCAGAATAACCGACGCCGCATCCATGTTTCGTCGTAAATGTTCGACGGTTCGAGTCCCCGGAATTGCGACAATTTGTGATCCCTGATGCAGCACCCAAGCTAACGCCAATGTCGAAGCGGCAATCCCTTGCCCTTTCGCATAGGCGTTAAATCGTTCGACAAAGGCCTTGTTTCGCACAAAATCCTCACCCTTGAACCTTGGGTTTCCCCGCCGAAAATCGCTCGGTCCCAGATTCGCAGTATCAATAACCGGATCAGCCAACATCCCCCGTCCCAAGGGTGAAAACGCGACAAACGTCGTGCCCAGTTCTTTGCAGGCCTGCAGCATCCCCAGTTCCGGCTGGCGCGACCACAGCGAATATTCGCTTTGCACCGCCATCACCGGATGCACAGCAACAGCACGACTCAGCGAGGACGGCGCGATTTCAGAAAACCCGATGCCGCCAATTTTCCCCTCGCGCACAAAGGCGGCCAAAGTCTCGGTTACTTCCTCGATATCGCGCACCTGCTCGCGCCGGTGCACGTAATACAGGTCGACATGTTCTACACCCAGCCGCCTTAACGAACCCTCCAATTCCTTGCGCAAATGCGATGACGAATTGTCAAAACGGCGCACCGGCTCGGGCACGATGCCGCCCTTGGTGGCGATTGAGAATGCATGCGGACTGGTTTTCAGAAATGCGCCGATGACGCTCTCCGACCGGCCCATGCCGTAGACGTTCGACGTATCCAGATGCGTCACCCCCAGGTCGATCGCCGTGGCCAGCGTGCGATGCGCCTCGGCCTGATCAGTGTCGCCGTAGGCACCTGCGAAACTCATGCAGCCCAAGCCGACGCGGTTGTCGGCCAAAAGCGCGGCGGCGGAACTTGGTTTTGACATTGCCGGACCTTGTGATTAATCACGGGCGAAGCACCCGTCCTTTCGTAGCGTATTTCTGGCCAATGCACAAAATCGAAACGCCCGCGGACTTGACAGCCAGTTCCGGCCGGCATGCAGGCAAACTCGCCAATTTCATCATCATATATTCGGGCAGAGAGGGCAGTTCCGCCATCGTCAGCATGCTCAGTGCCCAAAAGTCCGTGCATGTGCCGCTGTTCGAGGAGCTCGACGCCTATAATCGGCGCCGCAGCGCCAACGACGTACCGCTGCCGCAGTTGTTTGACAGCGTGTTCAAGTCTGGCGCTTTCGGGACCGCGCCACCCAGCTCTGTCCTGTTCCCAGCGGTCTATACGCCCGGGGATTCGATCGGTTTCAAAAATCGCCTGCGGCATCCGCCTGACGAGATTGCGCCGGTGCTGATCGAAAACAACGTCAAAGTTTTCGTGCTGTCGCGGCGCGATTTCGCTGAATTGGTGGCGAGTTCCTATTTCAACGCGTTCCGGCCCAAGAACGCCGGCAACGTAGAAGGCTCGCATCCGCAGTTCCAGCTGATAGAGGTTTCCGGGGAAGAACGTGACGCGTTGCGCTCCCGGATCGGCAGCATACGTCTGCTGGCAAATTTCCGCGAATTGGTGAAAATTGCCGTAAAAAAGGTGGAAACGCGCGAACGTTTTTCCGCCTACGCCAGAAAACTGGCCGACAGCGGTGTTGATGTCGTGCCGATTTATTATGAAGATTTCGTCACCGCCCGGGTGAAATTTATCCGGGCGTTTCTGGGGGAATTGGGGCTTCCTGCCGATTGGCCCGTCAGCGACCAGACAAAATTCGCCAAGGTTCTCGACGAGCCGGCGACGCGGAAGCTGACCGGTCCGGGGTGGTATTTCGCCCGCATGGCCTTGCCGTTTTTTGCCATCCGTTACCGGCAGGCGCAAAGACGACTGGAACGGCACTTGCAGCGCCGCTGATTCTGGCAAAGCGTGTCGAACCGGGCCGCGGCAGTCGGTCGATACCGGGTGAACCGAAAGTCAATTCGTTTTATATCAATGTCTTGACCTAGAGCACCTCACAGTTTCAGGGGAATACAATCTGGTGAATATCCGGCGGCATTTGTGCATGCTAAGGTTGAGTTAATACTTCATTAACCAATCTAGGCGAGTGTAATGATGTCCAGAGACTGGATGATAGACGTTCTGGCCGACCTGCGTAGTTTTGCGGGGGCGAATTTTATGCCGGGTTTGGCTGAACATCTCGATGACGCGATAATGATTGCTGCTGCTGGGCTTAGGGTCGATGGGGCCAGTGCGGATGTGTTAAGTGCCTGTGATTTCAAAAATGGAAGCGTTCATCGAACGCATCAAGAAAACGGATACGCGTGAGGGACTTCAATTTCTGATTGAAGGCCTTCGTGACGTTTACGAAGTTGACCACGTCATCTATCATTCGGTCAATTCCGTCGGCGAACAATACGCCGCCTTGACCTATGATATGAAATGGGTCGAACGCTACATCGACCGGCAATATACCCGCATCGATCCCGTCGTTCTGGGCGCGTTACAGCGATTCACCCCGCTAGATTGGAAACGTCTGGATTGGACGGGCATGGTGCGCCAGAATTTCCTACATGAAGCGATTGATGCAGGCGTTGGCAACCAAGGCTATTCGGTGCCCATTCGTGGCCCGAACGGCCAGTTCGCCTTGTTCACCGTCAACAAAAAGGTCGACGATGAAAAATGGGCGCGTTTCACCGGCGAAAATGTCAGCGACCTGCTGTTGATCTCGCATTATATTCATCAAAGGGCACAGGAAATCGACCAGAACCACGGACCAGAACCATTGCGCGATCTTTCACCGCGCGAAACCGATGCTTTGACATTGCTTGGGCTTGGCTACGGCCGTGGCCAAGTGGCAGACAAACTGCAAATCTCGGAAAACACCCTGCGGGTTTACATCGATTCCGCCCGCTACAAACTGGGCGCCTTGAACACCACCCACGCCGTTGCCTTGGCAATGTCGCGCGGCGTGATCATGACCTGACAACCTGATTCGACCCCTGTTGCGCAATTTTTAAGCCTGCGCACGGTCGTCTTTTGTTAACGTTCGCAACGCTAGGCCTTGGCACATTCCCCTTGGAGCGTGCCATGATCAAATATCTCTATGCTGATTCCCTGCATCTTTTTCCCAAACTTGCGGAGTCGATGTTCCGCGACCGCGCGGTGCAATTCCGCGATCGTCTGAATTGGGCGGTTCAGGTTGATGCCAAAGGCTTTGAAAGCGATCAATATGATGCGATGAACCCGTTGTATGTGATTGCCGCCAATTGCGACGGCAGCCACGCCGGTTCGATGCGGTTCCTGCCCACAACGGCAGAAACCATGGTCAATGATCATTTTCTGCATCTAACCCAGGGCGTGCGCATTTCTAGCCCTTTGATCTGGGAATGCACCCGTTTTTGCCTTTCGCCCAAAAGCCCTACAATCACCGCCGCTGCGCTGATGTCGGCGGGTTGTGAATTGGGTCTGCGGTTCGGCCTGCACCACGCCGTTGGCGTTTTTGATTTTAGAATGGAGCGCATCTATCGTCGCCTAGGCTGGGCCCCAGATATTCTGGGCACATCCAACGGAATTAGCGTTGGCCTTTGGGCGTTCAGCCGACACGCGCTGGAAACCGTCGCCAACAAAGCTGGTCTGACCGCAGACGACACTGCAAGATGTTTTGACGCCTCATTTCCGTTGCAGGAAAACGCCTTGGTTGCCTGACGCTTTCGCTGGCCCCCTTTTGCTTGCACAGTTACAACGCAGCGCAGGCAAGGAACTCCGAATGCAGCTTTCCAGCGATCAAGCGCAGGCGCATGACGCCCTTGCCAGTGCCATCCGCTTGGCAGGCGTCGATATCGATACCGCCGAACTTCTTCCTGCAACGGAAGGTGAAGGTCGAATCCTCGCCGTCATCGGCAAAGCCGGGTCGGGCAAGACTTTGCTGCTTGCCAAACTGGTCAAAGCCCTGACAGACGCAGGCGTTGAACCCGTTTCCGCTGAATACGAAAGCCGCAATCGCCGCGACAAGCGCACCTTTGCCGTGTTGGCCCCCACCAACAAGGCGGCGTCTGTTTTGCGCAACCGCGGCGTTCCTGCCACCACCATCCACCGCATTCTCTACACCCCAGTCTATGACCCGGAATACGAGAAGATTGCCATTTGGCTGGCCGGTGAAGGTCCGCGCCCAACCATAGAGGGCCTGACTGACACCGCGCTTGACCGTGCTTTCCGCTTCTATGAAACCGTCAAGTCGATCCCCGGCGCCTTGGCAACCGCTGGCCTGCGTGGTTCCGATTTCATTACCGGGTGGAGCCGTCGCAACGACCCACTCGACATCGGGCTGATCGACGAAGCCTCGATGCTGGACGACCGCCAATTCGCCGACCTGAAGGAAATCTTCTCGACCCTTATCCTGTTCGGCGATCCGGCCCAACTTGCCCCCGTCGGCCAGTCTGGCGCGATGTGCTTTGAGACGCTGCCCGAAACCGCCAAACTGACCCTCAGCCGAATCCACCGCCAACAGGCCGACAGTCCCATTCTCGACCTCGCCCATGCCCTCAGCGACCCGCTGCTGACCTTCGAAGATTTCGAGAAACTCGTCGAAGAAGCCGCCGAGCGCGACGAACGTATCCTCATTTCCCCCCGTGCCGACGCCACAATGATGGCCCGATCCCCCGTCCTGTGCTGGCGCAATGCTACGCGTATCCGCCTGATCCAAGCCTTCCGTTCGGCCTATGGCGCACCGATGACCAGTCTGCTGCCGGGCGAACCGCTAATCTGTGACGGGGTAGAGCTGCCGCTGAAACACCGCAAGAAACGGATAGACCTCGAGGCACGCGGCCTGATCAAAGGCGCACAAGTGGTGTTCCTTGGGACCGGCAACCGCCCCGGTTTCAGCCGCTTGCACGTCATCGGTGCCGAAGACCCGCAAGTCAACGCCGCCACCATCATCAAGATCGAACTGCCCGATCAAGAGGAACCCTTCATCGCCTCCGCCGCCAATATGGGCGCCACCTTCATCCACGGCGCGGCCTGCACCATCCACAAAGCGCAGGGCAGCCAATGGCCCGATGTGCAGGTTTTCGGTCCCGATCTTTACGCCGCCGCGCGTTCCGGCCGCGAGGAAGCCGGCCTGCCCTTGTGGAAACGCCTCACCTATGTCGCCATCACCCGGGCAGAGACAAGGCTGATTTGGGTGACCCGGTATATGCTGGGCAAGCCTTCTGCGCCGTTGGGGGTGGAGGATTTAAGGGGGCTGACACCGGTGCTGGCCATCGACCCGTAGGGTGCGCATTCTGCGCACCATTCCGCCGCCGCCAAACAAAACAAACGTTTGAAATGGTTCGCAATATGCGCACCCTACCGCTCGGTGAACGCCGCTAGGTTTTCCAGCGCCGCCGTCAAACCCGCCAAATGATCTTCTTGCCCAATCCCCTCGGGTACATCCTCGCATAGAATCGCGACCCTAGTGCCGCCGGACACATCAACCATCGTCGTTGTCATTTTCATAGCGCCACCAAACGCCGGATCGCCCGACTCAAATTCAATCAGCTCGACGACTTTTTCGTCCGGTACCAACTCGACAAACCACCCGCGGAACACATCTTCATGCGCGGCGGTCTTGCCCGGTAGCGCGTGGTCAAGTTCCCCATAGGTCAGCGACATCCGATAACCGCCACCCACACGGGGATCAAAGGCGAAAACCTTGCCCGTCATGCTCGCTGGCCTGCGCCAGGCAATCAACGCTTCGGCGCTCAGGAAAGCCGCATAAATGGTCCGCCGCGACGCCCTGATGACCCGCGACGCGCTATCGATTCTGGTATCCTCTTTGGTCAACTCGCCTACCTCCTCCCCACCACCGCTTTCGCCAATACACACATCAATTCGAACATCACACTCACCCCCAGCCAGGCCGTGCCGCCGCTTTGGTCAAACGGCGGCGAAACCTCCACCAAATCCGCCCCGACCAAGTTCACCCCCGCCAATTCCCGCCCCACCTGCTGCGCCTGATAGGACGTCGGCCCGCCAATCTCCGGCGTCCCGGTCCCCGGCGCGAAAGCTGGGTCGATGAAGTCGATGTCAAAGCTGCAATAGGTCGGCCGCACCCCCACCACCTCTCGAGCCTGCACCATTACATCGGCAACACCGCGCCGGAAAAACTCGTCGATCTCGATGATGGTTACCCCATTAGCACGGCCAAAATCCATATCCTCGCCGTCATACATCGTGCCGCGAATGCCGATCTGGATGACGCGTTTGGGGTCGAGCAGACCTTCCTCAATCGCGCGGCGAAACGGGGTGCCGTGAGTATACAGAAACCCGCCGAAATACGAATGAAACAGGTCGGTATGGGCATCGAAATGCACCATGCCCAAAGGCCCATCGCTTGCCAAAGCGCGCAATATTGGCAGCGAACACAAATGATCGCCCCCCGCCGACATCGGCACAATCCCCTTGGCTTTCACCTGCGTATAAAACGCCGTGATCCGCGCCATCGAATCCTGCAAATCCGCCGGGTTCGGCCCGACATCACCCAGATCGGCGCAGTTGACCAAAGCGAACGGATCAATCCCCGACACTGGGTTAATCCGCCTGATCATCGTCGAATAATCGCGCAATTGGCGCGGTCCGTGCCTTGGCCCCGGCCTGTTGGTGGTGCCCGCATCCCACGGCACCCCGATCAGACCCAGTTCCACATCGTCAATTCGCGGATGATTGAGCGGCACTACCGGCAATCGCATGAAACTGGGAATGCCGGCAAAACGTGGCAGGTCGAAACCGGAAATTGGCTGAAAGAATGGGTCAGACATTGGCAACTCCCTCCAATGCACCTAGGCTAGCGCAGCAGAGGCAAAACCACACGGGAAAGATTGCCCATGACCAAAATCGCTGTCGTCACTGGAGCGGGCACCGGCATTGGCCGTGCCTGTGCGCAAGCCTTCCTCGCCAATGGCTATCACGTTGCCTTTATTGGCCGACGAGCCGAAGCCTTGACTGAAGCCGCCGCCGATCACGCCAACGCTATCACCGTGACGTGCGATGTCACCGACGCCACCGCCGTCGATTCCGCATTCGCCCGCATCGCCGCCACTTTTGGCCGCATCGACGTAGTCTTCAACAACGCCGGTTCCAACGTGCCCGCCGCCCCGATTGACCAAATCACCCCCGCCGACTGGCGCAAAATCATCGACGTGAACCTCAGCGGCGCTTTCTACGTCGCCCGCGCCGCCTTCATCCAGATGAAGGCGCAGGTGCCGCGGGGCGGGCGCATCATCAACAACGGCTCGATCGCGGCACATGCCCCGCGCCCCGGCCTGGCGCCCTATACCGCCTCCAAACACGGCATCACCGGCCTTACCCGGCAAATCTCGCTCGACGGACGCCCGTTCGACATTGCCTGCGGCCAAATCGACATCGGCAATGCGATGACGGCGATGGGCGGCCCGCACGCGACCGGTGCCTTGCAGGCCGACGGCACCACCAAACTGGAGCCGGTGATGGACGTGGCCCACGTGGCAACCTCGGTCCTCTACATGGCCAACCTGCCGCTCGAAGCGAACGTCCAGTTCCTCACCGTCATGGCCACCAAAATGCCGTTTATCGGGCGGGGTTAGGCTAACCGCACACCCGCCAAGGCGCGGCAGTGCGAAGCGCCCGCCGTCATGCTGAATGCACGATTCCTGCGTGACGGGACGGTCAGGCGCCGGACGACGGGCGGTGCCGCTCGTCCGGTATTCTGGGATACGGCACGGCGTGAAACCAACATCACCACGCCCTTCTTAGTCCGGAATCAAGCGCAGCGCCGGACAATGCCCGACCGCCCCTTCGGGCGGGCATTCGGCGACGTTTCGACTTAAAACACCTTCACAAGCACCCGCGCCATAAAATGCCCTACACAACCGTTTGATGCCCACCCGGCGGTCTGGCCTTGTCCTCTGTCGCCCGCGAGTCGCAGAGTGCGTTTTCATCGTACCATTCCAATGCCTTAGGCGACGTCTTTCGCTTCGCTGGTTTCCCGCATTCGCTGGAATGACTGCGTTGGCCGGGATTACCGAGGGTCAATTGGCGGCCTTAACCCAACCCCATTAACCACCTTCGCAATACCCTCTCCAACTTCGCCGCACCCAAAGGTGCCATCGCCTTGGTATGTTCGTGGGAAATGACCTCGGTCCCCATCCCCGCCGCCATATTGGTGATCACCGATACTGCGGCGCATTTCAGCCCCAGAAACCGCGCCAGTATCACCTCCGGCACCGTTGACATGCCCACCGCATCTGACCCCAAGAGATGCAAAGCTTTGATCTCGGCCGGAGTCTCAAAGGACGGGCCGGAATACCACGCATACACCCCGTCATTCAGCGCAATCCCCTCAGCCAAAGCCGCCGCCACCAACGCCGCCCGCATCCCCGGATCATAGGCATCGACCATATTGACGAACCGCCTGTCTGTTGGTTCTCCAATCAGCGGGTTGCGCCCAGAAAAATTGATATGATCGCGGATCAACATCAAATCGCCCGGTGGAATATCGGCACGAAACGACCCCGCCGCATTGGTCAGAACCAACGAATCCGCACCCAGCCCCGCCAGCACCTCCAACGGCAGCCGCATCACATCGGCTTGCCCCTTCTCATAATAATGCGCCCGACCGCCAAACGCGGCAACGCGCACGCCTTCAAGTTCGCCGATCACCAGATTGGGATTGTGGCCGGATACAACCGCATGCGGAAATCCCGGCAAGTCCGAATACGGGATCGAGACCCCATCCACCGCACCCGCCAAATGCCCCAGCCCAGATCCCAAAATCAACCCAACCCGAACCGGCTCCGACCCCGCTTTCGACTGAATCGCCCGAACCAAATCCACGCCCTAGCGTTCCTTCACATAGGGCTCGCCACCCGCCTTTGGCGGTACGGCTTTGCCACCAAACCCAGCCAAGATCACCACCGTCAGAATGTAAGGCAGCGCTTGGGTGAACTGCACCGGAATGGTGAACAAGCTGAAAATGTCGATGTTGGGGTAGAGGTTACTGATCGCTTCCAACAGGCCAAACAATAGACAGGCCCACAAGGCGTAAAACGGCCGCCATTTGGCGAAAATAAGTGCAGCCAGCGCGATGAACCCGCGTCCCGCTGTCATCTCGCGACCAAAGCCAGCGCCCTGCGCGGTAGAAAGATACGCCCCGGCAACGCCGCATAGCAAACCGCAAATCAGCACGGCGGCAAACCGCAGCCGCACTACGGAAATGCCCGCTGTATCGACCGAAGCCGGGTTCTCACCTACCGCCCGCAACCGCAGGCCAAAGCGGGTGCGATACAATATCCACCACGACAAAGGCACGATCAGAAACGCCAGATACACCGGTGCCTTGTGCCCCGAAAGCAGGTCCGAATAAATCGGCCCCAACACAGGTATATCGGCCAAAGCATCGGCAAACGGCAGGGTAATTTCGCGGAACCGCGAAGCCCCCGCCAAAGCCGGCGTTTGCCCGCCTTTACCGTACCACGCATTGCCGATCACCACGGTCAGGCCCGAGGCAAGAAAGTTGATCGCCACCCCCGAAATCAACTGGTTGCCGCGATAGGTGATCGAGGCCAATCCGTGAATAAAAGCCAACACCAGCGAGGCTGCGCAGCCCGCCAAAACCCCAACCCAAGCCGATCCAGAATGATAGGCCGCTACAGCCGAGAAAAATGCCGCGAACAGCATTTTCCCTTCCAGCCCAATATCAAAAATCCCGGCGCGTTCGCTGAACAGCCCAGCCAGACAAGCCAGCAACAGCACAACCGAAACCCGGACTGTCATGTCCAGCGTCAGGATCAGTTGCAGAAAACTATGGGCCAAATCCATCAGCCTTGCCCCCTTGCCGCGCGTGCAAACAACCGCTCGACCGGCCAGCGCACCAGATTATCCAGCGCGCCGGTGAACAGAATGATCAGCGCCTGGATCACCAGCACCATTTCCTTGCTGATCGTCGGCATATCCCACAACAACTCGAACCCGCCTTGGGTCAGCATGCCAAACAACAAGGACGCCACCACAATCCCCACCGGATGCGACCGGCCCATCAGCGCCACGGCTATGCCGACGAACCCCGCACCGCCGACGAATTCCCTAATCAAGCGTTCCTGCTCACCCATCACCGTGTTGATCGCCAGCATTCCCGCCAAGCCGCCCGAAATTAGCATGGCGATAATGGTGATCCGCGTGGCGCTGATCCCGGCATATTTCGCCGCCGCTTCGTTATGACCAAAGGCGCGGATTTCATAGCCCAGTTTGGTGCGCCACAGCAGCACCCAGACCAGAAACGCGCACAGCAATGCCAAAAGGAAACTAACGTTCAACGGGGCGGATTTGGAAAATTCGATCCCCAATTGAGCCAACACCTCATGCGCCGTTGGCAGATGCGCCCCAACCGGAAACCCCTTTGATTCAGCATTCTGCGTGCCGGGGTCTTTCAGCCACGAATTCAACGACCAGCCGATCAATGCCGCGCCAATAAAGTTGAACATGATCGTGGTAATCACGATATGGCTGCCGCGTTTGGCCTGCAAATAGGCCGGTATCGCCGCCCAGGCCGCGCCAAAAACTGCGCCGCCAATTATCGCCGCCAACAAGGCCAGTGTCCAATGCGGCCACGGCAACATCAGGCAGGCAACCGCGACACCAATGCCGGCAATTTGCGCCTGCCCTTCACCACCGATATTGAACAGGCGCGCATGAAACGCCACCGCAACCGCCAGCCCGGTGAACATATAGTTCGTGGCGTAATACAGCGTATAGCCAAGCCCAGACGTGGACCCAAGCGAGCCGTTGAGCATTATCCAGATTGCCCGAACCGGGTTCTCGCCAATTGCCAAAACCACCAGCCCTGACGCGATAAACGCCAGCACCAGCGAGATCGCCGGGATCAGCACCACATCGGCCCATTTCGGGATACGGCCCATCTATGCCGCCTTTTCGCGCATACCGGCCATCATCATTCCCAGTTCGCGCTCGTTGGTTTCCGAGGCGATTTTCTCGCCCATCAACTGGCCGTCAAACATCACGATGATCCGGTCAGCGAGCGACAGAATCTCCTCCAACTCCACAGAAACCAACAAAATCGCTTTGCCCGCATCGCGCAATTGCACGATGCGCTGATGGATAAACTCAATCGCGCCAATATCGACCCCGCGGGTTGGCTGACCAACCAGCAGCAACTCGGGGTTCTGTTCAATTTCCCGCGCGATGACGATTTTCTGCTGGTTGCCACCGGAAAAACTCGACGATTTCAAATCGCAGGTCGGCGGGCGGATATCATATTTCTCGATCTTTACCTTTGCGTCATCGCGCATCGCGTCGCGGTTCATCAACAATCGGTTCGATTGCAGTTCCGGTCGATGATGATAGCCAAAACACGAGTTTTCCCATTCCGCGAAATCCATGATCAGACCCAGCTTTTGCCGATCCTCCGGCACATGTGCGATCCCCGCCCTTCGCCGCGATTGCCCATCGGAAAACTTGCCGGTCAAGTCCAGTTCCACCCCGTTCAGCCGAATCGACCCCGTCCCGTTGCCGATCCCGCCCAACACTTCCAACAACTGCGACTGGCCGTTGCCCGAAACCCCGGCAATGCCCAATATCTCGCCCGCGTGCACGTTGAAGGATACGCCTTTTAACCGGAGCACGCCTTTGGCATCGGTCACCCGAAGGTTATCAACCTCCAACACCAGTTTGCCGGGCTTGGCTTCACCCTTGGCTACTTCCAGCAGCACCTTGCGACCGACCATCATCTCGGCCAATTGCTCGGGGCTGGTGTCTGCCGTCTTCACCGTCGCTGTCATCTCGCCGCGGCGCATCACGCTGACGGTGTCGGTCGCTTCCATGATCTCACGCAGCTTGTGGGTGATCAGGATGATGGTTTTACCCTCGGCCTTCAGATTGTTCAAAATCCGAAACAAATCATCCGCCTCCGACGGTGTCAAAACCCCGGTCGGCTCGTCCAAAATCAAAATATCTGCCTGCCGATACAAAGCTTTAAGAATTTCCACCCGTTGTTGCATGCCAACGCCGATCTCCTCGACAATCGCGTCGGGGTCGACATCCAGCTCGTATTCCTTCGCCAGCTTTTGCAGCAATGCCCGCGCCTTGGCCAATGAAGGGTTCAACAACGGCCCACTTTCGGCACCTAGAACGACATTCTCCAAAACGGTGAAGTTCTCGACCAGCTTGAAATGCTGATGCACCATGCCGATCCCAGCACGAATAGCCGCTTGGGAATCGGGGATTAGCGTGGCCTTACCGTTGATAAAAATTTCGCCCGCATCGGCTTTATAGAACCCGTACAAAATCGACATCAACGTCGATTTCCCGGCCCCGTTCTCACCGACAATGCCGTGGATTGCCCCTTTGGCAACCGATAGCGATATGTCCTTGTTCGCCTGAACAGGACCAAACGCTTTGGATATACCGCGTAACTCTATGGCAGGGGCGGCAGTTTCCCGCCGCCCCGAATTGGCATTGTCGCCCACGCATCTAACCCTTAGGAAACCGGGCAGGCATTGTCCGACATATAGTCGTGAACGACGATGGAACCGTCAAGAATGCCAGCTTTGGCCGCATCAACCGCAGCTTTGATATCGTCGGTGAACACGGCTGCGTTGTTTTCGTCCAGCGCATAATCGATGCCGCCGTTGGCAATGCCCAGAACGTTAAATCCGCCCGACATTTCCGGCCCTGCGGTGAAAGCGTCATAAACCGCAACGTCGACGCGCTTCATCATCGAGGTCAAAACCTGGCCCGGATGCAGATAGTTCTGGTTGCTGTCCACACCGATCGACAGAATTTTCTCGTCGGCAGCGGTTTGCAGAACCCCAACGCCGGTGCCGCCCGCGGCAGCATAAACCACGTCAGCGCCTTGGCCGATCTGTGCTTTTGTCAATTCGGCACCTTTAACCGGGTCGTTCCAAGCCGCCGGTGTGGTGCCGGTCATGTTCTGGATCACCACCGCATCGGCATTGGTTGCCTTGACACCTTGCACATAGCCGCAGGCGAATTTCTGGATCAGCGGAATGTCCATGCCTCCAATGAAACCAACCGTGCCGGAAGCCGAAGCTTTCGCCGCAGCAACCCCAACCAGATACGAACCTTCGTGTTCATTGAACACAACCGAGCGTACGTTGGGCTGCTCAACCACCATGTCGATGATGGCAAATTTGGTGTCGGGGAAGTCTTTGGCCACTAGGTCAAGCGCGGTTGCAAAGGCAAATCCGGTCATCACGATCGGGTTGTTGCCCGCTTCAGCAAACCGGCGCAAAGCCTGCTCGCGCTGCGCTTCGGACGACAGTTCAACTTGGGCATAGGTGCCACCGGTTTCCGCTGCCCATTTTTCCGCACCATTGAACGCCGCTTCGTTGAACGATTTGTCAAACTTGCCGCCAAGGTCAAAAATAATCGCCGGGTCGGCATAGGCGGCGCTGGACAGCGCCAGAAACGCGGTTGCGCCCATCAGGGATGTCAGATGTTTCATTCATTCCTCCACTTGTGTCTGCAAGGACCGGTTCTTGTCATTGGCCAAAGTTTTCGGCTTTGGAACCGGGTCGAGATTTACTCTGCTTGCATCTAAGCTGCCGCCCAAGTGCGGGGTCAATGTCTTTTTATCAGTTGGACAAGATTCGTGAGGGAAACTCTGACTTGCGGCTTCAAGATAGTCGCCTTTTCAGAACAATTGCCGAACTGCTTTGCCGACCTGCTGCCCGATAGTAATTTTTCCGATAGCCCGCCGAAACATAACCGGCAGAATCGTAAAGCGCCTTGGCTGCAAGATTGTCGTCGCGCACCTCTAGGAACATCTGCTTTGCCCCCAAGGCCAGAACCTGTTTTTCCGCCTCGGCCAAAAGTTCGCGCGCCACGCCATTCCGCCGCGCTGCAGGATGCACCGCCAAGGTCAAAATTTCCGCTTCATCGGCCACGACGCGGGCAACGATCATCCCACGCGCCGTTTCACAGGTAATCACCCGAACATCCGCCCGATACTCGCCAAATTCCGCTGCGCTCCACGCCCTTGGCGTTCCGTCGAAGCACAAAGCATGCAGCGCCGCGCGTTGGGCATCGGTCATGGGGTGATGGTGATAGTCGGTTGCGTCGATGGTGCCGCATCGGCAGCGCGCAAATAGAAAGGCACCGGACTCGGGTGCTTGCTTCGTAACCGCGACGCGGCAATCCGCGCAATCGAAACAGGATCGGGCTGGGTTCGGTCTGATCCAACCGTTCCACCCGTCACCTCGGCAACCTTTGCATTCTCAAACCCAAGACAGGACGCCGCCGCTATTTTCAAATCACCAGAATCACACAGTCGCGCGTCGTGAACGGGAAGGCCATCGCGAAAACTCTGCGTATAAAGCCTACCCAACCGCCCGTCCAAAGTCACCAAAACCTCGCCGGTAGAGCCAAAAGCCAATGCCTCCAGTACCGTCACGCCAATCGCCGGAATATCCAGCGCCAAGGCCAATCCGCGCGCAGCGGCCACCGAAATCCTTATCCCGGTAAAATTCCCCGGACCAATGCCCACCCCAATCGCGTCGACGTCAACCCACGAAACCCCGCCCTCAGCCAACAACTCTTCCAGCATTGGCAGCAACCTATCGGCCTGCCCAACAGCCATGACTTCAGCCTTTTGCGCCAAAACCCGGTCGCCCAAAAGCAAACCGGCCACGCAATGCGCAGCCGATGTGTCGAATGCTAGGATCAGTTTTTCAGGCAGCAACCGGGCGCACCTCGGTCACTTCGGGAATGTAGTGTCGCAGCAGGTTCTCGATCCCCATTTTCAGCGTCATGGTCGAGGACGGACACCCCGCGCAAGCACCCTGCATATGCAAGTAAACCACCCCACGGTCAAAGCCGTGGAAAGTAATATCGCCGCCATCTTGCGCCACCGCAGGCCGCACACGCGTATCCAGCAATTCCTTGATTTGCGTGACAATCGCCGCGTCCGGCCCGTCATGCGCCGCATGGCCAACCGCACCGCTATCGCCTTCCAGTACTGGCTGACCCGACTGGAAATGCTCCATGATCGACCCCAAAATCCCCGGCTTGATATGGTCCCACATCACGCCGTCATCCTTGGTCACAGTCACGAAATCCGGGCCAAAAAACACGCCCGTCACCCCATCGACGCCAAAAATCCGCCGCGCCAAGGGCGAAGCCTGCCCGGCTTCTGATGTCGGAAAATCCGCCGTGCCCACCTGCATCACGGTTTCGCCCGGCAGGAACTTCAACGTGGCAGGGTTCGGCGTCGACTCGGTCTGAATGAACATTGGAATATCTCCGTTTCACCCCTGAAAATGGACTGTCCGAGTGAAATAATCAAGTAAGGGTTTGGAAAGGTTCTAAGGTGAGGTCTGGAGAAGCCCGGCAATCCCCTCCCTCGCTTGCGGGTGAGGGTTAGGGTGGGGGCTGATCAACAGCCCTACCGCATCAACCTCGGCAAATCCCCACTCAACCCCGCCGCCTCGCGGATCAACCCGCGCCGCAAGCCGGGCAAAGAATTCACCACCCCCAGCCCCAAATCCCGCACCGCTCTCACGACAAAATTATCATTTGAAAACAATCGATTAATCCCATCCGTAACGCCCGCCAATGCCGCAATATCCGCCCGCCGCCAGCGCGCGTATCTTTCCAAAACGTCCGCAGCCCCAATATCCTGCCCCAGCCGCCCCGCCTCGATCAAAGTCTCGGCCAAAGCCGCCACGTCGCGCAGACCAAGGTTCAACCCCTGCCCGGCCAAGGGATGAATCCCATGCGCCGCATCGCCCGCCAATGCCACACGCGGCGCCGTCAAAGATTGCGCCAAAGACAGGCCCAGCGGATAGGAATACCTGTCCCCACGCAGCCGCAAACCCCCCAAGAAATCCCCAAAGGCAGGCCGCAAGGCCCCTAAAAACCCGGCCTCATCCATCGCCAAAATTTCAGCCGCCCGTTCCGAGCTTTCCGTCCAGACAATCGACGACGCATTCCCCGGCAAAGGTAAAATCGCCAATGGCCCCGTCGGCATGAAAAACTGCTGCGCCACGCCATGATGCGGCAATTCATGCGCCACCGCACAAACCAACGAGCTTTGCCCGTAATCCCAACCCGTCCGCAAAATTCCCGCCCGCTCGGCAACCCCACTGGACCGTCCATCACAGCCAACCAAGAGCAAACCACGCAAAACGCGCCCATCGTCCAAGGTCACCCCTATCAACCCCGACGATACCTGTTGCGCCACCACTTTGGCCCCAGAAACCACGCTCACCAACGGCTGCGCCGCCACAGCCTCGCCCAAAGCCCGCCGCAGGAACCGGTCCTCCAGCACGAACCCCATCGGCCCTTCTTCAATTTCGTGATGGTCGAAATGCAAATGCATGGGCGAAGCCCCTTCACCCGCCCGTCCATCGCTGACTTTGATGTCCAAGATCGGTTGCGCGTGTTCGGTAGCCCGTGCCCAAATCCCTAAAGCCACCAACATCCGTTTGGATGCCAATGCCAAAGCATAGGCACGCCCATCAAACCCCGGATCATCGCGCACAACCGCTGGCAACGCGTCCAAAACAACGCTGGAATACCCACCCTGCGCCAAAGCCAAAGCCAACACCGGCCCGTTCAGCCCACCACCGACAATCAGAATTTCCGCGTCAAGATTCATGGCACCACTATGGTTGCGCGCAATCGATTGTCCATGCGGTCGCCGGTCGCTGTTTGCGACACCGAAATCAAAATTCGCATTAACGGCAATCTGACCTGGCCCGCACCTGCCCGGTTAATGTTGGCAGAACCGCAGTTTCGATTTTCCAACTTTTCAGAATCAGGGTCCGCGCCGCAAATGCCAGACTCAATGAAGGGTTCCTCAGAGAATTCTTTAGTGCTTCAGTGCCATTTCCAGATTCTCTCGGCACGATCTTACCCGCGCAAATCATCACCGCTTCAACTTCTGGGTCTTCAACAATCGCTAGTCGGCCAAGATAAAGTCTCCAGAACTTCTCCCGCGATTCCTCCCAAGCAATCGGATCGGTCTCGGTCGCAAGTGTGGCGAGTGTATCAGAGGCCTCAATCAAAAACTCCATTTGCACGCGCAAAAATGGTTCGCGGTTTTTTTGCGAGTTGGTCAGATAGAACTGACCAGCGCCAATGAGAATGGAAATTGATGTCAACAGCCACGGCAACCAAACGGGGGTTTTCAAATGGTCCTCCTACTCCAATGTCTTGCAAATTCGTCGCGACATTACACGAATTTTCGCGGCGAAGCGTGACACGTGACGGCGAATAGTTGAAGAATGGGCGGCACCTTCTTTGTTGGGTGGCGGAGTAGTCCATGTCCGAAATCAACCTCACCCAATCCGCCTCCACCCTTGGCCGCGCCATCGAGTCCGGCCAGGTCGACCCGCGCGAGTTGACCGAATCTTATCTGGCAGCCGCTGAATCACACCAATACCGCGACCGAATCTTCACCATGCTCACCCCAAAACGCGCCCGCGCCGAGGCCGATGCCGCCGCAAAACGCGCCAAATCCGGCCTGCGCCGGTCACCCCTCGACGGCGTGCCGGTCAGCTGGAAAGACCTGATTGACACCGCCGGCCATCCCACCGAGGCGGGGTCGTTACTCCTGAAGGGCCGCATCCCCGACACCGACGCAATTGTCTTGCAAAATGCCGCTCGCGCCGGTCTGGTCATGCTCGGCAAAACCCATATGACCGAACTGGCTTTCTCCGGCCTTGGCATCAACCCAATCACCGCTACGCCCCCGAATTTCAACGATCCCGTACTCGCCCCCGGCGGTTCGTCGTCTGGTGCGGCAACGTCGGTTGCTTTTGGCCTTGCCGCAGCCGCCATTGGTTCCGACACCGGCGGTTCCGTCCGCGTTCCGGCAGCTTGGAATAACCTTGTCGGCCTCAAAACCACCCATGGCTGGTTGTCGTTACAGGGCGTGGTTCCCTTGATCCCATCGTTCGACACCGTTGGCCCACTAACGCGCAGTGTCGAGGATGCAGCAATCCTGACCGCAATCCTCGCTGGCGAGCCGACGCCCGACTTGACACCCCAAACGCTCAAAGGCCGACATTTCGTCGTCGCCAACACGCTGTTTTTTGACGATATTCGACCCGAACCCTTGGCCGCCTTCAACTCTTTCGTTGCGCGTTTGCAATCGGCCGGTGCCAAAATCACCTACGCCGACTACCCCGAAATCGCCGAGGCTTCCACCCTGACGCCCGCCCTGTTTGCCCCAGAATCATGGGCCAAATGGCGCGACATTATCCAAGCCAACCCGCAAAAAATGTTCTCGGTCATTTATGACCGCTTTCGTGGCGGGGCAAATTTCAACGCCGCAGACCATATCGCTGCCAAAATCCGGCTAAACGAAATCCGGCAATCCTTTTGGGCGGCAACTCGGGCTATTGACGCCGTCCTCATGCCCACATCCGCGATCCTGCCGCCAAACGCTGAACGGCTTCTCGCCGACCTAGACTTTTTCGCCTCCGAAAACTTGCTGGGCCTGCGCAACACCCGCATCGCCAATTTGCTTGGCGGCTGCGCCCTGACGCTTCCCACCCAAACACCCGCTTGCGGCATCACCCTGATGGCCGCCCCCGGTCAAGACATCGCTCTGTCGCGCCTTGGCATCAGTCTTGAGGCGGCTTTGACCAATTAAGTCAACGCTCTAGACCGAATCTCTGTCAACCGCTACAACGACCGCAATTGGGGCATCAGACCCCTGACTTTGAGGCGATAGATGCAGTTTCCCCAGCGGTTCCAAAACCTGCCGGAATATGCTTTTCCACGGTTGCGCCGCTTGCTCGACGGGTACGCGCCGGGCGGGCCTGCGCTTGCCATGTCAATCGGCGAACCTCAGCACCCGTTTCCAGCGATGGTGCCGGAAATTCTGGCCAAATACGCGCATGAATTCAACAAATACCCGCCCAACGAAGGCACGCCCGAACTGCGCCAGTCCATCGCCGATTGGCTCAGAAGCCGCTACAATGTCACCCTCGAACCTGCGACCCAAATCACCGCACTGAACGGCACCCGCGAAGGGCTGTTCAACGCGGCCATCGCTTTGTGCCCCGAAACCAAGAACGGCGCAAAACCAGTCATCCTGCTGCCCAACCCGTTCTACCAGTGCTACATGATCGCGGCGCTCACCGCCGGGGCCGAGCCGGTTTTTGTGCCAGCGCGGGCCGAAACCGGTTTTCTGCCGGACTTCCAGTCGGTCCCCAAAGACCTGCTCGATCGCACCGCCATCGTCTATCTTTGCTCACCTTCCAACCCGCAAGGTGCGGTCGCCTCACAAGATTATTTGACCAACCTCGTCGCCCTCGCCGAACGCCACGATTTCCGCATTTTCGCTGACGAATGTTACGCCGAAATCTACCGCAACACACCCCCAACCGGCGCATTGCAGGTGGCGCATGTCGCCGACCCCGAACGTGTGATGGTGTTCCATTCGCTGTCCAAACGTTCCAACCTGCCCGGCCTGCGCTGTGGTTTCGCCGCTGGCGGCCCCAAAACCATCGCCGCGATCACTCGTCTACGCTCCTATTCCGGCGCTCCGGTTCCACTACCCTTGCAACGCGTCGCCGAAAAAGTCTGGGCCGATGAAGCCCACGTCGAAACAAACCGCCAGCTCTACAAAGCCAAATTCGACCTTGCCGACAAAATTCTTGGCAACATGACAGGATACCACTCACCAGACGCCGGATTTTTCCTCTGGCTCAATGTCGGCAATGGCGAAAAGGCGGCTTTGAAACTTTGGACCGAAAAAGGTATCAAAGTATTACCCGGTTCTTACCTTTCGCGGCAAAATTCCGCCGCATTCGGCAGCGATGATCCCGGCGAAAATTTCGTCCGAGTCGCGTTGGTTGCAACTCTGGGCGAGATCGAGGTTGGTCTAAACGCCATCCGCTCAGTTCTCGGTAACAATGTACAAATTCGAGGATAAAGGCACATGGCGATGGCGACCTACGGCAAATCTACCAAACGCCGGAAAAAATTGGTGGAGCCGAAAACTTCCTTGGCAATGCAAAAACGCATGCGCGAAGGTCTGGGCATCGTTCTATTTGCCTTTGGAATAGCCGCACTCGCCGCAATCTGGACCTATAATCCCACCGATCCCAGCCTTTTCAGCGCCACCGATGCGACCCCGACCAACGTGCTGGGCTATATGGGTGCCTCGCTGGCCGATCCGCTGTATCGCGCCTTGGGTTGGGCCGCCTATGGCCTGCCTTTGGCGCTGTTGGCCTGGGGGGCGCGCTTTGTATCGCATCAAGGTGAACGCAAACTGATAAACCGCATGGTCATCGCCCCGATTGCCATCGCTCTGGGTGCCGTCTTCGCCGCCTTCCACGTGCCGTTTACCAGTTGGCCGCATGCCTATGGCTTGGGCGGCATGTTTGGCGATTCGTTCCTGCGCATTGTTCTGCCCTATGTGCCGATGGATTTGGGCATGTCGGTCAAGTCCATGACGATCTTTGTCGGCCTGATGTTTTTTGCGATGTCGCTGTTCGCCCTTGGTGTCAATGTGCCGGAAATTGAGCGGTTTTTACGCTTTCAAATGCACGGTATAAGACGGCTGATCCAAGGTCTCTGGTGGCTGCTCGGCTTGCTTGGCATCGGTGCCTTCCGCGCTGGCAAGGCCGCCAACGAAGCGCGATTGCGCCGCAAAGACACCCCGGCGGAGGTCGAAAAACCCACGATGCGCGCCACCGATATTCCCGTCCGCGCCGAGTCCGGCGAGGCACGGATGGATCGCGTCACCCGATCAGGCTTTGGCGGACGCATGCGCGGCGGCAATCAGCCACCTTCGGCCTATGAATTGCCCGAGGAAGACGACGAACGACTGATGGCCCGAATTTCCGCAGCGGTTAAGGCTCGAGAAGATGCTGCCGCTCGTGACACCGACCTGATTGACGATGACGCCGATTTTGGCCGCGACATCTCGCTGGTGGCAGGCGAACCGCGCGTATTGAACCCTGGCAGCAAAGCCTTGGCCAAAAACGCCCGCGCCCGCGCCGAGGAACAGCCAAAACTAGCGTTTGAGGATGAAGCGGAAACCTACCAGACCCCTCCTCTCTCGTTGCTGGAAAATCCTTCCACCATCGTGCGGCATCATTTGTCGGACGAGGCATTGGAAGAAAACGCCCGCATGTTGGAAAACGTGCTGGATGATTACGGCGTCAAGGGCGAGATCACCTCGGTCCGCCCCGGCCCGGTGGTAACCATGTACGAACTCGAACCCGCCGCCGGTTTGAAAGCCTCGCGCGTTATCGGCTTGGCCGACGACATTGCCCGCTCGATGTCGGCGCTGGCCTGTCGCGTTTCCACCATTCCCGGTCGATCCGTTATCGGCATCGAATTGCCCAACGCCAACCGCGAACGCGTTTTGCTGCGCGAAATCATCGCTTCCAAAACCTATGGCGACGCCCGCATTCAACTGCCACTTGCTTTGGGCAAAGACATTTCCGGCGAACCCGTCGTCGCCAACCTCGCCCGCATGCCGCACCTGCTAATCGCGGGCACCACCGGTTCGGGTAAATCGGTCGCCATCAATACGATGATCCTGTCGCTGCTCTACCAACTGCGCCCGGATCAGTGCCGCATGATCATGATTGATCCGAAAATGCTGGAACTGTCGGTCTATGACGGCATCCCGCATCTGCTCTCCCCCGTCGTCACCGACCCGAAAAAGGCCGTGGTCGCCCTGAAATGGGTCGTGGCCGAGATGGAAGAGCGCTATCGCAAAATGTCCAAACTGGGCGTGCGCAACATCGACGGATTTAATGGTCGCGTCGAAGATGCCCTTGCCAAGCGCGAAGATTTCACCCGCACAGTCCAGACCGGCTTTGATGATCGCACCGGCGAGCCGGTGTTTGAATCGGAAACCTACGCCCCAGAAAAAATGCCCTATATCGTGGTTCTGGTCGATGAAATGGCCGACCTGATGATGGTCGCTGGCAAGGAAATCGAGGCCTGCATCCAACGCCTGGCGCAAATGGCCCGGGCCAGTGGCATTCACATCATCATGGCCACCCAACGCCCCTCGGTCGATGTGATCACCGGCACGATCAAAGCCAATTTCCCGACAAGGATTTCGTTCCAAGTCACCTCCAAAATCGACTCGCGCACCATTTTGGGCGAGATGGGGGCCGAGCAACTGCTGGGCATGGGCGACATGCTCTATATGGCCGGCGGAGGCCGCATCACCCGCGTACACGGCCCGTTTGTGTCGGATGAAGAGGTCGAGGAAGTCGTCAGTTTCCTCAAGTCGCAAGGCGCACCCGAATACGTTTCCGGCGTGGTTGAAGGGCCCGATGACGACGACGTTGGCGAGGTTGACTTGCTGCTCGGCCTAGGCTCCGGCGGGATGAGCGACGATGCCATGTACGACCAAGCCGTCGCCATCGTCATCAAAGACCGCAAATGCTCGACCAGCTATATCCAGCGCAAACTGTCGATCGGCTATAACAAAGCCGCCAAACTGGTTGAAGACATGGAAGACAACGGCATCGTCTCCCAAGCCAACCACGTGGGACGACGCGAGGTATTGATTCCGGAGAGGTGAGCGAACGCGGTTGGGTGGCGGTAAGGAAGCGCCTGATCGCCAAACAATTTTGTTAACGTCGTTTTAGTGATTGCTCGTGATAGGTGAACTGGCTTCGATGCGCACTACCGACTATCGAAATTGACTAGAACATAAAGAGAACTTATATGAGCCATATCAACAAGAGGGGAGCACTTTTTTGAAACTGGCAGCTTATTTGGCCTTTTTCTTTGGGGGGCTTGTAGCATGTTATCTGCTGTTGTCCCTAGGAGTTGTGGACCGCCTTGACGGCATTCCCGGCACCCAGTAAGAGCCGATGTTGAGTTTGCCGACTTATTTGAGCTTCGTAAGCGTATTGCTGACTGCGGTTACACTTGTATTGGCTATACTCGCTATTGGGATAGGCGTACTGGCGGCATACACTTTTAAGGAATTGGCGAACATAGTTGACCGGGCGGTGACAAAGCGAGCCGATGAAGCCTTATCGGATGATCGCATAAACTCTCGCATAGATGAAATCGCTTTCAGGAATCCGAGACCCGATGCGACGAAAGAACTTGAAAGTGGTTTTGACCCTTCTGATTCGGGCGAAAGGTAGGAAGCGAAAATGACATCGAGAGAGTTAGCGGCAGTTAAACCGGCACAGCGAGAAATTCTGGACCATTATTTGTCGGAATATCCGGTAAAACTTGGTGGGCTTGCCCGCGATCTCGGTGTTGGCGGCATAAAGATATCGAGCATGCGTACCGGAATTTCAGGTCAAATCAAGCGAGAGGGCGATCAATATGTGATTCGTGTAAATCGAAACGAAGCCAGAGAAAGGCAAAGATTCACGATAGCGCACGAATTGGCCCACTATCTATTGCACAGATCTGTGATCGACAGTTCGCCAGAGGGCATTACAGACAATGTACTTTATAGGTCAGGCGCTCCCGAGCGAGTTGAGTATGAAGCAAATCGACTTGCTGCCGACTTGGTTATGCCGCTGAAATTGGTTGAGGGTAAATTGGAACGGGAATTTGGTGGGGTGGTGTCAGAGGCCACAATAGAAAGCCTTGCGGCAAGTTTCGAAGTGTCGAAAGCTGCGATGGAAATCAGACTGTCGGCTTTCGCAGAAGCATAACTGAGTAAATGGTACTAGAGAACAAATCCTACGTACCGACGCTGGCAGTTCGTGCCAGTGAAATGAACGGACTTGAGTACCTTCCTAACGCAACAAAAGACAAAATGACGCCGTGTTTTCTGCTTGCACCATGGGCCAACTCGAATTCTTTGGGCCGTACAATTGAGCGGATCGAAAGAGCGTTTCCAAAACGTCCCTATTTTCTTGATATTGAAAAAGACTACGAACTAACTAATGGCGATAGCGAGCCACAGCGTGAACTTGCACGACTGCGAGACCCTACGAATAGCTTCGCGAACTGGGCAGATTTCATCAGCAAACACGACCAAATCTGGCCATGTGTTCAGACTTGGGGCCAATCCGAATCTGAAATAAGAACTCAGATTGGATCATTCCAGTCTTTGGGGCGTCCTTTTGCGATGCGCATAGAGCGGAACCGATTCCCTGAAAACATGGACGACATCGTAGGCGGTTTTGCATCGGGCGGCACGGCGGACTTCGCCGTGATCCTAGAGGGTGGGTGGACCCGCGATCCGTTGAGCTTAGCTGCGTGGTTCGATGGCGTAATTGCCGGCAACCTCAATCCAATTGATGCCGCTGTTCCAGTTGTCGTGTCTTGTACTTCGATACCAAAAATGTTCACGTTTTTCAACGGAAACGAGCCCGTAACCGTACCTTTCAACAATCGGAAACTGATGGCGCAAGTCGCGCGGGCTAGAAACCGCACTAACGTCATCTATGGGGATTGGGGAAGTACACGCCCGAGAGAACCAGTTGATTTCGCGAACCGACCAATCGATCGGGTTGACTACCCGGTCATCGGTGGTTGGTACATCGCACGTAATAAGGAAAAGGAATGGAACTACCGAGACGCGGCGCGGGCTATCGTCAAGAGTCCGCATTGGAACGGTAACTTAGGCATTTGGGGTGAAGAAATGATCCTCGATACGACTATCAATGAAGAGCTTGGAATCAATACGCCGCAAAAAAACGTTGCCGCGCGAGTCAATATTCACTTGCACCTTCAAGCGTTTGAGGGGCAGTTGCCAGAAAGCCCGACCGCGTTTGATGAGGACTGGCAGGATGTCTAAAGTCGGGTTCCTACCATGTCTCGCAAGCTAACCATGTTGGACTGCGCGAAGCTTCAAATCCACAACATCGATCCACACCCATCTCTCGGATTAACTCAACCTTAAGTTGTTTCACGTGAAACAATTTGCGGAACATTACGCGATTGTGTGGGTTTGTTGGGTGACAGTGCAAAGCTTGGACCCTATGTAATCCTTATGAAAAGACGCCATTTCCTTGCCATAACCGCTGCTTTTGCGACGGCCCCGCTGCTGGCCAAAGCGCAAGCCTTCGCCTCGCTCGACCAAATCGCCACCTATCTCAACGGCCTCAAACTTGCTGAAGGCCAATTTACCCAGCACAATTCCGACGGCAGCCGCTCGATTGGTAGCTTCATGCTGCAAAAACCCGGCAAAATCCGTTTTGAATATACCGCACCTGATAAAGCCGTCGTCGTCTCGGACGGCACCATGGTTGGCATCATTGACCCGAAAGCGCAGGACGACGCGCAGGTCTATGAGCTCAAACGCACGCCATTGTCGCTACTTTTGCGCAGTGATGTTGACTTGAACAATCCGGGCTTTGTGCAAAACCTGACTGGTGACGGCAAAGAAACGCGGCTGCTTTTGGTCGACCCGAAAGACCCGGCCACTGGAACCATGCTGCTAACCTTCACCCACGCCCCGGTTTTCCACCTAAGCCAATGGACGATCACCGACGAAAGCGGCTCGGAAACAACGGTGCAGATTGGCACGCTTACCCGCGGCACCCAGCACCCGGCCTTGATGTTTGATATTCCATGGACTAGGGCGAATTTCGGCAAGGGGTAATTGGTTCAATTTCCCAACCTATCGTCAAAAACAAATGGCTCATGCACCACAATCTTTACATCCGCCAAGCGGGGATGACGGGGGTTTAGTAGGATATTCAGCTCACGCTTAATGACAACACTGGGAACGAGAAAACCTAGACTAATTCCCGCATTGACCCAAGAATCACCAAAAAACTGGGAATTTGGTTTTTCCATAGGTTGTTCCTCCCCGATCACTTGCGAGTCTGCAATCAAATCGTCAGGAACCTCAATTCCCACGGCGTACAGTTTCGGCAATTTAATGGTTTGTCGCATATGCGGCGGAATGTTGACGAAAGATTCCAGCACCGCCAGTGAAAGTGATGAAGCGCAATAAATCATTGGAACGCCAACACTGTTCCAGCGACCGCCGTTTAGCCGTGAGCCTTCCCCGTCCAGTATTTGGGAAAATTCTGGTCGCGCCAGACGCCAAATTCGTACCTAGCTAAAGATCCCGTATTCAATTCTACCCAGAATTGTCTCGACTTCGCGACCGCCTAAATCGGTGTCGGCCATGCGAATTGGGATTTGTTCACCGAGCGCGGGATTGGGACTGCGCAGCCATTCATCGGCCAACTGATCATCGCCAAATGTTCGGCGAGCATGTTCGACAACCCGAAGCAATCGCGCAATTCCGTCGGCTTCTTCGACTTTTAACACATCGTGTGCGGCAATGCGGCGTTCCAAAGTTCTGTCTGGAACAATCATTCGAATGTCTTCTTTGGTTAACCCAAACTCTAAAACTTCAGTGGCCAAGATTGCCGATACACCCTTTTTCAGGTCCCTGTGGGTAAGTTGCTTTCTTAATACTGAAGACCCACTCATAGCACATCCTCCGCCATTTGCCGCACATTATCACGGCATTTGGCGGATGTCATCCTCGCGAGGGCGGCGATTACAAATCAAACTCCGCCAGCACCGGCGCGTGGTCTGATCCCTGCTGCCAGCCGCGCACAGGGCGCAGAATCCGGCTGCCGTGTGCGGCATTGGATATATCCGGCGTGGCCCAGATATGGTCCAGCCGACGGCCCTTGTCAGCGGCATCCCAATCGGGTGAGCGGTACGACCACCACGAATAAACCAACCCGCTGGGCATGTCCTGTCGCGTCACATCCACCCATTTTCCAGCTTCACGTGCATTGCCAAACGCCTCAACTTCAACCGGCGTGTGCGACACAATTTTCAGAAGCGCCTTGTGGTTCCAGACATCGTCCTCGCGCGGCGCTATGTTCAAATCACCCACCAAGATCGACTTTTTGTGGCGACTTTTGTGCGCCCAATCGCGCATTTCCGCTAAGAAATCCAGCTTTTGGCCGAACTTGACGTTGATCTCGCGATCCGGTTCATCGCCACCGGCGGGCACATAACAATTGTGAATCACGACACCGTTTTCTAGCCGGGCCGCGACATGGCGGGCATGGCCCAGATTCACAAAATCCACCGATCCTGCATCTTCAAGCGGCAGTTTCGACAAGATGGCAACCCCATTATACCCCTTTTGCCCGCGCGCAATCATGTGGTTATAGCCCAGCGCCGCAAACCCTTCGCGCGGGATCAGTTCGACCGGCGACTTGCACTCCTGCAAACACAGCACATCGGGGGCTTCTTCGCGCAGCAGCTTTAATACCAATTGCTCGCGCAACCGCACCGAATTGATGTTCCAGGTGGCAATTGTAAACGCCATGTTGTTCTCCAAAATCCCACAGCATACTGGACCGCTCACCGACGTCCCTCAAGCAAGAAAAAACCCGGCATGACCAGCACACCGGGCTCAAGTCTGGGGAGGAATTCAAAAATCAGGAGGCGAGGCGATACCCGCCGCTTTCGGTGACGAGAATCCGCGCATTCGACGGATCAAGCTCAATCTTCTGTCGCAACCGATAGATATGCGTCTCCAGCGTGTGGGTCGTAACCCCGGCGTTATAACCCCAAACCTCGTGCAGCAGCACGTCGCGGGCGACGACAACGTCATTGGCGCGATAGAGGTATTTCAGGATATTCGTCTCTTTCTCGGTCAGGCGGATTTTCTTTTCCTGCTCATCGAGAAGTAGTTTCGATGCCGGTTTGAATGTATAAGGTCCGATGTTGAAAATCGCGTCCTCCGATTGTTCGTGCTGACGCAATTGGGCGCGGATTCGGGCCAAGAGCACCGGGAATTTGAACGGTTTGGCGACATAATCGTTCGCGCCTGCATCCAGACCCAAAATCGTATCGGCGTCGGTGACATGGCCGGTCAACATGATCACCGGGCATTTCAGCCCCTGTTTTCGCAACAAACGGCACAATTCGCGGCCGTCCATGTCGGGCAGGCCAACGTCCAGGATCACCAGATCATACAAGGATTCCTTGGCCCGAACCAGACCGTCCGCTCCGGTACCCGCTTCAAACACATCGAATTCTTCGGTCAAGACCAGTTGGTCAGCCAAAGCTTCGCGCAGATCGGCGTCGTCATCGACCATCAGAATTTTCTTGAGGTTGCTCATTCCCGGCTCTCCTTTGTCTTCGTGATCAAACTTGTTGCTGATCTAACGTTTGTGCAAGCCAATCGGATCACACCCTCACACACCTGTGTCAGTTCACGGGGTTTTGTTTCAGTATTCGACTTCTCCACCCATTTAACGGTAACAAACTGAAACGTGTTTTATCGGACTCACCCATGTCGCTTCGCCCCAACCGCCAAGATCGTATTGCCAAAGCGCGTGCTGAACTGCGCATTGGGCTGCCAGTATTATTGGTCGACGGTGGGTTTTCGGCGCTTGTTTTGGCGGCGGAAGAGGTGAACCAAACGCATTTGGCGGAACTGCGTCACATGGGTTTAACGCCAGTCTTAGCGATCACTGCGCGTCGAGCCGAAACGTTGAAGGCCCGCGCCTATGACGGGGATTTGGCGCGGATAGTTTTGCCAAAGGATGCCCTAGTTTCGTGGATTCTGGCGGTGATCAACCCGGCCACTGACCTCGATTTTCCAATGAAAGGTCCGTTCAACACCTTGCGCGACGGGTCTGCTGCAAGCCACCGCGCGGCGATAAGCCTCTGTAAACAAGCGCATTTATTGCCTGCGGCCTTGGTGGCCAGTATGAATCCGCACCAATTTGAAAAGCTGGAACTCGATGGTTTGACAAGGTTGGATTTGGCCGAGCTTGCCCATTCGGACCACTTGCCCGAAATCCACGAAGTCTCGCATGCGCGGGTGCCATTGTTTGTTGCCGAACGCTCTCAAGTCCGAATCTATCGTCCCGAAGATGGTGGCGAGGAACATTACGCCATCATCATCGGCACACCTGACCATTTCAAACCGGTGTTGTGCCGTCTGCATTCGGCTTGTTTCACTGGCGATGTGCTTGGCTCGCTGAAATGCGATTGCGGGGCGCAGTTGCATGTCGCGTTGGAACAGATCGCGGCGGAGGGTGCGGGGGTGTTGCTCTATCTCAACCAAGAAGGCCGCGGTATCGGGTTGGCGAACAAGATGCGAGCTTATTCCCTGCAAGATCAAGGGTTTGATACGGTTGAGGCCAACCATAGGCTAGGGTTTGAGGATGATGAACGGGATTTCAGGATTGGGGCGCAAATCCTGAAAAAGCTGGGTTTTTCCAGCGTCAGGTTACTCACCAACAACCCGGCCAAAGTCGAGCGGATGAATTCTTGTGGGTTGAAAGTCGTCGAACGGGTGCCGCTGCGGGTGGGAAAAACCGCGCAAAATGCCGGGTATTTGGCGGTAAAAGCCGCGAAAAGCGGGCATATTTTGTGAGTTTTCACGCATCAGATCTGGTCATTTCGCAATGGTCGGCAAGGTTTTTGGGTCGAAGAATGCCTTGTTCGGTTGGCCGCGGCGGAATTGGCGTCAAAAGACGCGAAGGTGACGGGATAACGCCAATTGGAACGTTCCAAATTGAATTTATCTGGGTCAGGCCCGACAAAGTATCGGCTTATTTTCCGCTAAACACCCGCCAAACCGGCCTTCGCAACCAGTGGTGCGAGGATCCGGCCTCGCCTGACTACAACCAACCCGTGCGCCATCCACATGCCTTTAGCACCGAAAAACTACGTCGTTCCGACCCATTATATGACGTTGCTGCCGTTCTGGACTTCAACCGCCACCCGGTGATTGGCGGAAAGGGTAGCGCCATTTTCCTCCACCTATGGCGCAAACCCCGGCATCCGACGGCGGGCTGTGTGGCATTTTCCGACAAAGATTTGCAGTGGATTTTGCAGCGGTGGACGCCGCATTCAAGGGTGATTATTCGGTAATACCCTGTCGCCAAAAATCGCTGACCCCACGCGCACATGCGTCGCGCCATGCGCAATCGCTGCTTCAAAATCGGCGCTCATCCCCATCGAAAGGCTGCTCAAACCGTTACGCAAAGCCATTTCGCGCAGCATGACAAAATGCGGCGTCGGATCGATGTCGACAGGCGGAATGACCATCAGCCCGGAAATGGGCAAATCATAAGTCGCACGGCACACCTTCACAAACCCATCCAATTCCTGCGGCAACACTCCGGCCTTCTGCGGCTCTGCACCTGTATTCACTTGAATGAACAATTCCGGGCAAACCCCGCGCACCTGCACCTCATCCGCCAACATCCGCGCCAGTTTATCGCGGTCCAGTGAATGGATCGCTTGAAACAGGTCCAATGCCTGTTTTAGTTTGTTGCTCTGCAATGGCCCGATCAGATGCACCTGCACATCGCCAAACCTCTCCCGAAATGCCGGCCATTTTCCCGCCGCCTCTTGCACCCGGTTTTCACCAAACAGCCGGTGGCCCTGCGCTAGGGCGGTTTCAACTCGGTCCAAGGGTTGAACTTTCGATACAGCGATCAATCGAATGTCATCGGCAGAACGCCCCGCCGCGATTGCCGCAGATTCGATGCGAGATTTTATTTTGAGCAGCACCATGACATTCCGTTTCCGACCGTCATCCGTCATTGCGCGGAGCGAAGCGACAAAGCAATGCAGAAACGCATGAAGATGGATTGCTTCGTTTCACTCGCAACGACGATTTTGCAAAGAAAAAGGGCGGACCGTGAGGCCCGCCCTTCCCGAATTAACAGAAGTTCTGAAAGATCAGAATTTCACGTTGATGTAAGCCGACGTGCCGCCTTTGAATTCGCGGCCAAAGGCCTCGTCGAATTCAGCGTAAGAAACGGTCAGCGTCGCATCGTTGCCGAGGTCTACATCAACGCCGATGTAGGAACCATCACTCACGTCGTCGGTCGAGTAACCGGCGAAAATCGTGGCAGGTGCCATCGCGTATTCAGCTGTTACGATGATACGATCATCATCAGCAACTTCGGCCGGCGTCGAGCTGTCGCCGTCGGTATCGAACGCCAGTTTAACCGTGATCGGGTCCATCGAATAACCGACCCAAGCGCCGTATGCGTCATTCGAAACAGCGGCAAAATCCTCGTTCATCGTGTAATAGGCACCGAGGTCGATGCCGTTGCCAAGAGCGTATTTGACCAGAACGCCGGTCGAAGTGCCGCCGTCTGTAGCGCTATCGTCGGTAATGTAAGCCAGACCGATGGTTGCGCCACCGAAGGTGGTTTCGACGCCAAGGCCCAAGGTATTGCCGTTGTCATCCAAAGAAGCAACGCCGTCATCGAACGCGGCTTCTTCGTAGCCGAGGCCGAATTTGAACGAGCCAACCGCACCGCTGACACCCAGCGAGAG
The DNA here is from genome assembly GCA_031415055.1 of Oceanomicrobium sp. Classification (GTDB taxonomy): domain Bacteria; phylum Pseudomonadota; class Alphaproteobacteria; order Rhodobacterales; family Rhodobacteraceae; genus JANMOK01. Next base: position 162,752 of record JANOQZ010000044.1, on the reverse strand, counting down.
ACCTGTCAGATCGCCACCAAAGGTAAGACCTGTGCCATCACCGATGACCGAGGACACGCCATATTGGAAGCCGTTGAAGTTGCCAGTGAAGTCAACCGCAAACTCGCCATCTTCTTCATTGAAGTCCTGGTCGAAGCCTTCTTTGCCGATGGTATTCCAGTTTTTCTCTGCAGCAAAATCACCGACTTTGCCAATGGTCAACTTGCCTGCCGAAGATTCTGCGGTGAAAGTCGGAAACGCATCCCAAGCAATTGTTGGGCTCGCACCGTTCACCTCAAAGCCGTAAGTCAGACCCAGAGTGATCCCAGAACTGGTCGTCAGCGTGCCGGTGATGTCCGCGCTTGCGTCAACAAACATACCGCCTTCGATGTCGTCATTGTAACCTGCAGTAACTTCTGCCGACCAGCCAACGCTGGTGTGACTTGCGGCGAAGGCGGAGCCCGAAACCGAAGCGGCAACTAGTGCAGTGGTTGCAAAGAGAACGTTTTTCATTCGTTTTCCCTCGTGAGTTAAATGTTGCACCTTATTCCGGTTCGCTCCGGATCAAGTGATGCCCTATCTCTACATTGCCCGTGTCATGGTCAAGGTTATCGAAAGAACAAATGCCATTGCCTTATTCGGTGATGCACCCAAGCCACAGTGAGTCAAACATGCCGAAATCGCAAAAATGCTTGTGAGGGTCGGAGCTTGCCGATACTAACTTTCTAAAGCGAAGTTGAATTTGTTGCGGAGGCGTCCCGAATGCCGGGTTTATTGAGGATTTCAACGGTTTTGACCTTGGTTTTGGCCTTGTTTGGTTGCGGGGGTGGTGGCGCTGCCGATGCATCACGTGCCGGGGTAAACCGGTATATCTGGGCCGGGGCGCTGGATACACTATCGTTTCTGCCGCTTGAATCCGCTGATCCGTTTTCCGGACTGATTGTCACAGGTTGGGGCAAGGTCGGTGGGGCTGCGGGTCTGTATCGCGTCACGGTTTATGTGCAACGCGCTGAGCTGGGGGTGAATTCGGTTCGAGTCGCTGCATTTCGCCAATCGGGCAAAGGTTCTGTCTCACTCAGCGCCGAATCGATCAGCCAGATTGAGGACGCTATTCTGGTGCGCGCGCGGCAATTGCGCGTCGGTGCAGCCAGCAGTTCGTAGGATTTTCGTATAATTTTCAGGCGCTTAACCGCTTGACTGCCTAAAGGGAAGTGCGGCATGGCACGCTACAATGCACGAGTGGCCGAGCCGAAATGGCAAAAGGTCTGGGACAAGGCGGGGCTTTTTAAGGCCGAACGCGATGATTCGCGGGCGAAATATTATGTGCTAGAGATGTTCCCCTATCCCTCAGGCCGCATCCATATTGGCCATACGCGCAACTATACGATGGGTGATGTAGTCGCCCGTTATAAATTGGCCTGCGGTTTTAACGTGTTGCACCCGATGGGGTTTGATGCCTTTGGCATGCCGGCCGAAAATGCCGCGCTGGAAAAAGGCGTGCACCCCGGCACTTGGACCTATCAAAACATCGCCGACATGAAGGCGCAACTGCGTCCTTTGGGCTATACCCATGACTGGAGCAGGTCGTTTGCCACCTGCGACCCGGAATATTACGGTCAACAGCAGGCTTTGTTTATCGACATGTTGGCAGCCGGGTTGATCTATCGCAAGAACGCGATGGTCAACTGGGATCCGGTTGATATGACGGTTCTGGCCAACGAGCAGGTAATTGACGGCAAAGGCTGGCGGTCCGGTGCAGTGGTGGAACGGCGCGAGTTGACGCAATGGTTTTTCCGCATTTCCGACTATTCCGAGGAACTGCTGGCGGCGATTGATGGGCTGAAAGACTGGCCGGAAAAAGTGCGGATCATGCAGGCGAACTGGATTGGCAAGTCGCGCGGTTTGCAATTTTCTTTTGCCGTGAAAGACGCGCCGAAGGGGTTTGAGGCGCTGGAGGTTTATACCACACGGCCCGATACGTTGATGGGGGCAAGCTTCGCCGCGATTTCGCCCGACCATCCGCTGGCAAAGGAATTGGAACGTTCCAATCCGGCTTTGGCAGCGTTCAATGCCGAATGTCGGCGGGTTGGCACGTCCGAGGAAGCCTTGGAAACCGCCGAGAAGCGTGGTTTTGATACCGGGCTGAAAGTGATCCACCCGCTTGATCCCAATTGGGAATTGCCGGTCTGGGTGGCAAATTTCGTGTTGATGGACTATGGCACCGGCGCGATATTTGGCGTCCCCGCCCACGACCAGCGCGATTTTGATTTCGTGCATTTCATGGCACAGAAGAATGGTGCATCGCTGGAAATAATCCCGGTTTTTGAGCCGCCTGCGGGTGAATGGGGCCAGGATACCGCCTACACACCCATGAAGTCAGAGAAAGTACGCTACTCTCGGAATACCGCGACCGGGCGTTTTCAAACCAACTTTGGTTGGGATGAGCTCTCTACAGGCGACGAGGCCGTCGCCGCCGCCATCACTTATTGCGAGGCCAATGGCATCGGCAAAGGCGTCACCAAATATCGCCTGCGCGATTGGGGTATTTCGCGGCAACGCTATTGGGGCTGTCCGATTCCGGTTGTTCACTGCCCCGATTGCGGCGTGGTGCCGGAGAGCAAGGCCAGCCTGCCGATCCGTTTGCCCGATGATGTGACATTCGACCGCCCCGGTAATCCGCTGGATCATCACCCGACTTGGGCGGCGACGACCTGCCCGAACTGTGGCAAACCCGCCCGGCGCGAGACCGACACTATGGACACGTTCGTTGATTCTAGCTGGTATTTCGCCCGCTTCACCGCGCCGCGAGCCAAAACGCCCACCGATATGGCCGAAGCGTCGTATTGGATGAACGTCGATCAATATATCGGCGGCGTCGAGCACGCGATCCTGCACCTGCTCTATTCCCGCTTTTTCGCTCGCGCGATGATGAAAACCGGGCATCTGCCGGTGAGTGCCATCGAGCCGTTCAATGCCCTCTTCACGCAGGGCATGGTGACGCATGAGATTTACACTTCCTTTCGACCAATCGGCGGCGAATCTCCCGAACAGCGGGCCAGAAGTTTACGTCGTCAAGTCTACCACCTTCCCGAAGAGGTCGAAGGTTTGCTGCCCGGTAGCCAAGCTCGAACCTTTCTAAAAGCCGACGTTGACAAGGTTATGGCGCTGCATCCTCAACTCGATAGAGAGGGCGCACGTGACGTCTTGGCGCGCCAACATCCCGACAATATCGACTTTCCGCCTGTCTATGTAACACCGACCGCCAAAATGTCGAAATCCAAGAAAAACGTCGTCGATCCCGACGACATTATCGAGCAATACGGCGCCGATACCGCCCGTTGGTTCGTCATGTCCGATAGTCCACCCGAACGCGATGTTGAATGGACAGCTTCGGGGGCCGATGGGGCTTGGAAACATTTGCAACGGGTCTGGCGCATTGTCGAGGAAGTGCTGGAAACGCCGCAAACCGGTGAAGATGCCGACCTCACCCGCGCCACCCACCGCGCCATAGCCGATGTCACCGCCGGAATTGAGGGTTTTGCCTTCAACAAAGCCGTCGCCAAACTGTATGAATTCACCAACACCCTCGCCCGCGCCAAGGGTGACCGGCGGGCTGCCATGCGCATCATGGCGCAGCTTATGCAACCAATGACCCCACATTTGGCCGAGGAAATCTGGGCGGCAATGGGCGGAGAAGGGCTGGTATCCGCCGCTAAATGGCCGGTCGCTGACCCGGCAATGCTGATGGATTCCAGCATCATCTTGCCGATCCAAATCAACGGCAAACGGCGGTCTGAAATCAGCGTGCCGGTGGAAATCGACAATAAGTCGGTCGAGGAATTGGTCTTGGCCGATCCAACGGTCCAGCGCATATTGGCGGGGCAAGTTCCGAAAAAACTGATCGTCGTGCCGGGGCGTATCGTCAATGTTGTCATTTAGTCGCCGCGAAACCTTGGGCCTATTGGCGCTGGCGCTGCTGCCAAGCTGTGATTTCAAGCCGATCTATGCCGAAGGCACCCGCGCCCGCGCCTTGATCGGCAAGGTCGCGCTGGGCGAAGTGACCGACCGCGTCGGCTTTGAAATGCGCGAAGAACTTGAACTACGTTTGGGCAAAGCCGTTGCGCCGATCTATTTGCTGGATGTGCAGATTGACATCCAAAGCCAAGGCTTGGCGATAACCCAAGACGCGGCGATTACACGCTTTAACCTATCGGCAACGGCAACTTACAAGCTTATCCCCGTCCATGGCGGCGATCCAATTTTGGTTGATCACGCCCGCTCTTTCACCGCCTATTCGGCCACTGCTTCGGCCTATGCCACACGCGTCGCCGAACGCGATGCCCGGCGCAGATTGGCGGTTGCTATTGCCGACCAGATTGCCACCCGCATTGCGGCAAGTGCTGCGGAATTGCCGGAGTGAAACTCGCCGCGCGCGATACCAAGCGCTTTCTCAGCCAACCAACGCCGGGAAAGCCTGCCATTTTGCTTTACGGCTTTGACGCTATGCGGGTGTCTTTGGCCCGCGTGACTTTGGTCAATGCGCTTGTCGGCGCAAAAGCGGCCGATGACATGCGGCTAGACCGTATTGCCGCTGCTGACCTGCGCAAGGAACCCGCCCGTTTGTTGGACGCAATGAAGGCACAAGGGTTCTTCCCTGGCCCGCGTGCCGTGTTGGTCGAAGACGTGCCGAATTCGCTGGCATCTGTCATCGGCTCCGCTCTCACCGATTGGCGCGAAGGTGACGCGACCTTGGTTGTGGTTGCGGGGCAACTCAAACCTGCCGATTCCCTGCGCAAACTGTTTGAATCCGCCCAAAACGCCTATGCGGTGCCGATTTACGACGACCCGCCCAGCCGGAGCGAGATAGAACAAGACCTTGCCAAAGCTGGTTTGAAAAACATCTCGTCCGCCGCCGTGAACGCGCTGATTGCGCTTGGTTCCGAGCTTGACCCCGGCGATTTCGCCCAAGTTATAAACAAGCTGTCACTGTACAAAATCGGCGATATGACCGAAACCAGCATTGCGGACATTCAGGCCATTGCCCCCATCACCACCGAGGCAAGTCTTGATGACGCCATTCGCGCCGTTGCCGAAGGTCGCTTGCATGAAGTTGCGCCGCAATTGCAACGCCTTACCGGGCAGGGCAGCAATCCGGTCGCGTTATGTTCGGCCATCGCGCGGCATTTCCGTATGTTGCACGCCGCAAGCAGCGACGGTCGCGGGCCGGAGCAATGGGCCGAATCCTCGCGCATGTTTGGCCCGCGCCGCGAACAGATCGTCGCCCAAGCCCGCCGTTGGGGGACCGCTTTGTTGGAGCGAGCGCTTGACGTGGTGATGGAAACCGATCTGACGTTACGCTCGTCCAAACCCGCCCCCGCGCAAGCCGTGGTCGAACGCGCCTGCCTGCGCATTGCGATGTTGTGTCCGAAGTGAGCGAGTGGCAAATGCCAACCAGCCCTTGAACATTTGAGGCGATGTAGATACTATGTAGCAACATCAGCAAAGGACACACGATGCAAGTCACCGTCAAAAAATGGGGAAACAGCGCCTCGGTCCGTATTCCCGCTGTGATATTGGAATCGGCCAAACTTAAATTGAATTCAGTCGTCGAAATGCACGAGGAAGACGGCAATATCATTATTGCGCCGATCAAAACTTCTGCAATTGATCTCGCGGTGTTGCTTGAGGAAATTACCCCACAGAACACGCATTCTGAGCACGATTTTGGCAGTCCACGTGGGCGCGAATTGCTTTGATCGCTGACTTCATTCCCGATGCAGGCGACATCATCTGGCTGCATTTCAGCCCGCAATCAGGCCACGAGCAGGCCGGTCATCGCCCTGCCGTCGTGCTTAGCCCCGTCAAATACAACCGACGGACTGGATTGATGGTTTGTTGCCCAACGACGACCCAGATCAAGGGTTATCCATTTGAAGTGGCAATCGACGGCACGCCACCAAGCGTCGCCTTGGCAGACCAGGTCAAAAGTCTTGACTGGAGGGCGCGTCGGGCAACCTTGAAGGGGCGTGTTTCAGGTGCAGTTTTAGACGAAATCCGTAATAAAGCCGTCTCGCTCATCCGGGGTTGAGCTTTTCGCCAGTTGAAATCGGGCCAGCGCCCCTAACCCAGCATGCCTTCCCGTCGCCAAACAGGCGGTGATCAAATACCCGCCGGTCGGTGCGTCCCAATCGAGCATTTCGCCTGCGCAAAAAACTCCGGGTATTTTGTGCAACATCAGGTTTCCATCAAGTGAAGCCGCACTAACCCCGCCCGCCGTCGAGATTGCTTCGTCAATTGGGCGCGGGCCTGTCAGTTTCAGTGGAAGCTTTTTGAGCGTTCGCGCCATTGCGTCGGATGCACCAACAGTGCCCAACTCATACAACAATGCCGCTTTCACCCCGGTCAATCCAAGCGTTTTGCGCAGGAAATTGCTGAAACTCAACTTGCCGCGCGGGGCAGATAGTTTTTGCGCAATCGTTTCCATGCTCAAATCGGGCAGTAAATCGAGGGTGATCGTCGGTTCATCCACGCCCACCAAGCTCGACGCCAAGGCGTAAATCACGCCACCTTCGATACCGTGTTTCGTCAGAACGAACTCGCCGCGAATGCTGCGTGAACCAAAGCTCACGCGAACCGGTTTGACCGGTTGGCCGGCAAGTTTTGCCATATGCGGTGACCAAGCCACATCGAACCCCACGTTTGAAGGCCGAAACGGCGCGAATTCCACGCCTTTTTGCGCCAATATCGGAACCCAAGTCGCGTCAGACCCAAGTCGCGCCCAAGACCCGCCACCCAAGGCCAGAACAGCAACTTTGGCCGAAATCAAACGTGGTCCATCGGGCGTTGCAAAGGCGAAATCGGCACCTTCCCAGCCAGTCCACCGCCAATGGGTACGGGCAGCGACGCCTTGCGCTGCCAAGCGACCCAACCAAGCACGTAATATCGGCGAGGCTTTCATGCCCTTAGGAAACACCCGCCCCGACGAGCCGGTGAAAATCTCTTGCCCCAGTCCCAAAGCCCAAGTCTTTGCTTGCTCTGGTCCAAAGGCCGAAAGCGCCGGGAGCAACCAATCTGCCTGCCCATAGGCCTGCAAGAACTTTTCAGGCGTTTCATCCTTGGTTATATTCAATCCAGACTTGCCTGCCATCAGAAATTTGCGGCCAAAGCTGGATTTGCCGTCAACCAACAGCACCGCTAAGCCATTAGCCGACAGAACATCTGCCGCCATCAGCCCTGCCGGACCTGCGCCAATGACAAGGGCATCAACGCTTGTCATGATGTTTCCTGTTTCCACGCCGCTTTCGACCTGAATTCGCCGCGCCTGTCCATTGCCAATTTGGCAAGGCCGGTTCAATATGCGACCGCTTCGCAACAACGTGCGGCAATCCGAGGGGATCATGCTCAACAAATCTGATTTTGTGCAGGACAAGCCTTGGCAGGATTCGACCAATCCTGTCGCAGCGGCGATCCCAGACCTCATTCACGGCGTTATTGTTGAACCATTAGTCTTTCGCAAGGACGGGCGCGGACAACTGGTCGAACTCATCAGTCAACGCGCTGCTCCAATCGAAGAAATCGTGCACGTTTATCAGGTTTATGCCGAACCCGGTTCGGTACGTGCCTGGGTATATCACCAACGGCAAGAGGACCGTTTGAGCTACACTCAAGGCCAATTTCGGTTGGTGCTTTGGGACATCCGCGAGGACAGTCCAACCTTTGGCAAGTTGAATGTATTCCACGTCGGTGCCGCCAACCCTTGCAGTATCACAATCCCCCGTTTCGTTGTGCATGGTTTAAAAAACGACGGCGCTGATACCGCCAGTTTTGTGAACTGCCCGACCAGCTGGTACAACCCGGCCAATCCCGACAAGTCGCGACTGCCGATTGACCACCCCGGCGTGCCGTATTCTTTTGATTGAACAATGCCAAAGTTCACCGTCATCACAGCGACGTGGAACCGCTCGCACCACATCATCCCAACGATCAAATCCGTCCTTGCGCAGACATTCACCGATTTTGAATACCTGATCGTCGGCGATTGTTGCAGCGATGACACCGAAGAGGTCGTGCGTCCGTTTCTTTCCGATCGCGTGCACTGGCTGACCACGACAGAGCGCTGGAAAACCCAATCTGGCTCCAACAATGTTGGCATTGCTGCGGCCAAAGGCGACTTCATCGCCTATATCGGCCACGACGATTTATGGGGCCCCGATCAGCTTGCCTGTCATCTGAAAACTTTGACCGCGCCAAATGGCCCGGACTTTTCGGCCTCTGCATGCCTCAGTTTCGGTAGCCCTGGCACCAATCTCGACCACTTGGTGGGCATTGATCCGCAGGCAACGCGCACACCGGGGTTTTTCTACGTGCCAACTTCAATCGCCCACCGCCGCGATGTCACAGACCGTATTGGGCCTTGGAAACGGCCCGGCGAAACTGACAGATTTGTCGACGTCGAATTTGAATGCCGCGCACAGGATTTTGGCATGAGTTTCGCCGCCAACGGTGCCATGACGGCCTTCAAATTTACCGCGGGTTTGCGCTATCTCTCATATTTGGACAAAGATTCATTCGAACAAACTGCTTTTTTGGCGCGGATGAAATTGCAGAGTTTTCCTCAAGAGCTTGCTCAATTCACCAGCGCTTGCGCGGAAGCTGGCAGGTCAACGGCCACGCAGCCCATTTTCGGCGATGGCCTGCCGCTTGGCGAAGGTGCACGTCGTATTCGTGAATTAAAAGGTCTGATCGAAAGTGACTGCGTTCCGCTTACGGCAGAATACAAGCTTGAGCATCACATCGGCTGGCGCGCGCAGGATTGGCACGGACACAAACCAAACAAGCGGGGCTTTATCTGGTCCGGGCCCAATCCGGCACCACGCATGCTTATTCCGGTTACTTGCGGGGCACCGGTTCGGCTGGAAATGCAGCTTTTCCACCCAAATATCGAAGTATTCGCCAATCTCAAATTTCAGCTCAACGGCGTCGACCTGCCCGCAAACATTTTGAGCATCGAGTCAAAGTTCCGCACGAACTTTGCAAGCATCCAACTGTCCGGCGAACTTCGCGAAGCCGGTCCAAGCGTGTTGCGCATTTTCCATCCGGAATGGGCAATGCACAGCAATGAAAACACGGCAAGACGCGGCGTTGCGGTCGGCAGCACGCGAATTTCGATGGTGCCGCGCCGAAAGACAAATCCTTTGAAACTGGTGGTCATCCAAGCGTGGCGCGAACTGATGCGCGAAATCTTTGACCTGTTGCCCGTTGCCGCTCGCCACAAAAAACCCTAGGTGTTGGACTGTATTTTCAAAGCCGGACCTGTCGCCATGCCCCACAATCTGCAAGCACTCGCCGAAAGTCTGCTTCGCGCCGCCAAAAAAGCCGGGGCCGATGCGGCCGATGCATTGGCAATGGCGGGAGACAGCCAGTCGATAGAAGTGCGCGCAGGAGCGTTGGAACACGCCGAACGTGCCGAGGGTGTCGATATCGGTCTGCGGGTCTTGATCGGGCACAGGCAAGCCTGCGTTTCCTCCTCGGACATTCGGCCCGACACGATCTCGGCAATGGCCGAACGGGCGGTGGCCATGGCAAAGGAAGCGCCGCAAGACCCCTATTGCGGGCTTGCGGACCCATCGCAGTTGGCAAAGACATGGGACGCGGCGAGACTTGAACTTGAAGACCCCGCCGCCGCACCGTCCTCCTCCGATTTGCAGAAACAAGCACTAGAAGCCGAAGCCGCCGCTCTTGCGGTGAAAGGCGTGGCGCAAACCCAAAGTGCCGGGGCTGGTTACGGCAAATCGAATTTCTACATGGCGATGAGCAACGGTTTTTCCGGCGGCTATGCCCAAACCTCCAACTCGGTTTCCTGCGTTGCCATCACCGGCGAAGGGCTGGAGATGGAGCGCGAATACGCCGGTGAAGGCCGCACATTTGCGTCCGACATGCCCAGCGCCCGCGAAATCGGTCAACTGGCCGGTGAACGCGCCGCTGCCCGCTTCAAACCGCGCCGTCCACCGACCGGGGCTTTCCCGGTGCTCTATGACGAACGCATATCCTCCGGCCTGATCGGTCATCTGGTGGGTGCGATCAATGGCTCCGCCATCACCCGCGGCTCAAGCTGGCTGAAGGATGCGATGGGTGAACAGGTGCTGCCCCTTGGCCTGACCATCACCGAAGACCCCACTCGCAAACGCATCGGCGGCTCGCGGCCGTTTGACGGCGAAGGGCTGCCGGTTTCGATCCGCCATCTCGTCCGCGACGGCATCCTGCAAAGCTGGACGCTTGACCTTGCCACCGCCCGCCAACTTGGCCTGCAATCGACCGGCAACGCCTCACGCGGCACCTCCAGCCCGCCCAGCCCCGGTGCAGGCAATCTGGAACTGACGCAAGGGACCAAATCCAAGGCAGAACTGCTCGCCGACATGGGCACCGGCCTGCTAATCACCAGCCTGATCGGCTCCTCGATCAACCCGACCACCGGCGACTATTCGCGCGGCGCGTCGGGCTTTTGGGTCGAGAACGGCCAAATCACCCACCCCGTCAACGAATGCACCATCGCCGGCAATTTGCGCGACATGCTCAAACGCCTCATCCCCGCCAATGACGCAAGGGCATATCTCAGCCGGGTGGTGCCGAGTTTGCTGGTCGAGGGGCTGATGCTGGCGGGGGCTTAAAGCGCCTCATCCCGCCTGTCACCCCTGACTTGACCGCGACTGTTAGACTTTACAACCCCACTCGCGAGGGGTAGCGCGCCATGCTAGCTAACCTTTTTGCGGGAGGGAAATTCGTTATGGATCGGGTGTCGGTTGAACTTAAGAACTGTTACGGGATCAAGGCCCTAAAATATGACTTCGATTTTTCCAATACTCGCGCTTATGCGATTTACGCCCCTAACGGGGCAATGAAGTCGTCGTTCGCGCTTACGTTCAAAGACCTTTCAACCGGCGCAAAACCAAAAGACCGTATTTTTCCTAATCGACAGACCTCGGCAATCGTGAAGGACGAAAATGGAGCGGCAATAGAAAACGACCGTGTGCTGGTGGTTTTGTCTATGGACGAAGAGTTTGCCCCTTCTGAGAAGACTTGCACCCTTCTGGTGGACACCAAGCTGCGGGGGGAGTTCGCTGAACTACAGGCCAAAGTCGATCAAGCCAAAAAGACGCTCCTTGATCTCATGAAGCTATCGTCCAAATCCAAGATGGATTTGGAGAGCGAAACCTCATCCGTGATAATGAAAACACCTGGGGAATTTCGCAAAGCGCTCATCCGCATTCGAGAGGAAGTGGACGAGCAAAAGGAAACCCAGCTTTCAACGGTTTTGTATGACCGGGTTTTTGCCCCCACCACTGTCGATGCGTTGAACAGCAAAGATTTGAAGGCCAAAATTCTCGAATACATAACCCGATATGATGAACTTTTGGCTGCATCCACGTTCTTTCGGAAAGGTGTCTTCGATTATTACAATGCGTCAGAGATTGCAGACAGCTTGGCAAAAAACGGATTTTTCGATGCCAGCCATACCGTCAACCTGAAATCCGATGGTGAAATCAAAGAGATTATAAATAAGAAGGAACTGACGCAGGTAATTGAAGCAGAGAAACAAGCCATAATAAAAGATGAGAAACTAATAAGGACGTTTGATGATGTACAGATACAGTTAGACAAAAACGTCGGCCTCCGCGATTTTCGAAACTACCTTATGGAGAACATGGGGCTATTACCGAATTTGGCCAATGTGGATAAATTCAAAGAGGACGTTCTAAAATCTTATATAAAGGTCAGCGAGGACGCTTATCTCGCCCTTCTCGAAACTTATGAGCAGGTTCGTGAACGAGAAGCCGAAATATATGCTGAGGCCGAAAAGCAAAAAACCCAGTGGGAGGAGGTTATCGACATTTTCAATAATCGATTTACCGTCCCATTTAAGTTGCATGTAGACAACAAGATAGACGTCATGGTTGGTAGCGCTCGAATTATGAAACTTGGCTTCACATATAAGGATGGCGACGAATCAATCGACATCAAACGCGATGATTTGCTCAAGTATCTCAGCAGTGGTGAGAAGAAGGCGTTCTATATCCTCAATGTGATTTTCGAAATTCAACGCCGTATCACGGAGCAGCAAGAAACGCTGATTGTCGTGGACGATCTTGCCGATTCATTCGATTATCAAAACAAATATGCTATCATTGAGTATCTGAGGGACATCAGCCAAGAGGGCGTGTTCAAGCAAATTATTCTGACCCATAATTTCGATTTTCTGCGCACAATCCAAAGCAGGTTCATCAAGTATGCTAGCTGCCTAATGGGCCTAAAAAGTGAAACCGGTATGACGCTTGTTCAAGCCGAAGGCGTCAAAAACATATTCGTCAATGACTGGAAAGTACACTTTTTTGATGATGATAAGAAGAAGATTGCATCGGTGGCTTTCCTGAGAAATTTGGTTGAATTTACGCGCGGACCGACGGACCCAACCTTTACTCAGTTGACGTCTATGCTGCACTGGCGCCCCGATACACCCAACCTGACAGTGGCGAACTTAGATGGCATCTATAATAGCGAATGCCACGCAACAAAGGCATCTCCCGATCCCGCCCGACGGATCATTGACCTTGTAGATACTGCTGCTGATGAGTGCCTGATCGCCGGGCCGGGCTTGAATCTTGAGAATAAGGTCGTTCTAGCCATTGCCACGCGGCTACGGGCCGAGCGATTTATTGTGTCCAAAATTGGCGACGATGCGTTCTGGCAGGGGATTACATCAAACCAGACGCAAGCGCTGATAGCGAAATTCAAGAAGCAATTTCCTAGCGAAATTGGGACTATTGCCACGCTGGATCGGGTGGCCCTAATGACACCTGAAAACATCCACCTTAACTCGTTTATGTATGAGCCAATTATCGACATGGGCGAAGACCAGCTTCGTCGGCTGTACGAACACTCGAAGGCTTTAGCTTGACAGATTGGGGTGTGCCTTTCAGGTGTCAACGCGCTTGAGCATTCACTCAAATTCGCCTTAGCATTGCAAAATGCAACGAAGGACACTCGCCCGCAAGAGGAACCCCATGACCCAACTCCTCCACCTCGTCTACGGCGGTGAATTGGTGGATCCACAATCGACCGAGTTTCGGGATCTGACCAAGGTCCATCTGGTCGGCATGTATGCCAGCTACGGCGAGGCGCATAAGGTCTGGAAGGCCGAGGCGCAGCGCTCTATCGACAACGCCCATATGCGCTATTACATCGCGCATCTGCACCGGCTGCATGACGAGCACTAAGACCGGCAACCCAAAGGCCCGGATTTGAGCAGCAATTCCTTCGCTTTGTCACTCTATCTCGCTGCATCCCGGCGCGGCATGCCGCTGGCGCATTGGCTGATCCGCACCCGGTTTTCACGCAAGGACGCCGACAAGTCGCGGCTGCCCGAACGGCTGGGTCGGGCCTCGATCCCACGCCCAGAAGGCCGCCTGATCTGGTTCCATGCGGTCAGCGTGGGTGAGTCGCTGGCGCTGCTCGAGATCCTGAGGCGGCTGGTGGCGGATGATAAAACCCTGACCTGCCTGATCACCACCGGCACCTCGAGTGCCGCCGAATTGCTGAAAACCCGCCTGCCCGACCGGGTGATCCACCAGTTCATCCCGATCGACGTTCTGCCCGCCGTGACCGCTTTCCTCGACCACTGGCGGCCCGATCTGGCGGTCTGGTCAGAAAGCGAGTTCTGGCCGACCTTGATTGTGGAAACCTCAAAACGCAGCATTCCGATGATTTCGGTCAATGCCCGCATATCCGAGCGTTCAGCCAACCGCTGGCGTTGGTTCAAGGGCACGATTGCGGCCCTGCTGAACCGCTTCAATTTCATCCAGACGCAGGATTTGAGCACGGCGGATCACTTTGAAATCCTAGGCATGGACCCGAAAAGACTGGAAGCGACCGGGTCGCTGAAGGAAGGTTCCGAACCCCTGCCTTGCGACGAGAAAGAACTGGCCCGCCTGACCAAACTGGTGTCGGGTCGCCCGGTCTGGGTGGCGGCTTCCACGCATGAGGGCGAAGAAATAATTGCCGAACAAGCGTATCGCATCGCCGAACGCGTCACGCCACGACTGCTGATGATACTGGTGCCGCGCCATGTAGAACGGGCTGACGCCATACTCGCCGCATTGCCGCAAGGCGATTGGAACATCGCGCGGCGTTCATTGAACCAACCGCTGGAAAAAGACACCGACATCTATTTGGCCGATACGATGGGCGAACTTGGCTTGTGGTATCGCCTCGCTTCTGTCGCCTTTGTCGGCGGCTCGCTGGTGCCGGTTGGTGGGCATAATCCGTTTGAACCTGCAACTTTGGGGTCGGCCATTCTGCACGGCCCGCATGTGTTCAATTTCACCGATTCCTATGAGCGATTCACCCAAGCCAAGGCCGCGCGTTTGGTGCAAAACGCACAGGAATTGGGCGAGGCACTTGCTGACACCTTGCAACCCGACAAGGCCGCTCTGATGGCTGCAGCGGCGTGGACGGCAATCAGCGACGGGGCCGATGTCACCGACAAGGCAATTGATCTGATCCGGGCGAATCTGCCTATGCCGCTCAAGGTTGCCGAATGAAAACGCCGAAGTTTTGGGCGCGTGACGGGCTGTTGCCACTGGTTCTGACGCCGCTTTCGTGGATTTGGCGATTTGAAACCAACCGGCGACTTAAGAATGGAAAACGCGAAAGGCTACCCGTCCCCCTCATCTGCGTCGGCAACCTCACCGCTGGCGGCACGGGTAAGACGCCGATGGCTATTGCAGTGATGGAAATGTTGCTGGCGCACGGCACTGCGGCGCATTTCGTTTCGCGCGGATATGGCGGGACAAACCGGGCGCCGCTGTTGGTCGATCCGACCAAGAACAGCGCCAGCCAAACCGGCGACGAACCGCTGCTGTTGGCAGCCTTCGCCCCGACGTGGGTTGGGCACGACCGCGCCGCTACAGCCAAAGCCGCCATCGCTGCAGGTGCAAAAGCTATTGTGCTGGACGACGGATTTCAAAACGCCGGCCTCCACTACGATCTCTCAATCCTCACCATCGATGCCGAAGCTGGTTTCGGCAATGGCCGTATCCTTCCCGCAGGTCCATTGCGCGAGCCGATTGCCGGGGGATTGAAACGCGCGGATTTGGTTATCTGCATTGGTGACGAGGATTCGACGGCAAAATTCAATGCCGATTGGCCTGCAATCGAAACGTTTCGGGCGGCCCTTTTGCCCCTAAAAACCGGCATGGATTGGCAGGGCCAGCGCGTGTTTGCCTTTGCTGGAATTGGCCGCCCGACGAAATTTTTTGCCACCCTCAAATCGCTGGGCGCAAATGTCGTCGGCGCCCGCGCGTTCGGCGACCATGCACCCTATTCGAGCGCGATTTTACGGCGACTGGAGGCCGAAGCTATCGCCTTGAATGCCCAGCTTTTGACCACGGAAAAAGACGCCGTTCGTTTGCCTGTGTCGTTTCTGCCCAAGGTTTTGACCGTGCCGGTTCGATTGGAGTTCGACGACGCCAGTGCAGTGATTGCGGCACTTGCAAGCGTTGGGCTCTAGCGCCCCACTTCGACCTTAAGTTTTTCCATCAGCGCGGTAAGTGTCTTGAAATACCGCGCGTCCAACAACCGCCCCGCCGCATCAAAGGCATGGCGCGAATCCGCCACCATCACCTCCGGCCCCGGCAGCACGCGTGGCCGGAACGGCACCAGACACAGGCGCAGGGCGAACTGGCCACGATCACCACCTGCACGGCCGTCGTTGGCCGACAATATCGCTACCGGCTTGTCCTCCCACGGGCTGCTTTTGGTGCGGCTGACCCAATCGAGCGCGTTCTTCAACCCGCCCGCCACCGATTTGTTGTATTCCGGGCTGGCGATCACCACCGCATCGGCCTTCGCGATCGCATCGGCCAAAGCTTGCACTTTCTTCGGGATCCCCGGCCCAGTCTCGATATCCTCGTCAAACACTGGTAGGCGGATATCACCTTCGGACCAATCGCAGTCGCCCAATGCGCGACGCGCCTCGGCCAACAGCAGCCGGTTCGTCGAGGCCTTGCGGAGTGCCCCCGAAATTCCTAATACCTTCAAAACTCCACGCCCTTCTGTGCCTTCACGCCAGAACGGAATGGGTGTTTGATCAGCTCCATCTCGGTCACCAGATCGGCGGCCTCGATCAATTCCTCGGCCGCATTGCGCCCGGTCAGCACCACATGCGTCATCGGTGGCTTTTCATCCCTCAAGAACGCCACCACCTCGGCGACATCCACGTAACCGTAACGCATGGCGATGTTGATTTCATCCAGCAGCACCATGTGATTTGCCGGATCGAGGATCAATTCCTTGGCCTTCGCCCAAGCTGCCTGCGCCATTTCGATGTCACGGGTCTTGTCCTGAGTTTCCCAGGTAAACCCCTCACCCATAGTGAAAAACGAGCACGTTTCCGCGAATTTGTCCAAAATCAGGTCGCGTTCGCCCGTCGACATCGCCCCCTTGATGAACTGCACCACGGCGCATTTCTGCCGATGCGCAATCTGACGAAAGATCATCCCAAAAGCCGCGGTCGATTTGCCCTTGCCCTTGCCGGTGTGGACAATAATCAGTCCCTTTTCCCCGGTCTTGGTCGCCATGATCTTGTCGCGGGCGGCCTTTTTCTTGGCCATTTTCTCGGCATGGCGTTCGGTATCTTCGGTCATTTTGTGCCCTCAAAGCCTATGTGTTTTTCCAGATCGTCGCTGACCGTCACCCACGGCACCCTTTCGTCCCAGAATTCGTGGAATTCAGCACGAAACTGCGAATAATCGTCCAGACTGGCGGCGTAGAGATGGATATTTTTTACATCGTCGTCGGCATCATAAGCCATTGGTGACCCGCAAGTCGTGCAGAAATGCCGATGCACGCCCGGCGAGGAATTGTATTTCCCCGTCACCTGCCCCGTCCAACGAAACGCCGCCCTAGGCACCCCGAAAAACGTGGTGAACGGGGCAGAGCAATTCCGCCTACAACTCTCACAATGACAATGCCCCCGCCAAGCCATAGGCCCGTCAAAGGCATAGGTGGTAGCCTTGCACAGGCAGCGTCCGGTGGTGGTCATGAAGTCACCTTCTTGCGAAACCAGAATGAGGTCGGCCGATCATAGCCGGGATGGCTTTGGTCGCGCACCTTCTTAAACCCCATTTTCAAAAATACCGCGTGGTTTTCGGTTAGTTCCACCCGTGACCCAAGTTCCAACTCAGAAATCCCCTTGGCCACCGCCATAGCCTCCGCCGTATCCATCAACAGCCGCGCCAGCCCTTGCCCGCGATACGGCGCGTCAACCGCCAATCGACCGACATACAGACAATCTGGCTTCACTATTGCGGACATGCAAGCCACCGGCGCACCGGCCACCTCAATCACCAACATCGCGTCCAATGCTGCCAAATCGGCTGCGCTCATCGCCTTCATCGACGAAGGTGGGTCGATCCGATTATCCATATAGGCGAAGTTGCGCAGGATCAGGGCGCGAAGTGCTGCAAAGTCATAGTCCGCCGGTGCCACAAAAACCGGCCCGCACACCTGCTCCAAATTCCGCCCTTTTACCCCCATTTTCACACCTTTTTCGCGCGCGGATTGGCGTTGAAATTCATGTCAACAGCCGATCAATCAACCCCCGCGCCGAGTTTGACCTTGGCACCCACAACCCCCGCTCAATCGCTTCCGCCAACCGTTGCGCAATCTCGCGCAAAGCCGCCGGATTGTGCTGCGAAATGAACTTCCGCACCATTTCATCTTCCAGAAACGCCGCATGGACCAGGTCGAAATGGTGGTTCTTCACAGCCCCGGTGGTGGCAGCAAAGGCGAACATGTAATCCACCGTCGCGGCGATCTCGAAGGCACCTTTGTAGCCATGGCGCATCACCCCGGTGATCCATTTCGGGTTGACAACGCGGCTGCGGACGACGCGGCCTATCTCATCTTCCAGGGTGCGAATAACAGGCCGTTCGGGCCGCGAATGGTCGTTGTGATAGATGGGGCGATCACGCCCCTGCAGCGTTGAAACCGCCGCCGCCGCACCACCCTCGAACTGGTAATAATCGTCGCTGTCCAGCAGGTCGTGCTCGCGGTTGTCCTGATTTTGCACCACGGCATCTACCTGCGAAAGCCGCGTTTCCAGCACGTTTCTGGCATTTTCGCCTTTTGAACTGCCACCATAAGCATACCCACCCCATTCTAGGTAAGCCTCCGCCAAGTCGGCCTTCGACCCCCACAACCGCTCGTCAATCATCGCCTGCAAACCCGCGCCATAAGCCCCCGGTTTTGACCCAAACACCCGCCGCGCATCGCCCTCGGCTTGAAACCTCGCCGCTGCCGGGTTCATGTCGGCGGGTTCGTCCAGCGCCATAACGGCCTTCACCGCCGAATCCACTAAATCCATCTGCTGGGGGAAGGCGTCCCTGAAAAAACCCGACACGCGCAACGTGACGTCGACCCGTGGCCGGTCTAGCACGCCTAAAGGCAATATCTCAAACCCAGTGACACGACGGCTGGCAGCCTCCCAAACTGGTTTTACCCCCATCAAAGCCAGGCATTGGGCGATATCGTCGCCGCCGGTGCGCATGTTCGAGGTGCCCCAGGCGGTCAGCAGCATCGCGCTTGGCCAGTCGCCGTGGTCCTGCAAATGCCGCTCAATCAGCAAGTTGGCCGACTTCCAGCCCAAGGTCCAAGCGGTTTGGGTGGGCAAAGCGCGTGAATCCACCGAATAGAAGTTCCGCCCCGTCGGCAGAACATCCAGACGGCCCCGTGTGGGCGCTCCAGAGGGTCCTGGGGGCACGAAGCGACCGTTCAGGGCTGCCAGTAGCCCAGCGCCCTCACGCGCCCCACAAGCCCGCACAGCGGGCAGGACGACGTTATGGATTTCCCCGACCACCGCTGCGACGCGTTTGTTCTGCGGGTGCATTTCCAACCCCTCGACCAAACGCGAGGCTAACCACTCCAGCCGCTCAACAGTATCGCCGGTGCTGCGCCACGGATCCCTCGACGCGGCAAGCAGGCCCTTCGGTCTTGGCCCGCTCCAAACAGCCGCCATGTCACAGTCCAACGGATCGAACCCCAGCCCAATATCATCCGCCATCGCCCGCAACAGCGAAGCATTCCGCCCCTCGCCATCGCCTCTTGGTACCCGAACCAAAGCCACGGCCAGATCGCGCTCCTGAAACCCAACAGGCGAAACACCAAACACATGCAACCCATCGCGGATTTGCGCTTCTTTCAGGTCGCACAAATAGGCATCGAGCCGCGTTAGATCCCGTGTCTCATCCTCACCTTTCATGCCAGCATCTTCGGCAATGCCACTGGAAGAAGTCAGTGCCAGAATCTCCCGCCTCAAGTGATCCAGCCGCCGCCGATCCACCCCTTGCGCTTCGTAATACTCGTCAACCAAAGCCTCCAGATCCTTCAGCGGACCATAGGTTTCGGCGCGTGTCATCGGTGGCGTCAGATGGTCAATGATCACCGCCTGCGACCGCCGCTTGGCCTGCGTCCCCTCACCCGGGTCGTTGACGATGAACGGATAGATATGCGGCATCGGCCCCAGCACGGCTTCGGGCAAACATTCCGCCGACAATGCAATCGCCTTGCCCGGCAACCATTCCAGATTGCCATGCTTGCCCATGTGGACAATCGCATCCGCCCCGAACGAGCCGCGCAGCCAGAAATAGAACGCCAGATAATGGTGCGGCGGCACCAAATCGGGCCAATGATAGGTGTCTTTTGGGTCGATATTATAGCCACGCGCAGGCTGGATTCCGACCACGATATGGCCAAATTCCAGCACGGAAAGCACGAAATGGTCGGTTTCGAAGAACGGGTCAGCGTCGGGTTTCCCCCAACGATCTTCGATTCGAATCCGCAAGGCATAGGGCAGGTTGCCATAGGCGGCGAGATAGTCTTTGAGGCTCAGGTGAACGCCACCGGTTTTTGTTATCCGGTCCGTCAGCCAGTTTGTTGGGCCCGCGAGGATTGCAGCCATAAGCGCTGCTCCGTCGTTGGGCAAATCCCGCGTCAAATACCCCGCCTGATCCAAAAGTCGCAAAACATGCACCGTTGCTGCGGGCGTATCCAACCCCACCCCGTTGGCCAGCCGACCGTCTTTGTTGGGATAGTTGGCCAGCACCAATGCGACCTTGCGTTTCGACGCCGATTTCCGCCGCAACTTCACCCAATTCGCCGCCAAATCGGCGACAAAATCAATTCTGTCACCACGAGCGGCCCAAGCGGTGATTGGGCATCGCGTCGCTTCATCAAAAAACGCCTGTCCCTTGAAGGCGACCGCACGGGAAAGCACCCGCCCATCAACTTCGGGCAATGCCACGTTCATCGCAATGTCGCGCGCAGAAAGGCCGGTCAAACCACTTTCCCATTGCTCCTCCGTCGTCGCGGCCAGCACAACTTGCAGCACGACAGCATCGTTCACTGCCAATGGGTTTGCCGCACCCGTCAAATCGGAATGCGCCGAGCCGGTGGCGAATGCGGTGAAGTTGAGGATCACATCTGGGAGGCTTTCGCTCAGCAAATGCCCAAGCGTCGCGACCGAAACCGCATCCTTCAGCGAAGCCACAAATATCGGCAGCGGGTTTAGGCTGCGCCGAAGCAATGCCTTGACCATGCGATTGATCGGCGCAAGTCCCGCGCCTTGCAGTAAAGCGCGATAGAAAACCAGCGGCACGACAGGCCCATTGGTAACCCAATTTGCCTGAATCGTGCTCAAATCCGCTGATTCCGCCCCCGGCCAATACAGCCCCGCCCTCAGCAAAGGTTTTGCCGAAACTGGCGTTTCGCCTTTCCCGATCATCGCCGCAGCGTAGCGCAGGAAATTCGCCGCATTCACCGGCCCGCCTTCAACGCAATAGGCCAACAGGGTTTCCCAATCATCGCGAGTCACGCTGGAAAGGTGCCACAATTCCTCGTCCGGCTTGTCGTCGCCGGGCAGCGCCGCGAACAAAATACCCGCCTCGCGCAGCCGAATTGCGTACTGCTCCAGCCCATAACGCCAATAGCCCGTGCCGCCCAAAACACGCGCGATCACCAGCTTGGATTTGGTTGCACAGCTTTCCAGATGCAAATCTACCGACATCGGGTGTTGCAAATGACCTAAATTAGCTAGCCGCAAGTCTGGCCCGCCCATCTCAGCCCGGGCTTCCGCCCAAAGCGCCAGTTCGCTGTCCGCCGCCGAAATCACTACCACATCAGCAGGACTCTGCCCCAGATCGACGGCCACAGACCCGTCGTCGATCGTCCCCGACTGGGCGGCCAGCAGGTGCATTACAGCGCCAGCTCGGCCTCGATCGCCGCACGATCCAGACCGGTTTCGCCGATCACCACAAGGCGCGTCGCGCGGGCACCTTTGTGGGGCTGGTCGAAATAAGTTTCGATCCGCGTCCCAACCGCCTGAATCGTTAGCCGCAAGGGTTTGCCCTTCACGGCAACAAAGCCTTTGAGGCGCAGAATGTCGTGCTCGCGAATAGTTTCGGTAACCCGGGTCACAAACCCGGCCACATCAGCAATTTCCGGCAATTCAAGCACGAAACTCTCAAATTCGTCATGGTCGTGGTCCTCGCCCTGACTGTCGTGATGCGGGGCCGCGCGGACGGCCATATCACCTTCGGCTTCGGAGCCTTGTCCGAGCAGAACCGATATCGGCATGACACCCATTCTGGTTTTCAGGACTTGCACACCTTTACGAGATTCACCGCGCAATCGGGTCACCAAATCTTCCGCTTCTTGTGGTGCCAACAAATCCATTTTGTTGACGACAATCATATCGGCACAGGCCAATTGATCGTCGAACAATTCCGATAGCGGCGTTTCGTGATCCAACGCGTGGTCGCCCAGTCGTTGCGCGGCAACCGCGGCTTCGTTATGGGCGAACCGCCCCTCGGCCAAAGCCTTGCCATCGACCAAAGTCACAACCGAATCCACCGTCACCCGGTTACGGATTTCGGGCCAGCCAAAGGCCCGTACCAGCGGTTGCGGCAAAGCCAAGCCACTGGTCTCGATCACGATATGATCAGGTTTTTCGGCACGATTCAGCAGTTTTTCCAGCGCGGGAATGAAATCATCGGCCACCGTGCAACATATGCAGCCGTTGGAAAGTTCAATCATATCTTCGTCGCGACAGCCTTCAATGGCGCAACCTTTCAGAATTTCACCATCCACCCCCAAATCGCCAAATTCGTTGATGATCAGGGCAATCCGTTTGCCTTCAGCGTTTTGCAGCATGTGGCGGATGAGGGTGGTTTTGCCCGAGCCCAGAAAGCCGGTAATGATGGTTGTTGGAATTTTGGTCGTCATCTAAAAGCCCCTTCTTTTTGCCAGAAATAGGCTGTGAATAGGCCCAAAGCTACCCAGCCAACCGCAGCCACGGCCAGTGCCTTGCCTGCGAAATCTGCCGCGAGTTCGGGCGGAACGACGCCGGCGAAAGCCTCCGGTTGTGGTGCGCCCAGCAGATGCGGCAATGCCAACAACCCGACGCCAGCGCCCCACGCCATCCAGTTTCGTCCAAACCCAATCAAAGCCAATCCGCCAATCGATGTCGCCACCGTTGCCGCCCACCAGACTTGTCGGGCAGCTAGGTCCGCCGCCGCTGACCCCGGCAATTCCGGTGAGAGCCCGGCTGCGGGGAGCAGTTGGAAGGCGAAAAATCCGGCAATTCCCCAAATTAGTCCGACGCGAGGCGTGATTTGGTGGCCGCGTGACGTGGCAAGAGCAAAGCCCGCGACCATGATGAGGGCAAACCCGCACTGCGTTGCCGTGCTCGCGAGCGTCGTCTGCCACCAGTAAGGATTCCTTGACGATTGAATGGCTTGAGAGTGCTCTTCACCTGCTGCATGTCCTTGTGCCGCTCCACCAAAATGGGTCAACACCCCGATTTCATACTTTTCTGCCTCCAATATCACTGGAACCGTGAACAAAAGCTGCAACGCGGCGACAATAAGACCCGCGGCAAAACCAGCATAAAGGGCGCTGGCAACCAGTTTTTTGAGCATATTTCAGTGGCAGGGAAAGCCGGTGGAATGGCGCGTGTCATGCGTTGCACCATGCAAGGTATCCGCCGAGGCGAAACCGGTTACGAACAGAACCGCGATGCCCAAAAATGCTGTGATCGCAATGGCATAAGCGTCGGATCGCACCTTAACAAGGGTAGCTGTCGTCATTTCTCTCTCCTCACCGTCACACCCGACGGCTGTTGATTGCACTCGTGCTTGGCTGGTCTCCTGGCTCGCGGGTCACAGCACCGTCGCTCCCTTCCCGGTATCGCTACCAGTGGTGTTGAGCGGGGCGCTCACCGCATACAGTCGCGGGGGCGGCTTTGGCATTGG
Organism: Oceanomicrobium sp.; assembly: GCA_031415055.1. Taxonomy (GTDB): domain Bacteria; phylum Pseudomonadota; class Alphaproteobacteria; order Rhodobacterales; family Rhodobacteraceae; genus JANMOK01. The sequence continues at coordinate 139,413 of JANOQZ010000044.1, read as the reverse complement.
GGCCCGATTTGGGTTCACCCGTTCCAAATTCCCAGTTAGTCCCCGGATACTTTGCGCATCCTTGAGGGAACCATGCCCGGTTACTTGACGTCAAATTCGCAACGGGGTCAAGGCATTGAGTATTTGAAGAACCCTGAATGAATTTTGGCTTTTCAACATCAACGACCTCAATATCTTGTGGATAACCGCCTACCTTCGCGCCACATACAGCCCTTTGCGGTTGACTTGGCCGCACCCAAGGCGAATCTTGGGCGATCAAGAATCATCAGGGCCGACCCGTTGCAATTCACCCGCCTGCGCCTTTTGGGCTTTAAGTCCTTTGTCGATCCTACCGAGCTGGTGATTTCGCCGGGCTTGACCGGCGTGGTCGGGCCGAACGGCTGCGGCAAGTCGAACCTGCTAGAAGCTTTGCGCTGGGTGATGGGTGAAAACCGCGCCAGCGCCATGCGTGGTGACGGGATGGAGGACGTGATTTTTGCCGGGGCGGCGTCGCGTCCGGCGCGGAACTATGCCGAGGTGATGTTGGCAATCGACAATTCCGACCACGTGGCACCTTTGGCTTTCAACGAAGCCGATCAGATCGAGGTCATCCGCCGCATCACCCGCGATGCCGGGTCGGCCTTTCGCACCAACGGCCGTGAAGCGCGGGCGCGCGATGTGCAAATGCTGTTCGCCGATGCCTCGACCGGTGCCCATTCGCCCAGTCTGGTGCGGCAGGGGCAGATTGCGGAACTGATCAACGCCAACCCCAAGGCAAGACGACGGGTGTTGGAGGAAGCGGCGGGAATTTCGGGACTGTATCAAAGGCGGCATGAGGCGGAACTGAAGCTGAAGGCAACCGAGGTCAATCTGGAACGGGTCGCCGACGTGCTGGAGGCGCTGGACAGCCAGTTTCGTGCACTAGAACGCCAATCCAAGCAGGCGGCGCGGTATCGGGAGATCGCCGAAGAACTGCGTTTGGCTGAGGGATTGCTTCTGTATCGACGCTGGCGCGAGGCGGAAACAGCGCGGGAAAATTCAGACGCCGCCTTGACTTTGGCGGTGCGGGCGGCGGCCATTGCGGCAACAGCGGCAGCATCTTGCACGACGGTGCGATTTAACGCCGAAACCCGCGTTCCGCCGTTGCGCGAGGAAGAAGCCATCGCGGCGGCTTTGGTACAAAGATTGAGCTTGGAACGCGCCGTTTTGAGCGATCAGGAAGCGCGGGCAAAACAGGCGATTGTGTCGATCAGCCGTGATTTGGAGCAATTGAGCGCGGATCGAGAGCGTGAAATCGGCCTCAATCGGGACGCGACCGAAACGATTTCGCGGTTGAAAGGCGAGGCTGGTGCGTTAGAGGAAGCTTCGCACGGCCATGAGACCCAGCTGAATGCTGCACGGGTTGAGGCGGCATCGGCGGCGACGGCCTTGAGCGAAGTTGAAGCGGCACTGGATGCGGCGACCGGCGACGCGGCAAGATTGGCAGCACGTCACGCCGCAGCGTCGAGGCGATTGGAAGAAGCGAATGTGACTTCCGCCAAGCTGGAAGGCGAGCTTTCAACCGCTTTGGCCGCCGTTGGTTCGGGCGAAACCGAGCTGGCAACGGCGCAAAACTTGCGGGATGCGGCGGTAACCGCCGAGGCCGAAGCCACCCTAGCGGCTGCCAGTTCCGAAAAGGCATTGTCCCTAGCCGAAGCAGCGCGGGCCGATGCTTTGGCAACAGATTATGACATGCGGTCGGCCTTGTCCCAAGTGGAAGGCGAATTGCGTGCCTTGGAAGGCGAAAGCGCGGCATTGAGCAAACTGATTGAACGCGATCGGGGCGGTAAGGGCCAGGTATTGGACCAGATTCGTGCACAAAAGGGCTATGAGGCGGCTCTGGGTGCGGCTTTGGGCGATGATCTTAAAGCGCCGGAGATTGCGGCGGATGGTGCGACTGGTTGGGCGGTTTCCGGACAGGTCAAAGCTGGACCATTGCCCCATGGCGCCGAACCGTTGGCCAAGTTCGTGACCGGCCCCAAGGTTTTGTCATCGCGACTGGCACAGACCGGATTGGTGGCGCGAACCGACGGCAATCGGCTGCAGGCACAGCTTTCGTCGGGCCAACGGCTGGTCAGCATCGAGGGCGATTTGTGGCGCTGGGATGGGTTTCGCGTGCATGCCGAAGATGCGACATCATCGGCGGCGTTGCGGTTGCAACAGATGAATCAGATGGCCGAACTGCAGGCCGCATGCGCCAAGGTTGGTCAACAAGCGAGCAACGCGAAAAACGCCTATGCGACATCAAAATTGCGGCTGGAAAACGCGCAAAATGCCGAGCAAACCGCGAGGCATCAAAGGCGCGAGAATGACGAGAAAGCCACGGCAACAACGCGGGCTTTGAGCCGGGCCGAAGCCGATTTAGGCATGTTGGCAGGTCGGTTGGATACGTTGCGGCTGACGGTAACGCGTCGGCAAGAGGAGCTGGCCTTGGCGGCTGATGCTCTGCATGAAGCTTTGGCTGGCTTGGGCGATTTGGGCGATCTGGGCGCAGCGCAAGCTGCGGTTGAGACACACAAGATCGCCGTTGAAGCCGCGCGATTGACGATGATGGCCAAACGGACAATGGCCGATGAGCTGCGTCGTGAAGGCGAGGCGCGGGTGCAGCGTGCGGGCGAGATCAAGCGCGAGGCGGCCAATTGGTTGGCGCGTCGCGATTCTGCGGGAACGCGCTTGACTCAGTTGGATGACCGGATCAACGCGGCGGCAACGAGGTTGGAAAGCGCCAAGGATGCGCCCGAGGCGATTGCGGCGCGCAAGGCGGAGTTGGAGAAATCGGCGGAAAAATCCGAGTCTCGCTGCAAAGCTGCGGCGGATGCTTTGGCTTTGGCGGAAAATGCCTTGCGGCAAGCCGAAAATGAAGAACGCAACGCCGAACGCTCAGCCTCGGACGCGCGGGAAAATCGGGCCAGAGCCGAGGCAGTGAGTGAATCGGCGGTTGCGCAGGTCCGTGTTGCCCAAGAACATATGCTAGCCGAAACCGAACTTTCGCCCGTTCAGTTGCTGGAGAAATTGGCTGTCGACCCGGTTTCCATGCCCGCATCCGATGTGATAGAGATCGATGTCGGTCGCCTAAGGCGGCAACGCGAGGCGTTGGGCGCTGTTAATTTGCGCGCTGAAGAGGACGCGCGAGAAGTGGGCGAGGAAGCTGAGCGATTGCGGGCGGAAAAGGCCGATTTGGAAGCAGCGATTGCCAAGTTGCGGCAAGGTATTTCCGGCTTGAATCGCGAAGGTCGTCAGCGTTTGCTGGACGCATTTGAACAGGTCAACAAGAACTTTGGCCAGTTGTTCAAAACCTTGTTTGGCGGTGGCGAAGCGCGGCTGCAATTGGTCGAAAGCGACGATCCGCTGGAAGCCGGTTTGGAAATCATGTGCCAACCACCGGGGAAAAAGCTGTCGACCCTTTCGCTGCTTTCCGGCGGTGAGCAGACATTGACCGCCTTGTCGTTGATATTCGCGGTTTTCAAAGCCAACCCCAGCCCGATTTGCGTTCTGGACGAGGTTGACGCGCCACTGGACGACGCCAACGTCGGGCGGTTCTGCGACCTGCTGGACGAGATGACCCGCATCACTCAAACCCGATTCCTCATCATCACCCACCACGCCGTCACCATGAGCCGAATGGACCGGCTTTATGGGGTGACGATGGCGGAAAAAGGCGTCAGCCAGTTGGTCAGCGTGGATTTGAGCAAGGCGGTGGGGATGGTGGCGTGAGGGGAGGTTAGAGCCCGGGCAGTTGCGGGGTTGCGTCGGCGTCGGATTTACGACGGATCATATCATAGGGGTCTTGCGGCAGTCCGCCCCTTTTATGTTTCACGGCGAGGGCAATCAGAGTGCCGGAGGCGAGATAGAAGCGTCCGCGCTTTTCCCCATGAGGAACTAACAATCCAAGATCGCACATTTTGCGCAAATCCCTGCTGGCAACTACATCGGACACTTCATTCTCAATCCGGTAACGACTTGCCCGAATTCTGCGGCCTTCTGCTGCGTCAACCAGTGTCAGTTCCACCCGCTCCGGCAATCCGATCGAAGCTGCTTGGGCGGCCACATCTTCATAAACCAGTGCCATCTCGTTGTTTCTTTTTACTTGCGCGTGAGCCTGTTGGAAATGCGCAGTTAAACAAAACTGAACCCATGGATGGGCGTCGTTGTTAGGGTGCCACGCACCTTTGCCAACTTGCGTCAAGATGCCGTAATAGGGCTGTGTGTTGCTGCCAAGCCATTCTTCAATGGATGAAAAAACTGGGCTGATAATACCTTCCCGCGATAAGACAAGCGTCTGCAATGCCCGCGCCATACGCCCGTTGCCGTCCTTGAACGGGTGGATCATCGCCAAGTTCAAATGCGCCATTGCCGCCCTGACTTCGATTGGACTGTCCTTCGAACTGTTCAGCTCGGCGATCAATTCATCAATTAGCAACGGGATTTCGATTGCGTCGGGTCCTTGATAGACCCGCTCGTCAGTAGCTTTGTTTACAACGTAAATGTCGCCCGGACGCCACCTGCCGGGCAAGTCTTTTGGACTGTGTTTCAACATCATGAAATGCAAACTTCGCAGGAGTTGTGCGTGAAACTGAAAATGATCGTCCTGCGCAAGTTGAACGATGTAAGTCAGCGCGTCGCGGTAGCCAATAATTTCCCGCCAAGTTGCCGCACTGGTATCCATCGGCTCTTCATCTTCAACTGCTGCCACGACGTCATCCATCGTGGCGTGGTAGCCCTCGATGCTGTTGGAGCCTTGAATCGCCAGCGCCATTGAATTCCGCCGTAACAATCCCGTCCATCGATGAGGGTTGCTCTGGATTAGATATTTGAGTTGTTGCTTTTGTTCGTTGATCAGGTCGATTACGGCATGATCTTCCGGTAGCAGCTTTGGCGTGGCATAAATTGACATTATATAATTACCATCCGTCGATAGTATAATTACTAATTAAATGAGCATCGATTGTAAATTATATAATTTCCAACATTCCTCGCCGGAACGTGAATTGATGTGAACGGCGTTTGCAAGAATGAATGGCGCAGCAGTTCGCCAAAGGAAACGCCATGTCACTCAAAACTATCGCGCTCATTCTAAGTCTGGCAGCACCCTTCGGTCTTGCCACGGCTACCTTCGCCCAAGATGCCATGACCGTTGCAAGCGGCGATTTCCGGGACGCCGATGGGGTTCATCGCGGTTCCGGCGTTGCTTCGATCAGCAAGAATGCGGCGGGGGAATATGTGTTGAGCTTGCAAAGCTTCGCAACCACGCCGGGGCCGGATTTGGAGGTTTGGTTGGTGAAAGCCGGCGGGATTATGACGGCTGATCAGGTTTTGGCCAGCGAGTATCTGTCGCTAGGGGCGCTGCAATCGCCAACAGGCGACCAGTCTTATGTGGTTCCTGCGGGAATGTCGCCGGATGGTTATGCCTCGGTCGTGATCTGGTGCAAGTCGTTTTCGGTGCTGTTTTCCGCAGCGGATTTGACGGCATCCGCCATGTAACCCCTTGTGGGTTTTGGCGGCGACGCCTAGCTGTTGGCGATCAATTCTCTCCAACAGCTGGAACCCATTTCCATGTCCATTACCATGCATGCAGCCACCGTGCCTGTATTTCTATCGGGCCTGAAATCTTTGCGTATCACGCTTGATAAGGCTACCGCCCATGTGCGCGACCATAAATTGAACGAGACCGCGTTTCTGGAATCGCGGTTGATCGACGACATGCTGCCGTTGAAGCGTCAAGTAATGACCAGCACCGATCACGTCAAAAGCACGTTGCATCGGTTGGCTGGAACGGAAATGCCAAGCTGGCCGGATGTTGAGAAGACCTTTGCCGAGTTGCAGGAACGGGTGCAGAAGGCGGTCGATTTGGCCAAGTCGTTTTCCGCAAAAGACCTTGAGGGATCGGAAGACCGCGACATCGAATTCAAGACCGGTGGTGCGATGGTGACATTGAAGGGCGCGGATTATGTGCCGCGTTATGGTTTCCCGAATTTCTGGTTCCACGTCACAACCGCCTATTCGATTTGCCGCGCCAAAGGTGTGCAAATTGGCAAGGGCAATTTTCTGGGCCGCGAGTAGGTTTCAGGTTTCGAGGTCGATCAGGCCGAGTTCCAGAAGCTCGGCCTCAAACGTCTCATCGGCTTGGTCTTGTGAATAGCCGAAGTCCTGCATCCAACGAAAAGCCTCATGCATTGCCGCTGGGTTTAAGGCGCACCAGCGGTCGCGGCCTTCGCGGTATTGGGTGATGAGGCCAGCTTCGATCAAAATGCCGATGTGCTTGGAAACGGCGGTCAAGCTCATCGCAAAGGGTGCAGCTAAATCAACGACGGTTTGGTCGGATTCCAGCAGCGCGGTCAGCACTCGTCGCCGGGTTGGGTCGGCGAGGGCGGAAAAAGCGCGGTCGAGGATTGCGTCGGTCATGGGGATGATTAGGCCTGCGAATTGTGAATCGTCAACCTTTTGGTTGAGTTTGCGGGTTTGGCAAAATCGACTGTTTCAGGCCGACAAATTGTTTCACGTGAAACAATTTAGTGTTGTTAATCAATTGTTTACACTTTATTCACGTTTCTTGACAGAAACCTAACGCGCCCATATTGTCCGCTGAAAATTCGCGGTTGGGTGAAGGGGTCGTATCGGGCATGTCGTCAAAGACGCAGCACCCTGATCCGGCACGGCTGAAGGCGCTGGAGGATCAGTTAAATTCGATCAAAGCAGCGCAAAAGGTCGAAAGCGCCCCAAACCCGATTGGCGAAAAATATGCCAAGGCCAATCAAGCCTGGCGGATGGTAATTGAGCTTGTGGTCGGCATGGCCTTGGGCATCGGCATCGGATACGGGCTGGATAGCCTGTTTGGGACGCTCCCGATATTTCTGATGATATTCTCGTTGTTGGGCCTAGCTGCCGGAATTCGCGTGATGATGCGAACGGCGCAAGAAGTTCAGCGGCAGGCGGCGGACGAAGCGAAGTAGGGACTGGTGATGGCAAGCGAAGAACATGCAAGCGGCGGTTTCAACATCCACCCAATGGATCAGTTCGAGATTCACCCGTTGTTTGGCGACGGCCCGCTGCAATGGTATTCGATCACCAATCAAACCCTATGGCTGGCGGTATCGCTGATCGGGATAACAGCATTGTTGGTCATGGGCACCAGCAAAAGGGCGGTTATTCCCGGCCGCGCGCAATCGGTCGCCGAGGTGATTTACGGTTTCGTGCACAAAATGACCTTCGACATCGCGGGCCAGGGCGGGCTAAAATATTTCCCGTACATGATGACGATTTTCTGCTTCATCCTGTTCGCTAACGTTCTGGGTCTGTTGCCCTATTCGTTCACCCCCACCAGCCACATCGCGCTAACCGGCGTGCTGGCGATGATCGTGTTCATTTCGGTGACTTTGATCGGGTTGTACAAACACGGATTTGGCTTCCTGAAACTGTTCTGGATTTCGAGCGCGCCTTTGGTGCTGCGCCCGATCCTTTTGATCATCGAGGTGATCTCGTATTTCGTGCGTCCGGTCAGCCATTCCATTCGTCTGGCCGGCAACATGATGGCCGGTCACGCCGTTATCAAAGTTTTTGCCGGATTCGCTGGGGCACTGGGAATATTCTCGGTCGCGCCGATCATTGCGATCATGGCAGTTTACGGGTTGGAAATGCTGGTGACGGTGATCCAGGCCTATGTCTTTACCATCCTGACATGCGTGTATCTGAACGATGCACTGCATCCGGGCCACTAATTTTTCAAGCATTCCAAACAAGGAGATACCATCATGGAAGGCGATATCGAGGTAATGGGCCGTTTGATCGGCGCGGGTCTAGCCTGCACCGGCATGGGCGGCGCGGCGGTTGGCGTGGGCCACGTCGTGGGCAACTTCCTGTCGGGCGCTTTGCGCAATCCGGCAGCGGCGGGTGGTCAGACGGCGACCATGTTCATCGGCATCGCCTTTGCCGAAGCTTTGGGGATTTTCTCGTTCCTCGTCGCTTTGCTGTTGATGTACGCATTCTGATCCTTCGCGGATAAGCGGCGTAATTTCTGACGGGTCGGCCCATCGGCCGGCCCTTGATGCCATCGGAGACTATCATGGCGACAGCAACACCAACGGCAGAGGCCGGTCACGAAGTGGCCAAGGTCGGTATGCCGCAGCTCGATTTTTCGACCTTCCCGAACCAGATTTTCTGGTTTTTGGTCGCCTTGGTCGCGCTGTATTTCATCATCAGCAAAATCGCCTTGCCGCGGATAGGCGGGATATTGGCCGAACGCAGCGGGATTATTTCCAAGGATTTGGATGATGCGGCACGGATGAAAGAACAGGCGGTTCAGTCTGAGGCTGCCTATAATGCGGCCCTGGCTTCGGCGCGGGCGAATGCGCAGCGGATTGGCGCGGAAACCAAGGCCGAAATCCAGAAAACATTGGGCGCGGAAACCGCCAAGGCTGACGCGGAAATTGCGGTACAAGCCTCGGTTTCCGAGGGTCATATCCGTGAAATCCGGGATGGCGCTTTGAAAAGTATCGAAGTGGTTGCCAAGGATGCTGCCAAAGCGATTATTGCGGCGATCCTGCCCGGTGCGGCCGATGACAAGGCGGTTGATGCTGCTGTGTCGGCGCGATTGAAAGGGTAAGGCGATGGAATTTCTCAACGATACCAATATCGTCGTCTCAATCGCCTTCGCCGCCTTTGTGGGCGTGCTGTTGTATTTGGGCGTGCCGAAAATCGTCGCCAAGCTGTTGGACGGTCGTGCCGAAGGCATCAAGCGCGACTTGGACGAGGCGCGGGCGTTGCGCGATGAAGCTCGGGCGATTTTGGACAGCTATGAGGCAAAGCAAAAGGCGGTTGAAGGGCAGGCAGCGGCAATTGTTGCCAGCGCCAAGGAAGAAGCCTTGAATGCTGCCGCTATTGCCAAGGAAGATTTGAAAGCCACCATCGCGCGGCGTGTGCAGGCGGCGAAAGACCAGATTGCCTCGGCAGAGACGGCGGCGATCCGCCAGATCAAGGACCAGGCCGCTTCGGTCGCCATTGCTGCGGCACGCGATGTGATTGCCAAGAATATGGGCGCTGCCGACAGCAATGCGCTGATTGATGCGGCGATCGAGGATGTTGGCGCCAAGTTGCATTGACACGCTGGCGAAATAAAAAAACTCGGGCCCCCAAGCCCGAGTTTTCTCCTACACGTAAGGTGGTCGACGTTACCCGGCTGGTGTAATAATGATCTCAACCCGACGGTTTTGTTGACGACCAGCGGCAGTTGAGTTTGACGCGACAGGCTGCGTCGACCCGGCACCAAATATGCGCAGGCGGCTGGACCGAACACCGGAATTGACCAACACATTGGCAACCGACAAAGCGCGGTTTTGCGACAAGGCGGCGTTATGTGCTGCGGTTCCGATCGAGTCGGTATGGCCGACAACGCGCACAACCGTATTTGGATAGCGTTGCAGGCTGCGCGCGATGTCTTGCACCGAACCGACGAACTGCGATTTCAACACCGACGAGTCGAAATCAAAGGTGATTGACTCGGGCAGGATGACAATCAACTGGTCACCGGAGCGGATGATACTTGCACCACTACCACCAAGTTGTTGGCGCAGTTCGGCTTCCTGATTATCCAAGTTGTTGCCGATGGCACCGCCGATGATTGCACCGGCTATGGCACCGATGGCGCGACCATCGCTGGTGGGCTTGATGGCCTGACCAAGAATAGCACCGGTCGTGGCACCCAATAGCACGCCAGTGCCGGCATTATTGTTGGTGCCGTTCGGATTTGTACAGGCTGTCAAGCCCATCGTAGCTGCAACGGCGGCAGCGAGTGTGAGTTTAAGAACGGGCATGATGTTGTTTCCCTGTGAAATTACCAGTGTCAACTCACAGCTAGTGCAGGAAGTTCCATTGGCCCAGTTCACAAGAAAAACCCGGACCGCAAGGCCCGGGGTTTTCAGTTTCTCGCCGCAGAAATCAACGCGTTGGCGTGATGACGATTTCGACGCGGCGGTTGGCTTGGCGGCCGGAAGCGCTGGCGTTGGAAGCAACTGGCCGACGTTCGCCCAATCCATAAGCTTCAATTCGGCTGGAGCGGACACCAGACCCGATCAGCACATTGGCGACTGACTGGGCGCGGGCTTGCGACAGATTGTCGTTATAGCTGGGCGAACCCACGTTGTCGGTATGGCCAATAACCTCGACCAGCGTGTCGGGATAATTTTGCAAGCTTCGGGCAATATCACGCACCGAGTCGACAAACTGCGGATGCAAAACGGCGCTGTCAAAGTCAAAGGTGATTGACTCGGGCAAGGTAACAATCAGATGGTCGCCGGTGTTGACGACACGTGCCCCGGAACCGCCCAAGTCGCCGCGAAGTTCGGCTTCTTGTTTGTCAAGGTTATCACCAATTGCGCCACCAACGATGGCACCGGCAACCGCGCCTAAAACGCGACCACGTTCGGGATGCGAGGCCGAAACGGCTTGGCCAAAGAGTGCGCCAGTAGCAGCGCCCAGCAAAGCACCCGTGCCTTGGTTGTTGGCGCTGCCGTCGGGATTGCTGCATGCGCTGAGCGCGAAGGTGGCCGCAACGGTGGCGGCGATTGTCAGTTTGAGAGCGGGCATTGCCTCGACTCCTCCATCAAAAATTAATGTGACCTCACATCTACAACAGCAATCGGCCGGCACAATGGGCGGGTTGGTCTGCTCACGCCGGATTGACCAATTGCGCAAGATGTTGCCGATTGTTGCAGGTTCAGGCGGCTTGTTCGGCGTCAAACCGCGCCGATTCCCACGCCAGCATGGCGCGTTTGACCGGCAATCCCCAGTGGTAGCCGCCCAGTTCGCCCGATTTGCGTAGTGCACGATGGCAGGGGATCAGCCAGCTTATCGGGTTGCGACCAACGGCGGTGCCGACGGCGCGAACCGCTTTTGGGTGGCCGATCTTGCCAGCGATTTGCGAATAGGTCGTCACGTGGCCCGAAGGGATGGAAAGCAACGCTTCCCAAACCTTGATTTGGAAGGGTGCGCCGATCAGATGCAAGTCGGCCTGACCGTTGCCGGTGAAGGCGGCGGTGACGGACTTGCGCAGGATTTCGGGGTTTTCAATGTAAGTCGCTAATGGCCAGCGCGATTGCATGTCAGCGAAAGCGGGTTTTGGCCCGGTCTCGTCGGTAAAGGCCATGCCGCACAGCCCACGATTCGTGCCCATCGCCAGGACTTGGCCGAAAGGCGAGTCGAAGGTGGCGTGATGGATGGTCAAGCCCTCGCCACCGGTGGCGTATTCGCCGGGCGACATCGCCTCCCATTTGACGAACAAGTCGTGCAGACGGCTGGAACCCGATAGGCCGGTTTCCAGCGAGGTTTCCAGCAGCGAAAGGCGTTTTTTGAGCAGGTCTTTGGCATGGTTCAAGGTCAGATATTGCTGATAGCGTTTTGGCGAAACGCCGGTCCATTGGCTGAATATCCGCTGGAAATGCGCCGGTGAAAGGCCGGTCGAGGCGGCTACGTCTTCTAGCGTTGGCTGTTCGGCCTTGCTATTGCCGATGAAAGCAATCGCGCGGGCGATTAGGGCGAAATGATACGGGTCTTTGGTTTGCATGATCTGTCTCGATTGGTTTTCCTTGGAATAGGCCGCGCCCGGCATTTGCGCCACCCGATTCCTGCGCTTAAGAAGGAAACGGGGGTCGCATGGTCGAGCAACTGAATTACAACACAATTGCCGAAGTTTTTCGGCGGTTTCAGGCGGCAAATCCCGAACCGATGGGCGAGCTGGTCTATGTGAATGCTTTTACTTTGCTAGTTGCCGTCGCTTTGTCGGCGCAGGCGACCGACAAAAGCGTGAATGCGGCGACGGTGGGGTTGTTTGCCGTTGCCGATACACCGGAAAAGATGGTTGCCTTGGGCGAGGAACGTTTGGTTGGCCTTATCCAAACCATCGGTCTATTTCGCAACAAGGCCAAAAACGTCATTCGGCTGAGCGAGATGTTGTTGGCGGAATATGGCGGACAAGTCCCGACCTCTCGCGCGGCTTTGGAGCGGCTTCCTGGTGTGGGTCGCAAGACGGCGAATGTGGTGTTGAACATCTGGTTTGGCCATCCAACGCAAGCGGTGGACACGCATATATTTCGCGTCGGCAATCGCACGGGGATTGCGGTGGGTAAGGATGTGGTAGCGGTGGAGCGGGCGCTGGAGGACCATGTGCCGGTCGAGTTTCAAAAACATGCGCACCACTGGTTGATCCTGCACGGCCGGTATATCTGTCAGGCACGAAAGCCCAAGTGCGGCCAATGTTTGATCAATGATTTGTGTAAGTCGGAGGATAAGGTTTGAAGCAGTTTCAGGTAACCGGCATTGGCAATGCCTTGGTCGATGTTTTGGTGCATGTGGATGATGATTTTTTGGCGCTCAACGGCGTGCAAAAGGGCGTGATGCAGTTGATCGATACTGAGCGCGCGACGGAATTGTATGCGCGAATGGGTCCGGCGAAGGAAATTTCGGGTGGGTCTGCCGCTAATACGATTGCCGGGATTGCCGCTTTGGGTGGGCGTACGGCCTATGTCGGCAAGGTTAAATACGACCAGTTGGGGGCGATATTCGCGCATGATATGCGGGCACAAGGCGCGGTATATGAAACGGGTTTTGCCCCACGAAACCATGCAGCGGAAACTGGGCGTTGCTATATTTTGGTGACGCCGGAAGGCGAAAGGTCGCTGAATACTTATCTGGGTGTCAGCGAGTTTTTGGGGCCGGATGATATTGACGCGGAGCAAGTTGCCAATTCGGAATGGATTTATCTGGAGGGCTATCGTTTTGACGGCCCCGATTCCATCGCAGCGTTTGGTAAAGCGATCAAAGCATGTCGAACTGCGGACGGCAAGGTTTCGGTGACGTTGTCCGACCCGTTCTGTGTCGAACGCCATCGCGACGAATTCTTGCGGATGATACGCGCTGATGTGGAACTGCTGTTTGCAAATGAGCATGAGTTAATGTCGCTGTATCAAACTGACGACCTAGAACTGGCAATCGCCAAGGGTCGTGTTGATGTTCCGATTCTGGCCTGCACGGTGGGCGCGGAAGGCGCGTTTTTGGTGCGAGGCGACGAGCGGGTGCATGCGCCCGCGACGGCGACCAAGGTAGTTGATGCGACGGGCGCGGGGGATTTGTTTGCTTCGGGCGTGCTATTTGGCCTGACATCGGGCCGCGATTTGTTGACGAGCGGGCGCATGGGTTGCGTGGCGGCGGGCGAGGTGATTAGCCATATTGGGGCAAGGCCGGAAGCCGATTTGCGGGTGTTGTTTGGTAAGGCAGGGCTGAATTAGACGGGCCGCAAACTTGTCGTCACATAATTCACCGACAGGTCACGCTCGGACAGCGACCAGCTCCACGCGAGCGGATTGAACACCATGCCTTTGCGATCAACCGGGTCAAATCCGGCGGTTTTCAGAAGGGCGAAAAGTTCGTCGGGCGTGATGAATTTGGCCCAGTCGTGGGTGCCAACGGGTAGCCAGCGCATGATGCGCTCCGCGCCGACAATCGCCATTAGCCAGCTTTTCGGGTTTCGATTGAGAGTAGAGCAGACCATCAGCCCACCGGGTTTGAGCAATTGGAAACAAGCGGCGAGATAGGCGGCGGGGTCGGAAACGTGCTCAATAACCTCCATATTGAGCACAATATCGAAGGATTCGCCCAGCTCAGTCAAGGCTTCGGCGCTGGTGTGGCGATAGTCGATACTCAGCCCGGATTGTTCGGCGTGAACGCGCGCCACCGGAATGTTGCGTTCGCCGGCATCGGCACCGACCACATCCGCCCCAAGCCGCGCCATCGGTTCCGATAACAGTCCACCACCACACCCGATGTCGAGTAGCCGCAGCCCCTGCAGCGGCTGGCGGGTTTTGGGGTCACGGCCATATTCGGCAGTGATTTGATCGACGATATAAGCCAAGCGACACGGGTTGAGCATATGCAGCGGCTTGAACGTACCGTTCGGATCCCACCATTCCGCTGCCATCGCCTGAAACTTGGCGATTTCATTTGCGTCGATTGTATTAGCCCCAGCCATTGCGCTCACCTTTTCAACCTGCGATGATTCTGGACCGACGGCAGGAATAGGGCAAGTATGCGAGAGAGCGCGAGCCAAAATGGCGCAGGGCAAAGGCAGGGCCTGTATCCGCCGCGCGAGCCGTTTCATCAACAGATGATGCCGGTCAGCGGTGGCCATGAAGTTTATGTCGAGCAATCGGGTAAGCCCGACGGTGTGCCAGTGATCGTGCTGCACGGCGGGCCCGGCGGTGGCTGCACGCCGGGGATGCGACGCTTTTTTGACCCGGAACATTACCGCGCAGTGCTGTTTGACCAGCGTGGATGTGGTCGATCAACGCCGCATGCATCCGTCGAGAACAACACGACGTGGGATTTGCTGGCGGATGTGGAGCAGATTAGGCGTTCGTTGGGCGTGGAAAAGTTCGTGGTTTTTGGCGGATCGTGGGGTTCTACTTTGGCGCTGCTTTATGCGCAAAAACACCCAGACCGGGTGGAGTCTCTGGTATTGCGCGGTATTTTCACCATGACGCAATCCGAGTTGAATTGGTTTTACGGCGGTGGTGCGGGCCGGTTTTGGCCCGAGCAGTGGCGCGAATTTGTCGAGATGGTTGCGCCGGATGAACGCGACGAATTGGTTTCGGCCTATGGCAAGCGGTTGTTTGGCAGTGATGAGGGTGAATTGGCCCGTTTTTCCGAGGCTTGGGCCGGTTGGGAAAGTGCGTTGGCGGTATTGGACCCCGGCGCGAGTCGTGCTGGGCCGACGGGTAACTGGGCACGGGCGTTTGCCCGGCTGGAAAACCATTATTTCCAACAGGGCGGCTTTCTGGAATGCGATGGCCAGATCATGCGGGACATGGGAAAGATCAGCCATGTGCCTGGGTATATCGTGCAGGGGCGGTACGACATGGTGTGCCCGCCGCATACGGCTTTGACGCTGCACAAGGCTTGGCCGGGGTCGGAATTGCGTATGGTCGCAAATGCCGGGCATGCGTTGTCAGAACCGGGGATTTCGGCGGCGCTGGTGGCGATTATGGATCGGTTGCGGGGGTAGCTCGCGCGGTCATTGCGAACCGAAGGTGGAGCAATCCAGCAAGCGGCGTTTCTGGATTGCTTTGTCGCTTCGCTCCGCGCAATGACGATCATAGGCTTGCCGCCAAACGTGTGCCTTGATCGATGGCGCGTTTGGCGTCGAGTTCCACGGCCTGGTCCGCACCGCCGATGATATGAACTATGCGGCCCAGCGCGATGAGTTGGTCGGCAAGCCCGCGTTCGGGAACCTGTCCGGCGCAGAAGATGACGTGGTCGACGTCCAGCCATTCGGCATTGGCATGATCGTCGCCACGGCTGATTTGCAGGCCGCGCGCGCTGATTTGTTCGTAGGTGATGCCCGCCACCATTTTCACCCCGCGTTTCTTCAGGGTTTCGCGGTGGATCCAGCCTGTGGTTTTGCCAAGGCCGGCACCGGGTTTGCTGGCTTTACGTTGCAGCATGGTGATTTGCCGGGATGAGGGTTCCGGTCTTGCACCCTGTGGGTCCAGCCCACCGCGATCTTGCCAAGGGGCGGAAACGCCCCATTCCTGCATCCACAATTCGGGGTTTTCTGTGCTGCTTTCGCCATTTTGCGACAGAAATTCAGCGACATCAAAGCCGATGCCGCCCGCTCCGATGATGGCGACTTTGTTGCCAACAGGTACCTTGCCGCGCAGCACATCGATGTAGGTGAGAACGTTGTCGGCCCCATTGGTTGTGATGCCGGGATCGCGCGGGGTGACGCCGGTGGCGATGATGATTTCCTCAATGTCGGCCAGGTCACTGGGCGTGGCTTTGTGGTTGAGAAGCGTGGTGACGCCGGTCAATTCCAACTGGCTGCGATACCAGTCAACCAGCCCGCGAAATTCCTCTTTGCCGGGGATGACTTTCGCCATGTTGAGTTGGCCGCCGATTTCGGCGAATTTCTCGAACAGAGTCACATCGTGCCCGCGTTGGGCGGCGGTGATGCTTGCGGCCAGTCCAGCGGGACCAGCGCCGATGACGGCGACTTTCTTTGGGGTGAGCGTTGGGGAAATTGCCAGTTCAGTTTCGTGACAAGCGCGGGGATTGACAAGGCACGAGGTCAGTTTCATCGCAAATGTATGGTCAAGGCAGGCTTGGTTGCAGGCGATGCAGGGGGCGATGTGTTTGCCGCGGCCGTCGCGGGCCTTGTTGACGAATTCGGGGTCGGCAAGGAAGGGTCGTGCCATGGAAACCATATCGGCACAGCCCGTTTTCAGCACGAATTCGGCGATTTCGGGTGTGTTGATGCGGTTGGAAGTGATCAGCGGGATGGTGACTTCGCCCATTAATTTTTTGGTCAACCAGGTGAAAGCCGCCCTTGGCACCGAGGTGGCGATAGTGGGTATTCGCGCCTCGTGCCAGCCGATGCCAGAATTGATCAGCGACGCGCCGGCATATTCGATGGCTTTGGCAAGCAACACAACTTCGTCCCAGCTTGACCCATCGGCGACCAGATCAATCAGCGACAGGCGGTAGATGAGGATGAAGTCGTGGCCGACAGCGGCGCGAATGCGCCGGACAATCTCAACCGGCAGACGCATGCGGTTTTCGTAAGCGCCGCCCCAATCGTCTTGGCGGTGGTTGGTGTGTTTCACCAAGAATTGATTCAAGAAATAGCCTTCCGACCCCATGATTTCGACGCCATCGTAGCCCGCCTCGCGGGCGCGGCTGGCGGCTATCACAAAATCGACGATTTGTTTTTCGATGCCAGCGGCGTCAAGTTCGGCGGGTGCAAAGGGCGAGATTGGCGATTTGAGCGGCGAAGGTGCAACCGCAAGCAGCGAATAGGCATAGCGACCGGCGTGCAGAATTTGCATGGCGATGCGGCCGCCTTCGCCATGAACACGGTCGGTGACAATGCGGTGGTTGGCGATGTCTTGCGGGCTGAACAAGCCAGCCGCGCCGGGGAAAACCGCGCCTTCCTTGTTGGGAGCCATGCCGCCTGTCACCATCAACGCCACGCCACCTTTGGCGCGTTCGGCATAGAACGTGGCAACGCGGTTCCAGTCGTCGGTCTCTTCCAGCCCGGTATGCATCGAGCCCATCAGCACACGGTTGGGCAAGGTTATGTGCCCCAGATCAAGCGGGCGAAATAGATACGGATAAGTGTCGTGGGGTTCTTGTTCTTGCGCCATCAAACCGCAACTTTTCCTGCTTTTGGCCGTGGTTGAGCTTCAGTATTCTGCCCGCAATCGGTGCGTGACCAGCACATCGTGAATGTCGATCCGACTATCCTTGGGGTTGGACAGAATAATGTCGAGCCAAATTGCTTCGCCGGTTGACGGGTCAATCTCGCAACGCGCCATTTCAAAGCCGAAAATTCCGTTGCTGGGGGCATGTTTGTTCGCCTGCCAAACCGCAAAGGTATTCGCGCCGCGCCTCACGACAATGCGCAATTTGATCTTGGCCATGCCGTCGATTTTATGCGGCATTGTAACCGTCAGGATCGAGTCTTTGCTGAGGAAATTGAGCACGGCATTGGGAAGTGCTACTGCCAGTGAGAAGAAATTGCCGTCAAACGATGACGTTACCACTGCAAGCGGGAATGGTCCTTGCGCGGCGCTTTGATCTTGCTGCCATGAGACATTGGCCGATGTTGCATCGTGGTAGAGGTCAAGGTCTGCATCAATTTTCGTGTGTTGGCCTAACCCAAAGGATTGGGAAAGGCCAAGTTTTGCGTCCCAGGGTGTAGGACGAAAGGTCCAGCCGGACTTGGCTGGGGTCTTGCGTGGCCCATTGCCTATCAACCGAGCCAGAGGCGATAAGTTTGGCAGTCCTCGGCGCGTAAACATGCGAGAAACTGCCCGAGTTACAGGTCGGCGTAGACGTGTTTTTCGGCTTTGGCACCGGGATGGGTCACCGCTCCTCGGTAGGTTTCGCCGACCTGCTGGGCGTATTTCCACAAAGCACCGCTGGCATAGATTGTCGGGCGCGGGCCTTTCCAATCTTTCTTGCGGGCCGTCATTTCTGCTTCGGTCAAGTCGACCGAAATGATGCCCTTGTTGGCGTCCAGCGTGATCATATCGCCATCGCGCAACAGGGCTATGGGGCCGCATTGCGCCGCTTCGGGGCCGACGTGACCAACACAAAAGCCGCGTGTCGCGCCAGAGAATCGACCATCGGTGATAAGGGCGACTTTCTTGCCCATGCCTTGGCCCGACAAAGCCGCCGTGGTTGCCAACATTTCGCGCATGCCGGGGCCACCCATTGGCCCTTCGTTGCGGATGACCAGAACTTCGCCTTCCTTGTAGGTGCGGTTTTGCACGGCTTCAAAAGCGTCTTCTTCGCATTCAAAGACGCGGGCTGGTCCGATGAATTTCAGTTCCTCGGATGTCATGCCTGCGACTTTTACAATCGCGCCATCGGGGGCAAGGTTGCCTTTCAAGCCGACAACGCCGCCGGTTTTTGTGATGGGTGTGGCGACCGGATAGATAACTTTGCCGTCAGCTTCGCGGGTGACCATATCGATTTCTTCGCCGATGCTGCGACCCGATGCTGTCATGCAATCTTGATGGATAAGGCCAGCTTTGCGCAGTTCTTTCAGAATAACAGGCACGCCACCTGCTTCGTAAAGGTCTTTGGCAACATAGGCACCACCGGGTTTTAGATCGACGAAATAAGGTGTGTCGCGGAAAATATCGCAGACATCTTCCAGAAAAAACTCAATCCCCGCTTCATGCGCGATTGCTGGCAAATGCAACCCGGCGTTGGTCGAACCGCCGGTGCAGGCAACCACACGGGCGGCGTTTTCCAGCGCTTTGCGGGTGACAATATCGCGGGCGCGGATGTTACGTTCCAACAGATGCATAACGGCGCGACCCGAGGCCTCGGAATACTGATCGCGAGATTCGTAGGGCGCGGGCATGCCCGATGAATTGAACAGGGCCAGACCAATCGCTTCGCTGACACAAGCCATGGTGTTGGCGGTGAACTGGCCACCGCAGGCCCCAGCCGTTGGGCAGGCGACGCGGGCCAGATCTTCGATATCGGTATTCATCAGACCAGCTTGGTGTTTGCCGACCGCCTCAAACACATCTTGCACCGTCACATCGCGGCCTTCGTAACGGCCAGGCATGATGGAGCCGCCGTAAACGAAAACCGAGGGCACATTCAGGCGAACCATCGCCATCATCATGCCGGGCAGCGATTTGTCACAACCCGCCAAGCCAACCAGAGCGTCATAGCAATGGCCGCGCATGGTCAGTTCAACCGAGTCGGCAATCGCTTCGCGGCTGACCAGCGAGGAACGCATGCCTTCGTGGCCCATGGCGATGCCGTCGGTAACGGTGATGGTGGTAAATTCGCGTGGCGTGCCCATCGCCGCTTTGACACCCAATTTGGCGGCCTGCGCCTGTCGACTGAGCGAGATGTTGCAGGGCGCAGCTTCGTTCCAACAGGTGGCGACTCCAATCAGGGGCTGATGAATTTCAGCCTCTGTCAGGCCCATCGCATAGAGGAAGGATCGGTGCGGCGCACGCGCTGGCCCTTCGGTAACATGGCGGCTGGGCAGGCGGGATTTATCAAACTTTTGCACGTCCATGCTGGAATCTCCTCAACGGGCTTGGTGCCAAAGCCATAGTCAACGGCACGTTGCTATACAAGCAGCGCCAATCTGGAGGGGAAGGATTTTGGCACGGACCGCACGCCTGCACTTGGGGGCTCGTGCGTTTGTGCGGTCCGCTCTGTCAATGCCGAATGGCTGAGTAACGAGTTCGGCAATGACATTTCATTTCGCCTGACAATAACTTTGGTCGGGGTGACCAAAATAACGAGACGAGGTAATCAATTTTCAGTCTAAAGACATTGACCTAGGCGGACAAGGATTTGATGTCATCCAAGACGGATAAGACTATTTTCGAGCGGGCGTCGAATTCTTCGGAATCTTCGATCTCTTCGACCCAAAGTTCCAACTTCGCCCGCATATCATCCAGCGACTTCGCCGGAATATCGGCCATCTGTTCGATCAACATTTCTTGCCGACGCAACAGCGCCGCTTCCAAAAGGGACAGCGAATCGTCGGACACATCAGGTGGGTTGTTCTGGGCAAAATAGCTCAGCAACCGATTGTTCGACGTATATTCTTCTTTGATTGCCGCAATCTTTTTTTGGATTCGATTCTTGGCAACAAATTCCAAAACGCTAGGCGATTTTTCCAATTTTTCGGACCATTGCTCATTGATGCCACCCTAGTGGTTGATGAGGAATGTTTAATCCGAAACGTTTCGGATGCGCTACAACGCTGGTCGTTACACGCAATCACGTGACAAATATTTGGCAAACGATCAAACCACTCCGGTAATGATACCGGTCCCTACGCCACGTATCGCCGCTGTAACCCGGTCGGTGGTGCCCAGTTTCAAAAAGATTCTCCGCAAATAGGCGTCAACCGTGTGGGCCGAAACACCCATGATGGTGGCAATGTCCGAATTGCTTTTGCCGCGCGCCACCCATTCAAGAACCTCGCGTTCACGATTAGAAAGGCCGATGGTTTCGGGGATTTTTTGCTCAAGAAATTCACAATAGCGTAAATGCACCGCCTGACAGACCCAGCGCACCTCGTGTAGAATAGAGGGCTTGAAGGTTCGGGCAACTTTACCCCAAGCAAAGCCAAACACGCCATTGCGACCACCGGGGCCAAAAACCTGGAATGCATAACCATCGGCGACGCCCGCATTGAAAAAATCGCGCATCAGTTCTTTTTGCTCAGGTCTGAGGTTGGTCAATTTGCCAATCTCGCTCCACTTAAAAGGCACAGTGGTTTTCTGCGCATAGATCGGAACGGGGTCGATCAGGAACAGCTTTTCCTTGATATAACGTTGCAACAAGTCCGGCGGGAACCCTTCGGTTTCCAGCAAAAGCACGCCTTGATCGGGCGCACCGATGGGCGGCAGGTGGTGATAGGACATCATGGGCACGTCGAGCGTTTTGAAATATTCAAAGGCGACGGCGCGAATTTCTTCAGACGTTCGCGTGTTGGCGAGCTTTTCCAGCGTCTCTTCAACCAGATTGGATCGATCAGACATCACGCACCCGAAGGCTATTATTAAGGTAAGCTCAGCAAATTTATTTCCGAATATAGTTTGATTTTGCGCGAATTTACTGTTCTTGGGAAGCAGCAATTTGGCCTGCGCCTTGATGGGCAAATAAAGCGTACGAATTTGGGCAGAACAGGCAGTCAGACATGAAGAATCCGTTTCCAACGCGCGGCGCTGCGTTTCAGGCATTTGCGCAGCAGGCAAAGCCCAATGACCAAGTTTGGCGATTGATCGTTGGTATTGTTTTGATCGCGATTGTCTGGATTGCGCCTGTCGTTGGGATTGGCACCTATCTGGTGTATTTTTCCGCGCCCAGCGGATCAGCGTTTTTAACGCAAATTCAGTCCGAAGGTTCGCCCGCGTCGACACTGGCGTTGTTTGGCATCCCGCTATTTTCTTATCCGGCGATTTGGCTGGCATTGAGATTGCTGCATGGCAGGTCGATTGCCTCGTTGTTTGGTGCAGACCGACGCCTCCATTGGCGCTCGTTTCGCAAGGCGGCGCTGGTCACGGCGACGCTGGCGGGGATTGGGTTTTTCTTGTCGTATTTAGGTGGGTCTGCGATTGCCAACTTGCCTTTTGGCAGATGGATAATTCTGTTGCCAATTACTGTCACACTCATTTTCCTGCAAATCGCTTCCGAAGAACTGATATTTCGCGGCTATTTCATGCAGCAATTGGGGGCGCGGTTTGTCAGCCGCTGGGTTTGGTGGGTGTTGCCCGCGTTTCTGTTTTCATTGTTGCATTACGACCGGGCCACATTTCACGCCAACGCGCCTTTGGTTGTGGTCGGGGCGTTTCTTATTGGCCTTTTTGCTGGTGATTTAACGGCGCGAACCGGAAATTTGGCCTCTGCCATGGGACTGCATTTCGTCAATAACTTTTTTGCGGTGCTTATTATGGGTCTGCCGGGGCCAGCATCTGGCCTGTCACTTTTCATCGCCAATGTTGATTTGAATGACATTCCAACCATGCGCGTTGGGTTGATTGGGCAGATCATCTCGATAATTGTGGTCTATCTGGTTTACCTTGCCATTGTCGCCCGTCGGCGGAGCGGGCAATTGCAATCATTCGCCGTGGACCTTAATTAGGGCGGCAATGCAAGGATCACAGGGGCGGCAATGAACTGGATTACCAACTATGTCCGGCCAAAGATAAACTCGCTGTTTTCGCGCCGCGACACGCCGGAAAACCTGTGGACCAAATGCGACGAATGCGGAACCATGCTGTTTCACCGCGAGTTAAGCGACGCGCTGAATGTTTGCCCCTCTTGCCAGCACCACATGAACATTACCCCGCGCGAGCGATTTGCCGATCTGTTCGACGGTGGGGTTTACGTCGAAATACCGGTGCCCGAACCGGTGGCCGACCCGCTGCATTTTCGCGACCAAAAGAGATATCCGGACCGCATTCGGGAAGCTCGCAAGAAGAACGGCGTGCAAGACGCAATGCTGGTTGCCGAGGGCGAAATTGGCCGACTGCGAATTGTGGCGGCGGGGCAAGATTTCAACTTCATGGGCGGCTCGATGGGTATGGCGGTGGGCAATGCGATCATCGCTGCTTGCCAGCAAGCGGTTGAACGCAAATGCCCGCTGGTTCTGTTTTCTGCCGCTGGTGGGGCGCGGATGCAGGAGGGGATATTGTCCCTGATGCAGATGCCCCGTGCCACAGTGGCGATTGAGATGCTGAAAGAGGCGCGTTTGCCCTATGTCGTGGTGCTGACCCATCCAACCACCGGCGGGGTGACGGCGAGCTATGCCATGCTGGGCGACGTGCAGATTGCCGAGCCGAATGCGTTGATTTGCTTTGCCGGGCCACGTGTTATTGAGCAGACCATCCGCGAAAAGCTGCCCGAAGGGTTTCAACGGGCGGAGTATCTGCTGGACCACGGCATGCTGGATCGGGTCGTGCATCGCAAGAATATGCGCGGCGAATTGATCACAATTCTGCGCATGTTGATGCGGCAAACGCCCCAAATTCACGGCGATTTGCCAAAGCCGGAAGCGGCTGAGTAGGGTGGCTGACGCCGGAACCGACATCATCCTGCAAAGGTTGATGTCGCTACATCCCAAGATTATCGATTTGGTGCTGGATCGGGTCGAGCGGTTGCTTGGTTCGCTTGGTCACCCCGAACGCACCTTGCCGCCCGTGGTGCATGTGGCCGGGACCAATGGCAAAGGTTCGACAGTGGCGATGATCCGTGCGGGGATCGAGGCAGCGGGGAAGTCGGCGCATGTCTATACCTCGCCGCATCTGGCGCGCTTTCACGAGCGGATTAGGGTTGGGGGGACGTTTATTTCCGAGGCGGATTTGGCGGGGATTTTGCAGGAATGCGAGGCCGCCAATCTGGATCTGCCGATCACCTATTTCGAGATAACCACCTGCGCAGCCTTTCTGGCGTTCGCCCGAACACCCGCCGATTTCACCTTGCTGGAAGTTGGCTTGGGCGGGCGGTTGGATGCGACCAACGTGGTTGAACGGCCCGTTTTGACGGTGATCACCCCGGTTTCGATCGACCATCAACAATATCTGGGCGACACTTTGGCCGAGATTGCCGGCGAAAAGGCCGGGATTTTGAAACGTGATGTGGCCTGCATCGTGGGCAAACAAGACGATTTGGTTTTGGCGGTAATCGAGGCCAAAGCCGCGCGATTGGGGGCGCCCTTGCTGATCTGCAATCGCGATTGGCAAGTGTGGGAAGAGCGCCGGCGGATGATCTATCAGGATGACCACGGTTTGTTGGACCTGCCGCTACCCAACCTGATTGGCGGGCATCAGGTGGAGAATGCGGGTATAGCCCTCGCGTCGCTGCGTTTCTTGGGGTTCGACGAGGCCGCCTGCGAGGCGGCGGTGACCAAAGCCGAATGGCCCGCGCGGTTGCAACGATTGCGGCATGGGCCGTTGGTTGAGGCAGCGGGATTGGCTGAGGTTTGGTTAGACGGCGGCCATAACGAGGGCGCTGGTATTGCGCTGGCCGAGGCCGTGACGCGGTTGTCCCCCAAGCCGCTGCATCTGGTCTGCGGCATGCTGCGCACCAAGGATGTACGCGGTTATTTGCGACCTTTGGCGAAGGTTGCAATGTCGATGCATGCGGTTTCGATACCCGGCGAGGCGGCGACGTTGTTGGCCGCTGAAACGATGGAAGCCGCGCTGGATTGCGGGATGGAGGCAACCGTTTCGGATTCGGTTTTGGCGGCCATTCAGGACATCGTGCCCACTGCCCCAAACGCCCGCATTCTGATCTGCGGGTCGCTGTATCTTGCTGGGACTGTGTTAAGGGAAAACGCCTAAATCCCGCTTTCAATCCAACCCTTAAGCGTCGCTTTGGGGGCGGCACCGGTTTTGTTGGAAATCGGCTTTCCGCCTTTGAACATGAACAGTGCCGGAATACCGCGCACGCCCAGTTGCGACGCGATCATCGGGTTTTCATCGACGTTGAGTTTGACAATCTTAACTTTGCCGGCAAGTTCCGTTGAAATCTCTTCCAATGCCGGGCCAATCATTTTGCAGGGTCCGCACCAGTCCGCCCAGAAATCGACAACCACCGGCAGAGCGGATTTGATGACATCAGCATCAAACGAGTCGTCGGTTACTTTGAACGTGGCCATGCGGATACTCCTAAACCCCGGGGAAACTTGCTGGGACGGTCAACCTAGGAACGCACTGGGGGAACGTCAAGGTTTGTCGCGCCGCGCGAATGCATCCATCGCAATATTTTGCGGCAGTACCATCAGTTCAGCGGTTTTTGTCCACAATATAGCGGTTTCAATCTCTTTGCTCGGCCATATCGCGGCCAAGGCGTGGGCATAGGCGCCCATCTGCCGTAAAATACCTTCGGGCACGTCGGTTGGCCGAGTTGGAACTTTTGCGTTCGACTTGAAATCAACCGCGACGATTCTGTCAGGCGTTACTACCAGTCGGTCTATCCTTCCCAACAAATGGCGCTGCTCAACTGGCGTGGCGAAGGCGACTTCGGCAAGATTGGTTGGCCTGAAAAGCTCAACCAAATGCGGCGCGGCTAGGAGTTTTGTGACCTCATTCAAAACCATATCGCGTTCGACGTCGTTTGGCGGCGATTCATCTACTGCGAATAAATTATCGGCAATCGCAGGAAAGTCTGTGGCTTGAACGTGCGGCAAATGTTCCAGCAACAAGTGGATCCAGCGACCATAGCACCGGGCATAGTCATCCTCTGACCCATTTTCGAGATCCAAAACTGCATGGGCACCGCCAAGCTTGGACGGTGACAAGGCGCGGTTGCGTTTTGTCGGCGCGGCAACGTTGGATTTGAGCCAGTCGGGTAAAGCGCTGAGCGTTGGTGTTCCTGCTGGAAGGTCAGCAATTTCGGCTTTAGTCGGCCAATTGCGCTCGACAATCAAGGCGTCGCGCCGACGCGTTGGGTTTTGCAAACCAAATCCCGATTCAATCAGTGAGTACCAGCTTGTGTCCGAATTGGTTTCACTTTCCGCCCCGCAGACAACCAACCAATGTTCCGCGCGAGTCATCGCCACATACAAAAGCCGCAGCTTTTCGGCCTTGGTTTTTTCGGATTCGGCCTCAATGGCCCGCTGCAAAACCTCGGCTTTCGGTTGGGAAATGGGGGCCCAAACCACCGATCCATCGGCAAGGGCATGGATGTTTGACTTGGCTGATGGCGGTTTTTGTTGGCCCGTTTCGGGCAATATCACCATCGGCGATTCCAACCCCTTGGCCCCGTGAACGGTCATGATTCTGATCAAGTTGCTGTTGCTATCAATCTGGCGTTTCAATTCCTGATCGCTTTGATCGATCCAGTCGAGAAAACCTATCAGGCTGGGAACGCTTACCGATTCAAAAACCAGCGATTGGGACAAGAGTTCGTCAATTCCCTCAATCGCCTCGCGCCCCAAACGACCAACCAGTTTCTTGCGCCCGCCAAATTCGGTCAGAATCATTTCCAAAAGCTCGAAAGGCCGGGTGAAATCGGCGTTTCTGCGCAGCTTTTCAAACATTTCGACACAGACCGGGAACTGTTCATTCTGCGCTTGCAACCGTTCCCACAAGCTGGCGCCGCCGCGTTCACTGGCCAAGGCAAAAAGTTCGGCTTCCGAAAGGCCGCAAATCGGCGAACGCAACGCGGCAGCCAGTGACAGGTCGTCAAACGGGGTGGCGACGAAAGACAGTACCGCCAGCAAATCCTTGACCGCCAATTCTTCCTTGAGCGCGAATAAGTCCGCGCCCGCCACCGGCAAATCCAGCGCTTTCATCGCCGAAAGCAATGCGTCGAAAAGCCTGCCGCGCTTTTGCACCAAAATCAAAATATCGCCGGGGCGCAGTCTTCGGGTAACGTCTTTTTCGGGGATAACCCCATCGCGCAATTGAACCTGCAACCAAGCGGCGATTTTTTGTGCCAATCGGACAAGCGGTTTTTCTTCGATCGGCATATCATCGGGAAGGTGCCAAGGCGGCGGAACGGCGGCGGTTTCTTTCTCAAATCGGTCCCAAAGTTCAATCCGACCCGGTTTTTCCGGCTTGGGTGCCAAATGCGAAATCGGGCCATGCGCGCCACTCGGTTGCTGGCGCATGACATCATCAACCAGCCGCAAGATTGGCTGCGCCGAGCGGAAGGAATACAGCAGGTCGCAGTGTTCAAGCGGGTCGACAAAGTCGAACAGCTTTTCGGAAAAATGCTCTTTCGCTCCAAAATAAGCTTCGGGATCGGCACCTTGAAACGAATAGATCGATTGTTTCTCGTCGCCGACGGCAAAGATGCTGCGCGGTTTTTCCGCCACACCGGCGCCGGTGAAAAAATCTTCGGTCAACGATTTTATCACGTCCCATTGCGGCGGACTGGTGTCTTGCGCCTCGTCCACCAGAACGTGCGAGATGCCGCCGTCGAGTTTGAAAAGCACCCATTGCGCAATGCCCGGGGAGGCAAGCATGGTCCTGACTTTCGCCACCTGATCGTCAAAGTCCAAAAGGCCGCGTTCGGCTTTTCGGGCGTCGTAGCTCTGCAAAAACTCTGCGGCAAAGTCGTGCAAAGCCCGCGAGGTTTCCAACATTCCAAGCGCAAGGCGTTTTTGCCGGGCATTCGCAACCCGCAGTGCCAAAATGTTGGCATCGGCGGCGATAGTTGGATGTAAGTCGCGAACATCCTTAGTTGCCCAGCCGTCAATTTTTGCGGTGAAGGGGCCCTTTTTTTCTGCGGCCACGCCATGCAGAAATAGTTTCTCAATCGCCGCGTGATGCGCGGGGTTGGCCAGATCGGGCAGTATTCGTTGAATGTCTTGCCCCCGACCAATGTCGGTTTTCAAACCCGCCTTCAGCGGCTCGATCATGCTTTCCAGCAAAGTGTAACTGTCGTTTCCCAGCATATCGCGATACAACGACTCCAGCGACAACGATCCGGCAATAGCGAAGTCTCGGCGAAACAAGTCTTCGTCAAATGGGCGGTCAAATTGCCGACGCCGTGCCAAAATCGCTTTGGCCAGAACGTGCAAACCATCTTCGACCGCCGACATATTTGCCGCCATTGCATCGAACGCTGGCGATTGAGTGTCGTCTGCCAAGCCGGTGATGACACCAGCGACCAGTTGACACATGCTGGTTTCATCCAGCAGTTCAAAATTGGGGCTTATACCGGCCTCAAACGGAAATCGCCGCAGAACCGCGTCGCAGAACGAATGGATCGTCTGAATGCGCAACCCGCCGGGGGTTTCAAGGGCCATGGCAAACAAAGTGCGGGCGTTTTGCAGCGTCTGATGTGCAAGTTCAGCAAGTGGCTCGCCTAGTTGCACCAGAGATTCGCGCAAATCGGCATCGTCTTGCATCGACCATTTGCCAAGCTGTTTGAACAACCTGTCTTGCATCTCGGCGGCGGCGGTTTTGGTATAAGTGAGGCACAATATCTCTTGCGGATTGCAACCGCGCAGCAACAGCCGCGAAACCCGATTGGCCAGAACGGTTGTCTTGCCCGACCCGGCATTGGCCACAACCCAAGCCGAATGGCCGGGGTTGGCGGCATTTTGTTGGGCTGAGACGGCGGCGATCAGGTCGTTGATCATAGCTTTTCGACTTTGTAATCTGCGCCGTCTTCCCATTCTCCGCGTCGAGACAGGTGATCGAATTCACCCTCATTTTTCAGGTGTTTCGAACGAATTCGGGCTGGGTAGCCGGTTTCAGCACTTTCGTAATGGTGCAAAAGCTCGGTCAGCTCGGCCCAAACTTTGGCGGAATCGCCCAAATCAACGTCGCGGTCCTTGGCCGAAATACTGAGGGTCAGATATTCCAGCCGGCTGACTCTGCGCAGACCCAGTTCCGCGAAACCGCCACGTTCAACCATCATACCTTCCAGCAACAACTGTTTGGCATAGTTCGAAATATCTTTTGGCTCCGGCGGCGCGCCGGATTTGTAGTCATAAATCAGAATGCTGCCATCAGCCATTAGATCGATGCGATCGGCCTTGCCTGTTAGGGTGAAGGTGCCGTGTTGCAAAGTAATTTCGGCGGCACCTTTCTGTTCCAACAACAAAGGAACGGCGTTCTTGCGACGTTGTCTTTCCGCCGCTACGAATTGCTGGGAAACGCGGGAAATCTGCGCCACCCAAAGCCTGCGCATATCGGGCCAAGGCACTAAGTCGGCCAAAACCGTTTCCGCCGTGCTGATCAGGTGCTTTGGCGTAAGCAAGTTTGGATTCTTGATCGTGTCATCGATGAAGGCGTGCATCACATCGTGCAGAGCCGAGCCGCGTTCCAGTTGATCTGGCTCGCGCCCAATCGGATCAAGGCGGCGCAATTTCAGTATGAAGCGCGCATAAATTGCATACGGGTCGCGGATCAGTGTTTCGATCTGGGTTACAGACAACGTTTTGGGGCGCAGAACTATCGGGGGGCTCGGTGCCGGACGCGGCGCTAGGGGCGTGAAATCAGACATCGTAGGCGCATCGTGTAAAGCCGACAGGTGCAGGTACGCGTCGCCCCTCGCCTTCATACCGGCCAAAGCATCGGCACCTTGGACCCCCATGCCATTCAAAAGATTGGTCAGTCGCGCCAGCCAACGCGAGGGCAAGGTTGGCGCGCCCTGGTCACGCAACGTCCGGCTGAGAACTACTTCTTTGGCCGCAATCGCTTGTTGAAAATCATGCGCCGATAGCCCGACCCGAAGTTCAAGTGACGGCAATCCAACTTGCAACCTCATGCCACGGTTGAGCCAAGGGTCAGCGGGTGGAGTCGGCGGCCAAACGGATTCGTTCAGACCGCCCAGTATCATCAGATCGGCGGATTGAATGCGGGCTTCGAGCGTGCCCCAGATGACTATTTGTTGATGCGGGACAAAGGCTTCGTCTCGAATTTCCGCCGCTTTGTTCAATTCGGAACGAAACAGTGCGGTGTAGTCAAGCTGGGTGAAAGCAAAGCTGGATTTGCCGACGTCGCACAGTGATTGCATCAAGGTCAATGCATTGTCGCCCGCGTCTTTAAGCCAAAGTTGGCCCGCGACTTCTGACCGGCCGCGCGAAAGACTTTCCGCCAACCGAAAATGAGCCAAGGCGAATGCCGAAAGACTGTCTTCGCCGGGATCGCTGCTTTGCAGCAAATCGGCCAGCCAAGTGCACCAGCTGTGGAAACCATCAGGAGTATCCTGGCGGCTTGCGACCCAAACGCGCAGTATATTTGCGCTGATTTCCGGCGGCCCGCCGCGAAAGAAACGTTTCTCTAGGGTGCGTGTGTGTTCAAGATGGCTCATCCGGTTCAGACCCACCCCGCCACACAATGGATGGTTCAAGACCGCCAAAATTTCGACGGGCCTTGCAGTTCCACCCACCAGTAACAGCACTTCGCGCAGGAATATCCCCGGCGACGTCATC
The DNA here is from genome assembly GCA_031415055.1 of Oceanomicrobium sp. Lineage (GTDB taxonomy): Bacteria > Pseudomonadota > Alphaproteobacteria > Rhodobacterales > Rhodobacteraceae > JANMOK01. Next base: position 109,469 of record JANOQZ010000044.1, on the reverse strand, counting down.
GACAGGGCGGTGCCCGCAGAATCATCGGGATGAATCGCCCATTGCGCCAGCGCCGCACGCACGCGTCGGGCAAGGTTCTGGTCGGGCGTCACCAGTGCGGCCTTGCGACCATCGGCAAAGGCATGCCGCAATTTGACGGCTATCGCCAAGGCTTCGGCGCGTTGGCTTTCCGCCTCCATCAGGCTGAGCGTCGTCGTCGCTTCAGTCAAGATCGGCAGCAGAGCTGGGGCCGACTTGATCCAATCATTGGTCACGGGCGCAGGCAGCAAGGCCAGCGCTACAAGTGCGTTCCTCTCGGACACATGCGGCGAAACATCGACCCAGGTTGCGATATCTGCCTCGCTCAGCCCAAGCGAGGTTACGAACGCTGAAACCCTTCGCTGCGGGTGATCTTCAGGCAGGATTTGCCAGTCCTTCGCGCCTAGCGAGGTGTCAAATCCGGGCAGGATGACCGCGCCTTGCGGCAGGTGCGCGACCGCCCGCATGAACATCGCCGTCGCCCCGCGCGACCCTGTCGAACCGGCCACCAAAACGGGGTCGGTAGTTGGGTTGCCATTCCAACTATTCGCAACCATTTCGATCGTGGCGCGATGCCGGAATTGCGAGTCGTTCTTCAACATTTCGCTGGGCAGGTTGGCCAAAACCGAAATCAGCTTTCGGTTTGTCTCCCACTGCTGGGCGAATTCGCCGGTATCAAGATCGACAATATCGCGCAGGTCTCGCCCTTCATTTTCAAGTTCGTCCAGCAAATCCGCCAATGAATCTGCTAAATCGAATATTGCCGATCTAGGTGCCAGGTTGGGTTCTTTCTGCAGAACTGCCGCAAGCAGTTCCGCCAAAAACAACTTGCGCTGCAGGCCGGGCACGGGCGGCACTGCCGCTCCGCCCAATCCGATGGGTTCGGGTTTGGCAATATCCGAGATTATCTTGATGCGCGGCAAGAATGATGCCGGACCATTGGCGAATATTTCTTCAATCGCGCGGGCGCTGCGACGGGTGTTGGTCCAAATTGTAAGCCGGGCAATGGCGCTGGAGTCGGCGCTGGCCAATCTTTGCCGGATGCCCGCTACCAGACATTCGGCAAAATTGACCCCCGGTGGCAAGGTAAACACGCGTGGCGTTGGCGAAGGTGAAAACATGTCAACCATGTCGTGCCAGAGCGTCGGCTTCTAGCAAAGCCTCGGGTCGGCCGACATCAACCCATTGCCCGTCATAGACCATGCCGTGACAATGCTGCGCTGCGATCAACTTCTGCCAGATGGCGAAGGTGGAAAACTTTGCTTCCGGCCGATTTTTGAATTCCTCGGTCTTAATGATCTGCGCACCGGTGTAAAGAAAAGGTGCCGCCAAAGTCTCGCTTGGCCAGCGTAAAATTCCGTTTTGGTCCATCGAGAAATCACCGGGCCTTTTTGGATTGGCCATTCTTGCCGTTGGCATCAGCGCCAAAAGCGCATCCATTTTTTGTGGGTTCCAAGCCTGCAAAAGATCGGTGGCCGGATTGTCGCCTTGCCAGAATGTATCGGAATTGAGCACGAAAACCGCATTCGTTTCGAAATTTGGTAAAGCATTTTTCAAACCGCCGCCGGTTTCGAGTAGCTGCTGGCTTTCGTCAGAAATGATAATCTCAAGGTCGCGGCGTGCGTGCACATGCTCGACAATCATATTTCCGCAATAGTGTACGTTGACGACGACACGGGCAAAGCCAGCCTGCACAACTACATCAAGGCTGCGGTCCAGCAGTGTTCGTCCGTCGATCTTCAGCAATGGCTTGGGCATGCTCCGCGTCAAAGCCCCCATTCGGGTGCCAAGACCGGCGGCATAGATCATGGCTGTGTCAGAGACGCCGTTGATCATGTCGTGGCCATTGTCGGGTTTGGCGAACTGGGCGCGGACAGATTTTCAGTGACCCAAACGCGCAACCCTGACAGAGCCGGATGGCCAAGGTCGCGTTGCAAATGCTGCCAGACCCTTAGCATGAAATCCAAATACTTTGGTTTATTGCCTTGAACCGCAGCACGGGCGAATATCCCTAAAATACGCAAGTTTCTGACCGCCCCAAGAATACAATAGTCGCGGAAAAACGTTGCCGGGTCGGGATGGCCGACCAGATAAGCGTCGAGCATTCTTTGTTCAAGATTAGGGGAAAGGTCCCGGCGTGCATCTTGCAGCAGCGACACCAAATCATAGGCAGGATGCCCGGACAAAGCGTCTTGATAATCCAACAAGCCCACCTTGGCCGAACCTTCCCGTTTCGCGAGCCAGATCAAATTTTCAGCATGAAAATCGCGTAAAACCAAAACCGGTTCGGTCAAGGTCAGGGTTGCACACAGGTCGGCAACCAGCACATCAAGCTGCGCCAACACGGCGCCAGTGTTGTTTTTGGGCGCATAATGTTCTAGCACAATCCGAGTTTGTTGCACAAAGATATCAACGTTCAGAACCGGCAATCTCGCGCCATGATTGAGCTTTTTCGGTGCGGGAAGTCGTGCGAGTTGGCGCAAGAATTCTATCGTTTCGGCATATAGCTGGTTTTCGTTTTTGGGGTTGTTGTCACACATCGTTACGAACAAATTGTCCCCAAAATCTTCCAACAAAAGAAAGCCAGCTTCGGGATCGGCAAAGATGGTTTCGGGTGCACTAAAGTGATTGCCGCGCAACCAATCACCGATGGCCATGAAACCGCGGATACTAACCGCCGAATTCGGCCCTGCATCCATCAAAACCGCCTTGCGCCTAGGCTTTGGCCCATCGGACAAACGACTGTAAATCCGGCTGGAAACATCGCCCGACATCGGGTTGATGATCGCTTTTTGCCAACCGGCGCGGGCTATGAAATCTTGCTGGGTGGATTGCCGATCAAACAAGGACTGCTCCCAGAACTGTTGGCAGCCAAGGCCAATCGCCTTTGGCGAAAATTTCGATAGTCCGCGTCTCGCTTTCAATTGAGTCGGGGGTCAGGGTGATGGCTAAGCGTCTTTCTGGCAGGTTGTCTGCTAATATTTCGGGCCATTCAATCAAACTGATGCCGTGGTCGAGGGCATCATCAAGGCCTAGCTCGAGCGCCGATTCTTTGCTTTGGATGCGATACAAATCTATGTGCCAAATCGCCCGGTCCTTGCAGCTATAGGTCTGCACCAAGGTAAAGCTTGGCGAGGGAACTTCTTCATTATTGCCGCATAATTCTTGAATGACGGCGCGGGCGAACAGACTTTTCCCCGCACCAACCGGGCCGGAAAGCAGGATGCAATCGCGCGCCTGCAGCTTGGCGGCAATGGCAATCGCCAAGGCTGCTGTTTTTGCCGGACCGGATGAAAGATAGCGATATTGCACGAGACCCACGCCATTGGAATTGTCTGGTGTCGAATCTGTCTAAAGCTTGGGTGAGTTACAACCGGTTTTGATCGGGTCGTTTTTGCGAAAAATGGTCATCGTCTGCTTCAAAGGGCGGCGATTCATCGGCAAAAATTACCAATATCGCTCCGTTTGGTAACGGCGATACGGCGCAGGAAATGGTGCGGTTGGCCAATGTGCGCACGCTAGCTGACCATGATGTGCGACTTTCAACGCCGCTGGAAAAATCCCGTAATTCGCCCCAAAACGGCGTAGGGTAACAAAATTCGCGCCAGCAGCTCGTCAACTGGCGAATGTCCGATTGCCCGGCATTGGGCACACATTCGGTGCCCCAGATTGAATTCAACGCAATATTGGCCGTCACCAAATTTCCCGCCGGGTCAAAAACGACAACAGCCTCGGCCAATCGATTGGTGACCACGCGAAACAGTTCCGATTCATTGTGCAATTCCCTTTGCGTTCTTATCTGGTTTGAAATGTCTTCAAACAGCAGAGCAACCGCGCCATTGGAATGCTGCCGACCGGTGACATGCAGCGTCTGGCCACCCTCAAGCGTCCAATACTGGTCAAAGGCATCGGATTGATCGATAGATTCAAGCGCCACCACGATTCGACGCCATTCCTGAAATTCGCTGGCACCCGGCATTTTCCGCAATTCGCGCAGTTTCTCCATGAATTCGCGCAATGTCGGCATAGCGGCCAACCAAACCGGCTGCAGCGACAAAACGTCAAGCAGGGCCGGGTTGAACAGGGTCAACTTTCGGCTGCGGTCAAAAATCGCCAAACCAACGTGCAGATGCGCGAAGGTTTGCGTCATTGCCAGCATCAGCCGCTCTAGCGCCATTTCCGCCTGAATCGCGGCCTCGATCGGCAGGCAACAACCAATTTGTGTGCCAGATTCGGTCGCGTATTCAAGCACTTCGAACCATTGCGTCGCATGGTTGTCGCTATGGCAAATGCGCAAGGATTGGTTGACGAATTTGCCGGAAAATTTGGCTGAATTTAACCACGTCTCACCCCCTAGCGTGCTTAAGGCGGCGTTCTGGAAAACCATCGTCCCCTCCGCGCCGCGTTGCCAAACGGGAAACGGCAACGCGTCCAACGCCGGACTGTTGGACGACAAGGCGTTTTCATTGTTTGGCAACTTTTCCGGAATTGAGTTCGCGATGGCACCTAGTCCGTCACCAATATTGCGTTGCGCCGAATCAAGATCAACAAACGCGGCCGCTCGTTCCTTTTCCAACACATAAGCAATGCCCAAAGCCTGACTGATCAGGGCCGCGACGATTTCCGGGATAAAGTCTTGGAAAATTTCCACGTCCGCAGCCCTGTTGAGAGTTTGATCTCAAATTGCCGCATCGGGGTTAAATGTTTGTTAAGCAACGATTGGTTGATTGCTGCCCAGCGAGCCGCGCACTTTGCTGCGGGCGGCTTCCAATTCGCTTCGGTTCCACACAACTTCAACCATTGCGCCAGTCGCCCGGGAGAAATCCGATGGTTCGGGCGACGTAGGTTCGGACTGTGGCAGTTCCGATCCGTTGGTGAACGTCAGCCGCGCCCCGGTCCGTTCCAACAACGTCTTGGCAATGAACAGGCCCAGCCCCATCCCTTGGTACTGCGGGCGAATCGCCTCTTGCCGCAACATGCCCTTGCGTTGCCGCACAAACGGGTCGCCAATGCGGCCAATCAGGTCGGGCGGATAGCCCTGACCATCGTCGCCCACAACGACGCGCAGAATCGTGCTGGTCCAGTCTATATCAATCCAAACCGTCGATCTGGCAAAATCGACACCGTTTTGCACCAAGTTTCTCAAGCCGTGAATAATTTCTGGCAAGCGTTCAATTTCCGGCTGCCCCGCGCCTGCCTGCGGATCATGCGTTGCACCGTCGATGCGGATGACAACTTTCTTACCCCGATTGAGATGCGGTTCGGCCGCTTCTTCGATCACCGCCGAAATCGGCGCGTGATGCAGATGCATGTCGTCTTTGCCGCGCTGACCCATTTCTTTGAGGATAATCCGGCAGCGTTCGGTCTGCGAAATGATCAGATTGACGTCTTCCAAAAGTTCTGGTCGCGCCTTCAATTCCAGCGCCAATTCAGCCGCAACCAGGCGGATCGTTGCCAAGGGCGTGCCCAATTCATGCGCCGCCGCAGCCACAACGCCACCAAGCGCGGTCAGCCTTTGCTCGCGCCCCAGCGCCATTTGCGTGGCGCTCAGCGCTTGGGACATCAGGAAAGTTTCCACCGTCACCCGCCGTGCGTAACTGCCGGTGAAGACAATGCCAATAACCAGTGACGCCCACATTCCATAGGTGAACAGGCGCGGTTGGGTCAGTGTCGTTCCATCCAGCATCACCAAAGGCCAGTAGAAAAACACCAGAAGCGAGATCAGCAGAACCGCCGACAGGCCGACAATCAATGTGGCGCGCAAGGTAAGCGCGGTAGCAGAAATGATAACCGGCGCCAGCACCAACACGGCAAACGGATTGGTCAAGCCGCCGCAAATCGCCAATAGGGCGACAAGTTGATAAAGATCGAACAACAGCGCCCAGGTGGCATTGCGTTCTGACAGCCGTTTGTTTGCCGGATAGACCACGGTCGAAATTACGTTGAAGGCGGCTGACAGGCCAATTGCCAAGGCACAAAGATCAAGCCGCAGGTTCAGGCCAACCGCCCAGGTCGCCAACAAAACAGCCGCGATTTGGCCGGAAATTGCCATCCAACGCAGAAAAATAAGCGTGCGCAGGCGAACCCAATCGGATCGGGCGGCGTTGTTCAAATATCCCGTGTTGTTTTCAACCATGGGTAATGAATAACAGGCGCAACCTCTGGTTCCAAGCGCCAAGCCCAGCGACGATAAGGCGGCTTGCTTAACAACGCCGTCGCGGCAACATGGCGTCATTGAGTAAGGGATTCGATTGATGCGCTATTTGGCAGCTTTGGCCGTGATTGTGGTGACGTTGGGGCTTGGTCTGGGTGCGTGGCTGGTTTACTCCGCCCGATCGTTTGATCAATTCGGCGACTGCCGAACCACTCGCATCGCTGGTGGAGCACAGCTTGGTGGGCCATTCAGACTGACAAACCAGAATGGCGAAAGACTGACCGACAAGCAGGTCATCGACCGGCTGACGCTGGTCTATTTCGGCTATACCTATTGCCCCGATGTTTGTCCGCTGGATATCACGCGCAACGTCGAAGTTGCTCGTGCGCTTAAAGACCGCGGTGTTGAGGTGAAACCGGTGTTTATTTCGTTTGACCCCGAGCGGGATACGCCCGGAGCGCTGACTGATTTCGTCAATAGCATTGACTCGTCGTTGGTGGCCTTGTCGGGATCTATCGCCGAAACCGCAGCGGTCGCCAAAGCATATGGCGTGTACTATGCCAAGGACGGCGAGGGTGAAGACTATTTGATGAGCCATTCGGTGCAATCCTATCTGATGCATCCGAAATACGGATTTCTGGAGTTTTTCCAGCGCGAAATTCGCGCCGATCAAATGACCAGTACCATCGCTTGCTTTGCCGACAAACTGTGACATTTGACGCGAGCCTCGCGTGCCTCTAATAAATTGCTATCAACGCGGGGTTCAACATGTCGGAAAATTTGGGCGAGGCACTGGGGCCGGATAAATCTTTGCTCTTACTGGATGATGATGAGCCGTTTTTGACGCGTCTGGGCCGGGCGATGGAAAAACGCGGCTTTGAAGTTGTACTGGCAAAAACCGTTGCCGAGGGTAAGGCGATTGTCGCCTCCAAGCCACCCGCCTATGCAGTTATCGACCTGCGTTTGGAAGATGGGAATGGACTGGATGTCGTCGAGGCCCTGCGTGAACGTCGGGCAACGTCGCGCATCGTTGTTCTGACCGGCTATGGCGCGATTGCCACTGCTGTTGCCGCGGTCAAAATTGGCGCGGTTGATTATCTTTCCAAACCGGCGGACGCCAACGACGTCACCAACGCTTTGCTGCAACGCGCCGACGACAAACCGCCGCCGCCGGAAAACCCGATGTCGGCCGACCGGGTGCGCTGGGAGCATATCCAGCGCGTGTATGAACTGTGTGACCGCAACGTTTCCGAAACCGCGCGTCGGTTGAGCATGCACCGCCGCACATTGCAGCGGATATTGGCCAAGCGCAGTCCGAAATAGTCGCATTACTATCGCCTAGATTGTGTCATCGTTATTATTGATTAATATTCGCAACCTAGGGTAGACAAACTCGCCCTTTTGGTGTGTAAAGTGCGCATGACACACGCACAGACGAATCTCGCCGCTGTCGAAAGCCCGTTTCCGCAATACCTTGAACATTCGGGCGTTCGCATTCCGTTTGACGACCAAATCATCACGCCGGCGATTGAAACCGCCATTCGAAGTGGCGCGTTTGAGGCCGAGGAAGCCAGCGAAATTCCGGGTATCGTTGTGCAGGGCGACCGCGTTCTGGAAATTGGAGCGGGCATTGGGTTTATCTCTACGCTTCTGGCGCGCCAACCCGAAGTGACTCGCATCGTGGCAGTTGAGGCCAATCCAAACTTGCTTCCGTATATGCAAAGACTGCACGAGGAAAATGCAGTGCATAAGGTCGAGCGGCGCAACGTGGTGCTTACCAATTCCGCCGACAAACAGATGACGTTCTATCTGCGCCGCGATTTTTGGATGGGTTCGCTCAGCGAAGGGCCGAACCCCTATGAATCTTCGGTTTCAGTGCCAACACAAAGCCTGAACGACCTTTTGCGATCCGAGCAAATTACGCTGATCGTTTGCGATATAGAAGGCGCCGAGACCTATCTGTTCGACGGTGCCGACCTTTTGGGCGTTGACCGTATCTATCTCGAAATCCACGATCACGTCACTGGTTTGTGCGGCGTGCAGCGATTGTTCCGCACCATGACCGAGCAGGGCTTTGCCTTTGACCCTCGACATTCGTCGGGTTCCATTGTGCTTTTCCGCCGCACATCGGAAAATGAAGTACTGCGTCCCTACAACGGCTGAATTTCGCCACAATAGCCGATGATTTTGCCCGCAATCTGTGATTCATTCGAATCGCGTTTTGCAATAGGGGATAAGATTATGCGCACGCTAACAATTGCCGCTGTCTTGGCTATGTCGACGCAAATGAGCTTTGCCGAAAGCTTCAATCGGCACGTGATGATCATCAACGATACCGACTTCACGATGACCCAGTTTTATGCGTCAAATAAAGATTCGACCAGTTGGGAAGAAGATATTTTGGGCAGCGACGTTCTGCCGGCGCACAGCCAGATCGACATCAACATTGATGACGGCACCGGTTACTGCATATATGATTTCAAGGCGGTTTTCGAAGATGGTGTCGAAGTCGAAGGTCGCGCCCAAAATGTTTGCGAAATACCAAGCTGGACCGTAAACTAAACCCACCCTTTGGCTGACCGGAGTGGGACCTTGCCGGAAGTTAAAACCAAAGTCACCGATGCAAGCGTCGATGACTTTTTGAATTCGATTGAAAACCCGTTGCGGCGAAAAGATGCCCAACAGGTTTGCGCCTTGATGGCACGCGTTACTGGTCAACCTCCGCGCATGTGGGGCGACAGTATTGTCGGTTTTGATGCCTATTCCTATCAGCAGGGTGATGGCACTACGGCGACCTGGCCGATGGCTGGGTTTTCACCGCGCAAGGCCAGCCTAACTGTCTATATCATGCCGGGATTTGCCGCTTTTGGTGATCGTCTGGCAAAGCTGGGACCGCATACGGTTTCAAAATCGTGCTTGTATCTCAAAAATCTTGCGAAGATCGATGAATCGGTCCTCGAATCAATAATCCGAGAGGCCTATGATCAGATGCGGGCAACATACCGGCGCTAGAATTGAAAACGCCCCGGACTTTCGACCGGGGCGGTTCAACAACGCAAAATTAGCCGCGCATTCTCTTCATGATCATGCCAACGACCACTTGGACGACCAAGCCGCCAACGCCGCCGCCCACCAAATTGGTCACAAGCGAACCAATGTCGAGGCCAGACGAAGCAGCGGCAGTTGCCGCGTCTGCAGCCGGTCCGCCCATTAGGCTTCCCAACAGCGTACCGCCGCCCAAACCGCCAACGGCACCGGCAATTAAGTTACCAATCGACCCCATGCTGGAGTTTTTGGCAACTGCGCCCCCGGCTGTACCGCCGACTGCGCCGCCGATAAGCTGCGTGATGATTGTCGTTAAATCCATCGTATCCCCTCCGGATTGTTATCCTTTGGAGTGTTCACGGAAAATTAATCTTCACAAGCCTGTCGTTGGGTTTGTTGTATTTAGCAGCGAATCTGTTGCGAATCTGAGTCACTCTGTCGCGAAAGACATGCCCTTGCGGTCATACTCGTCTTTCAACGCCAGCAGACGGTCGGTGATATCCAGACGATGGCAATAGTTCTCAAGCGCTTGACGCGAATTTCGTGCATCAAACACGTTACTGGAGATAGATACGTAGGCTTTTCTAAGCATTTTCATTTGATTTCTCGAACTTCTTTGATGGTTACTACACATAGCCGTCAAAGCACTTGGGGGCCGGAACGACTGAATGAAATATGCTGGCCAATTCAGGCGGCATTGCGATGCGATTGTGGTGATTTGTGGGTGGTTCGGGCTTGCCAAACCCGAAATGCCGCCGTATATCCGCCCCAACATCGGCGCTGGCCTCCACCCCCAGCACCACCGGAAGATCGAACGGGCCGTGTGCCCGTTTTTTTATGGCTAAAGGAACCTCGTGTCTGATCTTGTCGCCAAAGCCGCGATAGACCGCAAGCTTGCTTCGATAGTCGCACCGATTATCGAAGGGCTGGGCTATGAGTTGGTGCGGCTGCGCTTCATGGGTGGGCATACGCCAACACTGCAGATCATGGCCGACAAGCCCGATGGCGGTATCGAGGTCGATGACTGCTCGAAAATCAGCCACAACATTTCTGCCGTGTTGGATGTCGAAGACCCGATTGAAGAAGAATACACGTTGGAAGTTTCTTCCCCCGGTATCGACCGTCCGCTGACCCGGCTGAAGGATTTTGAGACTTGGGCGGGATACGAAGTCAAACTGGAAACCGCCGAGTTGATCGAGGGGCGCAAGCGCTTCAAAGGCGTGTTGCACGGCGTTCAGGATGGCGAGATTCTGATCGAAATTCCCGAAGGCACCATTGGTTTGCAGTTCGACTGGCTGGTTGATGCCAAGCTGGTGCTGACCGACGCTTTGATCGCCGAAATGCTGAAAGCCCGCAAAGACAAGGGCTTTGACGAAGCCGCATTTGATGACATCGAGACCGAAGAACACGAAGAGGAAACACCATGAGCGTTACATCCGCCAACCGGCTGGAACTGTTGCAAATCGCCGATGCCGTCGCCCGCGAAAAATTGATCGAGCCGGGTCTGGTCATCGAAGCGATGGAAGAGAGCCTGGCGAAAGCCGCCCGCTCACGCTATGGCGCGGAATACGATATTCGTGCTAAAATCGACCGGAAATCTGGCGAATTGCACATGACTCGCGTGCGAACGGTTGTCGCCGAGGTCGAGAATTATTTCACCGAATTGACGGTGGATGATTCCAAGGAGTTTCTGACCGAACCAAAGGTTGGCGACCTGATTATTGATGAACTGCCCCAACAAGATTTTGGCCGCATCGCCGCCCAATCGGCCAAGCAGGTTATCATGCAAAAGGTGCGTGAGGCGGAACGTGAGCGTCAGTATCTGGAATTCAAAGATCGCATTGGCGAAATCATCAACGGCGTGGTCAAACGCGTCGAATATGGCAACGTTATCGTCGATGTCGGTCGGGGTGAGGCGATTCTGCGCCGTGACCAACTGATCAACCGCGAAACCTACCGCAACGGAGACCGCATCCGCTCCTATGTGCGCGATGTTCGGTCCGAAGTGCGGGGTCCGCAAATTTTCCTGTCGCGTACTGCGCCGGAATTCATGGCCGAATTGTTCAAGATGGAAGTACCGGAAATCTATGATGGCGTCATCGAAATCAAAGCCGTGGCGCGGGATCCGGGCAGTCGCGCCAAGATCGGCGTCATTTCGTATGATAATTCGATTGACCCGGTTGGTGCCTGTGTCGGCATGCGCGGTTCGCGTGTGCAGGCGGTGGTCAACGAATTGCAGGGTGAAAAAATCGACATCATCCCGTGGAACGCCGATGCTGCGACCTTCCTTGTCAACGCCCTGCAACCAGCCGAAGTTTCGAAAGTTGTCCTCGACGAAGACAACGACCGAATCGAAGTTGTCGTCCCCGACGACCAACTTTCGCTGGCGATTGGTCGGCGTGGCCAAAACGTGCGTCTGGCCAGCCAACTGACCGGGTTTGACATCGACATCATGACCGAAAGCCAAGAATCGGAACGTCGCCAAACCGAGTTTGCCGAACGCACCGCTTTGTTCATGGAAACGCTGGATGCCGACGAGTTGCTGGCCCAGTTGTTGGTGTCGGAAGGCTTCACTTCGCTGGAAGAAGTCGCCTATGTCGATCTGGACGAGCTGCTGTCTATCGAAGGTTTCGACCAATCGACTGCCGAGGAACTGCAAGCCCGCGCCCGCGACAGTCTGGAAGCGATCAACCAAAAAGCTTTGGCGCATGCCAAAGAAATGGGCGTTGACGAAACCCTGTTGGGATTTGAAGGCCTCACCCCGCAAATGCTGGAGGTTCTGGCCGCGGATGGCGTGACGTCATTGGAAGAATTCGCCCGTTGCGCCGACTGGGAGCTGGCGGGTGGCTACACGACTGTGGACGGCAAACGGGTGAAAGATACCGGCTTGTTGGAAAAATTCGATATGAGCTTGGAAGAGGCTCAAACATTGGTGATGACAGCTCGCGTGCAGCTTGGCTGGGTTGATCCCTCCGAATTGGAAGCGCCCGCCGAGGAAGAAGCCGTAACCGAGGAGGCAGGGGTCTGATGCCAGGCCTCTGAACCAATCCTGACACGCGGCGGTCAAACAAAGACCCGTGATCTGCCAGAACGCCGGTGCATCGTCACCGGCGAGAGCGAAGCCAAGTCTGGACTGATCCGATTCGTGCTTGGGCCGGATGGTTCGATTGTGCCCGACTTGGCGGAAAAATTGCCTGGGCGCGGTATCTGGGTTTCTGCCAGCGGCGAGGCGGTTAAAACCGCGCTCAAAAAGCGCCTGTTTTCCCGTGCGGCGAAACAAGAGGCGAAAGTCCGCGATGATTTGGCGGAATTCCTGATTACCGCCATGACCGCCAGACTAGTCGAACTTATCTCAATGGCCCGCAAAGCTGGCGTGGCGATATGTGGGCTTGAAAAAGTCAAAGCGAGTCTCGAAGACGGCTCCGCCAGACTGCTGATACAGGCCAATGACGGTTCGATGCGCGAAAAATCGCGCCTCAGGCCACCTGAAGGGCCTGAATCCCATATAGAATGCCTGAATTCGGTCGAATTGGGTTTGGCATTCGGGCGGGATAGTGTGATACATGCCGCGCTGAAAGCGGGCGGCATTACGGATCGTGTAGCTTATGAGGCAACTCGGTTAACCGGGTTGCGGACGCATTGAGTTGGTCGCAAGTAAACGAAGACGAGGCGCAGGCGAAATTGGTTGCTTGCCGCTGAAAGGGTAAGAATGAACGACAATACAAGCGGAAACGACGGCAAAGGCAAACCATTGGGCTTGCGCGGCGGTTCTCCATCATCGACCAGCCATGTCCGCCAAAGTTTCTCGCACGGGCGGACCAAATCGGTTCTGGTTGAAACCAAACGCAAACGCGTTGTTGTTCCCAAACCGGGGTCTTCAGCTGTTGGCACGCCCGCCGGTCCGGGCCGTCCGCTGCCTGCCGGGGTTTCCGAAGCCGAGATGAATCGCCGCCTGCGTGCCGTTCAAGGTGCCCGCGCCGAAGAAGCCGATCGCGCCGCCCAATTGCGCGCCGACGATGCCCGCCACGCCGCCGAGATTGACCGGCTGCGCAAGGAAAAAGAGACCAAGGAACGCGAAGAAAAAGCCGCCGAGATTCGCCGCCAACGCGAAGAAGCCGAAGTTGAAGCGCGCAAAAAAGCGACTGACGATGCCAGCAGGCCCGCCGCGCCGAAAAAAGTTCGGACCAAAGACGCTGGTGTGGTGCTAGACCCTGCAGCGGCACAAGCCGAGGAATCTCGCGCGGCCAAAGGCGAACGTCTTTCCGCTGTTCCCAAGAAACTCGACCGCCAACCAACCGAGGAAGAACGTCGGCAAAACCGCGCCCGCGCCGACGAAGATCGTCGCCGTTCTGGCAAACTGACGATCAATCAGGCGCTGGGAGATGAAGGTGGTCGTCAACGTTCGATGGCCGCGATGAAACGCCGCCAAGAACGTGACAAACGCCGCATGATGGGCCAAGGCCAAGAACGTGAGAAAATCGTCCGTGACGTGCAAATTCCCGATGCAATCACCGTGCAGGAACTGGCCAACCGTATGGCCGAACGGGTTGCCGCTGTGGTTAAGGCTTTGATGACCAATGGCATTCTCGCCACCCAAAACCAGACCATCGACGCCGATACGGCGCAGTTGATTGTCGAGGAATTCGGCCATCACGTGGTGCGCGTCTCGGATTCCGACGTCGAAGACGTGATCATTTCCGAAAAAGACGACGACGCCAATCTGGTGCCGCGCCCGCCGATTGTCACCATCATGGGCCACGTCGACCACGGCAAAACCTCGCTGCTGGATGCCATCCGCAAAACCAATGTGGTGTCTGGTGAAGCTGGTGGCATTACCCAGCACATTGGTGCCTATCAGGTCACGACCGATAGCGGCGCGAAACTGACCTTCCTTGATACGCCCGGCCATGCTGCATTCACCTCGATGCGGGCACGAGGGGCGCAAGTGACCGACATCGTTATTCTTGTCGTTGCAGCGGACGATTCGGTCATGCCGCAAACGATTGAGGCGATCAATCACGCCAAAGCGGCAAAAGTGCCGATGATCGTGGCGATCAACAAGATCGACAAACACGGTGCCGACGCCAACAAGGTGCGGACCCAGTTGCTGCAACACGAAGTCATCGTCGAAGAAATGTCAGGCGATGTTCTGGACGTCGAGGTTTCCGCTGTCACCGGTGTTGGCCTTGATAAACTACTGGAAAACATCGCGCTTCAGGCCGAGATTTTGGAGCTGAAGGCCAACCCTAACCGCGCGGCAGATGGTGCCGTAATCGAAGCCAAACTGGATGTCGGTCGCGGTCCGGTTGCAACGGTTCTCGTGCAGAACGGCACCCTGCGCCAAGGCGACATTTTCGTCGTCGGCGAACAATGGGGCAAGGTTCGCGCCCTGATCAACGACCAAGGCGAGCGCATTACCGAAGCTGGCCCCTCGGTTCCGGTCGAAGTGCTGGGCCTGAACGGCACTCCCGAAGCGGGTGACGTTTTGAACGTGGTCCCCGACGAAGCACGCGCCCGTGAAATCGCCAGCTATCGGGCACAATTATCGAAAGACAAAAAGACCGCCGTCGGCACCGGCACAACGCTCGACCAATTGCTGGCGCAGGCGAAAGCCAACGCCAATGTCGCCGAGTTGCCAATCCTGGTCAAATCCGATGTGCAAGGCTCTGCCGAAGCCATCGTTCAGGCAATGGAGAAACTGGGCAATGACGAAGTCCGCGTTCGCGTGCTGCATTCCGGCGTGGGTGCCATCACCGAAAGCGACGTGACCTTGGCCGAAGCCTCGCGCGCACCGATTATCGGTTTCAACGTGCGTGCCAATGCTTCGGCTCGCGAAAGCGCCCATCAAAAAGGCGTGGAAATCCGCTATTACTCGATCATCTACGATCTGGTCGATGATGTGAAAAAAGCGGCTTCGGGCCTGCTGTCCGCCGAGATCAAGGAAACCTTCATCGGTTACGCCGCGATCAAGGAAGTGTTCAAGATCACCGGTGTCGGCAAAATTGCCGGCTGCCAAGTCACCGAAGGCGTCGCCCGCCGCAACGCCGGTGTGCGCCTGTTGCGCGACAATGTGGTCATCCATTCCGGTAAACTGAAGACCTTGAAACGCTTCAAGGACGAGGTGAAAGAGGTTTTCGCCGGTCAAGAATGCGGTATGGCGTTTGAAAATTACGACGATATCCGCGAGGGCGATGTCATCGAAATTTTCACCACCGAGGAAATCGAACGAACGTTGTAACAAGCGACATCGAGAAGATAACGCGCATAAGTTTGGCGGCACTCTATTCGGCACAGGGGCAAGCGTTTGAATCAAGACGTCGAAGAGCAATCGGCCGAACGCGACTTGTTTGTCGCCGAGACCGTTGCCCAGGGTTCCGATCCGCAATGGTTGCTAGATATTCGCAAAAACCGGCTGGAACGCGACGACGATTCCGCCGGGTTCCATACAACGTTTGATAATTTCGCCGCCATTTTTGTGCGCCGCGCCGCGAAAGTGCTGGTTGTCGCCTTTGACAACCTAAGTACCGTCAACGACAAAAGCCTCGGCCGGGGACCTTGGGGCGACAGTTTCTATCGGCAAATGAACTGGTCCTGCTTGGGCATCCTGTCATTCGCGGCAAACTGGTATCGCGATGATGCGCTGTTTGCTTTCCTCGAAAACCTGCGCGACGCCGGATTTTTCAACGGCTATGACCGCGTTGTCTTTACCGGAACCTCGATGGGTGCCTATGCGGCTTGCGCCTTTAGCAGCCTCAGTCCCGGTGCGACGGTCATTTGTTTTTCACCCCAATCAACATTGAACAGCGAAATCGTGTTTTGGGAAAAACGCTTTGGTCGCGGTCGGCGGCAAAACTGGTCCGGCCCCTATGCCGATGCCGCTCAATCGCTGCAATCGGCGCGGCTCGCCTATGTGGTGTTCGACCCGTTTTTTGAGCCGGATCGTCTGCATGCCGACCGCCTTGACGGGCCAAATGTGCGGCAATTGAAGGCGTTCTTTTCTGGCCACAAGTCGGTGCTGTTTCTGCGCCGGGCGGAAATATTAAAACCGATCATGCTGGCCGTCGCCAGTGATGAACTGACCGAAAAGCATTTCTATAGCCTTCTGAAAGTGCGCAAGAGAATGCCGTGGTATGTGTTCGGCCTGTTCGAACAGGCATCAGTGCGCAAGCATCGAAAACTTGCCAATCGGATCATCACCCATGTCGGCTCGATTGGCATGCGCAGGCTTGCCGCCAATCTTCGCCAAAAACGCGCAGAATCGAAAAACTAAAGATGGATTTCACACCACCAGATTTCACCGACGGTCCCAATGACGACATTGGCTTTTACCAGAACACCATCGTCGTGCCGCCGCCGCCCGAAGGCAAAAATCAATCCATCGTCATTTCCGGTGCGCTTGATGCCAGCGGTGAAACAATCCCGCAATCCATAACTTGGCGCGGCAAATCCATGGTCTCGCGCCACCCGTTCACCTATGACAAGGCGGCTGTGAAGGAGTTTGCTGGCACCCACCTGTTTGCCGGCGTGTTGTTTGGCCATTTCGGGCATTTTTTGGTCGAATCCACCTGCAGGCTTTGGGCCTGCGAGAGTTTGGGCGCTAAAATCGACTCGATCATCTACACGCCCAAAGTTCAGCGCAACACCGCACATATCGCGGGCATTTATCAAAAATATTTGGCGTTGTTGGATATTCACATACCCATAACCCAGGCCGAAACGCCGCTGTTGGTCGAAAACCTCTACGTGCCCCAGCAGGGCTTTGGCATGTTCCAGATGGTCGGCGGCACTGCCTCCTACCGCCATTTCATGCGCAACCGCGCTGGCAAATCCATCAAGGCCGAAGGCCCGGCAAAGTTGTATATTTCACGCTCAAACCTGCCGCCACAACGCGGTGGAATTCTGGGTGAGAAGCGTCTGGAAGAGTTGCTGGCAGCGCAAGGTTATCAGGCGTTTCATCCGCAAAGCCACAGCTTTGCCGAACAATTCGCCCGTTACAAAGCCGCGACGCATATCATCGCGCTGGACGGCTCGCCCTTGCATATGGCGGCATTGGTGGTTGATCCAACGGCAAAAGTTGCGGTTATCGCACGTCGACCCGGGATTGCTGAAGCGTTCCGCGATCAGTTCAAGGCTTTCGCCGACATCGACGCGACGATCCACAATTACCTGACCGGCAACTGGGTGCCGGAAGCCGACAATCGCGCCAGTCGGGTATCGTTTGGCGAGATTGATTTTGCCGCGCTTGGCAACCAGTTGGCGGCGGCAAGCATGATTGGCGACGGAGCAAAATGGCCTGCCCTGACGATTTCCGAACGCGCTGTCATGCTGCGCGATATCGAGGAAAAACAGGGTTCGGCGTTCAAGCTTTTGGCCGAATGACGGCGAATTCCGCTTTGCGCGGCGCCGCCCAAAAGATACCATGCAATCTGTGCGCTTGCTCACATCTTGTGCCTTGGTTTCGCCGGAATTGTTGGCCAGCTTGCCGAAGCCCACTTTGAATCATTGTTTGGGCGGCTCATTCTCGCTACGTTTCGCAAATTGCACAGATCAGGAGGAATAACGCGTGAAAAAGTATCTCATGTCCGCGTCGGCGGCCGCATTGCTGGCTTTTGGCAGCCCCACGCTTGCCCAAGACCAATTGGAGCTTACGTTGGATGCCTATGTCGCCATGATAAAGGCACAGGGCGGCCAATTTGATTATTCGGCAAAAAACGTCGGGTCCGACGGGTCGGTCGAATATCGGGATTTGAAAATTGCTGCCGGTGACGGGTCATTTGGCGTTGACGCGCAGTGGTTACGAGCCACTCCTGACGGCGAGTCGGTAACCCTGACGCTTGCGCCGAGCGTGCTGATCAC
This sequence comes from Oceanomicrobium sp., assembly GCA_031415055.1. Classification (GTDB taxonomy): domain Bacteria; phylum Pseudomonadota; class Alphaproteobacteria; order Rhodobacterales; family Rhodobacteraceae; genus JANMOK01. The sequence goes on along the minus strand of JANOQZ010000044.1, from coordinate 91,396 downwards.
GATGACGCCCAGCGGCGCGACCGAATCCAGCTCTGTCACTATGTCGTCGGAAAATTTTGCCTTCACCACCAACGCCTTTGTGCCCGATCCGACCATGTTAGAAGTGGTTGATGTGGCATTGACCGCAGACGAACTTAAGGTTGCCGACCTGACCGGCACCAACCCATTCCTCAAAGACGTGAACTTTGCCCAAACTGGTTTGGAAATGGCGTTCCATTACGACGGTCCGGCGCAAAAAGCCGGCGGTTCGTGGAAGGCAGATACATTGGGTGGGCTGTATGCCTTTGCGATGGAAGGCATGGAAAGCTCATCGGATTCTTCGCTGAACGATTTTGCGATGAATTTTGCATTCGACATCGCCAACGAAGAAAGCTTTCCGCAATTTCTAACCGGCGAAAAAGATTTTTCTGCCAGGTTCGAAACATCGGGCTCGCATGGCACCGGCTCAACCACGCAGGAAGGAATGTCTTTCGCTTATGAATCTACCGGTGGCGCATCTAGTGCTTTGGTCGAAATCGTCGGCGGGTTGCTGACTTATTCAATCAAAGGCGTGGATGCAACAATGTTGATAACGCCCCAGGGCATGCCAATGCCGCCGGTCAATATTGCGATGAAGGAAGTGGGCATGGACGTCGTCGTGCCATTTAACGCCGTCGCGGCCCCGGGCGAAGCCAAAATCGCCTTGAAATTCGGCGATGTGACGGTTGGGGAGGAGCTTTGGTCGATGATCGATCCGGGCCAAACCATACCGCGTGATCCGCTGAATATCGACATTAACATGACCTCGATGATCCAGATTGTCGGCGATTTGACAGCGGCTATGGCGGGTGCGGTTTCCTCGCCTACCGAAGTTGTCAATATCAATGATCTGACGATCAATTCGTTCCTCGTCTCGGCTGCAGGCGCGTCGATTAAAGCTGGCGGCGACCTGACGTTTGATAATTCCGGGCCAATGCCTATGCCCAAGGGAATTCTCAATGTCGAGATTAACGGGGCCCAGGGGCTGTCGCAGAAACTGGTCGAACTTGGTCTGGTTGATGCAATGCAATCGGGCATGGCGATGGGTATGATCATGTCCTTCGCCAAACCGGGCGCAGGTGCCGACCAGTTCACTTCGGAAATCGAGTTCAAGGACGATGGTTCGATCACCGCCAACGGCCAGCCGTTGCCAATGTAACAATCCAAGCCCCATCCGCTATAACGGATGGGGCTATTCCACCCCGCGCCGACGCCGCAAATATACATACAGCGCCCCGCCGCCGCCGTGTTTGTCATGCGCCTGTGACACTTGCAAAATCCGCGATTTCAACATCGGCTGTGCCAGCCAATGCGGCACCGAATGGCGCAAGATGCCCTTACGCAGGGGTATTACACCAGTATCATCGTGCCAAACTCGACCTTTGCCGGTGATGACCAGAACAAGACGCAGGTCGGAAACATGCGCTGACAGCACAAATTCGTTCAGCCGCGCATGCGCCACCTCTGCCGTCATCCCGTGCAAGTCCAAGTGGGCCTCTGGTCGCAGTCGACCCTTGCGCAAACGATCAAAATTGCGCCGGTCCATTTGCATGCTAGATTTTTCCAGCAGGTCGCCTGCCAGCGAGATTTGTGTTTTCGGCGCGTTCGACTTTTCGCCCAGTGCAAACGGAGCAATTTTCAGCGGCAGCTTCTTCACAACCAATTTTGGCGGTTCCGCTGTTTTTGGCTTCTCAGCCAGCGGTCGCAATGCCTTGGTGCTGTTGGCAACCCGTTGCCAAACTTCTTGATCCTCCGCAGAAATACCTTTCCGACGTCGTGCCAATGTCAAAGCCCCGATCTTGGCCAAAAAACAATCATCGTGCCGGTTTGGTTGACCCGCCCCGCCGCTTCACCTGCCAATGACCCGCTACCCAAAAACAAATCTGCGCGTCCCGATCCCTTGATTGCGCCGCCGATGTCTTGGGCAATCATCAATCCTTGGTGGCGAAATGTCGGCGAGCTGGTTTCCGGCCACACCGGCAAGCCCAGTGGCACGTGTTCGGGATCGACAGCAAGCGACAGATTGGCCGTCAGCGATACACCCACATTGCCAATCGGCCCATCATCGTCGCACAAATTCGGCATTGGCTTGAAGAACACATAAGACCGGTTATGCTGCAACAGTTCCAAACCGGCAACGGGGTTTGTCAGACAAAAGTCGCGGATGGAATTGGCGGAAACTTTGGCTTCCAAAACAAATCCCCGCCGCACCATTTCTTGACCAACAGACCGATAGGCATGGCCATTTTGGCCGGCATAGCCCAATCGCAGCAACGACCCGTCGGCAAATCTCAACCGCCCGCAGCCCTGCACCTGCATCAGAAATGCGTCAACAGACTGTTCAACCCAAGCAATTTCCAATCCCAAACCCGCCAGCGACCCCGCGTCGATTTCGCGGCGGTCATGGTGGACAAAGGTGCCGTCCGGCAGACGATAAACTGGCTGCACATAGCGCGAGTCGGGCCGCAATGCCGCCGGAATTTCTGGCTCATAATACGCGGTGAAATGGGTGCTTTCCGTCAACAAAAGCGGTTGGAACTTCGCCTGAAACCAGTCCCTTGCGTCAACATTTGTCGGCGGACACGGCAAACCAGCCCAACCAGCCGAGCGTTCGTACACGCGCAACGCCGCTGCGTGATCCGCCGACTTCCAGCCCTCGATCGCGACAAACTCGATTGTCTCATGCCGACTGGCAGGCGAAAGCAACCCGGTCACGCGCCGGTCGCGACCAGAACCCAATTCGGATTATCAGACCCCATGACCCGCGAAAAAGTCCAAACATCCTTCTGTTTGCGAATAGCATTGGCGTCGCCCTCGACAATATTTTTGGCGGCGTCGCGGGTGACCGAGGTAAACTCGCCGACAAATCGAATCGTGATATCCGCCTCGTTCGATGCCTTGTCCAATTCTGCCCCGGTCAGCGTCACCTCGCGAATGCCGCCAAAACTGGCTTCAACTTTCCAATCATTGCGGTTTCGCGTGTCGATAATCTTGGCGAAGCTTTCGAATACTTCGGGAGATAGAAACTTTTTCAACGTATCGGTATCACCGTGCTGGAAGGCCATGACCAGCATTTCATAGGCCTGCTTCGCCCCTTGCATGAAAGCCGCAACGCTAAAATTCGGTTCAATTGCTTTCATCGCCGCAAGGGCATGCCCGGCCTCGCTTTTTTCTTCTACAAAATCGGCTATGTCGTGGTCAACCAGGCCGCCCTCGATAACTTCCATGCCCCGTTTCCCGGTGCGTTGTTCGATGGTCTTGAGATCGGGCTGAATTTTCTTCTCAAACCCGTCGCGCGTTCCCAGCACGCTGCGCAGACGCAAGATCAGGAATAGGGCAATTGCAGCCAAAATAATGAGCTGAATCATGGATGAACCCATTTGATACTCCTCCCTTCCTTTGGGCGCGCATAGAAAATTGCGCGCATCTGTCCTATGTAGGTATTCGGTAAACCTAAGTCCATTGCCTGCCAAGGCGATCAACCAAAGGAAGCGGTTATGCGGCCAATTTTTCTTCTTCTCTTGCTACCACTGGTCGAAATTGCCGTGTTCATCTGGGTTGGTGGCGCCATCGGAATTGTGCCGACGATTCTGTTGGTGATCTTGGCAGTGATTCTGGGTCTGGCAATTTTACGATATTTGGGTACAAATATCGCCACCGCCGCGCAGACCGCGTTTGCCAATGGCAGCAATCCGGGCGCGGCGCTGGCGGAAAATGGGCTGCTAATGGTTGCAGCCATTCTTTTCATTGTTCCGGGCTTTCTCAGTGATGTTTTTGCCCTGATATTGCTGCCACGGCCCGTTCGCCGGTTACTCATTGAACGTTTCGTGCAGCATTCTGACGCTATTATGCGGACCAACCGCCACGACCCGCAAGTTTTGGACGGTGAATATGAAATCGTCCAAGACCCTGAAACCGGGGTTAATCGTTACATTGCCCGCCCCGATTGAAGCTTGCGCGTGCCAATGGTACACCCCGGCCCAACCCAGTTTTCTAAGGAACCAACCAATGGCCGACGATTCGAAACCTGCCCAGCCGATGCTGCCCAAAGTGCGGGTTATCAACCAGTATATCCGCGACCTGTCGTTTGAAAATGTCGCGGCGGTCAAGAACACTGCCCAAGATGCCAAGCCGGAAATAACCGTACAGGTCGGCATCGACGCCCAGAAAAAGGCCGGTGACAATTACGAAGTCGTGCAGAAGGTCAAGGTAGAGGCAAAAGCCGGTGCCGAACCGATTTTCATTCTTGAAATGGATTTCGCAGGATTGTTCGAAGTTTCCAACGTGCCAAACGAACAATTGCACCCGTTCCTGTTGGTCGAATGTCCGCGACTGGTGTTCCCTTATCTGCGCCGTATCGTTGGCGACGTCACTCGCGACGGCGGTTATCCACCCTTGAACCTTGATAATATTGACTACCTCAACCTGTATCGCCAGGAATTGGCGCGCAGGCAAGCGATACAAGAGGCAAAAACCGCCACAATATCGTAACTGAAACGTTTCAGAATCGCGCGAAATCGCCGGTTTCCAGCTAGGAAACCTGCTTCCACAGCGCGTTTGGGCCAAGGCTTTCGACAAATGCATCATGCGCGGCAAGCTCCGCCGCGTTTAGTCTTGGCGGCAGGGCGGTTTTTCTAGCCATAATCGGGGTCGATACAACGCTTAACCCGGCTGTTTGCGCCTCGTTCTCGGCCACCAACATCAACCCCGGCTGCCGGCCGCCAATGAGTTCAAGGTAAACCTCGGCCAAAATCTCGCTGTCCAACAAGGCACCGTGCTTTTGTCGCGCCGAATTGTCGACGCCAAAACGCCGACACAAAGCATCCAGCGAATTCTGCGCCCCCGGAAACTTTCGCCGTGCGATCTCCAACGTATCAATCGCCTGATCGGGCGGCAGTTTGGCGTGACCAGCCCATGTCAATTCGGCGTTGAGAAATTTCATATCAAAACTGGCGTTGTGAATAACCAGCTTGGCCCCGGCAACAAACGCCAGAAAATCCGTTGCAACTGCGGCAAACAATGCCTTGTCCGCCAAATATTCCGCACTCAACCCATGCACGGCAAAGGCGCTGGCGGGCATGTCGCGTTCTGGGTTGAGGTATTGGTGAAACGTCCGTCCGGTTGGCAAGTGGTTGAGAAGTTCAATCGCGCCAATCTCGACAATCCGGTCGCCAGCCTCCGGGTCAAAGCCCGTGGTTTCCGTATCCAGAACGATCTCACGCATGCAGCTTTTCCCGGCGAATTTGTTGGATCACGGCTTGCACCTGATCGCGGGCATCTGCAATCCCGCGCGACGTATCAATGATGAAATCCGCCCGCCGCCGTTTCTGCGCATCGGGCATCTGCCGCGCAACGATTATGGCCAAAGTTTCCGCGCCCATCCCAGTTCTTGCCGAAAGCCGCTGGCGTTGAACTTCGGGCGGGCACGTCACCACAACCACGCCATCGAGGCCCTTTTCCGCCCCGGTTTCGTAAAGCAACGGTATGTCAAACACGATCATCTCAACGTCGAGCTTGACATTTTCTTTAATGAAATCAATGCGATCTTGGGAAACCATCGGATGTATTGCCGCCTCGACTTTCTGCAAAAGACTTGGGTTACCGCTAAGCGCATTTTTCAGCTTATCGCGGTTCACCGCTCCTTCAATCACCACGTCGGGAACCAAAGCACCAATCGCGCTCACACCATTGCCGCCTCGCCCATACAGTTTGCGCACAACGTCATCCGCGTCCCAAACCGGAATACCCTCTTGCGCGAACAGCGCGGCGGTTGTCGATTTTCCCATCGCAATCGAGCCGGTCAGACCCAATAGATAAGGGCGTTCGCTCACAAACCCAAAACCGCGCGGCGCAAGTCGTCGTCGACTTCGGGGCGCAAACCAAACCAAGCCTCAAACCCCGGCACCGCTTGGTGCAGCAGCATGCCAAGCCCGTCAACGCAGCGCAATCCGCGTGCCCGTGCTGCGGCCAACAGCGGCGTTTCCAGCGGTGTGTAAACAATATCAACCACGACCGAGCTTTCCGGTGCAGCGGCAAGCGAGACTTTCAATTCTGGCTGGCCAACCATGCCCAGCGATGTTGTGTTCACAATTGTCGCCGTGCTTTCCATCGAATCCGAGGCGCGGTTCCAATCAATCGGATGCACGCGGGCACCGAAGTGTTCCTTCAAAGCCTCCGCCCTGGCACGGGTTCGGTTGGCCAGCCGAATTTCCGGCGCACCTTCGGTCAACAATGCCGAAATCACCGCTCGCGCCGCGCCACCCGCCCCCAACACCAGCGCCGGTCCAAGCGTCACATCCCATTCCGGGCAGGTTTGTTTGACGTTCTGAATGAAGCCATAACCATCGGTATTATCGGCACGGATGGAGCCGTCGGGCCGAAACGTCAGCATATTCGCCGCACCAATCAGTGCGGCGCGATCAGTCACCGAATCGGCAAGTGCAATCGCCGAAACTTTGTGCGGAACCGTGACATTGACCCCCCGAAAGCCCAACAAATGCAGCGAACGCAAGCCCTTCTCAAAATCCGGCTGTGACAGGCTTATCGGAATATAATGGCCATTGATGCCATAACGTTGCAGCCAGTGCCGGTGCAGCATGGGCGATTTCGTGTGCGCAACCGGAAAGCCGATGACACCAGCCAATGGCGGGGGAACCTCGCTCATTCGGGCAATATCCCGCGTGTGCGCAAAAAGCCCAGAACCGCAAGCAAGGGCATTCCCAAGACCGTGAAATAGTCACCGTCGATCCGACTGAACAATTGGGCACCCTCGCCTTCGAGTTGATAACATCCGACCGACGCCAAAAGCGCCTCGCCGTTGCGCTCGATATAGCCTTGCAGAAACGACTCCGTAAAGTCCCGCATGTGCAATTGGACGCGCCCCACATGACGCCAAACCGGGGTGTTGTTTTCATAGACGACCGCGGCGCTGAAAAGCTCATGTTGCTTGCCGCGCAAAAACCGCAGTGTCTCGGCCACCTCGTTCAGGTCAGCGGCCTTGTCGACCAGCTTCCCCGAACAAAACAGCACTTGGTCCACACCCAAAACCAAATTGCCTAGGCTGCGGCTGGCAACGCGCCGCGCCTTCATATCGGCCAAAGCGTCAGCAATGTCGCGCGGCGGCGCGTTTTCACCCAACATCGACGCTGTAATCGTCGCTTCATCGATATTGGCCGGTTTGACGACAAAATCCACACCCGCCGCCCGCAACAGTTCGGCGCGTGCCTTGGAAGCTGAGGCTACAATCAGCAAACTGTGGTCTCCAACTTTTGAACTTCACTGTGGAAACGTATGTGAATTGAATTGGGGGAAAGGTCAATTTCTGGCCCAAGCGCTGATCGTCGAGTTTTTCACGGCCTGACCTTGGTTTTCTCCACAGACCTATTGGCGCTCGTACTCTAATCACAGGTGTCGTGCGTTGCGGGGATCGTATGGTTTCACGCCAGACCATTCTAAAGTTACGCACAGACACTCGGGAAAAATGCGTTTTAAACTTATTGATATTACTAATTAAATATGAAAATTTTCCTTTATCCCCGTCATCCAAATGCGTTTAAGGATCGGCGGTTTCATTGCGCATTGGTTGGGCCCAAATGTGGGTCGAAATTGAAACGCGGTAATCCCCATATTTCAACGGACCTACTACCCACTACAATCTATTTGAATATTCTAATAGTTAAAGAGGTGCTCGCTGGTCTGTGCACAATCGTAATTTGGAACATTGAATGCGTGACTTTTTACTGATCGCCTATCCTTGGGTCAAATCGCTGCATGTGATCGCGGCGATTTCCTGGATGGCGGGTTTGCTATATCTGCCAAGGTTGTTTGTCTATCATGTCGAGCGCGGTCAAATTGGCAGTGAGGCCGCGGCTACATTCAAGATCATGGAATTTCGGCTTTTCAAATACATCATGGCTCCGGCAATGAGTGTGACTTGGGTGATGGGAATTCTGTTGGTCCTAACACCGGGAATCGTCAGTCTCGGGTCGGATATTTGGTTTCAAGCCAAGTTCGCGGCAGTCTTGGGCCTGACATTTTGCCATGGCTGGTTGGGAAAAAGGCTGAGAGAATTCGCCAATGATGCCAACACGCGTTCGGCACGGACTTATCGGCTGGTCAATGAAATCCCCACAATTCTGATGATTATCATTGTCATCATGGTCATCGTCAAACCCTTCGCCTAACCACATCGGCACGATTGACAATTGCAAGTGAAGCCCGTATCTGAATGCGCAACCTAGGGCGCTCTGCCCTGTTTCGGTTTTACCCGACCCCAAACTCCAATCTTGAGAACAAGACCCAATGGATAATTTACTAGACGTTGAGCAACTGTCATTGGCAGAGCTCAAAGTGCGTACTCCCGCCGAATTGCTAAGCATGGCGGAAGAGCTGGAAATCGAGAATGCCTCGACCATGCGAAAAGGCGACATGATGTTCGCCATCTTGAAGGAAATGGCCGAAGAAGGCGTCGAAATTTCAGGCGACGGTGTATTGGAGGTTTTGCAAGACGGGTTCGGGTTTTTACGATCCACCACTGCCAATTATTTGCCGGGCCCAGACGACATTTACGTCAGCCCCAACCAGATTCGCAAATATGCCTTGCGGACTGGTGATACGCTGGAAGGTGTCATTAAGGCTCCCAAAGAAGGTGAAAAGTATTTTGGTTTGGTCACAGTCGCGCGCATCAACTACGAAGATCCGGAAAAATCCCGCCACAAGGTCAATTTTGACAATCTGACCCCGCTTTATCCCGATGAGCGGCTGAAAATGGAAATCGACGATCCAACGATCAAAGACAAATCGGCACGGGTGATTGATTTGGTCGCCCCAATCGGCAAAGGCCAGCGCGGCCTGATCGTCGCGCCACCACGAACAGGTAAGACGGTTTTGCTGCAAAACATCGCCCATTCGATTGCCACCAACCACCCAGAATGTTTTCTCATCGTGCTGCTGGTTGATGAGCGCCCAGAAGAGGTGACCGATATGCAGCGTTCGGTGAAGGGCGAGGTTGTGTCGTCAACTTTCGATGAACCGGCGACACGGCACGTAGCAGTCGCCGAAATGGTGATCGAAAAAGCCAAACGCTTGGTAGAACACAAACGCGACGTGGTAATACTGCTCGACTCTATTACACGCCTTGGTCGTGCCTTCAACACGGTTGTTCCTTCGTCGGGTAAAGTTTTGACTGGCGGTGTTGATGCGAATGCTTTGCAACGGCCGAAACGTTTCTTTGGTGCGGCGCGAAATATTGAAGAAGGCGGCTCGCTGACCATCATCGCCACGGCACTGATCGATACCGGTAGCCGGATGGACGAGGTGATTTTTGAGGAATTCAAAGGCACAGGTAACTCTGAGATCGTGCTGGATCGCAAAGTCGCCGACAAGCGGGTTTTCCCGTCGATGGATATCTTGAAATCGGGAACCCGCAAGGAAGAATTGCTGGTCGAAAAGGGTGATTTGACCAAAACTTTCGTCCTGCGTCGAATCCTCAACCCGATGGGCACAACGGATGCGATTGAATTCTTGTTGGGCAAATTGAAGCAAACCAAGTCGAATGCCGAGTTCTTCGATTCGATGAACGCCTGACCCATTGCGATGCCCTACAACGACACGATATTTGCCGTAGCAACCGCTCGCGGCAAGTCCGGTGTTGCTGTAATTAGGGTTTCGGGGGCGCTGGCGTTTGAAGCGGCCTTGAAGCTTGCTGGCGATATTCCAAGCGCTCGGCAAGCGACGTTGCGGGCGCTGCGCAACCCAAAAGACGGCGCGGTTCTGGATCAAGCTTTGGTTCTAATTTTTGCCGATGGCAAAAGCTTCACCGGCGAAAAAACCGTGGAATTTCATACACATGGATCGGTTGCGGTTCTAGCGGCAATTCTGGGTGTTTTGGCGGAAATGCCGGGGTTTCGGCTTGCGGAACCCGGCGAATTTTCCAGACGAGCCTTGGAAAATGGCCGGATGGATTTGTCCCAGATCGAAGGGCTTGGCGACCTGATTTCGGCGGAAACCGAAGCGCAAAGACGCGCGGCTTTGCAGGTGATGCAGGGCGATTTGTCGGAACGGGTGGCAACTTGGCGGCAACAATTGCTGCGAATATCAGCCCTGCAGGCCGCAATGATCGACTTTGCCGACGAAGACGTGCCGGATTTGAATGCGGAAATTGCTGATTTGATCCAGGAAGCCAGCAAATCGCTGCGCGAAGAATTGGTCGGTAGCGCTGCCCGGGAACGTTTGCACGACGGGTTTGAAGTGGCGATTTTGGGCCGACCCAACGTTGGCAAGTCGACGTTGCTGAACGCTTTGGCTGGTCGAAAAGCCGCTTTGACCTCGGAAATTGCCGGCACAACGCGCGACGTTATCGAGGTGCGGATGGATTTGTCGGGCTTGCCGGTGACTTTGCTCGATACGGCTGGATTGCGCGAAACAAGCGATGTGGTGGAATCTCTTGGGATCGAAATTGCGGTTGAACGGGCCAAAAGCGCTGATATGCGGATATTTTTGGTTGAATCGAGCCAAGCGAAATTGCCGTCAGGCGTCAATTTTTTGCCCGACGACATTCGTGTCGTGGGGAAATCTGATATTTCCGGACAAAGCGGCGGCAATTTCATTTCGGGAAAAACCGGCGCTGGAATTGACTATTTGTTGACAAAAATCACCGAAACCCTGTCAAAACGCCTAGCCGGTTCTGGTGTGACGATCCGAGAGCGGCATCGCGTCGCGATTGGCGCTGCGGTTTCTGGTTTGGAACGGGCGCTAGAACGTGTAAAGACGGGAATCGGTAACGAAGACTTGGCGGCGGAAGAGGTTTTGACGGCCATTCGGGCGTTAGACGCTGTGGTTGGGAAAATTGATGTGGAGCAAATGCTGGGCGAGATTTTCTCCAGTTTTTGCATCGGAAAGTGAAAATGTTTCACGTGAAACAATTTGCCTTTGACGTGGTTGTGGTTGGCGGTGGACATGCAGGTGTCGAAGCCGCTTTGGCTGCCGCACGACTTGGGGCCAAGACCGCTTTGCTGACGCATCGCTTTGATCGCTTGGGTGAAATGTCGTGCAATCCGGCGATTGGCGGGCTTGGAAAAGGCCATTTGGTTCGGGAAATCGACGCTTTTGACGGCCTCATGGGCCGCGCGGCGGATGCGGCGGGCATTCAATTTCGATTGCTGAACCGTCGAAAAGGCGCCGCGGTTCAGGGACCAAGATGTCAGGCGGATCGGGCATTGTATCGGCAAGCTGTGCAGAATGAGTTTCGTTTGGCCGACAATCCGCAAGTGATTGAAGGCGAAGTCGCCGATTTGATTGAGGCCAAGGGCAGGTTGACGGGCGTTACTCTGGCCGATGGGTCGGAAATTTCAGCCAAAACCGTGGTTCTGGCGACGGGCACATTTTTACGCGGCATCATCCATATCGGTGACAAATCGCATTCTGGTGGGCGGGTGAATGATTCCGCCTCGGTGGCTTTGGCGCAGCGGGTTGAATCGCTAGGGCTACCATTGGGCCGGCTAAAAACCGGAACGCCACCGAGGTTAAATGGCAAAACGATTGACTGGTCCAAGGTCGAAAACCAGCCGGGCGATGATGAACCAGAGCTGTTTTCGTTTCTGTCGAGCAAGCCGGTCGCGCGGCAGATTTCTTGCGGTATTACTCATACCAACGAAAAAACCCATGACGTTATTCGCAAAAACCTGAGCAAATCGGCGATGTATGGCGGCCATATCGCCGGAATCGGGCCACGCTATTGCCCGTCCATCGAAGACAAAGTCGTGCGTTTTGCAGATAAAACCGAACATCAAGTGTTTTTGGAACCCGAAGGCTTGAACGACGACACGGTGTACCCCAATGGGATATCGACCTCGTTGCCCACCGATGTGCAAGAAACCTATGCGCGCACCATTGTTGGCTTGGAAAATGTGGAAATCATTCGCCCGGGCTATGCGATTGAGTATGACTTTGTTGACCCACGTGCTTTGAAATCAACTCTGGAATTGAAAGCGGTTCCGGGGTTGTTTTTGGCAGGCCAGATCAATGGCACCACGGGTTATGAGGAAGCGGCGGCACAAGGGTTGATGGCTGGGTTGAATGCGGCGCGGTTGGCTTTTGATGGCGAACCGGTGATTTTGGACCGGGCGACGGCTTATATTGGGGTGATGATCGACGACTTGGTCACTAAGGGCGTGACTGAACCATACCGGATGTTCACCTCGCGGGCCGAGTATCGACTTTCGTTGAGGGCTGATAATGCCGATCAAAGGTTGACACCAATTGCGATTGCGCTTGGGTGTGTTTCGGAAATGCGAAAAAGCGCGTTTGGGCGAAAAATGGCGGCGTTGGAAAAAGGTGAAGCCTTGATTGAATCGTTGACTATTTCGCCTATCGAAGCAAATGAAAATGGGCTGAACGTCAGCCAAGACGGGATTCGCAGGTCGGCTTTTGAATTGCTGGCGCATTCGGAAACCAGCATTGACGCTTTGACGGCGATTTGGCCGGAATTGCGGGATTTGACGCCTGAAGCCGCCAAACAATTGGCAATCAATGCCCGATATGCACCCTATTTGGCCCGTCAAGCCAGTGATATTGCGGCGATGCGGCGCGATGAATCGCACAGGATTCCGGAGGGGTTTGACTATGCCGCAGTTGTGGGCTTATCCACCGAATTGAAATTGAAACTGGCAAAACACCGACCAGAAACCCTTGGCCAAGCGGCAAGATTGGAAGGCGTGACGCCGGCATCGATCACGCTTTTGCTGGCGAATATCAAGAAAAGCCGGGCGAAAATATCGGCATGAAGGTTGTTCGCAACGCCGAAGATTTCGCGGAAATGCAAAATGTTTCACGTGAAACAATTTTGCGCCTGGTGGCTTACGAAGCAATTTTACGCAAGTGGAATGCCCGGATAAACTTAGTCGCCAAGTCGACTATTGACGAAATTTGGCACCGCCATTTCGCTGATTCCGCCCAATTATTTGGCCTTGCCCGGCAAAAAACCGGGCTTTGGGCCGATTTGGGGTCTGGCGCAGGGTTTCCGGGGTTGGTTTTGGCGATCATGGCGCGAGAATTGGCACCCGACCTGCGAATCGCCCTAGTCGAGAGCGATCAGCGGAAATGTGCGTTCTTACAAACCGTTGCAAATGAAGCAGCGCCCGCAACAATAATTATACCGCAACGGGCGGAATTGGCCAATCCGCTGGGCGCTGACCTGATTCTTGCCCGCGCTTTGGCGCCGCTTGTTGACCTGTTGCCTTTGGCGCAGCGACATCTGGCGAAAAACGGCGAATGCCTGTTTCTGAAAGGCGCGACTGCCGAATCGGAATTGACCGCAGTTAAACAAATCTGGGATAGTTCGGTAGAGATAATCCCAAGCCTCACCGATCAAACTGGGGTTATCTTGCGAATCGGAGACATCCACCGTGCCTGAGACCTCGTCCCCAAACGGCCGCGACCCCTATATCATCTCGGTTGCCAACCAAAAAGGCGGCGTCGGCAAAACCACGACTGCCATCAACCTTGGCACGGCTTTGGCAGCGGTTGGCAAGCGCGTGTTGTTGCTGGATCTTGATCCGCAGGGCAATGCCTCGACAGGACTGGGTATATCGCAGCGCGACCGGCAAGTTACCAGTTACGACCTGCTGTTGGGCGACGCGACGGTTGCCAAAGCGGCGCAAACGACGGCGGTGCCGAACTTGTTTGTGGCACCGGCAACGATCGACTTAAGTTCGGCTGACGTGGAATTGGTCACCGATAAGGCCCGCGTTTTGCGTTTGCGTCGGGTTTTACGGTCGCAAGAAACCCAGAATTGCGATTTTGACTATATTTTGATCGATTGCCCGCCCTCGCTCAACTTGTTGACGGTGAATGCGATGGTTGCTTCGGACTCGGTTCTGGTACCGCTGCAATGCGAATTTTTCGCGCTTGAGGGTCTGTCGCAACTGATGCTGACAATCCGCGAAGTGCGGCAGACGTTGAACCCAAAACTGCGCATTCAGGGCGTGGTATTGACGATGTATGACCCGCGCAACAACTTGACGACGCAAGTGGAAGACGATGTTCGGCAGAACCTTGGCGATTTGGTTTATGAAACGGTGATCCCGCGCAATGTGCGGTTAAGCGAGGCGCCGTCGCATGCAGTTCCGGCTTTGATTTATGACCACAAAAGTGCAGGGTCGATTGCTTACCAAAAGCTGGCGGCAGAATTGCTGCGGCGCATGCGCGATTTGGCGGCGTGAAAGGGAGATGAGTGATGTCTGACAAGAAAGCCCTGGGGCGCGGACTTTCGGCGCTGCTATCGGACGTCGATTTGGGGGCGGAGTATGATTCCGCTTCTTCCAACGCCAAACCCAGATTGGCGGAATCGTCACTGCCCATTGAAAAATTGCACGCCAACCCCAACCAACCGCGGCGGAATTTTGAGGAAATGGCGCTGAATGAGTTGGCGCAATCAATTCGCGAAAATGGCATCATACAGCCGCTGATCGTGCGACCGCACCCGGAATTAGCTGGAGAATATCAGATAGTTGCCGGTGAGCGGCGCTGGCGAGCGGCGCAGGCGGCGCAGGTGCATGCAGTGCCGGTTGTCATTCGGGAATTGGCCGATACCGAGGTTTTGCAGGTCGCCATTATCGAAAACATTCAGCGCGCCGATCTAAACCCGATCGAGGAAGCGCGCGGGTTTCGGGCGTTGATGGATCATTTCGGTCATACGCAGGAAAAACTGGCCGAGGCTTTGGGCAAAAGCCGCTCGCACATAGCCAATGCGCTGCGGTTGATGGATTTGCCGCCAAAGGTGCAAAGCTTTTTGGAGGACGGGCGTATGACTGCCGGTCACGCGCGGGCCTGTTTGGCGGCGGCGGACCCGCTGCATTTGGCGCATAACATCGTCAACATGGGCCTGTCTGTGCGCGAAGCGGAAATCGCGGCGAAGCTGTCGCATCAGCCCAATACCAATTACGCCAAACCAAAGAAAAGCAAGCTGTCCAAAGACCCCGACACGCTGGCGTTGGAAAGCGATTTGCATGTGCATTTGGGGTTCAAGGTGTTGATTGAGCATGATGCCAAGAAAAAGAGCGGCGAGTTGCGGATTGTTTATCGCAATTTGGCCGAGCTGGACGCGCTGATTGCCCGGTTGAACCGGCTGCTAAGCGACGATCCGCGCCAAAACAGCGTTGAGGACGGGGCGACCGGTTTTACTGGCGTGGATGATATTTCCTGAGCGGCGCAAAAAGCCTTCGGATTCAAGGTCTTGCAGCGATTTTGTGTTGAAAGTGCCGCCGAGGGTTTGGTAGCGGCCCAGATCGCTGCCTTCGGTCAATCGCAGCGACATCAGCAGATATTCCGAGGCTTGGTCAACGGGCGAAACGATTTCCGTGGGCAATTCGCCACTGCCTTTTTGCGCCGCCTTGAGCCACGTCGCCGGGTCGCGGTAGGTGTTGGTAGCGATGCGCTGGCCATCAATCGTCAGCCGACCGTGCGCGCCGGGGCCGATGCCGACGAAATCGCCATAGCGCCAATAAATCAGGTTATGGCGACCTTCGGCCCCCGGTTTGGCGTGGTTGGAGATCTCGTAGGCGGGCAGACCAGCGGCTTCGGTGATGTCTTGGGTCAGTTGGTAAAGGTCGGCGGATAGGTCGTCGCTGGGTAGGCCCCGCAATATACCGCGTAGCTTCATGTCACCAAAGCGGGTGCCGTCTTCGATTGTCAATTGGTAGAGCGACAGGTGGTCGGCGGCCATCGTCAGGGCCTGCGTCAGTTCGGCTTCCCAAGCGGATTGGGCTTGGTTTAGCCGGGCGTAGATAAGGTCAAAGCTGACTCGGGCGAAGGTTTGTCTAGCTATATCAAAAGCTTGCCTAGCTTCGGCGACAGTGTGCATTCGGCCGAGCGCCTTGAGATCGGGGTCGTTCAGGGCTTGGACGCCGAGGGAGACTCGGTTGACGCCCGCCTTGGCATAAGCGGTGAAGCGGTTGGCCTCGACGGAGGTGGGGTTGGCTTCGAGGGTGATCTCGGCACCGGGTTTGATGCCCCAAGCGCGGTCAATTGTCTGGATGATGGCGGTGACGGTTTCGGCGGGCATAAGGCTCGGGGTGCCGCCGCCGAAGAAAATGGAATCCACCTTACGGTCGGGCACAAGTTTTGCCGTGCGCTCAATTTCCTGCACCATGGCCTTGACCCATTGGCTTTGGTCGATTTGTGCCGAAACATGTGAGTTGAAGTCGCAATAGGGACACTTGTGCAGGCAAAACGGCCAGTGGATATAGACGCCGAAACCTGCGGTTTGCCAGTCTTGCAACGGTTTAGCCCTTAAACGCCGTGACTTCGATTTCGATCAGCATTTCCGGGCGGATCAAGCCCGCGATCACCATTGTTGCCGCCGGGCGAATTTCGCCGAAGGCCTTGCCAAGGGCCGGAAGGGCGGCGTCGACCAGCTTGGCGTCGATCAGTGTGTATAGCACTCGAACCGTGTCTTCCATGCTGAATCCAGCATTTTTGAGCACGTTTTCGATGGTTGCGAAGCAATTGATTGCCTGCTCTGCTACACCTTCGGGCATTTTCATTGTGGCATAGTCGTATCCTGTGACGCCGGAGACAAAGCACCAGTCGCCCTGCACCACGGCGCGGCTGTAGCCCATTGTCGTTTCAAACGGCGAGCCGGTTGAGATGAGTTTGCGTTCGGATTTCATGGCTTTTCCCCCTGAAAACATGCGGCCACCAATTTGCGGAATGCGTCGGCACGGTGGCTGATTTGGTTTTTCTTCCAGCGATCCATTTCGCCGAAGGTGATGGTATGGCCGTCGGCCAGGAATATCGGGTCATAGCCGTGGCCCAGTTCGCCGCGCATCGGCCAAGTGATTTGACCCTCGGCATAACCCTCAAACACCGCATCGGTGCCATCGGGCCAAGCCAGCACAAGCGTGCAACAAAACCGGGCTTTGCGCGGGAACGCGGCGTTTTTCGCTTGGAGTTCGTTCCAAGTACGCGTCATCGCCTGCGTGAAGTCGCGCCCGTTTGCGGTTTCGGCCCAATCGGCGGTGTAAACGCCGGGAGCGTTGTCGAGGGCCGCCACCTCTATACCGGAATCATCGGCCAAAGCGGGCAGACTGGCGGCTTTCGCGGCTGCGTGCGCCTTGAGCCGGGCATTGCCGACAAAGGAGGATTCGGTTTCCACCGGCTCGGGCAGGCCCATTTCACTCGCCGAAACCGTTGCGATTCCAAAGGGTTGCAGCAGTCGCGCAATTTCGGCCAATTTGCCACTGTTGTGGGTGGCGACCAGCAAAGTCTTGCCATCAAACCGCCGTGTCACGCTGTGGCGGCTTTCTGCAAGGCGACCAATTCGCTGATACCGGTTGCGGCCAGATCGAGCAGGATCGACAACTGGTCGCGGGTGAATGTGGTGCCCTCGGCGGTGCATTGCACCTCCACCAGCCCGCCTTTACCCGTCATCACCACATTGGCGTCCATGCCGGCGTCGCTGTCTTCGACATAGTCAAGGTCAACCACCGGTTGGCCGCCATAAAGGCCACAGGAAATGGCGGCGACGTGATCGGTGATCGGGTCGGATTTGATTTCACCCGAGGCCATCAGCTTTTTGACTGCCAGCCGCAAAGCCACCCAGCCACCGGTAATTGCGGCGCAGCGGGTGCCGCCGTCGGCTTGGATCACGTCGCAATCGACGGTGATCTGACGTTCGCCCAAAGCAACGCGGTCAACGCCAGCCCGCAACGAGCGACCGATAAGGCGTTGAATTTCTTGCGTTCTTCCGCCTTGCTTGCCCGAAGTTGCCTCGCGCCGCATGCGGCTGCCGGTGGAACGCGGCAACATGCCGTATTCGGCCGTCACCCAGCCGAGCCCAGTTTTGCGCAACCAGGCGGGCACCGATTCCTCCAGTGAGGCGGTGCACAGAACATGGGTGTCGCCGCAGCGGATCAGGCAGGAACCCTCTGCGTGTTTACTGACGTTCGATTCGATGCTGATGCTGCGCAGGGCGTTGGTGGCGCGGCCAGATGGGCGCATGTTGGGGACTCCATGACAATTCGCGCGTGTGATAGACGCTGCATCGGCGAAGGTCCAGCCAAGGTTACAATTGACCGGAGGATCGGTTGTTTCTAAAACAACCAATGCCCGACGTGCCCTCTGCCCTTGGCGAAATGAACGAGCGCAGCCGCGAAGTGTTTCGCGCGGTCGTCGAATCGTATTTGGAAAAGGGCGATCCGGTGGGGTCGCGCACGCTGACACGGTCGCTGACCGAGAAAATTTCAGCAGCAACCGTGCGCAACACGATGCAGGATCTGGAGCATTTGGGCCTGCTTGGCAGCCCGCATGTATCGGCCGGGCGCATTCCAACGCAGCAAGGGTTGCGGCTGTTTGTCGATGGCATGCTGGAAGTCGGCTCGGTTTCCGGGGCCGAACAGGCGGAAATCGAACGCTCGATGGGCGTGGGTGATCAAGATTTGACCCAGGCCCTAGATCAGGCCGGGTCGATGCTGGCGGCGCTGACCAAAGGCGCGTCGCTTGTGTTAACGCCAAAGATCGAAGCGCCGATCAAGCATTTGGAATTTGTGGCTTTATCACCCGAACGCGCCTTGGTGGTGTTGGTGACGGCGGATGGGCGGGTTGAGAACCGGATGTTTACCCCGCCCATAGGTATGACGCCTTCGGCGATGCGCGAAGCGGCGAATTTCCTTAATGCCGTGCTGGAGGGACGGACGATTTCGGATCTGCGCGGCACGGTTTCCCGCGAAATTGATGCGCGACGGCAGGAAATTGACGTTTTGGCGCAGTCTTTGATCGAAGCGGGCGTTGCCGCTTGGTCGCCAGGCGACGACAGCACGCAGGACCGGCTGATCGTGCGCGGTCAGGCGCAATTGCTGGGCGAAGGCGCGTTTGATTCGGATATGGAGCGGATCAGGCAGTTGTTTGAAGACCTAGAGCGTAAGCGCGATTTAGCACAACTGCTGGATTTGACTGAAGAAGGTTCCGGCGTGCGTGTATTTATCGGGTCGGAGAACAAACTTTTCTCACTTTCGGGTTCCTCTTTGGTGGTCTCTCCCTATATGAATGCCGACCGTAAAATTATCGGTGCCGTGGGCGTGATTGGGCCGACCCGTCTGAACTATGGACGGGTTGTGCCGATTGTTGACTTTACGGCCCAACTGGTTGGCCGACTTGTCGCCAGCCGGACAGCGAAATGAGGCGTGGACGATGGGTGAAAAGATTTTGAACGGCGAAATGGAAAGCGATCTGGAGCTGGATGACATCAGCGAAGAAGATCTAACGGCGCTGATGAGCGATGAGCAGGACATCGACGCGTTGCGGCAAGAAAATAACGAGCTGAAAGACCGATTGCTGCGATCCTTGGCCGATGCCGAGAACACCCGCAAACGCGGCGAGCGTGATCGGCGCGATGCCGAAGTCTACGGCAGCACCCGTTTGGCACGGGACTTGCTGTCGGTTTACGACAATATGGGGCGGGCGTTGGAGGCGATTACGGACGAATTGCGCGAAACCGCGAAACCGCTGATTGAAGGGCTGGAATTGACCCAGCGCGAGTTGGTTTCGACCTTTGCCAAGCATAAGATCGTGATTTTGCACCCCGAACCCGGTGAGGTTTTTGACCCGAAACTGCATCAAGCGATGTTCGAAGCGCCGGTGCCGGGTACGGTGAAAGGCACGGTCATTCAGGTGATGGCGTCGGGATTCATGATAGGTGAACGGCTGCTGCGTCCGGCGCAAGTGGGGGTCTCGTCCAACTCGATGAAGGCGGAACCGGTGGTTGAGGTTGAGGAATGAACGAGGCGCGGCTGCGGGAAATTTACGGTGACGTGGGTGAGCGGGCGGCGGCCAAGGTGATTGATCGGCTTGATGAGCATTGCCGAGCGTTTATCGGCAATGCGCCATTTGTGCTGCTAGCGACCAATAACGGCGAAACTTTGGATGTGTCGCCCAAGGGCGATGCAGCGGGATTCGTGCAGGTTTTGGATGATTCCACTTTGGCGATCCCGGATCGACCGGGAAATAACCGGATCGACGGATTGCTGAACATCGTGCGCAACCCGCAGGTCGCGTTGTTGTTCCTGATCCCGACCGTGGGGGAAAGTTTGCGAGTGAACGGGGTGGCAACGATCAGCGCGGACGCCGCTTTGTGCGGGCAGTTTTTGGTGAATGGTCGTGCGCCCAAGACGGTTACTACTGTGCGGGTACAAGAGGTGTTTTTGCACTGCGGCAAGGCGCTGATGCGATCAGGTCTGTGGCGGCCAGAGACTTGGCCCAAAGCGCGGCCCGTGGCAGGTTTGGGTGATGTAATCCACGCACATACTGGTGGGATGGATGTGCCCTATAAGACCGAGGCCGATGTGGATAGGATCTATATAGAAACGCTCTATTGAGGCCTCAGAAAGGCCCGAAGTTCGTAAATCAGCGCCAGCGCGTCTTTTGGGCTAAGCTCGTCGGGGTGAATTTCGTTGAGGCGGATTTCGACCGCAGAAGTTTTCGGCGCGGCTGCAATCGGTCGGGCAGCGAACAGCGGCAGATCATCGAGCAATGTTGCCGGTTTCGTCGCGCCCTCGCGTTCGCCTTTTTCTAAAGCATCCAGAATTTCGCGGGCGCGGTCGGTCACGGCGCTGGGCAGGCCAGCCAGTTTGGCGACCTGCACGCCATAAGAACGATCAGCGGCACCATTGCGAACTTCGTGTAGAAAAATGACCGCGTTTTGCCACTCGCGCACCGCCATTGTGGCGTTGTGCAGGCCGTTCAGGCGGGTGCTTAGTCCGGTGAGTTCGTGGTAGTGGGTGGCGAACAGGGTGCGGCATTTGTTGACGTCGTGCAGGTGTTCCAGCGTCGCCCAGGCGATGGACAGACCGTCATAGGTCGCGGTGCCACGGCCGATTTCATCGAGTATCACCAAGGCATTCGAACCCGCTTGATTCAAAATGGCGGCAGTTTCGACCATCTCAACCATAAAAGTTGAACGGCCACGCGCCAGATCGTCGGACGCACCGACGCGGCTGAAAAGCTGGTCAACTATGCCAATTTGTGCACGAATTGCCGGAACATAACTTCCCGTTTGCGCCAGAAGCGCGATCAATGCGTTCTGTCGCAGAAAAGTTGACTTACCCGCCATGTTGGGGCCGGTCAGCAGCCAGACTGGTTTTTGTCCAAGGTCACAGTCGTTCGCGATAAAAGCGGTGCCGTTGCGGCGCAGAGCATGCTCGACGACCGGGTGGCGCCCGCCGTCGATCTGGAAAACGCGGCTTTCCTCGATCATCGGCCGGGTCCAATTGAGGTCAATCGCCAAATCGGCCAGTGCTGTTGCAAGATCGATTTCGGCCAGACCGTGCGCAGCGTTGGATATGGGTCCGGATTGGTCGAGAATGGCTTGGCGAAGCTGCTCAAATATTGCCTTCTCGATCTCAAGCGCTTGCGCAGCGGCGTTGAGGATGCGGGTTTCCAGACTGGAGAGCTCCAGCGTCGTAAAACGGACCGAATTGGCGGTGGTTTGGCGGTGGATGAAGGTTTCATTGAGTGGCGCTGCCAGCATTTTGGCGGCGTGGCCGTCGGGGGTTTCGATGAAATAACCGAGTACGTTGTTGTGGCGGATTTTCAGCGTAGGGATGCCGGATTGTTGAGCATAGCCTGCTTGCAACGAGGCGACGATTGAGCGGGCGTCATCGCGCAGTTGGCGGGCTTCGTCGAGGTTAAGGTCATAACCCGTTGCGACGAAACCGCCGTCGCGTGTTAGCGGCGGCAAGTCGGGCGCCAAGGCAGCGGTCAGCAGCGTGGTCAGTTTAGTGTGGCCAAGCAGGGAATCGCGAGATTCTTGCACAATTTTGGGTACTTCGCCGACAAACCGGGCGGCGATTTGACCGGCGGCAGTTAGACCGTCGCGCAACACCGCCACGTCGCGCGGGCCGCCGCGATCCAGCGCAAGGCGTGACAAGGCGCGGGCAATGTCTGGCACGTGGCGCAGATTTTGGCGAATGTCTTGGGTCAGGGTCGGGTGTGATGCGAAATATTCGATGGCGTCGAGTCGGGTTTGGATCACGGCGACATCAGTTGCCGGGCTGGTGAGTCGTGATTCCAACAGTCGTGCCCCCGCGCCGGTAACAGTGCGGTCGATAGCGGCGAGAAGCGAGCCGTCGCGCTTGCCTTCCAGGTTGCGCGTCAGTTCGAGGTTGCGTCTTGTGGCGCTGTCGATGGCCAATGTGCCGCCTTGGCGTTCCAGAATTGGCGGTCGTAACAGGGGCAGTTTGCCGCGTTGGGTAAGGTCGAGGTAATCGACGACCGCGCCCATCACCGCCATTTCAGCGCGGTTAAATGCGCCAAACCCGGTCAGGTCTTTGACGCCAAAGATTTTGGCGAGGCGGGTCCCGGCGCTGGTTGAATCAAAACTGGAGCGTGCCAATGGCGTTAAGGAAATGCCAGTTTCGTGCACGATTTCTTCGGTAGTGGTGTCGGCGACCAGCAGTTCGCGCGGGTTGATCCGCGCCAACATCGGGCCAATTTGAACGCGCGGGCACGGTGTTACGGTGAATTCACCGGTCGAGACATCGGCCCAAGCGAAGGCCGCTTCGCCGCGCACCTCGGCCCAAGCGGCGAGATAGTTGCTTTGCCGGGCGTTGAGCAATGTGTCTTCGGTCAGGGTTCCCGGCGTAACCAAACGCACAACGTCGCGGTGGACGACGGATTTGTAACCGCGTTTTTTGGTGTCGGCGGGGTCTTCCATCTGCTCGCAAATGGCTACGCGAAAGCCTTTGCGGATGAGGGTCAGAAGATAGCCTTCGGCGGCATGATGTGGGACGCCGCACATCGAGATGTCTTGGCCTAAGTGCTTGCCGCGTTTGGTTAAAGCAATGTCGAGGGCGGTCGAGGCCGCCTTTGCATCGTCAAAAAACATCTCGTAAAAATCGCCCATGCGATAGAACAGCAGGGCATCGGGATACTGGGCTTTCAGGGCCAGATATTGCGCCATCATGGGCGTGGTTTGGGGGTTCTCACCGTCCATTTGGGGTTCCCGATTGGTGGGAATGGCTTAGCGAAAGTTGGCCTTGGCGGGAAGCAGAAAAGGCAGATGGAAATTTGGGCTCACCGGAACGGAGGGACTTCATTTGGCGGTTGAATTGAGTATTTGGGGAACCTTGAAATGAGGATTGCCGCCGCGAGAGTATTTGCGAGTGGGAGTATTGGACGCCTGCGTCATTACGGGGTTGGCTAAATAAAGGTGTCGGATTGGGCCTTAGGGGCGGCGCGAAATGACAGGGGAGGTGTCACCCCTTCATCCCGTCCCAAAACCCCTTGACCTTGGCGAAGAAGTCCGAGCTTTCCGGCGAGTTGTCTTTGGATTGGTTTTCGAATTCCTGCAGCAATTCACGCTGTTTGGCGGTCAGATTGACCGGGGTTTCGACGGAGAGTTCGATGTAGAGGTCGCCAGCGCCGCCGCCGCGCAGGGCGGGCATGCCTTTGCCTTTGAGGCGCAATTGCTTGCCCGATTGCACGCCAGCGGGCACTTTGACGCGGGAACGGCCGCCGTCCAATGTGGGCGCTTCGATTTCGCCGCCCAAGGCAGCCGTGCTCATTGAAACGGGGATTTTGCAGTAGAGGTTTTCGGCTTCGCGCTGGAAGATGGCATGGTCGCGGACCTCGATAAAAATATACAGATCACCCGACGGGCCGCCGCGCAGACCTGCCTCGCCCTCACCCGCTAGGCGGATGCGGGTGCCAGTTTCGACCCCGGCGGGGATATTGACGTTGAGGCTGCGGTCGCGCTGCACACGGCCCGCGCCAGCACAGGATTTGCACGGGTTCTTGATGGTCTGGCCGCGACCGGAACACGTCGGGCAGGTGCGTTCGACGGTGAAAAAGCCTTGTTGCGCGCGGACTTTGCCCATGCCCGCACAGGTTGGGCAGGTGACGGGCTCGGCCCCGCCCTCGGCCCCGGTGCCTTTACAGACCTCGCAGGCGGTCGAGCCGGGGACGGTGATGTTGGATTGTTTGCCGTGATAGGCTTCTTCCAGCGAGACGCGTAGATTATAGCGCAAATCTGATCCACGGGTGGCACGTTGCTGGCCGCCACGACGACCGCCGCCAGAGAAATTGCCGAATAGATCGTCGAACACGTCGGAAAAGGCACTGGCGAAATCGCCGCCCTGCCCTTGCTGAAACCCACCGCGCTGGCCGTGGCCGCCCTCGAATGCTGCATGACCGAAGCGGTCGTAGGCGGCTTTCTTGTCGGCGTCTTTCAGCACTTCATAGGCTTCATTCACTTCCTTGAACTTGCCCTCAAGCGTCTTGTCGTGCTTGTTTCGGTCGGGGTGGAGTTCTTTGGCCTTCGTGCGATAAGCTTTTTTCAGCTCGTCTGCCGACGCTGCTTTGGTGGCCCCCAGAATATCGTAATAATCGCGCTTTGCCATGTCTGGCCGGTATCCCATTTAATACGTTAGGCCCGCCTTGGCAGACGGGCCCGGATTTCCGTCGTGACAGGATTACCCGCGCCGGTCTTTGTCGTCCATATCCTCAAAATCGGCGTCGACCACGTCTTCGTCAACCGGCGACGGCTCGTCGCCCTCAGAACGAGCGGTTTCATCGGATTGGGCCTTGTAGATAGCCTCGCCCAGTTTCATTGCCGCTTCGGTAACGTCTTGGGCGCGGGCCTTGATCTTGTCGGCATCGTCGCCCTCTAGCGCCTCTTTCAGCAGTTTGATTGACATTTCGATCACTTCGATCGTGGTCGGATCGACCTTGTCGCCGTGTTCCTTCATCGACTTTTCGGTCGAGTGGATCAGGCTTTCGGCGTGGTTTTTCGCTTCGACCAATTCGCGGCGTTCTTTATCGGCCTCGGCATTTTCTTCGGCGTCCTTCACCATTTTCTCGATGTCGGCATCTGACAGTCCGCCAGAGGCCTGGATGGTGATTTTGTGCTCTTTATTGGTGCCTTTGTCTTTGGCGGAGACTGAAACAATACCGTTGGCGTCGATGTCAAAGGTGACTTCGATTTGCGGAATGCCACGCGGTGCGGGCGGGATTTGTTCGAGGTTGAACTGGCCGAGCATCTTGTTATCGGATGCCATTTCACGTTCGCCCTGGAACACGCGGATGGTAACCGCGTTCTGGTTGTCTTCGGCGGTCGAGAAGATCTGCGATTTCTTAGTCGGTATCGTGGTGTTGCGGTCGATCAGCCGGGTGAAAACACCGCCGAGAGTTTCTATGCCCAAGGACAGCGGCGTGACGTCGAGCAGGACCACGTCTTTAACGTCGCCTTGCAGAACGCCGGCCTGAATGGCGGCACCAAGCGCAACAACCTCATCCGGGTTGACGCCTTTATGCGGTTCTTTGCCAAAGAATTTGGTCACTTCCTCAATCACCCGCGGCATGCGGGTCATACCACCGACCAGCACCACTTCGTCGATGTCGGCCTTGGTAAGGCCCGCGTCTTTCAACGCATCGGCGCAAGGTTTCATCGATTTCTTGATGAGGTCTTCAACCATGCCTTCCAGCTTGGCACGGGTCATTTTCACGACCAAGTGCAGCGGCTGTTTGGTTTTCGGGTCCATCGAGATGAACGGCTGGTTGATTTCGGTTTGGGTGGCCGAAGAAAGTTCGATCTTGGCTTTCTCAGCGGCCTCTTTCAGCCGTTGCAGCGCCATCTTGTCTTTCTTCAGGTCAACGCCATGCTCCTTTTTGAACTCGGTCGCCAGATAATCGACGATGCGCATGTCAAAATCTTCGCCGCCAAGGAAGGTGTCGCCATTGGTGGATTTGACTTCGAACAGGCCGTCGTCGATTTCGAGGATGGAGACGTCAAACGTGCCGCCGCCAAGGTCATAGACCGCGATGGTTTTGGCGCCGACTTTATCGAGGCCATAGGCCAGCGCTGCGGCGGTTGGTTCGTTGATGATGCGCAACACTTCGAGACCGGCGATTTTACCGGCGTCTTTGGTAGCCTGACGCTGGGCGTCGTTGAAATAGGCGGGCACGGTGATGACGGCTTGGGTGACGGTTTGACCCAGATAGCTCTCAGCAGTTTCCTTCATCTTTTGCAGGATGAAGGCCGAGATTTGGCTGGGGCTGAATTTTTCGCCGCGCACATCGACCCAGGCGTCACCGTTGGGGCCGCCAACGATATTATAGGGCACCATGTCGCGGTCTTTGGTCACCATCGGGTCGTCGGTGCGGCGGCCAATCAGGCGCTTGATGGCGAATAGGGTGTTTTCCGGGTTGGTGACCGCTTGGCGTTTGGCGGCTTGGCCGACAAGGCGTTCGTCGTCGGTAAAGCCAACGATGGAAGGGGTGGTGCGGGCACCTTCGGAGTTTTCGATCACGCGGGCGGTTGCCCCATCCATGATTGCGACGCAGGAGTTGGTGGTGCCGAGGTCGATGCCGATTACTTTAGCCATAGTCGTGTCCTTTCAAGGCGATGTCGAAGGTCTGGTCCGCTGTGCGGCCCCGGCCCTTCATCCCAAGGGTGGTTACAGATTTGTGCCCGGAAGGCCGGGCGTTGCGCGGTATATAGGGTTGCGCATTTTGGGCCGCAAGCTTTGGATGGCAGAAAATCGGTGACTGTGGCGGAGGAATTGGGTGAAGGAGTTGATGTTGCGCGGGTTTCGGGTGCTGCCGGCGCATTTGAGTTTGGCCTCGCAGAAGGCGATGTTGGAGGAAATTGAGCGGGTTTGCGCCTTGGCCCCGCCGTTTTCGCCTTTGACAGCTTGGGGCAAGCCGATGTCGGTGGCGATGACTTCGGCGGGGAAATACGGCTGGTATTCGGACCGGCATGGGTATCGATACGTAGAGCGGCACCCGTCGGGCGCGGAATGGCCAGCTATTCCGGATTCTGTGCTGGAGGTGTGGCGAGCGGTTAGCGGGGTTTCGCGCGGCCCGGATTGCTGTTTGATCAATCGTTACGGTGCCAAGGCGCGGATGGGGTTGCATCAGGACAAGGACGAGGCGGATTTTGGCTTTCCGGTGGTGTCGATCTCGCTGGGTGATCCGGGGTTGTTTCGGGTTGGCGGGGTTTTGCGGACCGATCCGACGGAATCGGTCTGGCTGGAAAGTGGGACGGTTGTGGTGATGGGTGGAGAAGCGCGACTGGCGTTTCACGGGATAGACCGGATCAGGTTTGGCGGATCAATGCTAGTGGCGGGGGGCGGAAGGATCAATTTGACGTTGAGGGTGGTCGATTAGGGGGCACCCCCACCCTGACCCTCCCCCGAAAAACGGGGGAGGGAATTAGCCAGGTTGTTTCACGCAGGAACCGCTTCTTTTTCCTCACACGGGCAGCAGCGGTATTCTTGGGATTTTTCCAAGAGCGCGATCTGTTTGGCGAGCAGCTGGTTTTCGAGGTCTTTGCGGACAAGATCGAGCCCGATGCTTTTTTCCAGCTCTTCCTCGCAGACGCTGCATTTGTCGAGGCAACCTTTGACCACGACGCCTTGGGTTGGCAGGCAGGTGGTGCGGCTGAACTCGAACTGCGCCTTGATCGACGGGCCGACGCTGACGCCGTCTTTGGCAAGGACGCCTGCGTTGATCAAGTCTTGATCCACCTTTTTAAGCGCCGCGTCGCGGACGGCGTCGCTGAGTGGCGCAGCTTCACGCAGCGCAAGCAGCGAAATTGGCCGCACAGCTGTTAGCGTTGCGTTGCCAATGCCGCCGGTCCCACCAGAAAGGATGCCAGCACGTTCGGCAGTGGCGCTGAAGCGACCCGAAGCTTGCACTTCGGGGCGGTTGACAGCAGTGGCCAGCACACCTTGTGGGATGATGGCTACTTGGCTGGATGGCCGCACGGCCACGTTTTGCACTTTGGTATCGGCCGCCGCGTCGATCACCCGACGTAGGATAGCTGTGATGCGGAAGGTGATCGTTTGTTCCTTGACCAGTTGATAGGCGAAGTAGGTAACGGCGTGACACTGGTTGTGATTTTCAAAGGTCCGCGAGGACGATTCAAACGCATCTTCCGACGATCCTTCAGCATGGGTTTTGGTCGAAACCTCTCCCATTTGCACCGAGTTGACCGAGCGGGTTGCTTGGACGGATCGGTGGTGCGAACCTTCGGCGTGCGACGACAGCTCGCGGGTAAAATCGAAGGTGCTTTTGCCATTATGGCTGCCGTGCACTTCGCCTGACGGGCCGAACAGCGCGGTCTCGATAGCGCCAGAGGCCGAGCCGCCGCCGCTAAAGCTGCCCGATGACGTGGAAGTCGAGCCCGCATCTTCCTTGACCGTCAGGTCGGACATGAACCGGTCCATCGAGGACATGTAGTAGCTTTCCTCAGAGGCCTGTTCGTGGCGATAGGACACGTTGGATGAGGCATCGAAGGTGAAGCTGGTGTTGCGGCTAGAACTGAACAGCCGCACCTTTTCGCCTGGCAACAGCGTGGTAGAATAGATCACGTCGCCCAAAGCCATTGGGCCGGGGCAGCGTTCGAGTTCGGCGACCAATGTTACCTCGACTGGAACGTCGCCGAGGCGGTTGATCAGGCGGTATTTGAACTGCAGTTTTTCGCAGCACGGCCCGTCTTTGATGGTTGGGCAGCAGGGTAAGTCGTTTATGGAAATAAGTTTGTGGTCATGGTCATCCATGATTTTAACCTTTGAATGGGGGCAGACGTAATATTCGTCAGCAAGTTGGCGGCTAATTCCGCCTGCCGGTTGCAATGGGTGGAATATGCCGCTGCCTCAAAGGCAAGTCAGTGCGATGAGTCACAGTTTGGCTAGATTTTTACCAACATGGCGGTCGCAAACATGATGCCGACGCCGACAATCAGTCCTGCAATTATGTGTGGCGCAAAGAATGTTTCGTCCTTGTCGTCCCGCAGGCGCGAGCCGATTTCGACGATGACTTGCAATATCGCGCCGGCACCAACCGCCAATGCCAGCGCCGACCATTGCGGTGCATAGGCCAGGCTGCCGAGCCACAGGCCGATGGTTGCTGGTGCGCCGGCGAGTAAGGTTAGCCCTGCGAATGCCCACAGCGATGGGCGTTGCTTCAGGATGGGTGCAGCGATGCCGATACCTTCGGTGACATTGTGTAGGGTGAAGCCCAACACAAGGAATGCTCCAAGATCGGCAGCACCCGAGGCAAATGCGCCGCCAATGGCAAGACCTTCGCCAAGATTGTGCAAGCCAATGCCAAGCGCGATATAGCCCGAAAGCGCTAGTCCCGTGGGTTTGCCAGCGCGACGGCTGATTGCCATTAGCAGTAGGAATGTGGCCGAGGAAGCCAACACAACCATAGTTGGACCTTGGAACAAAGCTGCAGATTCATTGGCGAGTTTGATTGAATCAATAACGGCTTCGATCAACAGAAAACCGAGGAGGCCCACAGTAAGGGCAAGAAGGAACGACATGCCGTTGCGTCCAACGCCACGTAGGACCGGGAAAAACATCAATCCCAAGGCAACCGGCAAGACGCCGACGAACAGCCCAAGTACGGTTTGCGATAGGAATGGGATCGAACCGAGCGTCGGCGTGGGCACGGCAACAGCGATTTCGTGCTCAAAAAGCGTGCCGGTGTTGGTGACGAACACAACCATATGAGCTTCGCCCAATACCCACGGGAAGGGTAGGTTTATCCAAGCGGTTGCTCCGCGGCCGATCGGGCCAGCCGGTACTTGGGTGAATTCCCAATAAGCGTCGTCGACTTGCACTTGCGCGATAATCATTGGCTGCGAACCGCCGCCCCGCACCAGAACGCCTAGTCCTTGATCCGACAGAATTGTGCGTTCGATGGTAAGCGCCTCGACCGGCGGCGCGCCGTTGCGAAAAGTGGATAAGGGGTCGGTGGTGAAAAGCCAGGTGATTGCCAGTGCTAGAACAGCGATCGGCAGGGCCAGCCACACCAAGTTTGGGCGCGGTGCAGCGCTTGAATCGTGCTTGATTTCGGTCATACCAAGGATTCCACCACGTCAAACATGCCCATCCAGCCCAGTTCGGTGAATTCCGACTGGTGGGCGTGGAACATGTATTGACCAGGTTCGTGGTCAGCGAAGCTGAATTCAAGGATGCCGCGTTGCGCTTGGCATTGCATGATCAGATCAACGGTTTTCAAGTTCGGAATCAGAGAGGTTCCGGTGTCAAAATAGTTAAAAAAGTTGGCATGCAAGTGGAAAGAATTGATCGGGTCGAATTCGGTGACATTGATCAGATAAGTCCGCACTGGCTTTGATTTTACAATCCGAATCGGTGCTTTGGCATAGGCATGGGCGACGGTATTGACCGCGTAAACTTCGTTGCTGCCGTCGAAATTGGTATCGAATGCGTTCATCACCATGACCAGTTCTTGCCAGCCCGCGTTTTCCGGCGAGCCATACAAACGAGAGGCGGCGACAGCAGCGTTTTCCGGGTGCAAGGCGGGGTCAGGGTCGATAACAAAAGCGCCATACATGCCTTTGTGCATGTGACGTTTCAGCGGCAAGGCGTGGCAATGATACAGGTGACAACCAAAGGGTTTCGCGTCGAATTCGTAGATGAACTCCTCACCCGGGCCGATAAGCCCAGCGCCGGGAACGCCGTCCATTCGAGCGGCATGGATGCCATGAAAATGCATCGAATGTGGGTGTGAGCCGTTGTTTTTGAACACGAAACGCAATCGATCCCCTTCAGTAGCACGAAAGGCGGGGCCGGGCACGCGGCCATTGAATGTCCAAGCTGGAAAGAACAGGCCGGGGGCGATTTCGATTTCCTTGTCTTCGACGGTGACCTCGAACGTGCGCAGCGTGCGGCCGTCGGGCAGGATTGAGACCGCTCCGCGGTCCCAATCGGTCAACATGGCGGAGGGGTCAAAACCGTTGCGCGCAGAGTCAACGTCGCCCACTGTCATCATCGCGCCGTGCGCACCGTGATGTGTGGCATGGGGATTGGTGACGGTCGCTGCTTCTTGGCTTGCGGCGTTTTTGACCGCAATTGCGGTGCCGCCAGCCGCAGCCAGCCCTCCAGCAAGGACCAACCGCCTGCTCAGCGACTTTTGCAACCATCCAGTGCTATCGGCCACGTTAACTCCTGCAAATGAGAACCATTCGCAACTAGATAACATCTCCGAGAACGGATTTCCAGTGCAAAGACAAATTCAGGGCAGCGGTCGTTTTTTACCAGCGCCGTCGACGGCCACGAAAATGAACTTTGCCTCGGTTACCTTCGCATGTTCGCCTTCCGGGAAACGCTTGACCCAAACCTCAACCCCGATTTGCATGGACGTGGTGCCCTCGCGCAGCATTTCGGCGTGGATTGTGACGACATCGCCGACGTGGACGGGTCGGTGAAACGTCATCGCTTCAACCGCGATTGTGGCAACGCGTCCTTTGGCGCGGCTGCGGGCGAGGATGGAGGAGCCAAGGTCCATTTGCGCCATGATCCAGCCGCCGAATATATCGCCATTGGCGTTGGTGTCGGCGGGCATGGCAATGGTTTGCAGGGCAAGAATGCCACGCGGTAGTGTCATCGTTTGCCCCAAGATACGCTCATGTTCCGGCGCAGCCAGAAATCAACCATCAGGCCCAAAAGCATCAACACCAAAATAAACCAGAATGGATAGGACATATTGGATCGATGCGGTTCGTAATTTACAAACGCCGCACCCCGCGCCTGGTCGATGCAGTGTAAAAGCGGGTTCCATGAAAACCAGCCAAACAGTTGCAGCGACATGTAATTCGCCGGAAAAAGCTTGCCCGAGGTGAACATATTGGTGGCGCGATAAGCGCGGGCGAGGGCTTTGGTAAGGCGGGGCAGGAATGGCATCATCCCTTTGAAAATAAGACCGACGGCAATTCCCGAAAGCCAGCACAAAAGGAACGGCAGCACCATACCGGTTGGATGATACAGCGGGAACGAGCCCTGCCAGACATGGACGACGGCGTAGATAATGAGACCGGTCATGACCTGTTGGTAGAGCACCGAGATTGCCGCCGCTGCAACGCTGACAATCGGCGTCATGGGTGCGTGTTGCATGACGGCATGGGTTGTATAGCCCGAAGACATTACCGCCCCTAGCGTGCGATTGTGGGTCATCAGGAAGAAAATTCCAGTCACCAAGTAGACCATGAAATCGCCGCGAATGGCGACGGCGCGCAGGCCGCCCAAGATCGAATAGATGACGTAAAAGCCCAAAATGACGGCGGCATTTTGGATGAGCACAACGAACAGGCCGAATGTCGCATTGCCGCTGGTCATTCGAATGTCGCGCACCACGGAATGATAGATCAGTTCCAGCAGCGAGGACGCTGCATCAAAAAGGTTTCGGTCTTGCGGGCGAGACAGCAAACGAGGGCCCTTCAAACAATATTTCCGGGCTTTTCGCTGTTGCCCCAGCTGTATAAGTATGGCGAGCGCCAATTTGGCGCAATTGCTGACTTTGCCTGAAGGGGTGCTAAATTGGATTATGATCGTATCTGTGAGACGTTCCGGACTCTGGCCTTGCAGGCGGGTGACGTCATTATGGAAATCTATGGCAAGGCCGATTTTGCCGTGCAATTGAAGGCAGATGCATCGCCGGTGACGGCAGCGGATGAGGCAGCGGACAAGTTGATTTCAGCGGGGCTGCGGGCGGCGTTTCCCGAATTGGAATTGGTGACAGAAGAACAGGCGGCTAGCCACGCGGTGCGGGCGACAAGCTTTTTGATCGTCGATCCACTGGATGGCACCAAGGAATTTGTGCAGCGCCGTGGCGATTTTACCGTCAACGTCGCTTTGGTGGAAAATGGCGTCCCGACGCGCGGAATTGTCTATGCGCCCGCGAAACAACGGTTGTTTTGGACCGATTCTGCGGGGGTGAGCTACGAGGAGAACGGGCCTTTTCAGCACGAAACCGTGGGTAAAACTCAACGGATCAGCGTTCGAATACCGGATAACGCGGCCTTGACGGTTGTCGCATCGAAATCGCACCGAGATCAGGCGACGGATGATTACATCGGGCTTTACAAAGTGGCCGAGTTCAATTCGGCGGGGTCGTCGATGAAGTTCTGTCTGGTCGCCGCAGGCGAGGCGGACCTTTATCCGCGCCTTGGTCGGACAATGGAATGGGATACGGCGGCAGGTCATGCGGTATTGGCAGGGGCGGGCGGGAAAATCCTGCGATTTGATGATTTGACCGATTTGCGCTATGGTAAGTCCGAATATGCCAACCCATTTTTTATCGCCTGTGCGCCGGGTGTAAACCTTGTCGCCCCAAGCAATTGAGCGTCGTGATTGTCATTCCGGCGCGGTATCAATCGAGCCGTTATCCCGGCAAGCCTTTGGTGCTGTTGCGCGGTTCCACGGGGAAGGCGCGAAGTCTGATCGAACGCAGTTGGCTGGCGGCGAAGGCGGTACACGGCGTGGACAGGGTGGTTGTGGCGACTGACGACAACCGGATTGCCGATGCCGCTAGCGCGGTTGGCGCAGAGGTGGTGATGACTTCGAGCGATTGCCGCAATGGGACTGAGCGATGTGCCGAAGCAATGGCGGCATTGGGCGCTGCCGATGTGGTGGTTAATCTGCAAGGCGATGCGCCGCTGACACCGCCTTGGTTCGTTGAAAAACTGTGTGAAGCGATGGCGACTGACCCGGCGATTAGCGTGGCGACGCCGGTTTTGCGCTGCGACGGGGCGGCGTTGAATGGATTTCTGGAAGACCGCCGCAACGGCCGCGTCGGCGGCACTACGGCAGTTTTTGACCGTTCCGGACGGGCGCTGTATTTTTCCAAGGAAGTTATTCCCTATCGAGGTCAAGTTTACCCGGACGACGCCCAGACGCCGGTTTTTCATCATGTCGGGGTTTATGCCTATCGGCCGGCGGCTTTGCGCCAGTATGCAAGCTGGCAGGAAGGCACGTTGGAGCAGCTGGAGGGGTTGGAGCAGTTGCGCTTCATGGAGAACGGTTGCCCGGTGCAATGCGTGGAAGTGGAAGCGCGAGGGTGTCAGTTTTGGGAACTGAACAACCCGGTTGACGTGGCACGCATGGAACGGATTTTGGCGGCGCAGGGGCAGGAATGACCCAAACAGTTTCGGTGTCGCTGGTTGTCATCAGTCGAGACCGCCCAGAACTGTTGCGGCGTTGTTTGTTGGCTATCCGACAGCAGGCGCAAATTGCCTTTGAACTGATTGTTGTTTCAAACGACGAAGCGCCGACGACTGAAGGCTTGGTGCTTCAACACGTGTTTTTCGCCGAGGCGAATGTCGCTGCCGCGCGAAACGCCGGGATTGCTGTTTCCAGCGGCGACGTCGTGGCCTTTTGTGACGACGACGCAGTGGCAGAGCCACTGTGGCTGCACCGATTGGCCGCACCTTTCGCCGATGCGCAAATCGGAGCCGCTGGGGGGCTGGTCTTGGGGCGCAACGGTGTATCGTTGCAATGGAACGCCCCCGATATTGACGCGGCGGCGAATGAATATGAGGCAGTGCGAAGCGCCGGTGTTCAGCCAGATGTTGAAGGTCGCGCAATGGTCACTTTGGGCACGAATTGCGCCTTTCGCCGCAAAGCGCTGGTTAATTTGGGCGGTTTCGATGTGGCGTTTCGGTATTTTTTGGACGAAGCCGATCTCAATTGGCGGTTAAAACTGGCAGGGTGGCGCACCTCTTTTATACCTGACGCACTGGTGCACCACGGTTTTGCCCGTAATCAAGTGCGTAGTGCCAACCGTGCGCCCGTCGATTTGCTTGAGATTGCGGCGAGCAAGACGGTCTTCTTGCGCAAGCACTGCCCCAGCCAAATTTCGCAGGGACTGAACCTGTTTCGCAAAGAACGGGTGGCAAAGGCGATTGCGGCGTTTGAGCTGGGAATGATCCAGTCACCCGACATCAAAACGCTGAAACGCTCGATGGAGCGCGGAATATCGGCGGGGATGGAGCGGACGATAGGGGTAATGCAGATCTTTGAAGCCATAAAGACTGTGCCCGCAATCATGCCCGAGCGACACATCGAGACGATTGCGCTATGCGGCGGGCCGCTGCGGTTGCGACAGATGAAAAACACAGCGCGTGGACTGGTGGCAGCGGGCAAGAATGTCAGCGTTTTTTGTTTTTGGTTGAACGCGTTGGCGCTGAACGTTC
This sequence comes from Oceanomicrobium sp., assembly GCA_031415055.1. Lineage (GTDB taxonomy): Bacteria > Pseudomonadota > Alphaproteobacteria > Rhodobacterales > Rhodobacteraceae > JANMOK01. The sequence continues at coordinate 56,388 of JANOQZ010000044.1, read as the reverse complement.
GGTTTGATAACAGCGGTTACTGGTATCATCACGGCGGTGTGTATGGACGAGCGCTGCGCGATGAGCCTCTGTTTCGTCTGCGAAGCAGATTTAGCCGAATCACAGAGGAGATTGCTCGCATTGCCGATCAGCGCCAGTTTGATATTATCGCTTGGCCGCGCCGCATCTGGCGTCGCGCACCTGTTTACGCGGGGCTACCGGGCTATGAAGTTCAAAATGTCGCGTTACCAAAGGGTTCCAGTGTCGGTGAAACTGTGCCAAACGTCACTTCCACGTCACAGTTTCGCCGTTAATCGCTGACAAAGGGAGCTTGAGCGACATGCTTGAGTCGACCAAGAATGGTTCCGAAATGACATGCAGGGTTTCCAAGGCAGTGTTTCCGGTTGCCGGATTGGGCACAAGATTCTTACCTGCCACCAAATCGATCCCAAAAGAAATTTTGTCGTTGGTTGATCGACCGCTAATTCAATACGCGATTGACGAGGCGCGTTCGGCGGGGATCGAAGAATTCATTTTCGTAACATCGCGCGGCAAAAGTGCCTTGGAAGACTATTTTGACTCTGCGCCGGATTTGGAAAAAACTTTGCGCGACAAAAACAAGACCGATCTTTTGGCCGAGTTGAAACGAACCGATATGGATTCCGGCGCGATTGCCTATGTGCGCCAGCGCGAAGCATTGGGCCTGGGCCACGCCGTTTGGTGTGCGCGTCGGTTAATTGGCAACGAGCCTTTCGCCGTCATACTGCCCGATGACGTGATTGCAGCAGAAACGCCCTGTTTGAAACAGATGGTGGACGCCTACAAAAACGTCGGCGGCAATATGGTTGCGGCGATGGATGTGGCACCGCACCAAACCTCGTCCTACGGGATATTGGACATCAAGGAAGATATGGGCGCGCTGGTTTCGGTTCGCGGCATGGTCGAGAAGCCGCCAGCGGGTGAAGCGCCAAGCCAACTGGCGGTGATCGGGCGCTATATTTTAACGCCGAATGTGCTGGAAAACCTGAACAACACGATGCAGGGCGCGGGCGGCGAAATTCAACTGACAGATGCGATTGCTACAGAAATTCGCCGGTCCGACAATGTTTACGGCTTTCGGTTTTCCGGGCAAAGGTTTGACTGCGGATCGAAAGCCGGATTTTTGCAAGCGACGGTTGCATTCGGGCTGGCGCGGGAAGAATTGCGCGGTGAATTCCTCTCATATTTGCGCAGCACTGTGGCTGTTTCTCGCGCCGCAGAGTAAAGCATTACCGGAATAAACTTCCGGAGCGAAATTGGCAAAGATATTGGTGACCGGCGGCGGTGGGTATGTCGGTTCGCATGCCTGTAAAGCATTGCAAGCCGCCGGACATATCCCCATCAGCTTTGACAATTTTTCGACCGGTTGGCACGATGCCGTGCGCTTTGGCCCGTCCGAGGAAGGCGATTTACGTGACGATGCGCGATTGGACGCGGTATTTTCGCAGCATCAGCCCGAAGCGGTACTGCATTTGGCGGCACTTTCGGACATTGCACAATCGATGCGTGAGCCGGACCTGTATCGCCACGTCAATGTTGTCGGCACCCAACACCTGCTGCAAAACATGGCAAAGCATGGTGTAGACAAGATCGTGTTTTCCTCGACCTGCGCGGTCTATGACTCTGCAAACGGTGCGGGGTTGACCGAGGACCATCCAATTCTGCCCGCCAGCATTTATGGCGAGACCAAATTGGCGGCCGAGAATTGTTTACAGGAGTTTGAGAAATCGCACGGGATTTCGTCGATTTGCTTGCGGTATTTCAACGTGGCTGGGGCCGATTCAGGGGCCGAATTGGGTGAATTTCATCGCCCGGAAACCCATTTGATTCCGCGCATTCTGATGAGTGGTCGGGATACAAAGATTACCGTCAATGGCTCTGACTATGACACACCAGACGGCACGTGCATGCGCGACTATATTCACGTGAAAGATCTGTGCGATGCCCATATGCGGGGGCTTGAATGGCTGATGAGCGGCGGCAACTCCGACGTTTTCAACCTTGGAAATGGAAAGGGCTTTTCGGTGTTGGAAGTCTTGCGGGCGGCTGGTGACATTACCGGTCTAGCTGTTCCATATGATTTTGGTCCGCCAAGGCCCGGCGACTGTGCGCGGTTGATTTCGGGCAGTGATCGGGCGGAACGCATTTTGGGTTGGAAACCGGCGCGCTCGTCGCTGGCCCGGATGATTTCTGACGCATGGAAATGGCATCAAACACCCGGCTATGCCCGCTAAATCGCACCCAGTTCTGTTGGACATTAGCCGCAGTATTTCGCGGGCCGGGCATCGGCAATTGACCGGCATTGACCGGGTGGAGCGCAGCTATTTGCGTGAGTTTCTTTTGAAACAGGACAGTGGTTTCCTAGCGCGGGTTCCCGGCGGAACTTTTGTTCTAGCGCACGCGGCTGCCGCGAAAATACTGGCATTGTTGGAAAGTGGTGATGTGTCTGGTGTGGATTGGCGCTCGCGGTTGTCGATTTTTCGAGATGAGCGACGCAAGGCAGCGGAAACGATAGTGCGGCGATTTGGGGTGCCCGTCAGTAAATTTTTCGTGCCGCTTGCGGCGCGATTCACCTATGTTAACGTTGGGCACAGCAATTTGCGCAGATCGTCGTTTGATGATTTGCGTCGACGGATGGCGGCAAAGATCGTGGTGATGGTGCATGACACTATACCGATGGATTTTCCGCAATGGTCGAGGCTAAGCTCCACGTGGAGTTTTCCGGCCAAACTGAAAGCGGCGGCAAGCGCCGATCTGGTGATTTGCAATTCACAGTTCACGGAGCAATCTGTGCGGCGTTGGTTTCGCACGTTTGACCAGCAATCGCAGATAAAGGTTGTTAACCTTGGCGTTGAACGTTTGACCAACGAAATTCCAACCCCCACAAAACCCGCTCGGTTTTTGGTATTGGGCACGATTGAGCCGCGCAAGAACCATGCGCTTTTGTTGGCGGTTTGGGACGATTTGCGCAGTCAATTACCGACCGCGGAAATGCCCCACCTTGATATTGTCGGCGCACGCGGTTGGCGCAATCGGCAGGTGTTTCGGCGCTTGGATAATTTGGGCGCATTGCAGGGTTTTGTGCACGAATACGGTCCGATTGACGATGTGGCACTGGCCGATCTGATGCGAAATTCCAGCGCATTATTGTTCCCGTCAATGGCGGAGGGATTCGGTTTGCCGGTGCTGGAGTGCCTGAGTATTGGTCTGCCGGTCATTTGCAGTGATCTTCCGGTTTTGCGCGAAGTTGCAGGTGGCTTTCCGACTTTCGTGGAGCCAAATTCCATAAAACAGTGGCTGCAGGCCGTGCAAAATGAACTGGCGCGACCCACCGGCAGGCTTGCGCCACAAAAATTTTTGACTTGGGGGCAGCATTTTGCGCGTGTTAACGAATTGATTGCGGCTTTGCGTCAGGTTGATCAAACTGCCAGTGCGAAAGAAAGCTGAAAAATGGCCGTTTGGCGCAATTTCAAATTGATTGTGGAGCGTGGCCGTCGACGGCTGCGATCGGTGCGGAAGGCGCTGCAACTAAAGCCGCGTGCGTTTCGATTAAAACAGGCTAATTCAAGCACGATTTTGCTGTTTGCGACCTTTCGCAACGAAATGCCGCAGCTTGAGTATTTTCTGTCGTACTATCGCCAATTGGGGATCGGCCACTTTTGTTTTGTCGATAATGGATCGAGCGATGGCGGGGCGGATTTTCTGGAGCAGGAGCCGGATTGTTCGCTATGGCAGGCCAATGGAAGTTATCGCGCCGCCAATTATGGCATGGATTGGCTGAACTATCTGCTCAATCGATACGCAGTGGGTCGCTGGGTTTTGGTGGTGGATATTGACGAACTTTTGGTGTTTCCACATTGCGATACGCGCAAACTCGACGCCTTGACGCATTGGCTGGACGGGCAAGGTCAACGGTCGATGGGCGCGATGTTGGTTGACATGTATTCTGACCGTGCGATTGCCGAAACCACAGTTTCGCGCGGGGAATGCCCCTTAAATCGTGCACATTATTTCGATTCCGCAAACTATAGCTATCGGCGCAATAGTCGGTATCGCAACCTTTGGATCCATGGCGGCCCTAGGCAACGAGCGTTTTTCGCTCAAGATCCAGAAAACGCACCGGCCCTGAACAAGATCCCCTTGGTCAAATGGCAACGTGGATTTGTTTTTGCCAGCTCAACCCACATTCTTTTGCCGACAATTTTGAACGTTTGCTATGAGACGTCGGGGGGAGAGTTAATTTGCGGCTGCTTGTTGCATACCAAGCTGCACGCTGGGCTTTTGCACAAATCCGCCGAGGAATTACGGCGCAAGGAACATTTCGCCGACAGTCGGGAGTATCGCGCCTACCAAAGCGCAGCTAAGGCAAACCTGACGATCTGGAATGAGCACTCCACGCGCTATGAGAGTTGGCGCACGTTGGAGACATGCGGCTTGATGTCGAGCGGGGGTTGGTTTTGACCGACAAGCTTGAGATCGGTTTTGTGCTGCTGGCGCATCATCATTTGCACCGCTGCGGGCAATTGGCTTTTGCCCTGGCCGAACAAGGCTTTCGCGTCGCGGTACATGTTGACCGCAAGTGTGCGCAGGAAGAGTTTTCGCAGTTAGAGGCGGCTGTTGGCAGGAATAGCAACATCTTGCTTACGACGCGCGTGGCGTGCACCTGGGGCAAATTTTCGCTGGTCGAAGCGACATTGCTGGCATGTCGGGAATTGCTGACGCGCTGGCCGCAGCTTGACCATGTTTGCCATCTCAGCGGCGATACGTTGCCTTTGCGGCCTTTGGCGGCGTTTACGGAATTCCTGCAAGCGAAAAGCGGGGTCGATTTTATCGAAAGCGTGCTGATTGCAGACGATTGGATCACGGGCGGCCTTGGCATTGAACGGTTTCAATTTTGGTTCCCGTTCGCGTGGCGAACACAGCGACGACGTTTTGACCTGTTGGTGAAAATTCAGCGATGGCTTGGCATTCGGCGACGCATTCCTCACGGTTTGGAACCTCGCGTGGGATCACAATTCTGGTGTCTGCGGGCCAGCACGTTGAAAGCCATTCTGGGGGACCCGGAACGCGCCACATATGATCGCTATTTCAAATGGACCTGGATTCCCGACGAATCCTATTTTCAAACTTTGGTGCACAAATATTCGACGTCCGTTGAATCGCATCCCATCGTGCTTTCGAACTTTGATGCATCGGGCAGCCCGTATGTGTTTTATGATGATCATGAAGAGATATTGGCGAAGTCGGGTGCGTTTTTTGCACGCAAGATTTGGCACGACGCAGCGAGATTCTACGAAAGATTTTTGGACGAGAATTTGGTTGCCGCTCCGGTTGACCGGACATTGTATGACATTGCCTTAAAGGTGGCCGCGATGCCGAAATCGCTCGGCCGCGCTGGGCTGACGATGCAGAGCCGATTTCCAACTCGCGATAAAGATAACAGCGAGACGCCTTGCGGCTATGACGTTTTTTGCGGTTTTGAAAGTATCGGCGATTTTGTCGGTAAGCTGCGCGCAAAAAGCGAGCAAAGAATTCACGGGCGATTGTTTGGCGCAAACAAGCCGGAATTTTACAATGGTGCGGATGTTTTGGAAGGCTGCTTACCGGCCAATGCGCAGATACGCGACGCCAATCCGATCCAGTATTTGCGCAATCTGTTATGGTCTTGCCGAGAGGAACGGCAAGGGTTCATGTTTGCACCGGAAGACGCAGAAAAGGTGGGAATGTTCCTGCTTGCCGACGCCAATTGCCGCTTGTTTGTGCTTGGACAGTCCGGCGAAAAAGCAGCGGGGAACGCATTTAGCATTGGCGATGAATTCAAGGCATCGCTAAGAAACACGGCAAACAAGGCCGAGATCATATTTGTTGACCCTATAGAGTTTGGCGAAAACCCAGTGCGCGCCTTCCAGCGGTATTTGGCGCCGCGAACGTCAAAAACATTCGAGAAACCGCAACAGGTTGGGGGCGCGACCACGGCAAATCAACCTGAGACGGATAACCACAACCGGGTTGGTTTAATGGAGCGTGACGCCGCATTTTCAATTGGAGTGCCGCGTTGAAACCGGCGCGTTTTGCCTATTTTGCCATTGTCGCTGGCATGCGAACGGGTTCGAATTTGCTGGAGCGGAGCCTAGCGCAATTTCCTGACATAACGGCCCACGGCGAGCTTTTTAACCGAAGCTTTATTGGGCGCGTTAAGCAGAAATCCTTTCTCAATGTGACGATGGCGCAGCGCGACAAAAACCCGCTAGAATTTCTGGAGGCGGTCGTCAATTCAGACAGGACCAAGCTGCACGGGTTTCGCATTTTTCAGGACCACGATACCACGATGATGGCACATGTTCTGAGCGACCCGGTTTGCGGCAAAATCATTCTACAGCGCGATGCGTTGCAATCTTTCATTTCGCTTAAGATCGCGCAAAAGACCAACGAATGGATGCGCGGAAAAGGTAGCTTGAAGGAAAGCCCAAAGATCACTTTCGATCCTGAGGAATTTGCCCTTTATGCCGGTGCAATCAAGCAATTTGGCGAAACTGTACGTCGCCGATTGCAGGTCGCTGGTCAGACAGCATTCTGGGTGACCTATGATGAAATCAAGGAAGCGGAGATCCTGAATGGTGTCGGCCAGTTTCTGGGAGTCGAACAAAAGCTGAAGCACATTCGTCAGCCGCTGGCGCGGCAAAACCCCGGACCGATTGCGGACAGGGTGAACAACCCGGAAGACTTGCCCGTTCAACTGGACCAACCGCCCAATCGGGCAGCGATGGTGACAAATGCAAGTTCGGTCAAGAACTTCATACTGTCGCCGATATTGCCTTTAGTCTATTCGCCAATTCCGGCAGGGCCAGAGGGATTTATCGTCGAATGGATGCAAGCGATTGGCGCGGCGGGGGTCGACCACGTTTTGAAATCGGGCCTCAATCGCGGCGAATTCGCGCTTTGGCGGAGGGAACGGGCCAATATCACGCATTTTACCTGCATCAGCCACCCGCTGATTCGCGCTTATAAGGTATTCACAAAACACATCTTAAGTGACGGGCCGCACGCCTTCGCACATATCCGCCATCAGTTGGTTCAGCGATACGGCATGGTCTTGGACCAAGCTGTAAATGCCGAGACGGTTGGGCAGGCATTTCGTCAGTTCCTCAAATTCCTCGAACTCAATCTAGGCCACGACACGGATATACGAGTTGATCGTAGTTGGATTCCACAGGCGCATTTGATCGGTTACAGCGCCGAGCATTTGCCGATTGGATTGGTTGTGAAAGAGCCGAACTGGCCTGCGGCGGCGGATTATTTGGCGCGGCTTTTGGGCGTGTCGCCGATTGCGCTGCTCGCGCACAAAACTGAACAGCCTGCAATTTTGTTGTCGTCCATCTATACCAAAGAAACCGAGGCGCTGGCGCGCCGGGCCTATGCGATAGACTATAAGGCGTTTGCCTGGCCAGATTTGCCTTATGCAGCCTGCGAGTTTTGATGCGACGTCAGGATGGCAAAAAGCGCGGCAATGTCGTTGGTTGAACGCAATTTCGCGCAAATCGATTCATCGCGCAGGGTGCGTGAAACGCGAGCCAGTGCTTTCAGGTGATCAACCCCGGCATCTTCTGGTGCCAAAAGGGCAAAAACCAAATCGACCGGCTTTCGATCTACCGATTCAAAGTCGATAGGCTTTTCCAGTTTTTCAAACACTGCCAAAATGCCGGTAAGCCCGGATAGGCGAGCGTGCGGGATGGCAACACCACGGCCAACGCCGGTGGGGCCGAGCGATTCACGCGCCTGCAACCCTTCATAGACGGCGGCTGCGTCGAGTGAATAAATGTTGGCCGCCAATTCCGAAAGGTCTTGCAACAGACGCTTTTTACCAGAAATCCTGACGTTCGACCTGATAGCGTCCGCTGACAGGATATCTGACAATTGCATGTAGTGACCTCTTGTTACCTACACGAAAGCGACTTGTTACTTACCGTCGCGCGGATCGATCCAGCCGATATTTCCGTCGTCGCGCCGATACACAACATTCACCCCACCGTGCGCATCATTACGAAAGACAAGCACATTGGCATGCGACAGTTCCATCTGCATTACCGCCTCGCCCACAGAAAAGGAAGCGACCGGGGTTTGAGTCTCTGCCACAATAACCGGTTGCAACGATTCCGGTTCATCGGCCTCGGCATCATGTGCGTCGCCATACAGCACATAGGTTGTAGCCGCTTGCGATTCCACCGGATTTTTGCGGAACGTGTGATGATTTTTCAACCTGCGTTTGTAACGCCGCAGTTGCGTTTCCATTTTTTCCAAAACGGCCTCGAAACTTTCGTAGACATCGGCCGCGTGAGATTTGGCTTGGCAGGTCAGGCCGGTAGAAAGGTGGACGGTTGCGTCGGACAGAAATTCATAGCGATCACGCGAAAAAGTCACGACGGCTTCGGTGGCGCGGTTTGAGTATTTGGAAATCATTTCCGCCAATTGCGCCTCGACATGGGAGCGTAGCGCGTCGCCAACATCCATTTGCTTGCCGTGTATCTGAAATCGCATGATCATCTCCATTAATTAGGACATTTAGAAAGGTATCGCGGTGCGTGACTGTTTTAGGATCTCCTTTTGTTAAAAACCTCTTAATTGGCGCGAATTCGACGCTGCCCGGAAACCGGTAAGCGCAGTTCGGCGCGATACTTGGCAACGGTGCGCCTAGCAATTTGAATGCCTTCGTCATTCAGCAGGGTCACGATACTTCCATCTGTCAACCTCCGGTCAAAGCGCTCGTCCATAATAATGTGGCTGATGCGGCTTTTGACGCTGGCCGCCGAGCGGTCAGCCGCGCCGTCGCGGGCGGCCACCTTGCGACTGAACAGTTCTTTCAAGGCAAAGACGCCTCGATCGCACGCGATATATTTTCCGGTGACTACGCGGCTGATTGTCGATTCGTGGACGCCCAATTCCGCCGCCACCGATTTTAGAGTCATGGGCAGCAAATTGCTGATGCCGGTTCGAAAAAATGCGTCTTGCAACCGGACGATTGCCGTGGCGACTTTGAGAATTGTGGTAGCCCGACGATCCAGCGTTCGGACCAGCCAATGCGCTTGCTGCACAAGATCGAGCATGGGTTTGGGCAGTTCGACGCCATTTTTGTTAAGTTCGACAACGTAGCGGTTGTTGACGATGATTTGCGGAACCACGTTGGTGGTCAGTTCGATGCTCCAAACCCTATGGACCGCAGGGGTCACAACAATGTCGGGTATTTTTGTGAGGCTGGCTTGGGTTAAAAATTGACTGCCCGGTTTGGGGTTGAGGGTTCGAATGACTTTCAATCTTGATTTGAGCTCATCTTGCGTGCAGCCGGTAAGCCTGACCAATTCTCGCGTTGCGTTTTTCGCCAATAGTTTTGTGTTGTCCAGGATGACTTGCATTGGACCGTCGAGAACGCCGCGTTCAAGCAATTGCAGGCGCAGGCATTCGGCAAACGATCTTGCCGCGACGCCGGTCGGCGAACATGACTGCACGGCAGAAAGCGCACGTTCGGTAAGCTCCAATGCTACACCGCAACGGTTCGAAATTTCAACCAGCGGTATTCTTAAATATCCGTCATCGCCCAATTCATTGATGATAATGCATGCAAGGTCGGCAATTTGGGGTGCCAGTCCCATCACCTGCACCTGCAATGTCAAATGGTCAGCCAGCGTTTCGGGTTGAATGATGTTGTCGGCTTGCGACAAATCCAGGTTGGAGGTGTTGCGGAAAAGTGTTTCGAACCGCTGACGTTCTATTTTTCCAGTCTCGCCAGCACCCAAATCAACTTTTGCGAGCTCTAAAAACGGATTTCGGTCGATTTCGGTCGTCAAAAACTCGGCCAATTCGACATTGCTCATCTGCAACAGCTTGATGGCCTGCTGCAGTTGCGGCGTCATCGCCAGATGTTGCGAGGTTTTAAGTTCAATTTTTGGCGACAATGCCATGGAAATACCAGTCCATTGGAACGGCCCCGGCCACCCGCAACGCGGAGGCTAGAGTCGGAATTTTTCTCCCAGATACAACCGGCGAACGGTGTCGTCTTTGACAACTTCGTCGGGTGATCCGCTCATCAATACAGTTCCATCATGTAAGATATAGGCGCGGTCTACAATCGCAAGGGTTTCGCGCACATTATGGTCGGTAATAAGCACGCCAAGACCACGGTCTTTCAAATGCGCGACCAGTTCGCGAATTTCGGCCACTGCAATCGGGTCAACCCCGGCAAAGGGTTCGTCAAGCAGCACATAATTGGGTTGGCTGGCAAGGCAGCGGGCAATTTCCACGCGCCGCCTTTCGCCGCCCGACAGGGCAATGGCCGGCGCGCGACGCAGATGCGTTATCGAGAATTCCGCCAATAATTCGTCAAGTTTGTGGTCGCGTAATTCACGATCCCGCACATTCAATTCAAGGATCGCCAGGATATTATTTTCTACCGACATGCCGCGAAAAATCGATGCTTCCTGTGGCAAATAGCCGATTCCCAGTTTTGCCCGCCGATACATCGGCAGCAAGGTGGCGTCGATGCCGTCAATTAAAACCGACCCCTTTTCCGGAGTGACCAAGCCTGCAATCGCGTAAAAGCAGGTGGTTTTCCCGGCCCCATTCGGCCCCAAAAGCGCGACAGCTTCACCGCGCCGCAAGTTCAGGCTGACGTCGCGCAATACCGGTCGTTTCTTGTAACTCTTGCCGATCTGGATGACTTCGAGGCCTTGCGGATCATCGGCCAATCGAAGGTCGGGCGCCGAATTCATTGGCCGCTGCCGGGACGGAAAACTGTCTGCACGTGTCCGGTAACGTTCGCTGTTCCGGATTTGAGGTCGATTTCAAGCGTGTCGCCGGACAAAGCGTTGTTTCCTTGGGTCAGTAAGACTTGGCCGGTTACCACGATGAGGCCAGTTGCCACTTGGTAAGTCGCCTCGGCACCTTCGGCGGCTTCGGCACCGTTACTAAGTGTGACATGGCCCAAAGCGTGGATCGTGTCGATTTCTCCGGTCGCTTTGCCATCTTTCGCCGAATAAAGAATGGTGACCTTGTCCGCAGATATTTTCAGCTCTCCTTGGCCGATTTTGACGTTGCCAATGAATTCGGCGCTCGAATCCTTTTGGCTGATCGACAGCGAATCCGCGCCTACTTCGATGGGAAGGGTGTTGTCGTGGTTGACGATACCAAAGGGAACCGACGCGCCTTGCGCCAAGGCCAGGGTTCCCGTCGCCGCCAGCAGCAGCCCTGCAAATACTTGTGCCAACAATCGCATCAAATCTTTCCCTTTCACGGCTGCTTTGGCTTGAATATCAATCTAACGCCATTGTCAAAATGCAGAGTAGTGTTTTCGTTGTCGTCTGGTGCAGTGGTCAACAACAGCGAACCGGCTTGGATATGGCCGGTCGGTCCGTCTACCGTTACAAGGCCCATGCTTTCCAGCGTACCGTTGGTAAAGTCACCGATTAGGCCTTCGGTATTGGCGACATAACCATCGGACGTTTCCAGATGGGCCCGGCCGGAAACCTGAAAAGTTTTGTTGGAACGGTCGAGACTGGCTTGGTCTGCGGAAAGCTCGACCGTAATCCCACCGCCGGTTGTTATCGAGCCGGAAACGGTGCTTGCCGCTAACTTATTGGCGTCAAGCGAATCGGGAACCAAGACAGCGGCTTTGAAAACGTAGGTGTCGCCGGATCTTGTCGCGCCGGAAATTGTCGCGCCATTGACTTGCAACCCCTGCCCCAAGGCGTCGCGATCGGCATCGGTAAAAACCAGACCGGGCCCGGCAAAATCGTCGGGGCTGGTGACGAGAAACACGGTGCCAAGGAGCAAAATTGCGACCAGCGGCAGGCCTATTTTCAGATAGGAGACGAAGCGCGAATATTTTCCGCGCACCCGTTTGGTGGCTCGCTTAGACAATGCCAGACCGCAAACAATCGTGGACGTGGATTATACCTGCCGGAGTGCCGACATCGGGGTCGACAGCAAACAGCGTGGTGATTCGCCGCGCATTCATTTCGCCCAAGGCTTTTGAAGCAAGGGCTGCAGGTGAAATGGTCATTGGATTACGCGTCATCACAGTTTCGGCGGTTTGCTGTAACAGCCCATCCATATGGCGTCGAAGGTCGCCGTCGGTAATGATGCCGATAAGGCGGCCAGCGGCATCGATGATGCCCGCAACTCCAAAGCCCTTTTGAGATATCGCCAAAAGCACGTCGGGCATGGTGGTTTGTTCGCTCACCAAAGGCATAGAATCGCCGGTGTGCATTAGGTCTTGTACCCGCGCCAATCTGGCACCCAAGTTGCCGCCGGGGTGGAATTCGCGGTAATTGTCGGGTGTGAACTGGCGGCATTCCATCAAGGCCACAGCCAAGGCGTCACCCAAGGCCAAGGCCAGCGTTGTTGATGTCGTTGGCGCAAGACCAACCGAACAGGCTTCGGGCATGTCGGGCAATGTGATCGCCACATCGGATTGCGACAGCAGTGTCGAGTTGGCCCGGCTGGCAATGCCAATCAGCGGTATGGTAAAGCGACGCGTATAGGCGATGAGGTCGGCGAGTTCGGTGGTTTCACCCGAATTGGAAAGCACCAGTACCACGTCCATTCGTGTAATCATTCCAAGGTCGCCATGGCTTGCTTCGGCTGGGTGCACGAACTGTGCCGGCGTTCCGGTTGAGGCCAAAGTCGCCGCAATTTTGCGGCCAACATGGCCAGATTTGCCCATGCCCGCCACAATAACGCGGCCCTGTGCTTGCAACATCAGTTCAACCGCCTCGGCAAAACCTTCGTTCAGATTTTGTGCGTAAAACGTCAAAGCCTGCGCCTCGGTCGCCAAGACGCGGCGACCGGTTTCAAGCAGCACTTTTCGGTCAATCAACATGTTGGTGCGCGAAGATGTCGATTTCCGGCCAACCCGCCAGATCAAGCGCGGCACGGTAGGGCAGAAAATCAAAACAAGCCTGCGCCAATTCGCCGCGCTGCTCGCGGGCTAATGCTTTATCCAGCGCGTCTTTAAGCCGGTGGAGGTACAGAACATCGGTTGCGGCATAGTCAAGCTGCGCGTCGGTCAGCTTGGCCGCGCCCCAATCGGAAGTCTGTTGTTGCTTGGAAATGTCGATTTCCAGCAATTCCTGCAGCAGGTATTTTAGCCCGTGCTTGTCGGTAAAAGTTCGCACCATTTTTGCAGCAATTTTGGTGCAATAGACAGGTGCCGTCAGCACGTCAAAACGGTGCAACAAAACGGCAATATCAAAGCGGCCGAAATGGAAAAGTTTCAGCGTGTCGGGGTCAGTCAGCAGCCGCTTCAAATTGGGCGCACTGGCCTGATCGCGGCCAATTTGCACCAGATGCGCGTGACCGTCGCCAGAGGACAATTGCACCAGACACAGCCGATCACGTTGCGGAACAAGGCCCATGGTTTCTGTATCTATGGCGACGATGGGGCCAAGACGGACATTGTCGGGCAGATCGCCTTTGTGCAGAAAATTTGTCATCCGACTTTGGTTCCTTCCGGCATTGCCCCCGAAACCGGGGTTGCGCGGGGATTGGTGCCCAGGAGAGGACTCGAACCTCCACGTCCTTTCGAACACTAGCACCTGAAGCTAGCGCGTCTACCATTCCGCCACCTGGGCCGGTGTCGTCAGCGATGCGGATGTAGCGACGGGCCAAGTCTGTGTCAACGGTTGGGCAAGCAATTTGCGCAACTTAGGCAATTGCCCCTTGGGTTGGGGAATTGTATTGCAAGTAAGTGGAATTGAAGGAGCTTTGCATGTCGGGTCAATTGGTCACGGTATTTGGCGGATCGGGGTTTCTGGGCCGCTATGTGGTGCGGCGTTTGGCCAAACAGGGGTGCCGGGTGCGCGTTGCCGTGCGTAGGCCGAATGAGGCGCTGTTTTTGAAGCCTTACGGTGCCGTTGGGCAAGTGGCGATTGTGCAGGCGAACTTGCGCGACGAGGCCTCCACACGGGCGGCCATTCGCGGAGTAGATGCGGTAGTGAACTGCGTGGGCGAGATGTATCCCAGTGGCAAACAAAGTTTTGCCGCGGTGCAAAGCCAAGGTGCAGCAAGAATCGCCCGGATTGCAGCCGAGGAAGGCGTCGCGCGGTTGGTGCATATATCGGCTTTGGGTGCGGATTCTGCCAGCGACAGCACGTATTTCCGCAGCAAGGCCGAGGGGGAATTGGCGGTTGCGGCGGCTTTTCCCAAGGCTGTTATTTTGCGCCCTTCGGTGCTGTTTGGCACCGAGGATTCATTTTTCAACCGCTTTGGCGGGTTATCTCAAATCTTGCCAGTCCTGCCATTGATTGGGGCGGAGACCAAGTTTCAACCGGTCTATGTTGATGACGTTGCCGCTGCCGCTGCCGCATCGGCGATTAAGGGCGCGAAAGGTGGTATTTATGAACTTGGCGGGCCGGAAGTGGCGTCGCAGAGGCAATTGGTCGAACGGTTGTTGGTGGTGATCCAACTGCGGCGCTTGTTGGTGCCGGTGCCTTTTTGGTTGGCGCGGATCAAGGCTTGGTTCTTTGATGCGGGCCAGTATCTAAGCGGTGGATTGGTAATGAACCGGCTGTTGACGAAAGACCAAGTACGCCTGTTGCGGCATGACAACGTGGTCAGCAAGGGGGCCAAGGGACTGGAAGCATTTGGCGTTGAAGCAACGGCGATGGAAGCGGTGATGGAGGGGTATTTGACCCGGTTTCGCCCCCACGGTCAGTTCGACGCGATTACCGCTTCGGCAAAGAATTTGCGCCCGTAACCAACCATGACCGAGCAGACGATTTTTGAGGCGGCGCTTCTGGGCCTTGTCGAAGGCTTGACCGAATTCATCCCCGTCTCATCGACCGCACATATTTTGTTGGCCGAGAAATTGTTGGGGCTGAACGCGGCGGGCAATGGGTTTGAGGTTTTGATTCAACTGGGCGCGATACTGGCCGTGGTTGCAGTCTATGCCTTGAAGCTTTGGCAAATTGCTGTGGGCATGAGGCGCGACCGGCGAACGCAAAAGTTTGTTTTGGCGGTGCTATTGGCGTTTCTACCTTCGGCATTGGTGGGGGTTTTGGCGCATGATTATATCGTGAATGTATTGTTCGGTGCGCCCAAACTGATTGCGGTTGTGCTGATAATCGGGGGAATCGTCTTGTTGTTGATCGACCGGATCAAAACGACGCCGCGGCATACGGAAATTATGGACTACCCCTTGGCGATGGCGTTTGGCATTGGATTGGTGCAGGTCGTGTCGATGATCCCCGGCGTGTCGCGTTCTGGCGCGACGATTGTTGGTGCGATGCTGATGGGGGCTGATAAACGCTCTGCGGCGGAGTTTTCGTTCTTTTTGTCGATGCCGACAATGATTGGTGCGTTTTCGTTGGATTTATACAAGAACCGCGATTTGTTGGATTCGGGAGATGCGTTGACCATCGGCGTCGGCTTTGTTGTTGCCTTTATTTCGGGGCTGTTTGTGGTCAAAACCTTGCTCGACTTTGTGTCCAAGCGTGGTTTCGCTTGGTTTGGCTGGTGGCGAATCATCGTGGGCGCTGTTGCCCTGTTAACGATTTCCTAATGAATCGTTAGATAGGGAACGTGTATTGCCCTAAATTCAGCGCATTGTTGTCTGAACGGCGAAAAATCGCCTCAATTAACTGAATATAGGGCAGCAATACTGCCTTTTATTTCACGCTGACACCTTGTAGACATCCGCAGAATGCTTTGAGGGTTGAAAATGGCTGTGCAGCGGATGTTGAAATTTGTAAATGTGCCGCGCGACATGCCAAAGAAGCGTGCCGTGAAGGAACGGCGGACAGATTTTGGCGAAATCTACCGCGATTATGCGGCGGAAAAAGCTGCCGAGCAGGCGGCGCGTTGTTCGCAATGCGGCGTTCCTTATTGTCAGACCCATTGTCCGTTGCACAATAATATACCCGATTGGTTAAGACTTACCGCCGAAGGACGCTTGCAAGAGGCGTATGAATTATCGCAAGCCACCAACGCTTTTCCGGAAATCTGCGGTCGGATTTGCCCGCAAGACCGGCTGTGCGAGGGCAATTGCGTGATCGAAAAGGCCGGGCATGGCACCGTCACAATCGGCTCGGTAGAGAAATACATCACCGATACGGCTTGGGAGCAGGGCTGGGTCAAGGCGATCAAACCCGCGCGCGAACGCAGCGAAAGCGTGGGAATCATCGGGGCCGGACCTGCGGGTTTGGCAGCGGCGGATCGGTTGCGACGGCAGGGCATTCAGGTGACGATTTATGACCGTTATGACCGTGCCGGTGGCTTGCTGACCTACGGTATTCCTGGCTTTAAGTTGGAGAAAGACATCGTGATGCGGCGCAATCGCCAGCTTGAAGAAGGTGGGGTCAAGATCGTGTCAAACTGCAATGTGGGCGAGACGACTTCGTTTGGCGAAATTCGCGATCAGCACGACGCCGTTCTAATTGCTACCGGTGTTTACAAAAGCCGCGATCTGGGTGGACCGGGCGCGGGTTTGGGCGGAATCGTGCAGGGAATTGACTATCTGACCGCCTCAAACCGCAAAGGTTTTGGCGACGTTGTGCCTGAATTTGACTCTGGCGAACTGGATGCCAAAGGCAAGCGTGTGGTCGTCATCGGCGGCGGTGATACAGCGATGGATTGCGTGCGAACAGCGGTTCGGCAGGGCGCGGTTTCGGTGAAATGCCTGTATCGCCGCGACCGTGCCAACATGCCCGGATCAATGCGCGAAACGACCAATGCCGAGGAAGAGGGTGTCGAATTTGTCTGGCTTTCCGCCCCAAAAGGTTTCACCGGCGAAGGTTTGGTCAAAGGCGTTTTCGTGCAGAAAATGCGCCTTGGCGCACCGGATTCGAGCGGTCGGCAAAGCCCGGAAGAAATTCCCGGAGCCGATTATGTTGAAGACGCGGAACTGGTGATCAAGGCGCTTGGCTTTGAACCGGAGGCTTTGCCGACGTTGTGGAATGTTCCCGAGTTGGAAGTGACGCGCTGGGGAACCGTGAAGGCAAAGTTTGGCAGCGGCGAGACTTCGTTGGCGGGAGTGTATGCGGCGGGTGATATTGTGCGCGGCGCGTCTTTGGTAGTCTGGGCAATTCGCGATGGGCGCGACGCGGCGGACGCAATGATGGACTGGATGTACAATAAATCTGCCAAAATAGCGGCAGAATAGGTCGAGGATACGATCATGACAATTTATGATACCAAATGGGTTGCTCAACAGGAAGCTGCTCGGAAAAATCTTGCTGCAACTGGCATGTATTCCGAGGACGACGAGCATTCGTCCTGTGGGGTTGGCTTTGTGGTGGCGATTGATGGCATGCCGCGGCGGCAGGTGGTGGAAAATGGCATCGCGGCGTTGAAAGCGGTGTGGCACCGGGGCGCGGTTGATGCCGATGGCAAGACCGGCGACGGCGCGGGCATCCATGTGCAAATTCCGTTTGATTTTTTTCGCGATCAGATTGAGCGCACTGGCCACACGCCGCACGAAACCTTGATGGCGGTGGGCATGGTGTTTTTACCGCGCACCGATTTTGGCGCGCAGGAAACTTGCCGGACGATTGTGGAAAGCGAAGTACTGCGGCTGGGCTATTACATCTATGGCTGGCGTCATGTGCCGGTGGATATTTCCTGCTTGGGCGACAAGGCCGATGCAACGCGACCTGAGATTGAGCAGATATTGATCTCGAATATCAAAGGCGTGGATGAAGAGACCTTTGAGCGCGAGTTGTATGTGATCCGGCGGCGGATCGAGAAGGCGGTTTCGGCGGCGCAGGTGAATGGGTTTTACGTCTGCTCGCTGTCGTGCCGGTCGATCATTTATAAAGGCATGATGTTGGCCGAGCAGGTAGCGGTGTTTTACCCGGATTTGCTGGATGAGCGGTTTGAAAGCGCGTTTGCGATCTATCACCAGCGCTATTCGACCAACACGTTCCCGCAGTGGTGGCTGGCGCAGCCGTTCCGCATGCTGGCTCACAACGGCGAGATCAACACGTTGAAGGGCAATTTGAACTGGATGAAAAGCCATGAAATTCGCATGGCATCGGGCACGTTTGGCGAATTGGCCGAGGACATCAAACCGATTGTCATGCCGGGATCGTCGGATTCGGCAGCATTGGATTCGGTGTTTGAAGTGATGGTGCGGGCCGGGCGGTCGGCACCGATGGTGAAGACCATGCTGGTGCCGGAAGCCTGGGCGACCATGGCCAGTGCGATGCCGAAAGCCTGGCAGGACATGTATTCCTATTGCAACTCGGTCATGGAACCGTGGGACGGGCCAGCAGCTTTGGCGATGACCGACGGGCGTTGGGTTTGTGGCGGGCTGGACCGTAACGGTTTGCGACCGATGCGGTATGTGGTGACCGGCGATGGGCTGGTGATTGCCGGGTCGGAAGCCGGAATGGTTGTGGTCGATGAAATGTCGATCAAGGAAAAAGGCGCCTTAGGCCCGGGGCAGATGTTGGCGGTCGATATGGCCGAGGGGCGGGTCTGGCACGATGTCGAGTTGAAAGACATGCTGTCGGCCAGCCTGCCGTTTGGTGACTGGGTGGGGCGGATTACCGACCTCGACGAAAAGACCCGCGACCTGACCGAAACGGCTGGGTTTAGCGGCGCAGAACTGCGCAAGCGGCAGATTGCGGCGGGGTATTCGATTGAGGAATTGGAGGTGATCCTGCATCCGATGGCTGAGGACGCCAAGGAAGCGATTGGGTCGATGGGCGATGACACGCCGCCTGCGGTATTGAGCGAGAAATACCGGCCATTGAGCCATTATTTCCGACAGAACTTTAGCCAAGTCACCAACCCGCCGATTGACAGTTTGCGCGAACATCGGGTGATGAGCCTGAAAACCCGGTTCGGCAATTTGAAGAACGTGCTCGATCAATCTGGTGCGCAGACCGAGATACTGACGCTGGATTCGCCGTTCGTCTCCAACGCGCGGTTTGGCGAGATGAAAGGCTATTTCGGCGAGACGGCTGCCGAGCTGGATTGCACTTTCGTCGCCGATGGAGGCGATTTGCGGGCGGCTTTGGAGAATCTGCGGCTGAAAGCCGAAGAGGCGGTGCGGTCCGGCTCGGGGCATTTGATCCTGACCGATATTTACCAGAACGAAGATCATGTGCCGATGCCGATGATTTTGGCGACAAGTGCTGTGCATTCCTGGCTGGTGAGAAAGGGCTTGCGGACGTTCTGTTCGCTGAACGTGCAATCTGCCGAATGCATCGACCCGCATTATTTTGCTGTGCTGGTCGGCTGCGGCGCGACGACGATCAACGCCTATCTGGCGCAGGATTCGATTGCCGACCGGGTGACGCGTGGGTTGTTGGATTGCAGTCTGAACACGGCGATGGCGAACTATCGTGAGGCGATCAATCAGGGCCTGCTGAAAATCATGTCGAAGATGGGGATTTCGGTGATCTCGTCGTATCGCGGCGGGTTGAATTTTGAAGCGGTGGGTCTAAGCCGGGCGATGGTGGCGGAATATTTCCCCGGCATGGTCAGCCGGATTTCGGGGATCGGGCTGTCTGGTTTGCAAAGGAACGTGCGGGCTGTGCACGGTCGCGGCTGGCTGGGCGGGCAGGATGTGCTGCCGATTGGTGGCATCTACAAGGCGCGCAAATCGGGCGAGACGCATGGCTGGGAAGCGCAAGCGATGCATGTGCTGCAAAGCGCCTGTGATCGCGGGTCGTTCGAATTGTGGAAGCAGTATTCCGCCCATATGCAATCGCGCCCTCCAATCCACCTGCGCGATTTGCTGGTGATCAAGGCTGCGGACAAGGCGATACCTTTGGAAGAAGTGGAATCGATTACTGCCATTCGCAAACGGTTCGTGACGCCGGGAATGTCGCTTGGGGCGCTGTCGCCGGAAGCGCACAAGACGCTGAACATTGCGATGAACCGGATTGGGGCCAAGTCGGATTCGGGCGAGGGCGGCGAGGATGCGGCGCATTTTCTGCCGATGCCCAATGGCGACAATGCGTCTGCAAAGATCAAGCAGGTGGCGTCGGGTCGCTTTGGTGTGACGGCGGAATATCTGAACCATTGTGAAGAACTGGAAATCAAGGTCGCGCAAGGGGCAAAACCGGGCGAAGGCGGCCAGTTGCCGGGCATCAAAGTGACGGAATTGATTGCGCGTCTGCGGCATTCGACGCCGGGGGTGACGCTGATTTCACCGCCGCCGCATCACGATATTTACTCCATCGAAGACCTCGCGCAGTTGATCTATGACCTGAAGCAGATCAACCCACGCGCCAAGGTTTGCGTCAAACTGGTCAGCCAGTCGGGCGTCGGCACAATTGCGGCGGGGGTTGCCAAGGCGAAAGCCGATGTGATTTTGATTTCGGGGCACAACGGCGGCACCGGGGCCAGTCCGCAAACCAGCATCAAATACGCCGGTCTGCCGTGGGAAATGGGGTTGTCCGAGGCGCATCAGGTGTTGGCGTTGAACAACCTGCGCGAACGCGTGACTTTGCGCACCGACGGCGGTCTGCGCACCGGGCGCGACATCGTGATTGCCGCCATGCTGGGGGCCGAGGAATACGGCATTGGCACGGCGTCCTTGATTGCGATGGGTTGTATCATGGTGCGGCAATGTCAAAGCAACACCTGCCCAGTCGGTGTGTGCGTGCAAGACCCGGTTCTGCGGGCCAAGTTCACCGGCACGGCGGAGAAGGTGGTCAATTTGATGACCTTCTACGCGCAAGAAGTGCGCGAGATACTGGCCTCGATTGGCGCGAAATCGCTGGATGAAGTCATTGGCCGCGCCGATTTGCTGGCGCAGGTCAGCCGTGGGTCGGAGCATCTGGACGACCTCGATTTGAACCCGCTGTTGGTGAGTGTTTCGGCGCATGGCAGTATCAAGTTGAACCGTTTGCGCGAACGCAATGCGGTGCTGGATACTTTGGACGCGCAGATCGTCGCCGATGCGCAGCCGTTCTTCAAGGATGGCGAGAAGATGCAGTTGAGTTATGCGGTGCAGAACACTTTGCGCACCATTGGCACGCGGGTTTCCAGCCATATCGTGCAGCGATTTGGCATGCACAACGACTTGCAGCCCGACCACCTGACGGTGCAATTGACCGGATCGGCTGGGCAATCGTTAGGCGCATTTGCCGCGCCGGGGTTGAAGCTGGAAGTCTATGGCGACGCCAACGACTATGTCGGCAAGGGCCTGTCGGGGGCGACCGTTGTGGTGCGGCCACGGCTTGGCAGCCCGCTGGTTCCGCACGAAAACACCATCATCGGTAACACAGTTTTGTACGGCGCGACGGCGGGCAAACTGTTCGCCAATGGCCGCGCCGGTGAGCGGTTCGCGGTGCGCAACTCGGGTGCTGAAGTGGTCATCGAGGGCTGCGGCTCGAACGGTTGCGAATACATGACCGGCGGCATTGCGGTGATCTTGGGGTCGGTTGGTGACAACTTTGGCGCCGGCATGACCGGTGGCATGGCGTTTTTGTATGATGCGGTTGGTGACGTTGGCAAACGATTGAATAGTGAAACTGTGGTCATGCAAGGCATCGAAGCGGCGTATTGGGAAGGCGTTTTGCGCGGCTTAATCGAGGCGCATGTGGTCGAGACCGGCAGCCCGAAAGGCGCGGAAATCCTGCGCAACTGGGACGAGGAATTGCCAAAATTCCGCCAGATTGTGCCGATGGAGATGCTGGCAAGACTGGAGTTTGGGTTGGTGGATGAAGTGCAAAAGCGGGCTTGACCCCCGCCTGCGCGAGGGTGACAAACGCTCCAATTGCGCGTCGCATAGTCATTCCCGCGAAGGCGGGAATCCAAGACTTAAGGTAAACCCAAGTATGGCCAAGCCGCCACCTGAGATATTGGCGGAAGGGTTGCAGGCACCGACAGCGCGGAAACGTGGGCGACGCGGGACGTGGATTTGGCGTGTAGCGCGCCCGTTTTTCGTCGGCCTGTTTCGCTTTGGTTTAATCTGCATCGTGTTGGTTCTGCTTTTGCGCTTCACCAACCCGCCCGCGACATTCACCATGGTGCAAGCTTATTGGAGCCTTGGTCCGGTGCAATACGATTGGGTGGACATAGAGGAAATGTCCCCTCACCTGCCGCGCGCAGCCGCGGCAGGTGAGGACGCGAATTTTTGCTTGCACAAGGGCTTTGATTTTGAGGCGATCAAGGCGGCCTTTGCAGAGGATGATCGCGTTCGCGGTGGATCAACGATCAGTCAGCAGACCGCCAAGAACGTTTTCCTGTGGCAGGGGCGTAATTGGCTGCGCAAGGGGCTGGAGGCCGGATTTACCGTGCTGATCGAGGTCGTTTGGGGCAAGAAGCGGATCATGGAAGTGTATCTGAACGTCGCCGAATTTGGCGAGGGGATTTTCGGGGTTCGGGCGGCCTCGTTGCATTATTTTGGGGTGGAGCCGCGCGAGTTGAGCCAACAAAGGGCCGCTGCTTTGGTGGCGGTTTTGCCTGACCCAAAGGAACGCTCACCGAACAACCTGACCAATTTTATGCGTGGCCAAGTGCGGCGGATTGTGGGCGGGTCTGGGACGATACGCGGCGATGGGCGGGCGGATTGTTTTGAGTGATGGCCGCCTTCTAGGGTTGAAATCCGCCGCGGTCAGGGCCAAAGAGAGGGCGATAATACCGCTTGAAAGAACCAGATGCGCCGTCTCTACCACCTGCCTTTGTCCCCCTTCTGCCGCAAGGTTCGCCTGGTTCTGGCCGAGAAGAAGATCGAGGTGGAACTGGTCGAGGAAAAACCTTGGGAACAGCGGTTGGATTTTCTGCGGCAGAACCCCAGCGGCAAGGTGCCGGTACTAAAGATCGACGGCTATGTGCTGCAGGATTCCGCCGCGATTTGTGAGTATCTGGAAGAAACAATCCCCACCCCGCCGCTGATGCCGCGCGATGCAGCCAGTCGCGCTGAAGTGCGCCGATTGGTGGCGTGGTTTGATGACAAATTCCACCGCGAGGTGACGGTCAACCTGCTGTATGAACGGGTCAACAAACGGCTGATGCGGGCCGGTCACCCCGACGGGGCGAATATCCGCAATGGGTCGAAGGCGATCCACTTTCATCTCGATTATATCGGTTGGCTGATGGAAAGCCGCCGCTGGCTGGCGGGGCAGGAAATGACGCTGGCCGACTTCGCCGCCGCGGCGCAGCTTTCGTGCCTTGATTATATCGGCGATGTCGATTGGGCGCGGGTTCCGGCGGCCAAGGAATGGTACGCCAAGGTCAAGTCGCGCCCGGCGTTTCGCGGCATACTTGCAGATCTGATCCCCGGATTCACCCCGCCCGATCATTACGCGGATTTGGATTTTTAGAGAATGGATGACCTCACCCAAGCCCTCAAAGCCGAGGCTTTGCGGTTGGGGTTTGCGGCTTGTGGTGTGAGTCGGCCGGATGCGATTCCTCGGGCGGCTGAAAGGTTGCAGGCGTTTGTCGATGCGGGATACCACGGCCAGATGAATTGGCTGGCCGAGCGGATGGAATGGCGGGGGCATCCGACGGCTTTGTGGCCAGAGGCGATGTCAGTGATCATGCTTGCCGATGTATATACGCCGGGCGAGGATGCGCTTTCCGTGCTGGAATTCCCCGATACCGGCGGTATCTCAGTCTATGCCCGTAACCGTGATTACCACGATGTGGTGAAGAAGCGGCTTAAGGCATTGGGGCGCTGGCTGGTGGCGCGTGAGGGGGCGCAAATCAAGGTTTTCGTCGATACCGCCCCGGTGATGGAAAAACCGCTGGCGCAGTCTGCGGGGCTTGGTTGGCAGGGCAAGCATACCAATCTACTCAGCCGCGATTTGGGCAATTGGTTCTTTCTGGGGGCGGTGTTTACCACGGCGATTTTGGACGCGGATGAGCCCGAGGTCGACCATTGCGGCACCTGCACAGCTTGCCTCGATATTTGCCCGACCAAGGCCTTTCCGGCCCCGTATCAGTTGGATGCGCGGCGCTGCATTTCGTACCTGACAATTGAGCACAAAGGTCCGGTGGATGCGGAGTTGCGTCCTCTGCTAGGCAACCGGATTTATGGTTGCGACGATTGTTTGGCGGTGTGTCCGTGGAACAAGTTTGCGGTGGCGGCGCATGAGATTGGCTATTTCGCGCGAGTGGAATTGCAGCGGCCCAAATTGGCGCATTTGGCAGGGCTGGACGATGCGGCATTCCGCGAAGTGTTCGCCGGGTCGCCGATCAAACGCATTGGCCGCGATCGGCTGGTGCGGAACGTTCTCTATGCGATTGGCAATTCGGGGGATGGTGGTTTGAAGAGCAGCGCCGAAAACTTGCTTGCTGACCCTGATGCAGCCGTCAGAGACGCCGCTGGATGGGCGTTAGGGCGGTTGGGATGAACACCCTGCTCAGCTTCGGACACGGCTACACTGCACGCGCCCTGGAGCGTCTGCTGACGGGTTGGCAAGTGGTGGGCACCAACCGGTCGGGCGAAGGGGCGGTGCAGTGGCCGGGGAAGGATATGCGGCCTTTTTTGGACAAAGCAGATCACCTGTTAATTTCAACCGCACCCGATGTGGCGGGTGACCCGGTTTTGGCGCTGTTAAGGGACGAGATTGCCCAACGTGCGGGGCAGTTTCGTTGGGTGGGTTATCTGTCCACAACGGGCGTTTATGGCGACCATGAAGGCGGTTGGGTGACGGAACAATCGCCGCGCGAACCTTCCACCGAACGCGGGCGGCTGCGGGTGATGGCCGAGGATCAATGGCTAGGGTTGTGGCGTGATTCTCGCTTGCCCGTGCATATCTTTCGCCTTGCAGGCATCTATGGCCCCGGGCGCGGGGCGTTTGAAAAGGTGAGGAACGGGTCGGCGCGACGGATTGTGAAGTCGGGCCAAGTGTTCAGCCGAATTCACGTCGATGATATTGCACAGGTGTTGATAGCCTCAATCAACCAGCCCAATCCGGGCGCGGCTTACAATGTTTGCGACGATGACCCAGCGCCGCCGGAAGACGTGATCGCCGAGGCTGCGCGTCTGTTGGGGCTGCCAATTCCGCGCACCGAAAACATTGTTGACGCCGAAATGACGCCAATGGCCCGCAGTTTTTACGGGGAAAGCAAACGGGTTTCCAACCAACGGATCAAGTTGGAATTGGGGGTAAGATTGCGCTATCCGGATTACCGGCAGGGACTGGCGGCGCTGTTGGCGTTGCAAAACTGAACGGGCGGCGTCTTGGTCGTTGGCAACCAATTTTCCAACGACATTAGCCGTGTATCCAAAACGCACTTTCGGCAAATTGTTCGCCGCGCCACCAATTCAATGTGCTGGTGCCACGGCGAAAATTGGTCGCGCCTGCCTGGCTTTGCAGCGGGTGGGTAACGTCGCCCTGCGCGTTTCTCCTGGCGGAATGGGTGGCGTTTTCGGGTACAACAACAACAATATGGCCGGACCGATCATCATCTTTTCGCCGAGCCACGATTAGGCCGATGCCGCCTTCGTTCGCCGCTTGCTGTAGCTTGGTGGTGGTTCCGGTTTGACGCCATTCGAAGTTTGAGCCGAAGTCACGTAACCAGCGGAACAGGTCATTTGCCCGCAATTCGGTGATGGTCTTTTCGATGAGGGGCGACACGTCCTCTCCCGCCGCTATTTTTATCAAGGCTTTTGAGGTCCACCAGACACGCGGCAAATATATCCCAGCGAGAATGCAATAGTCGTGGGCGTAGATATTGCAGAACGTCTGTTTGACGGTCCGTTTATAGCGGGAATGGTCGGGCGATTCGACGGCGAGCCAGTCAATTATTGTGCTCAATTCCGCCACCAAGGCCGAAGGCGTTGTGCCTTTGCGGCTGGGCTGCCCCGGTTCATTCAACGAATGGGCGTTGGCGACGCCGGCGCGGGTTGTCACAGTGCCGGCCTTGCGGGGCATCGTGACTGAGGGGATTGATACGGCTGCCAAGACTGCGGGCGGATCAGCCGTAACTGCAAGATTTGTCAGTTCGACGGCCGTGTCGGCCGTCCGATTGACGCGTGTTATCGGCACTAGGAACTGTTCAGACACAAAGCCACGGATCAAAGCGCCAAACAGCCCGGTTTCGATTTCAAGAAAGCCGTTTTGGCTAGTTCCGGTAACGGCCCTGACGGCCTGACCATCCGGCAATCTGGCGATGACATTCTTGTTGGACGGTTGGCTTTCAATTGGCTCGCTGCGTACCCGCAACGGGCTGTCCTTGGTGTCTACGATGAATTGCGAACCGGTCGCGGTGACGGGTTCGGGCGGCGGCACAATGGAAACGCCACTTGGCGGCGGGGCAATTTCGGCGGGTTGTCCGGCAATGGCGACGGTGCGCGACATGCGGATGAATTCGAAAACCTGTTCGCCGTAAAATTTGCCACCCGAAGGCTTGAAACCTTGCTTGAGGCCGAGTTGCGGTTTGAACCGTCCAGTATTGTAAGCGATGGCAAGAAAAGCGAATTCGAGGTCGGAAAGCTTGGCCTTGTCTTTGAATTCAAATTTTTGCAGCTTATTTTTCAATTCCCCCAAGCACTTGCCCAGAGTTGCGTCGAGCTTTTCATACTTTTTGAGCAGGAAATAGTCGGGGTCAGTGTTTTTGAAAAACTGCAAGTCGTATTGGAAAAGGCCAAAGCCACGGCAGAATTTATGGGGTTTGGCAGCGGAAGACTGATACCCTTTGATGTGAACGGCCATATCGACAAGCGCCTTGCGGGCTATGTCAAACATGGCTTGACCTTTGGGGTGCGTAAGCAGTTGCGCCCTGTTGATTGGAAACGCCGAGCGGCCTTTAACGCCATTGCCGTCGATCACGTCGCCGACGCAGAGAGTCAAAATGTCAGCGCGGGACATGCCCTTGCGTGGCAAGTTTGGCCAAATCTCTCCGGTTTCTTGGCAGGCCAAGGCCGTAAGCATATCCAAGTCAAACGGTGTTCCGACCAAAGCGCGGTCGATGTCGGCGGAAAACTGCTGTTTGAACCAAAGTATGTCGCTGTTTGTCGGCATTTTTTGTTCCTTAAAAGGTTCAAAAATACAATGCGCTGGACGGCGCCGAACTACGTGAAACGCCGGACGAGCCGCAAACTGCCAACTTTGTGCGCTGGCCGTGCAATTAGGGGCGGTATTGGCGCGAAAAACTGTGATTTATCTCACAAGAGTCGAGAAATACATCGACGCGCACCTACTTAACCCAAACCTCAACCCGCCGGTTCACGGCGCGACCGCTGGCGATTTCGTTGCAGGCAAGCGGCGAGGATTCGCCGTAACCTTTGAGGGTGAAAGTAACCTTGCTCAGCGCATTTGCCGGGGCTGCAGCAAAAAGCGCATCGCGGATTTGGCTTGCACGCGCCAGAGATTGCTCACGGTTCCTGTTCATTGAACCTTCGGAATCGGTGAAGCCGGCGATGATGATCTCTTTACCTGCATAGGTTTCGTCGCTCAAAAGATTGACCAGACGGCTGACATCGGCCTTGGCGCGGTCATCGAGGTCGAGCGGTTCAACGGTAAAACGAAATGTCACCGTCAAGCGCTGGGCCATCATCAAATCGGCCATCAGGCTTTGCAAATGTTCCAGCGTGGTGTCCGAAAGGCCGGGCATCATCGCCGTCGCGAAACGGGCCCCTTGCTCGGCGATCGGCGTCGGTTCGATCAGTTGATCGACAAATCCAGCGTCGGCGATGTCAAATTGCGCCGTGTCGCTGGTGGCGAAATTGAGGAATGTGTCGACCGCCGGACTGGCGCTGCCTTGCGGACGCACCAACAATATTCGACGGCTAAGCGGGTATTCCTCGGTCTTGACGGTAAAGGGCGTTGCCGGGGTTTCGATGCCGCAAATGCCAAGGATAGGCAACACCCGCGCGTTGCGGGCGGCAGCGGCGCTGACGATACCGATACCATTGGGATCAGCGGCGACTGCATCGGCGATTTCTTCGTCGGTTTGCAGAATGGTCGCCTCGTCCGCCAGTTCGGCAATAAACGCGTCCATAACGATCTGGTCAAAGGCTTCGCGGGTGCCCGAGGTCGGTTCGCGCATATACATGTTTATCGGGGCATCCGGCCCGCCAAGATCGGCCCAATTGGCGATGCCGCCAGAAAAAATCGCCGCGAGATCCTGTTCCGAGATGGAACGTTGGGAATTGGAGGCGGCGACAACGGGAACCAACGCGTCAAGCGCCAGAATTTGCTGCGTGCTGTTGGGAAGGGTGGCAGCCTCAGCGGGAGTAAGCGGGCGCGAGAGAATTGCAATGTCGGCATTGCCCGTCGCCAGATCGGAAACGCCACCTGCGGAACCCGGCATGCGGACGGTCAACAAACTGCCCGCGCTGGCTCCTTCCGGGGTCAGCGTGAAGGAAACCGCCCCCGGCTCACCGGCGTTGCGCACCGATTGCGCGCCTTGTTCCAAGGCAAAGGCTTCGACCAAGGCAGGCAGCAGGATCGAGCCAACGGTCTTGGACCCGGAAACCACTATGTCGGTGTTGGCGACGCTGGTTGGACAATCGGCACCGATACAGTCGACTTGCTGCGCATCAACCGAGACTTCACCAATGGCCGATCGAATTGTGTAGGCCAGACCGTCAAAACTTATCAATTCGCCGGTCATCGACATCGAACCGTCGCGGGCTTTCAGCGTTACCTCGCCAGATGTGGCGGGCAAGGCAGCAGCCAAACTTGTGGCCAGGATCAGCGCAGAGATCAGTTGCTTCATAACATCTTGCCTGTCGGGCCTGTCTCCGGCGGGCCGGGAAAGGATTTCTGTTGTTATCGCGCCGCAACCCGAAGATCGCCCAGCGCGTTCACAATCTCATATCCATTCATGTTATCGGCGCAAGGGGCGAGTGTGAACCGTACATTTGTGCTATCGGCGCTGCTTGCTGCACCGTCGGCTTGCAAGCGCAACACGCGCAGGTCGACTGCGGTGTCACAAGTGGTTGCGCCATCTGCGACATGCAACGATAAATCGATGGTGCCCTTGGCCGCTCGCTTGGAAATCGGCAAGGTGTAAATTTCGGCGAAAGATTCGCCCGAGCCAAAGATTTGCAAATATCCACCACCAGTGCGCCGCGATTGGCGTAACGACGCCGGGTCGCCCGACCAAACATAACCCGGCGTTCCGGGTCGCGCCCCATATTCGGCTGCGTGAAGTTCCAGATCAAGTTGGCCGTTCCACAACAATGCGACGCGGGTGAACCGCTCGGCATCTGGTACCACAACCGCAGCAGTTTTTTCGATTCCATCGGGAAGCGAAACTCGGATTTCGGCATTCCTGGCGAAGGCTGGGAAGGCAATTTCGTAGATGCCTGCCGCATCGGTATTGGCGGAAAACTGGAATTCGCCCTGCCGGATGAGCAGGGGTGAATTCGGCAAACATGGCGCAGTGATCGAGACTTTTATCTCGCCACCGACGGAGGGCAGCGCCGTCATTGCAACTGCGCAATCTGGCGCGGCGATTTCAACTTCGGGTGCGGTGACAACCGCGACATCGGCCAAGGTGACGTTGACGGGTGCTTCCACGGCAATGGGTGTCGGCGTTGGTTGCGGTGACAAAATAGGTGGCGCGACCAGCGCGGCCACGACCAGATCATCTTTCGCCGTGCTATCGCCGTTGCTTGTGGTGCTAAGCGGCGAACTGTCGGTCGAATTTGGGATGGCCAGCGTGGTGATCGGAACGCTGGTCACGACCAAGGGTTCCATCGCTGGCGGCACGATTCCTGGGCCGCCGTCGAATTGTGGCTCGGCAGAGACGGTCTCCATTGACACGATGTCGGCCATAGCAACCGTTGTATTCTGGCGGGGGTCTTCGGTGGATTGCAGCTCGGCAACCGCGATTTGCGGGGCAACTTCGGGCATATCCGGTGGCGTCAACCCAGTCGTCGGCGCAGCCTCGGCAATAAACGTCGGGGCAATTGCCGGGGAAGATCGGGCGACTTCCGTCTCGTCAGCGCTGGCAACTACCGGACCGGGCGCGACACGACGCAAAATATTGACGGCGACCGAGGCGGTTTTGCAATCTTCCTCGCCTGACATGCAGTACGTGAATTTCACTTTGCCGGAACATTCCTGCGAATTGAGGAACTGAAGTTGCCCATTGACCGGGTCCACAGTCCCACAGCTTGGCTGATCAATAACGCGTAGATCGGCCACATTCATATCCTGCGGTAACTTGTCATTGAGCAGAACGTCAAGAAATTGCGGCTTGCCGGCACGAACGGTAAAGGCATCGTCTTGCACGGCCAACATGTTGCCACCGGTAAAGGAGGCCATGATCGATTCGCTATTCTGTGCAAGCGTGCCAACGGTGACCGTCAGCACAAGCCCGGTCAGAATCGTCATAGTATGGTCATTGACCTTCACGTCTTCGCTCCACCGCGACGCCCAAATGCGGGCATAGCAAATCGTAACTTGGTCGCCGGTATGGGAATGGCCTTGCGACCTAAACCGCGGGATGCAGCCGCGATTCGGCACCCACCCAGCGCCAGACATATTGATTAGTCAGGGAAAACGGCTGAAAAATGGCGAAGTGAGGGATTGAATCGAATTTGGGCGATTCTTCGTTGCACCAAACCGATGAAGTCAAGTCTCTGAGCCAAAGGCATGGATTATTCTTGAATTCTTAAGGGTTCGATATTAAATAGACTTAGCCGAAACGATTATTCGTCCAGTCCTTGTTGGCAACAGGGCTGCTGATGAGGCAAGCTGTAATTCTCAATTGGTGAAATATTGAATCTGCCGTTCTCGATAAGCGATCTGATCGAGAGGGTAATTCCGGGCGGAATATTGCAAGGTTACGTGCTCTTTTTTGTTTTCGGCGTCAATATCGGACCAATTGTCGCAAATTTTACCTTAGCAGTGATCGTCGCTTATGCATCCACGTCATACGCAATTGGCGTTTTGTTAAATGCTTTGGCAAGCTGGGCGAATCCTGCTGACAATCGAGTATATTGGCAGGGCGCTGCAACTGATTACAAACACGCGGTAAGAAAATCCTTCGAGGATTATTTTGGTTTCCCGGCCACGGAGGACTCGTGGCGGTTCTGCTATGGAATTTGCGCCAAGCATGGTTACGCGGCGAATACACAACTCTTCCAGGGATTGTATGTTTTTTGTCGTTCAATGGTCGTCAATTGTGTGTTCGGCGCAGTTCTGTTGACATTCGGCCTATTTATTGGCTTTCCGCAACAAAGCAGTCCCGGCTACACGTTAGTGACAATTCTTGCAAGCCTTTGCGCTGCCGGTATTTTCTACCTCGGCGTTTGGACCTACACTCGATCATTCGTGGGTTCAATCTACGAAGGATTCTTCACTTGGCATCAAGAGAATCATGTGAAATCGAGGTCAACCGTGAGCTAATTTTGTAACTAAGTAATTCTATCCGCATGCCGAATTGACTGCGACTAGAAATGAAAATGTCAAGTCGGCATCCGAAAATTCCGCACCTTCACGCCGCCCCGTGGCAGTGTTTGAACTTTTTGCCGGAACCGCAGGGGCAGTTGGCGTTGCGGGGGGTGTGTTCCCAGCCTTTGGGCATTTGATCGATCACCAACAGGGTCGGCGCGGCGGCCAGTGCGGGGGCAACGGGCGGCATTGCGGCGGCGGCTTGTTGGGTTTGCATCTGCGCCACCATCGCTTGCTGCTCTTCCGCCGTCATGATCTGCACGCGCGACAATTTGTCGGTGACGCTGACGCGCAGGTGCGAAAGCAGGCGTTCGAAAAGGCCGAAAGCTTCGTTTTTATACTCATTCAGCGGGTCGCGCTGGGCATAGCCGCGAAAGCCGATGACGGAACGCAAGTGTTCCAGCGTCAACAGATGTTCGCGCCAATGCTGGTCGATGGATTGCAACAGCAGTTGTTTTTCGACATTGCGCATGGTGTCGGTGCCATAGCGGGCGACTTTGTCGTCCATGATCTTGTCGGTGGCATCGCCCAACTTTTGACGCAGGGTGGCATCGTCGGAACCTTCTTCAGCGGCCCAGGATTTGACCGGCAATTCGACGTTAAAGTGTTTGATCACATCGGCGTGCAACCCATCAAGGTTCCATTGCTCGGCATAGGCGCGTTCGGGCATGTGGACGGCGACGATATCTTCGATCACATCGTGGCGCATTTCGCCAACGACGTCTGACAGATCATCGGCTTCCATGATTTCGCGGCGCTGGCCAAAGATGGCTTTGCGCTGCTGGTTCATTACATCGTCAAATTTCAGCAGGTTTTTGCGGATGTCAAAGTTGCGGGCTTCGACTTTGGCTTGCGCCTTTTCTAACGCCTTGTTGACCCAAGGGTGGATGATCGCCTCACCCTCGCCCATGCCAAGGCGGCCAAGCATTTTGTCGAGCGAGCCGGAGTTGAAGATGCGCATCAGATCGTCTTCCAGCGACAGGAAGAACGACGTGCGACCGGGGTCGCCCTGACGGCCGGAGCGGCCGCGAAGCTGGTTATCAATCCGGCGGCTTTCGTGGCGTTCGGTGGCCAGCACATAAAGGCCGCCAGTTTCCAAAGCTTTTTTCTTGGCCTCGGCGACCTGGGATTCGATCTTGTTACGAATTCCAGCGGCATCAGCATGCTCGCCCGCGGCTTCAAGCGCCTCATTCACCAACCGGTCGACGTTACCGCCAAGTTGAATGTCGGTGCCGCGACCGGCCATGTTGGTGGCGATGGTCACCGCGCCGGGAACACCGGCATCAGCGATGATTTCGGCTTCCTGTTCGTGGTAACGGGCGTTCAAGACATTGTGCGGAATACCGGCAGTTTTCAACATTTCCGATAGCTGCTCGGACTTTTCAATCGATGTAGTGCCAACAAGAATGGGTTGCTGACGCTCGTGCGACCTGCCGATCGCTTTGACGATAGCCTCATATTTCTCGCGCGCCGTGCGGTAAACTTGGTCGTGCTCGTCTTTGCGGGCGATGGGCATGTTGGTCGGCACTTCGATCACGCCAAGTTTGTAGATTTCAAAGAACTCGTCTGCTTCGGTCGCCGCCGTGCCGGTCATCCCAGACAATTTTTCATACAGTCGGAAATAGTTTTGGAAGGTGACCGAAGATAGCGTCACGTTTTCCGGTTTGATATCGACGCCTTCCTTGGCTTCCATCGCCTGATGCAGGCCTTCCGACATGCGGCGTCCCGCCATCATGCGGCCGGTGAATTCGTCGATCAGCATGATTTCACCGTTGCGAACGATGTAATCCTTGTCCTTGCGAAACAGTTTGTGAGCGCGAAGGCCTTGGTTGATATGATGCACCAGCGTGGTGCTTTCGGGGTCATAAAACGACGCATCCGGGGCCAATAGGCCATCTGCATGCAAACGGCGTTCGACGAATTCGTTGCCGTCTTCCGTTAGCGTCGCCGAGCGGGCTTTCTCGTCAATCTCAAAGTGCTCTTCGGTCAAGTCGGGAATGATCGTGTCAACCTTGCGATACAAGTCAGAGCGGTCTTCGGTGGGGCCGGAGATGATGAGTGGCGTGCGGGCTTCGTCGATCAGGATCGAGTCGACTTCGTCGACTATCGCAAAGAAATGGTCCCGTTGCAGGATTTGACTAAGGTCGTTGCGCATGTTGTCGCGCAAATAATCAAACCCCAGTTCGTTGTTGGTGGCATAGGTGACATCGGCGTTGTAGCCGGCCTTTTTGTCCGCTTCATTCATGCCGGGAACGGCGATTCCGACCGTCAGGCCAAGCGCGTGATAGACTTTGCCCATCCAGGCGGCATCGCGGCGGGCGAGATAATCGTTCACCGTCACAACGTGAACGCCGCGACCCGCAAGAGCGTTCAGATAGACCGGCAGGACGGCCATAAGGGTTTTTCCTTCACCCGTCTTCATTTCTGAGATATTGCCCTGATGCAGGAAGATTCCACCCATAAGCTGCACATCGAAAGGGCGCAGACCAAGGGCGCGGAAGGCGGCTTCGCGGGCGGTGGCAAAGGCTTCGGGCAGCAGTGAATCCAAGGTTTCGCCTTTGGCAAAACGGTCGCGGAATTCGCCTGCGCGGGCAGTGATTTGTTCGTCGCTGAGGGCTTGGATCGAAGGTTCCAAAGCGTTGATCGCCGCCACTATGGGCAGCGTCGATTTGATCTTGCGGTCATTCGGTGTGCCAAAAACCTTTTTGGCCAGCGTGCCCAAGCCCAGCATGGAGTCGCATCCTATCTCGTTTTTGCGGACACGCCATCGCGCCGCTTGGGTTTGTGGCCCTGTCCCGGTCACAACCGGGGGTTCTTGTCGCGCCTGCATCTACGTCGTAAATGAGGCGGCGCTTTGGCATGCAAACCCGAAAATCCCGGGGCGTGATGTAAGCGGCAGGGGGGCCAGTGTCAACGTGACGTGGTGCCAGTGTCGAAACCTTGTGTTGCCCGTGAGACGGGCGAAAACGGAGAGAAGAATGCGCTATCTGTTGCCAATTGCCGCCTTTGGCTTGTTGTTTGGAACGTTCCAAACCGCCTTTGCCCAAGACCCCGCGCCCGCCTACGACGGCAGCACCATTGTTGCGGAGGTGAATGATACCAAAATAACCCTGGGCCATATGATTTTGCTGCGTTCCAAACTGCCCGATCAATACCAGAATCTGCCAGATGAAACGCTGTTTCCCGGAATTTTGGATCAATTGATTGACCAGACTTTGCTGGGCGAAAAGGAAATATCTGACTCCGGCGGCGTTCCTTATCAGGTTCAATTGGCCGTTGACAACGAGCAACGGGCGCTGCTTTCGACCAGCCAGATCAACAAGATTGCCAATATCGAAGTTAGTGACGATGAAATTCAGGTTGCTTATTTGGAAGCCTATGGCGAGGTGAAGCCCGAACAGGAATGGCACGCCGCACATATTCTGGTGGAAACCGAACAAGCGGCAAAAGACATCATTACCAAGTTGGACGCAGGCGGTGATTTCGCCGCATTGGCGACCGAGTTTTCATCGGATTCATCCGCTCAGGGCGGCGGTGATTTGGGCTGGTTTGGTCTGGGCGCGATGGTGAAAGAATTTGAGGATGCCGTCGTCGCGACGGAAGTCGGCAAATATTCCGCCCCGATCCAATCGCAATTTGGTTGGCATATCGTAAAAATCATTGAAGCGCGGGAAAAACCGTTGCCAACGATTGACGAAGTGCGGGCCGAATTGATTGCGGGATTGCAGCAAAAGGCTTTGGAATCGGCGCTGGATGAATTGCGTGGCAAGGCGACAATCTCGCGGCCTGAAGGCGTGCCGTTTAGCGCCATCCGCGACGTTGATCTGGTGATGAACCCCAAACCCTAAAGGCGCAAAATGGCGAAGATAACTACGATTTCCCCGCTGGCACCGCCGGGTGGATTTCCCAAGCTGCCGGTGATTGGTGGCGTGCGGTTTTCTGCGGTGGCGGCGGGGGTGAAATACAAGGATCGACTGGACGTGATGCTGGCCGAAATTGCCCCTGGTTCTTCCATTGCCGGGGTGTTTACCCGTTCATCCACCCGAGCAGCGCCGGTCTTGTGGTGCGAGGCGGCGCTGAAGGCACTGGCGCAAGGCAAACGGAGCGGCAAGGGGTATGGTATTGTCGTCAATTCCGGCAACTCCAACGCTTTCACCGGCAAAGCCGGTTGGTCGGGGGCAAAGGCCGTGGCCAAGGCGGCGGCCAAGGCTTTGGGCATACCGGCGGAGCATGTGTTTTTGTCGTCAACCGGGGTCATCGGTCAACCTTTGCCGCATGAAAAGATCACGGCGAAGTTGGGGGACATGGTCACCATGCTGTCGCCAAATTCTGCGGCTGACGCTGCCAAAGCGATTATGACCACCGATACTTTTGCCAAAGGCGCGTGTGTGGCGGTGCAACTGGGTGATGCGCTGGTGCAGATCGCCGGTTTTGCCAAAGGTTCGGGGATGATTGCGCCCGATATGGCAACGATGCTGGTCTATATTTTCAGCGATGCGGCGATAGATCGCGACGTCCTGCAGGCGATGGTAGCGGACTTGACCGACAAGACCTTCAATTGCATCACGGTGGATTCCGATACGTCCACGTCGGACACGTTGCTGATAGCGGCAACAGGCCACGCCGGAAATCATCGGATTGAAAAGCGCAAGTCGCCCGATGCCAAGGCGTTTGAAGCTGCGCTTGGCACTGTAATGCTGGACCTTGCCCATCAAGTTGTGCGCGATGGCGAAGGCGCGACGAAATTCGTTTCCGTGCATGTTTCGGGGGCACAAAGCGCTGCTTCGGCCAAGAAAATCGGCCTTTCCATCGCCAATTCGCCGCTGGTGAAAACCGCGATTGCCGGGGAAGACCCGAACTGGGGCCGCATTGTGATGGCCGTGGGTAAATCGGGCGAACCTGCGGATCGCGACAGGTTGTCGATCCGCTTTGGCGACATTCTGGTCGCCGAAAAGGGCTGGGTTTCGCCCGATTACCGCGAGAGCGATGGGGCGGCATATTTCAAGCGGGCGGAACTCGACATCAATGTCGATTTGGGTATCGGCAAGTGTAAAGCCACGGTTTGGACTTGCGATTTGACGCATCAATACATCTCGATCAACGCAGATTATCGGTCGTGAAAACCCTTCTTGTTTCCGCTGTTGCGCTGATCGATCCAGACGGACGCGTATTGCTGACACAGCGCCCGGCGGGGAAGTCGATGGCCGGATTGTGGGAATTTCCGGGTGGTAAAGTTGAGCAGGGCGAAACGCCGGAAGCGGCTTTGGTGCGCGAACTGCACGAGGAATTGGGCATCGATACTTGGGCCTCGTGTCTGGCACCGCTGACTTTTGCCAGCCACACTTACCCCGATTTCCACCTGCTGATGCCGGTCTTTGCTTGTCGGAAATGGCAGGGGACAACGATTGCGAAAGAAGGGCAGGCACTGGCTTGGGTGCGCAAAACCGAGTTGCGTTCTTACCCCATGCCGCCCGCCGACGTGCCGCTGATCGCTGTTCTGCAGGACTGGCTTTAGACCCTAGTATTTTCGCAAATAGGGCGGGAAAACCGGTTCCCACCTTTTCCCTGATTTGCTTCAGCGCCGGTTGCCTTCTGGCGGTGCCAAGACCGGCATTGGTGGGTGGCTTGGATTGGCAATTTCGGTGGCAATCAAATCAATCCGACGCCGATTTTCTTGTGCGATGGTGCGATGCCAGCCCCGAGACTCGTTGTTGATATTTCGGTGAATCTTGCGGCAGGCATCATTGTCCCACAGGTCGCAGGCGATGCGGTCAAACGTATAGTTTGAAAGGGTCCAACCCAAGGGAAACACGGCAATTCGGTCATCCAGCGAGATTGAAATCAAATCCACCCATAGCGGCCCCTGCATTTCGATAATTCGGTTGCGTGCTGGGTCAATTCGCGCCGAACGGGCCGAGTTCAAGGCACGGATCGGCGAGGCGACTTCGCCAAGACTATAAGTTCGAACTGGGCTTTCGGGTGGCGGAAAGTCAAAGGTTATGACCCGAAAAACAACCTTGTCCGATAGGTCCAAACGGCGCAATTCCTCGATCAAGTCCGCGATCGTATCCAGCCCCGAATTCTCAAAGAATCCACCGTCAACAAAGCGGGCTTTGTTGAAGCCAAGCTCGGAATTGGCGGTATAGCTGGGATTGCTGGTGTTGGATTTTGGCGGCAATATCAAAGTGCCAGCGGGCGTCACCAAGGGGAAGCGAGCGCTGAGCAACATGCCCGAGGCCAAGGTTGGTGACAGGCATTCCGCGCGACCAATTGGGCAGTCGGTGGCTTGGCGAAAGCTGATAACGTCGCCCAAGTCGTTGAACGGGGTAATGACCATGCGCCGTCCGGTATCAACGTCAATCGTGTTTAGGAACAAGGCCGGTGTGATGCCCGTTGGGGTCCAGTAATCCAATACGGGCTTGCTCAAAATATCGACCTTGGTTGCGGTCGAAAAGCTTTCGGCAAAACTGCGTTCCAGCGCCGTGGTGCGGTCAAAGCTTTCGATGGGCACGGGAGACAGCCGTGCCAGCATGTCGGGGAACAGTAGCGCTCCGCCGACGGGCGACAGGAAATCGCGCCGGAGTACCGCATCAACGCTTTTGGTAAAGGTGCCCTGCGGCAGAAAACTGGCACTGTCGTGCCATTTTGGCGGGCAGGAGTTGGCCTTTGGATCGACCGGGGAAAGCGAGGTCAAGGCGGCGAAAACCGTCAGCCCGACCGAGCCACCTGAAACGCCACTGGCGGCAAATATATGCGAACTAAAGTCTGGGCTGCGATCTTCCAGCGCGGCCAGAAAACTGGCGGATTGATAGGCGGCGTAAAGCCCACCGCCCTGCGCCGCCACCAGATAGACCGGATATCGGCGCTGCTCTTTTTCGGCTTCGGCAAAACCGGGGCGACATTCCAGCCAAGTTTGAAACGCCAGTTGCAGGTCGGTCATATTAGGTTTTTCGGCGTCCACTGCCAGTGCCAGAGGCTTGGCTGGAACCAAATGCAGAAGATGATTGTCGTTCCAGTCCATCGCTGAAAAAAGCACGGCAGCACCCACGACGATGGGCGATGCCGGGAAATGAAGTCGATCTTCGATCAAGCCGAAGCTCGCGGTAAACAAGACCAAGCAACAAGCGAAGAGCGATAACAAACCCAGCGGACCAAGCGCCACGCCCCAACCAACCGGGTCGACGCAGATAGCCACGATTGCAACCAACAAGACAAAAGCGATGATCCAGAAGGTGATGGGTTGATAGGGCAAGTTGAAAAGCAAAAGCATAGCCGCCATCAGCACGATGCCATTGAACGGGGCGAAGAACATCAGAATCAAAAACACGCCCAGCGACGCAACAATTCCGCCTAGCCCGAATAGGTCAAACGGTATTCGTTCGTTAAGCCAAGTCGAAAAACGCCATGTTCTTGGGCCCGCGTACGTTACAAAACGTTGCACAAATCCTGGCGTTCGCCCAACCAGAAACCCCAAGGAAAACAGCACAAAGACCGCCTGGATTGCCAGCAGCACCCAGAAGGTCGTGCGAATTTGTTCCAAAGTGGAACCCGCTTCGGCCTTGAGATAGGTTTGAACGAACAAGACCAACTGCGGTAAAGCGCAGATCAGCAAGGACAGTTCTTTTGGGTGCCGAACGTTGGTCAATGCGACGACGCGAAACCCGCGCCAATCCTTTGCCTGACCGGGGTTAAGTATCTGGTAGCAGGTGATGCGCAACCAGAAAACTAGGAACGCAACGGTCAAAAGTTGCAGATAGACTTGTTCAACCGCCTGCAGCGTTAGAAATTTGGCAAAACCCGGTTCAAGCGCCACGCTTTCGGCGTTGATTATGTAAAGTTCTTTGACCTGCGCCGGTGCCCACATGCCGATGCTGATGATAATCGCCCAAAACAGCGGTGCGCGCAGCGTCCAAAATTCCGGGAAACAGGTGCAAAGATATCGGCCTAACCGCATGGGCAGACGCAAAAACCAACCAAAAATGCGCATGTCGAAACTCCCCGTCGGGATCTTATCGGCGGATACTAGCCGATTTAACGAAAGGTTAATGTGTTTTTAATCACGAATCATTATTCGCTCGCCACCGTTCGCATATGTGACACTTCGTTAACAAGTTCACGGCAATTTACGGCCATTGACCCGTCTTTTGAAAGGACTTGTAAATGTTCCGGACCATCATGCTTGGCACCTGCGTTTCCGTTCAAGGTAAAGTTGTGGATATCCTCAAGGACGGCCGCCTGACCGTGCAAGTCGGCGAAAAGTTTTTTACCGGGCGTTCGGTGGTTCCGATGACGAAATCCAAGTCAGTCGCACCAAAAGCACCGCAGCTTGTGCACGCCTAAGCTAGATTAATCCAACCGCCCAACTCGCGTTCGATGGCCCCCACCAAGAACTCTATGTGCCCAGCGCTGTCGTTCAGGCAAGGCACATAGGTGAATGTTTCGCCCCCTGCCGCGACGAAAGCGTGACGGATTTCCATGTCGATTTCTTCCAAAGTCTCGACGCAATCCGACGAAAATGCCGGTGCCACTATCGCAATGTCTTTGGTGCCCTTCGCCGCAAGGTCACGCACCAAATCGATCGTTGCCGGGCCAACCCATTTCTCGCGGCCAAAGCGCGACTGAAAGGCAGAAAGGATTGGCGTATCGACCCATCCCAATTGTTCACGCAGCAACCGCGTCGTTTTCAAACATTGGCAATGATAAGGATCACCTGCCAGCAAGTACCGCTCTGGCACGCCGTGATACGAGGCAATCAATGTCTGCGGCTTGTTGGGAAGCGCGGTTTCTACCGACCGCGCTAGCACCTCGATATAGGCCGCCACGTCAAAATAAGCTGGAGCGGTGCGAAACGCGGGCTGCCAGTTAAGCTGCATCAGCGTGCGAAACGCTTGGTCATTGGCAGTGGCCGTGGTCGGCGCGGCATATTGCGGGTAGAGCGGGAAAAACAGAATGCGCTGGCAGCCCTTTTCGACCATCCGGCGAAGTGTACTGTCGGTCGATGGATTGCCGTAGCGCATGCAGAAATCGACAATAATTTCATCACCATGACGGGCCGCAATTTCAGCCGCAATCTTGTCCGATTGTGCTCGTGTGATGGTCAGAAGCGGGCTTTCGTTGCGGTCCTTATTCCAGATCGAGCGGTATTTCGCCCCGGATTTTGTCGGGCGGATCGACAGAATGATGCCCTGCAAGATCGGCTGCCATTTCCAAGTTGGCAAATCGACGACTCGCTTGTCGCTGAGGAATTGGCTGAGGTAGCGCCGCATCGACCAATAATCGGTGGCGTCAGGTGTGCCAAGATTGGCGATAAGAACGCCGATCTTTGTTTTCTTGACGGACGGGTGGTCAGGGGGCAGCGGGCCGGTGTTCATAGAATGATTCCAGATTGGCAAGTCGAGCTGATCTAACTGTTTCGAGACGCGCCTTCAATCAGTGCGCGGCTTTGTCACCGGCTGGCAATTCGGCTGTGTTCAAAGCATCGGCCAGCCGATTGGCGGCCGAACCGGGGCGCAGCGGTTTTTGTTGATTGGCCGAAGTGGCCCAACCGGTAAGGAAAACGATCTCGAAGGTAGCGGGAATTCGGCCATCGGGCAGGCCAAAACGGGAGTGATAGATTTCGACCACGCGGTTCAACGTATCGCGGCGCAAAGTGGCGCGGTGACGGTCGGTCATGACATTGGTTTCCCCCATCGCTCGAAGATCGTGCATCAGCGCAAGCGGCGATTCGTAGGTCACCGTGCGTTTGACCGAATCGGCAACCGGCAAAGCCAGACCTGCGCGTTGGATCAAGCCGCCCAAATCGCGGATTTCACCCGTTGGCGCAATGCGCGGCGAAAGGCCGCCAGTGGTTTCGATTTCTGCTGCGGCAAAAGCGGTGCGTAATTCATGCAGCGTCTGCCCGGCGAACAGGGTTGCAATCATCAATCCATCAGGTCGCAGGGCGCGGCGCACTTGCACCAACTGGCCGACCGGATCGTTCGAGCAATGCAGGTTCATCGCATGGATGATCAAATCGGCGGATTCGGGCGAGAGTTTCAGTGTCTCGGCAGCGTCAACTGGCTTCGATTGTAAGGCTTCCGCCCAAATTTCTGGCCAATCGGCAATAACTATTCGATCCGTAAAGACTTTATTCACCTCCTGCAGTCTTTCCTGCAGTTGACCGGCCATCTCGCGCAGCAAGAAATCTGCAGGCGGCAATTTGGCGGCACGCGCCAAACGTTGGACGCGTTGACTGAGGTCAAACAGGATCGGCGGCGAATTCATGGCACGAAGACATAGGTTTGGGCGGAGGAAAGGAAAAGCAGAATGATTGGCAACGTGCTGCGCAACGTGGTTGACGCAATTTATCCACCAAGCTGCATGGCCTGCAAAGCTGAAACAACCACCGCTTCGGGCCTGTGTGCCGCGTGTTGGGCAGAAACCGGGTTCATCGCGGGTTTGACATGCCGCGCCTGTGGCTTGCCATTGCCGGGCGATGCGGCGGACGATGCCTATTGTGATACCTGTCTGCAATCGCCGCCAGCGTTCCTTAATGGTCGTGCGGCGATGTTGTATCAAGGCGGTGGGCGGCGGTTGGCCTTGGCGTTGAAACACGGCGACCGGCAAGACATGGCGCGTCCCTTGGCAAAATGGATGGCCAAGGCGGGCAAAGATTTGCTGGAGCGGTGCGATTTGATTGCCCCAGTGCCGCTGCATTGGCGTCGACTGTTCTTTCGCCGCTACAACCAATCTGCCGAACTGGCGCGGCATGTGGGGCGCATTGCTAATCGCCCGTTCATTCCTGACCTGCTCATCCGCCAACGCGCCACGCCCAGCCAAGATGGCTTGGACCGCGCCGCGCGATTCGCCAATCAAGCGGACGCATTTCGCTTGAACCCGCATCAGGTGGCAAAGATGGAAGGCAAGCGGATTGTTTTGGTCGATGATGTGA
The DNA here is from genome assembly GCA_031415055.1 of Oceanomicrobium sp. Taxonomy (GTDB): domain Bacteria; phylum Pseudomonadota; class Alphaproteobacteria; order Rhodobacterales; family Rhodobacteraceae; genus JANMOK01. The sequence continues at coordinate 14,139 of JANOQZ010000044.1, read as the reverse complement.
TGACAACTGGTGCAACACTTTCCGCTTGTGCCGAGACTTGCCTTGCGGCTGGGGCGCAACAGGTTGATGTTTTGGTGCTGGCCCGCGTTGCCAAGGATAGTTGAGCGTCTATATTTGGCGCGTAGTAAAAGCGGATCGCCATGCCCAACGTCGAAATTTATACCCATCCCGGATGTTCGTATTGCGAAGTGGTCAAGCGATTGTTCGGCCGCAAGAATGTGGCGTTCGTCGAGCTAAATGTCTGGTCAGATCCCAGTGTTCAGGCTGAAATGCAGCTTCGCACGCAGGGGGCGCGGTCGGTGCCGCAGATTGTTATCGGCGGTGTGGCTATCGGCGGGGAGGATGATTTGTTCGCGCTGGAACGATCCGGCGAACTTGACGATATGCTGGCGGCTTAGGGGATGCAGGTCGGGCTGGTTCAATTGAATGGCAACGACGACCCGGTTGCTAATTTAGTGCAAACCGAACGGCTGGTGCGCGAGGCGGTTTCGGGTGGGGCCAAGTTTATTCTGACACCGGAAATGACCAATATCCTGTGTTTTGATCGAAGCTGGTCAGTGCAAGTGGTGCATAAGCAAGGCGACGATCCGACCCTTCGGCGTTTGCAGGAAGTGGCTTCGGAGTGCAAAATCTGGCTACTGATAGGGTCACTGGCGATAAAAGCCGGTGACGAAAATGGTCGTTTTGCCAATCGATCATTTCTGATCGACCCCTATGGCTCGATTGTGGCGCAGTACGACAAAATACACATGTTCGACGTTAATTTGGGCGGTGGCGAAAGCTACCGAGAATCCTCGGGCTATCGTCCGGGCGAGCAGGTGGTGTTGGCGGATACGCCCTTTGGCCGCATTGGACTGAGCGTTTGTTACGACATACGTTTCCCGAATCTCTATCGCGCTTTGGCAAAGGCGGGCGCGCAGATTATTACGGTTCCGGCAGCGTTCACCGTGCCCACCGGCAAGGCGCATTGGCATGTTCTGCTGCGGGCACGCGCCATTGAAACCGGCTGTTTCGTACTGGCCCCGGCGCAATGCGGCAACAATGCTGCAACGCATGGCAGGCCGCGCCAGACTTTTGGCCATTCATTGGTCGTCAGCCCATGGGGCGAGGTTTTGGCCGATGGCGGTGATGGACCCGGCGTGACCTTTGCTGAAATAGACCTTGACGCGGTGGCGGTTGCGCGAGGAAAGATTCCCGCATTGGTCCATGACCGGACCTTGGGGGAGCCGGTGATCCATGGCGGAAACAAAACCTGACCCGCTGATCATCACCTTGTTCAGCGAAATTGCGATGAACGAGCAGATGGCGCGGGTGTTGCTGTCGCGGGCTTTGCCCAAGGGGATGGAGCTGTCGCACTTCACCTTGCTCAACCACTTTGCTCGGCTGGGTGGGCAAAAGTCACCGGCGCAATTGGCGCGGATTTTTCATGTTACCAAGGGCGCGATGACCAATACCTTGGGCAAATTGCAGGGATCTGGCTATTTGGCGGTGCGCCCCGATCCGCAAGACGGACGGCGCAAGATTGTGACGATTACCGAGGCGGGCAGGAACGCGCTGCTGCAAGCCACCGACGCAGTGGAGCCGGTGTTTCGCAAGACTTTGGAGACGATGGGTGCCGACAAAGTGCGGGCGGCACTGCCATTTTTACGCGATCTAAGGGCAGCTTTGGGGGAGTGAGGCGGGCCCTTTATTGGCCCGCCGAGAATTGTATCCTTCGGTTCCGGCTGCGGTCGTGCGAATTGTCGTTTGAGGCAACGGGGCGCGATTCTCCGTAGCCAATAGAGGTCAGTCGATCCGCCGGAATCCCAGCGCGGGCAAGATAGGCCATAACCGACCCCGCACGCGCTTCGGACAGGTTCTGGTTCAATTCGTCCGATCCAATCGAATCGGTGTGCCCCTCGACCGCCACATGAATACCGGGGCAGCGGTTGATGATTTCGATCATCGAATCCAACAATGGGGCTGAGTCGCCACTTAGCCTCGCTGAACCCGAAGAAAAATAAATCGCATTTGCACGCGACAAAATCTCGAATCGACCCAGACAGGCCTCTTGGTCGAAATCTCCCTCGCTTTCCAAAGCGGTATCCTCGGGAGCCACTGCGGCGACAATTGCGGTGCCGTCACCGTCACGCTGAAAGACGAAATCAAACGAAACCAAGCCAGAAGGCGTGATGGTCACGTTGGCGGCCTCTTGCAGTTTCAACATTCCGTCCATGAAATTGAACTGGTCAAAGGCGACCAGTATCGGTGCTGTGGAAGCGACCGAAACCATATCGTCGGTGATAAGGGTTGCCACGACGTCGGTCTGCATTTGTTGTTTGACGCCGTGCAGATCAAGTTCGAATGCGACAGGAAATGTTTGCCGTCGCGCGGTCGCCAGCGCAGAAATGTCCGCCGGATTGATTGCTAGGTTAACGAAAGCTTCGGGGTGAAGAAACGTTTCAAACAGTAAAAAGCGCATCCGAACGTTGCGAAGGTCTACTTTGGTGTCAACCGAATCGAGTTGCACCGTCACAATTGCCCGCCCATCGGCATCGATGTGGCCGCTATAACTGGCGAAACTGGAAGTCTCAACTTTGGACGCGTTCTTGACCGACTGGAATTGCAGTTTGGAAGATTCGGTCACCAGCGACCAACCTGGGGCGAGCGGGTTGTCTTGCGCTTGGACAGCCAGCCCGGCCAATGAGAACGCCAGAAAAAGCGCAGCAAAGTTTCGCATGTCTTGCCCCCAACCTAATGAATTGGTCTTCAGCTGCATGATACGTCGTTGCGCCATTGTGACAAAGCAATTTCACAAGTTTGCCACTTTTCTGCGTCAGCAAGGCAAGGCTTGCTTTGTGCGTAGGGGGTTCTATTTTTGATGGAACGGGAGGATGCCTATTGTTGCGATTTCTGATTACGGCGTTTCTGATGGTGTCATCTGCGGCAACGGCGGAAAATCGAATCGCCCTTATCATCGGCAATTCGCAATATCAGCACGTTCAGGCCCTAACCAACCCATCTTCTGACGCAAAGCTTATCGCCGCAACTTTGGAACCGTTGGGCTTCGAGGTTACGTTGTTGCTGGATGCCGGTCAGGATGTGATGAAATCCAGCATCGCCGATTTTGGCCGCGCCTTGCGCAGCGGTGGGGCGGATACAGTCGGATTGTTCTATTACGCCGGCCACGGCGTGCAGTCGCATGGGGCGAATTTTCTGTTGCCAACCGACGCAATTATTGGCGACGAGGCCGATCTTGATTTGGTCGGGGTGGAATCGGATTGGGTATTGCGGCAGATGGAATCGGCGCGCAACCGCACCAATATCGTCATTCTCGATGCCTGCCGGAACAACCCGTTTGACGCCAGCGCCAAGGCCGGTTTGGCCGAGATGAATGCGCCGACCGGCAGTTTTCTGTCGTTTGCCACCGCTCCGGGTGACGTTGCCCTGGACGGGAAAGGCAGCAATAGCCCCTTCACCGAAGCTTTGTCGCGCAATATGCAAACGCCCGGCCAGCCGATTGAGCAGATGTTCAAGCAGGTGCGGGTCGATGTTCTGGCGGCGACGGAGGGCAAACAGACGCCGTGGGATACTTCATTGTTGACCGATCCGTTTGTGTTTTCGCAGGTCAAAGTGCCCGACGCGATGGAAGCGCTGTTGTGGAATTCGGTCAAGAATTCCAAAGACCCCGAGCAGTTGAAATTGTTTTTGGACGCATTTCCTGACGGCGCCTTCGCCGAAGCGGCCCGCAGCCTGATGCTGTCGGATATAGCACCGGAACCGGACGCAGAAATTGGCAAGCCGCTGCGCGACGTTGCAAGTGCCGAGGAAACCGCCTTGTTCAGTGAGGCAATGGCGGCAATGACAATCGAAGGGTTTGAGGCCTATTTGCAGCAATATCCCGACGGTGTCTTTGTCAGCCCGGTCATGGCCGAAATGGCCAACCTTGCCGACACCGCCAAAGTCGCCAGTGTTGTCGCGCCGGAAGCACCGGTTGTCGAAGAAATTCCCGCCCCGACCGAAAATTTGGAAGTGACCAGTGGCCCCTCCGCGTTCACCGACCCAATTACCGAAGGCGAAGCGCATATTGTCGGCAAGTCGCTGGCCGAATTGATTGAAGGCAGCCCGCTTTATCCGCCAATCGAAGGGCTGCCCGACGAAGTTTGGAAAGGCAAACATTGCAACGATTGCCATCAATGGACACAAAAAGACTTGTGTGTTCAGTCAACGTTTTATGCCGAAAATGACGAAAGTTTCATCTCGCGTAAGGAACACCCCTACGGCGACACCTTCAAACTGAACCTGCGGCTTTGGGCGAAAGCTGGCTGCCCGTAGTTAGGCTCATATAGCGCCGCCGCTTGGGTTCGTCCAAATGCTCGCAGGCATGGCGCAGCATGACCCTTGGCATCGCGTGGGCGCGGCTTTCGAGAAAATCAGTCAGGCGCGGCAAGTCTTTGTCGCCCGCAAAGCGCAGCACGCCGCCCACCACCTTGTGGATCAAATCCTCGCGGTCATGCAGCAAAATTTCGGCGATGGCATAGGCGTCGTCGAATTGGCCCATCCGCAGGAATTGCATCGTCGCCAGCATCGCTGTGCGTCGCTGCCAAATGTCGCCAGTTCGGGCGAAATGAAACAGCAAGTCGCGCGGTTTATCCATCAACCAACCGCCGACGACTTCGCGCGCAGCCAAATCAACCAAATCCCAGTTGTTGATCCGGTCATGCCGACGGACATAAAGATTGAACAATTCTTCGCGGCGACTTGCCGGTGTTTTCTTGGAGGCAAATTGCTTGGCCATGATCGAGCAAGCCCCCACCCGCATTTCGTGAACGGGGCTTTCCAGCAGCAATTCGATTTCGGTCGGTTCCATATCTATGAATTCTTTGGCCAGCGCGAAAATGGACCCCATTCTGACGCCAGTGAAAACGTCACCAGCGCCATATTCCCCGGCATCCGACTTGAAATAGCGCTGGATTTTAAGCAATTCCTCGTCCGATTGCAGGGCATTCAGACGTTGGGCAAAGCTAACAGCGTCAGCCATTGAACGCCTTGTCCAAGTCGGCCACCACGATCTTGTGCATTTTCAACATCGCCTGCATGGCGCGGTCGGCTTTAACGCGGTCCGGGTCAGACATATAGCGCATCAGCGCATCGGGGATGATTTGCCAAGAAAGCCCGTATTTATCTTTCAGCCAACCGCACATCGATTCTTCTCCCCCGTCAGCGGTCAGCGCGTTCCAGTAATAATCGACCTCTTTCTGGTCGGCACATTTGACAAAGAACGAAATGGCCTCCGTGAATTTGAACTTCGGCCCGCCGTTCAGCGCGTGAAACTGCTGACCAGCCAGTTCAAACGTCGCCATGAAATCGGTCGCCACGTGTATTTTGGCATCGGGGAAAATGGCGGCGTAGTAATTGACCGCCTCGACGACATGGCCATCAAACCAAAGAAAAGGGGTGATTTTCGACATGATAGGTTCCTATGCTGTTGCGGCGAGAAGAAATTGGTCGAGCGCGGCATAGCTGTATTCCATGCCGTCTGTCATGCCAGTAGCCAGCATCGCCTCGCATGCCGCAACGCTGGGTGCCAGCACGCTGAGCGTCAACAACGTGCCCACCCCGTGAGCGGTGAGGATCAGCGTGTCGATGGCGGGCTCACCGGGTTCCTGAAAGTCGAAAATCTCGGTGTTGACGATTCGGCTGGGCCGTTCCAATTCAAGAATCGTGCCTGAAAGCGAGAATACCTTGCCCTCTGCCTCATTGCGCCAAGTGTATTTGTAGGTGCCGCCGACACGGGCATCGAAGCTGCAAAAGGGCATGGACCAACCTGGCGGACCGAGCAGCCATTTCTGGATCATGCTGGCCTGCGTATGGGCCAGGAACACCAGATCACGCGGGGCGTCGAAATGGCGGGTGAATACCAGTTCCCGGTCGCCCTTGCGCATGAGATGCAGTTTTTCTGGCATCGGATCCTCTCAGGTCCTGATTGCGGGTTGGTTGGGTTTCGGTTCCGATTTCAGTTGTTCGAGCAGGGTTTCGAGAAGGTCAAAGGTTCCGTCCATGCCGCCGTCCTTGTGGTCCGCGAAGCTTGCATCGCAAAGATTCGCGGTCGGATAACGGTTGGTCTGCACCAGAAGGGTGATCCCGCCGTCTTCGGTCAGTTCGATTGTCTGGACCGATTCGGCCTCCGGCGGCTGACCGTCGAACAATTCGGTGGTGACCATCCGGTGCGGCGGGTCGATCTCGAGCACTGTGCCGCCGAGGCCGAATAGCTGGCTGCTGTCTGCGGCGTTCTGCCAAGCCAATCGGTAGTGAAATCCGGCGACCGGCTCGAATTCGCAGACTTTCATCGACCAGCCGGGCGGGCCGATCAGCCAACGGCCCATCAGCGCGGGCGTTGTGTAGGCGGCAAAAACCAGCTCGCGCGGCGCATTGAAACGGCGGGTCAGGACCATGGTGAGCTCGTCGGACTTCTCGAATTTCAGGGTGTCGAACATGGGTTTCTCCTAGTTGTTTCTCGGTTTGAAGCCGGGTTGTTTTTCGGGCTGCAGTTCTGCCAGCAATGTGTCGAGGCGGTGGTAGTTTTCTTCCCAGACCAAACGCAGCCGCTCCATCCAGTCCCCCGCCGCAGTCATTGCGGCAGGATTCAAGCGGCACGGGCGGCGTTGGGCATCGCGTCCACGCGCGATTAATCCAGCGCTTTCGAGTACCTTTAGATGGCGAGAAATAGCCGGCTGGCTCATCGCAAAGGGCTCGGCCAGTTCGTTGACCGACGCTTCACCCAAAGCCAGGCGCGCCAGAATTGCCCGACGCGTCGGGTCGGCAAGGGCGGAGAATGTAAGATCTAGCTGCATTTCATAACCTGCGCATTCTATAACGCAACTGTTATATAACATAGCAACGATAGTCAATGCTGTTAATCGTCCCGCTCAATCTTTGTTTTTGCTCGACAGCTTGGCGTGAACCTCGTCGAGGTCAATTTCGCGGCGCGGCGGACCGGAATTGGGTTCGCGGTCGTATTTGAACAGGTGAAAATCGCGCCGATAAATGTCGTTCATCAGGAAAACGGACAGGTCGTCGAAATAATCTTCGAGCGGGAAAGCTCGTTTCGGCCCATGCCCCTCGCTTTCGTTGAAACGCGGTAGGGTCGACAAATCGATCGGGTGCCCTTCACCTACTTTGTCCAATACCACCTGCATGCCCTCATTAAATGCTTCGGTGGCAAAGATATGGTCATAGCGCCCGCCGTTCGCCACCAGAGTTGCCGCATGCCCCGATGTAGACGACCAATGAATGTCCGGGTCCATCGGTTTACGAAAGCGGATCGTGTCGCGGGCAAACAGCAAAAAGCGGCGGAATGACTTTATCTGATCAAAGTCGCCTTCCACATCGATGCCATATTTCGCCACCAAAGGCGGCACGTAGTTGGCGCGATAGCGGCTGCCGTTGCGTTGCACACCAGCGATTTTGTCAAAAAACGACGACAATATCCGCGTGTACGGATTGCGCACGCAAGTGAAGGTGTAAATGTCGCGGTTGTGAATCTTGCTTTCGATAATCGGCTTGCTGGCCTCTATCGCCCATTTGTGGATGCCGCTGTCGGCGTCGTGAATATCGCCGTCAAAAAAGCGACCGTGGTCGCTGAAATACATGATTTGCCCAATGGTCGAGCAGGCGCATTTGGGGATGACGCGATAGGCCATCGACCCGCTTTCCGTCATCCAGATGCCCGGAAACCCCATGTTTGGTCCTTTCAGGGCCCTGCGTAATGCGCCCGACTACAACAACCAATGCGCGAGCGAGAGTCAAGGAACCGACGCCCTGCCGATTTTCCACTGGCACCTTTTTGCGCGGCGCAATATCTTTTGAAAACCTGAATAAAAGGCGATCATCGGCGTGGCAAGAATAGCGTATATCCTGTTGTGCCACCGCAACCCGGACGCCATCGTCAGACAAGCCAAGCTATTGACTTCGCAGGGGGATTCGCTGGCAATTCATGTGGATGCCCGCGCGGGCAAGGGCGTTTTCGACGCTATCCAGACGGGTTTGCGCGGCAATACCAACGTGGTTTTTGCGAAACGGGTCAAGTGCGGTTGGGGCGAATGGTCGCTAGTGCAAGCGACGTTGAATGCCGTAAAAGCGGCTACGCAAGCCTTTGCTTTCACCACCCATTACTACTTGCTCAGCGGCGATTGCATGCCAATTAAACCGGCCTTTCACATTCACCAATATCTCGACGACAATGACGCCGATTTCATCGAGAATCGCGATTTTTTCACCTCGTATTGGATCAAGACGGGCATACGCGCCGAACGTTTGACCTATCGCCATTGGTTCAACGAGCGAAGCCACCAATGGGCGTTCTATGCGTCGTTGAAAGTGCAGCAAACCCTGCGATTGTCGCGCCAGCCCCCCAAAGGCCTGCAAATAATGATCGGCTCGCAATGGTGGTGTTTGCGGCGCGGCACGGTTGAAAAAATCCTCAAATTCATCCGCATGCGGCGCGACATCGTACGATTTTTTCGCACGACCTGGATACCGGATGAGACGTTTTTCCAGACGCTGGTCTATCATTTGGTGCCAAGAACCGAGGTGCAGTCGCGGTCTTTGACGTTTCTGACCTTCAGCGACTATGGCATGCCGGTTACGTTTCATGCCGACCACTTTGAGTTTCTGCGCGGGCAAGACAACCTGTTTGCTCGCAAAATTTCCGTAACAGCAGCCGGATTGCACGCCAAGCTGGCCGAACTTTTTGTGCTGCCAAATCGGATTGAAGAAACCACAAACAACGGGGTGGCGGTGTTCAATTTTGTCACCAGTCAAGGCCGGTTTGGCACAAGATATGCGCCGCGATTTTGGGAACAAGGCCGTACGCTGGGCGCCGGACGCTTGCTGCAAGTTCTGGTTTGCAAGAAATGGCATGTCGCGCAACGATTAGCCGGACAAATCCACGATGCTGGGGGACCGGGCAATTTTGGCTATGTGTTTGACGGAGATCGTCCCGATTTACCAGCCATGGGTGGCTTTGAAAACAGCCGCGCCAAGCGGTTGCAACACCGGCGGGCGTTTCTCAATGTTTTGGCCGAACACCAAAAAACTGACACCCTCTCCATCTGTGTCGATCCTTCAAATTTGGCGGCTCTGGCCGATCTTGCCGGGGACGAAAGCATGATGCATGTTTTGGAAATTACCTGTGAAATCGACGAAGCTTACTTGGTCGGCCATGCCGAGCGTATTGGGCTGTCGCCGTCGTTGATGCCTACGGACGCTCGTAACGCTTTGGTCGCCAATTTGCGCGCCACCGTTAACAGCGAAACTGCGGCAATTCGAAAACTGAACCTGCCCGCCATGTTTCGGATCAAATTTAGTGATGATCGAACTGAAATCGCCGAGGTTCTGGCCGGATTTTCCGGCATCTACCCTGAACGCGCCCGTTTTATCGCCGAAGATGCAGCTTTGTTTGTATAGGAATAACCATGCCGTACACCTATGATCCGACCAACATTTTCGCCCGAATTCTGCGTGGCGAGATTCCCAACAAAACCGTGCTGGAAACCGATCACGCGCTGGCCTTTCACGACATTGGGCCAAAAGCGCCGATTCACATTCTGGTCATTCCCAAAGGCCCGTATGTGAATGCCGATCATTTCGCCAATGCCGCCAGTGACGGCGAAATTGCCGGATTTGCCCGGGCTGTGGCAGAGGTCACTCGGCTTAGCGGCGTTAACCCCGACATTGGCCGGGGCTATCGGCTGATTGCAAACGCGGGCGCTGATGGGTTGCAAGAGGTGCCGCATTACCACGTTCACGTTCTAGCCGGCCGCGTTTTGGGGCCGATGCTGGCCGAATAGACATTGCCCGCAACCCGTCATCCGCTATCATCGGCAAAACAATTCAATCCGGACCAGTCCCATGCCCATAGCCGCACCCGAAACCGAGGAAGTCAGCAAAGACAAAATTGCTTGCGATGGCGGCGCATCCGGCCACCCACGCGTCTGGTTGCAAATCCCGCCCGACAAAGGCTGGGTCGAATGCCCGTATTGCGACAAAAAATTCGTGCTGAAACCGGGCTCAGGCCACGGGCACTGATATGGCCTTTGGCAAAGGCCATCATCTGCATCTGATCGACGGCTCGGCCTTCATCTTTCGCGCCTACCACGCTTTGCCGCCTTTGACGCGCAAATCCGACGGGGCGCCAGTCGGGGCGGTCAGTGGCTTTTGCAACATGATTTACAAAATGGTCGAAGATGCGAAGGGACCGGATGCACCCACGCATGTGGCTGTGATCTTTGACTATTCGGGGCGGAGCTTCCGCAACGACCTCTACCCGCTCTACAAAGCCCAGCGACCGCCTGCTCCCGAAGACCTCAAGCCGCAGTTCGGCATGATCCGCGACGCGACCCGCGCCTTCAATCTACCCTGCATCGAGATGGAGGGGTTTGAGGCGGACGACATCATCGCCACCTATTCGTGCATGGCGCGCGATGCCGGTGGGCGGGTGACGATTGTGTCGTCCGATAAAGACCTGATGCAGTTGGTTGGCAATGGCGTCGGCATGTACGACCCGATGAAGAACCGAGCGATTGGACCGGACGAAGTGTTCGAGAAATTTGGCGTCGGGCCGGAGCGGGTGATCGACGTGCAATCCTTGGCCGGGGATTCCGTCGACAACGTGCCCGGTGCGCCGGGGATTGGGCTGAAAACGGCGGCGCTGCTGATACAGGAATACGGTGATCTTGATACGTTGCTTGCTCGCGCGGGTGAAATCACTCAGCCAAAACGGCGCGAGGCGTTGGTCGAACAGGCCGATCAAATTCGCCTTTCCCGCGATTTGGTCACCCTGAAATGCGACACACCGGTGACCAATGTTTTGGACGAGTTCGAGGTTAAGGACCCGGTGCCTGATCAGATACTGGCGTTCCTGACGGAAATGGAATTCACCACTTTGGCGACCCGTTTGGCGGCAAAGTTGAAAGTTGCCGCGCCGATTATTCAAAGCGAAAGCGCCACGGCACCGGTTGTGCAGGACGTGCCGTTCGATGCGGCCAAATACGAATGCGTGCGCGATGCGGCAACTTTGCAAACATGGGTCGAGGCAATTCGCAAGCGCGGCTATGTCGCCGTCGATACCGAAACAACCTCGCTCGACGAGATGGTGGCGCAGATTGTCGGCATCTCGCTGTGTGTGGAACCGGGGCATGCCTGTTACATTCCGGTCGGTCACATTTCCGGTAGCGGTGATTTGCTCGGCAAGGCCGAGCGGGCCGAGGGCCAAATGACTTTGGCCGAGGCGCTGGCGATTCTGAAACCAATTCTCGAGGACGACGCAGTTCTGAAAATCGGCCAGAACATGAAATATGATTACAAGGTTTTTGCCCAAGCCGGTGTCATGGTCGCGCCAATTGATGACACCATGCTGTTGTCCTATGCACTGCACGCGGGCAAGCATTTGCATGGCATGGACGGTCTTTCGGAAACCTATTTTGGCCACCGACCTATTCCGATCAAACCCTTGCTTGGGTCAGGCAAAGCTCAAATCACCTTTGACCGAGTGGCGATTGACGACGCGGTTCCCTATGCCGCCGAGGACGCAGATGTGACCTTGCGGCTGTGGCAATTGTTCAAGCCAAAGCTGGTGAAGGAACAAGTGACAACAGTTTATGAGACGATGGAGCGCCCGCTGGTGCCAGTTCTGGCGCAAATGGAGCGCCGCGGTATCAAGGTTGACCGCGATCATCTAAGCCGGATGTCCAACACATTCGCCCAGAAAATGGCCGGGCTGGAGGATGAAATCCAGAAACTGGCTGGAACCAAATTCAACGTCGGTTCGCCCAAACAACTTGGCGAAATCCTGTTTGACCAGATGAAGCTGCCGGGCGGCGAATTGGGCAAGAACGGTGCTTACGGGACCGGGGCCGACGTGCTGGAGGTGTTGGCTGCCGAAGGGCATTTGCTGCCCGGCGCGGTGCTGGATTGGCGGCAGATGGCCAAGCTGAAATCGACCTATACCGATGCCTTACCGACCTACATTAATGCCGAAACAGGCCGGGTTCACACGTCATATTCCATAGCCGGGGCTGTTACTGGCAGGTTGGCCTCGACCGACCCCAACCTGCAGAACATCCCGGTTCGCACCGAAGATGGACGGCGGATTCGCGAGGCTTTTGTTGCCGACAAGGGAAACGTCCTCGTCAGCCTCGACTACAGCCAGATCGAGCTGCGCATACTGGCCCATATTGCCGATATTCCAGCGCTGAAACAGGCGTTTTACGACGGGCTGGACATCCACGCGATGACCGCCTCGGAAATGTTCAACGTGCCGATCGAAGGCATGATGCCCAGCATCCGGCGGCAAGCCAAAGCGATCAATTTCGGGGTGATCTACGGCATTTCTGCCTTTGGCCTGTCGAACAACCTGCGCATCCCGCGCGCCGAGGCCCAGGCCTTTATCGACCGCTACTTCGAGAAATTCCCCGGCATCCGCGAATATATGGATTCCACCATTGCCGGGGCAAGAGAGCGTGGGTTCGTCAGCACATTGTTTGGTCGCAAGATTCACACGCCGGAAATCAACGCCAAGGGCCCACAGGCGGGGTTTGCCAAACGGGCGGCGATCAACGCTCCGATCCAAGGGACTGCCGCCGACATCATCCGTCGCGCCATGATCCGGGTGCCGGATGCTTTGGCCGCAAAACGCCTGCCTGCCCGGATGTTGTTGCAGGTGCATGACGAGTTGTTATTTGAAGTGCCCGAAAACGCAGCTGACGAGACGATTGTTGTGGTGAAACAAATCATGGAACACGCCAGCCTGCCTGCCGTGAAGCTCACCGTGCCGCTGGTGGTGGAGGCTGGCACGGGCAAAAATTGGGCGGCTGCGCATTGAAAGTCGGATCGACCTTAGCGTTAAACCGTTGGGGCATCATTCGCGGAGCCAGACATGAGCTTTATTCTCGCCATCGACCAAGGCACCACATCAAGTCGGGCTATCGTTTTTAGCCAAGACCTGCGGCCACAAGCGACCGGTCAGCAGGAATTTCCGCAGATATTCCCGCAATCGGGCTGGGTCGAACACGACCCGGAAGCGATTTGGGCCAGCACGGTTGCGGTTTGTAAGGCGGCAATTGAAAAGGCGGGCATAGGTGCGCCGGATATCGCCGCCATTGGCATCACCAACCAGCGCGAAACCGTTGTGGTCTGGGACAAGGCCAGCGGCAAGGCCATCCACAACGCCATAGTCTGGCAAGATCGGCGCACGTCCGACTTGTGCATGCGGTTGAAAACCGACGGGCTGGAACCGATGGTCACCGCCAAAACAGGCCTGCTGCTTGACCCGTATTTTTCCGGAACCAAACTGGCTTGGCTGCTCGATAATGTCCCCGGCGCAAGACAAAAGGCGCGAAACGGCGATTTGCTATTTGGCACGATTGACAGCTTTCTGATCTGGTGGCTGACCGACGGCAAAGTTCACGCCACCGATGCCACCAACGCCTCGCGCACCTTGCTCTATAACATCCGCGAAGGGCGTTGGGACGCGGATTTGTTGAAGCTGCTCAATATCCCCGCCGCGATGTTGCCCGAAGTGCGCGATTCGGCAGCCGATTTTGGTGAATCACGGCCTGACCTGTTTGGTCGGGCCATCCCAATCCGCGGCGTGGCCGGGGATCAACAAGCGGCAACGGTTGGGCAAGCGTGTTTCCAACCCGGCATGATGAAATCGACTTACGGCACCGGGTGTTTTGCCTTGCTTAATACCGGGGCCGATGCGGTGGTGTCGAAAAATCGCCTGCTCACCACTATCGCCTATCAACTGAATGGCAAGGCGACTTATGCGCTCGAGGGGTCCATTTTCATTGCCGGTGCGGTGGTGCAATGGCTGCGCGATGGCCTAAAAATCATCCAATCGGCGTCGGAAACCCAAGCTTTGGCGCAAAAGGCGGACCCTAGCCAGCATGTCTATCTGGTGCCCGCTTTCACCGGCTTGGGTGCGCCCTACTGGGACGCCGAATGTCGCGGCGCGATTTACGGGCTGACCCGCAATTCCGGTCCCGCCGAATTGGCCAAAGCGGCGCTGGAGAGCGTCGCCTATCAAACCCGCGACCTGCTCGAAGCGATGCAGGGCGATTGGTCGGGCGCGGGCGACACGGTTTTGCGCGTCGATGG
>JANOQZ010000043.1:0-122456 GCA_031415055.1 Oceanomicrobium sp. | reverse complement strand
TCCTGAAACCGAAACCAAATGCTCATATTCCTTGAAAGGTAACGAGATGAAACTGTTCAAAATGAAAAAATTCGCCAAAGACGAGTCCGGCGCTGTAACCGTTGACTGGGTTGTTCTGACCGCAGCCATCGTTGGCATCGCCATCGCCGTTGTTGCGGTTATCCGTGGTGGCGTGGAGGCTACTGCGACGGAAATCAGCAACGCGCTGACGGCTCAGCTGACCTGATTTTGCGACCGTAAAATTCGCGGTTCTTTCTGCAGTGGCCGGGATGGAAACACCATTTCGGCCAATTTTATGCGCGCGAATCCTGTGTGATCGGCGTTTGCAGAAAAAGTCATCGGATCGGCGGATATTCACCGCCAATTCACAAAAGCCGTTATTCTGCACTTTCTGCCTAAATCCTGCCCGATTTGTAGTGTGAAATAATTCTAACAAAACGTTGGCTTATTTCGGCGAAAAAAACTGGCGTTTTGGTGTCTGCATTGCTTCACGAAAGTAGCGGTATTCAGCCATCAAAGGATGACCGGTCGCACAGGCTGTAACGAAGGGATCGACGATGAAACTGCTTAGTTTCAAGAAATTCGCGGCAGACTCCGAGGCAGCGGTTACCGTTGACTGGGTTGTTTTGACCGCGGCTATCGTTGGGATCGCCATTGCGGTGATTTCGACAATTCAAGGTGGCGTGCAGGCGACCGCGACCGAAATTTCGAATGCGTTGACCGCCGTGTTGACGTAATTGTGCCTACTTGGTGCGCTAAAGTGTGGGAAAGAATACGACTGTTGCCGATTTGGTACATAGTCAACCAGAATGTTGTGTTTGGGTTTGGATTGTCTGAGACATGCTTTATCAAAATCATGTTTAGGCAAGCCTAGTATCGGAGAAGATAAATGGTTTCCCTAAGTAGTTTGTTGAAGTTTAAGTCGGATGTTGCGGGTGCGGTAACTGTCGACTGGGTTGTTTTGACCGCAGCCATAATGCTGATGGGTGCGGTTGCAGTGTCGATTTACCGCCCCGGTCTCGAAGCGGGTGCAGGCGAAATAAATGACGCTATCGTTGTAGTCGGTGGCAGCCTTAGCCCAGCAACAACCTAGCCCGACCAAAGCAATTGACCTCTATACGCATTCGTGTTCTTTCGCGGCGCAACGATCATTGGATGCCGCAACAATACCGGTTATGAAAATCGGTGACGACGCGCTGCACCAACCCCGGAACACGAAAGCCCTCATATGCGCCTGATTTTTGCTTTGGTTCTTTTTATCGGCGTTGGCCTGTCAGGTTTCGCTGTTTACACGTTCCAGAAAACCGTGAGTGAATATCAAACCCGGTTGGCACTCGCCGAGAAAAATGCACAGCCGCCGGTTCCGCTGGTCAAAATCATTGTCGCCGCCAAAGCGCTTGAGTTCGGCGAAACCATTGAACTTGAAGATCTGCGCGAAGTGGATTGGCCCGCCAATGCCGTTCCCGAGGGTTCGTTTCAGGCGCTGGACCAATTGGTTGGCGCCGAAGGAATGCAACCACGGTATATTATGCGCCCCGTCGACAAAGACGAAGTTTTGTTGGCCACACGCGTAACTGCCTTTGGTCAAGACGCCGGCATCCGTTCGCGCCTGTCACCTGGCGCGCGCGCTTTCACCATCCGCGTTGACGCCGCTTCTGGTGTTTCGGGCTTTGTGCAACCTGGCGACCGCGTCGACATTTATTGGACTGGACAAAGCCCGACCGGCCCGATCACCCGGCTGTTGCTGGAAGGCGTCACGGTTATCGCCATCGACCAAAGTTCCGACGAATCAACCAATGTCGCCCAACTTGCCGGCACCGTAACGGTCGAAGTGTCGCCCGAAACCGTCGCCAAACTGGCGCAGGCGCAAAGTACCGGGCGCTTGGCGTTAAGTCTTCGCGGCACCGATGACGAAACTGCAGCAGCCTCTGCCGTTGAAATCAATCAGAACGATGTGACGGGATTCGTCGCCGAAGAGCAGGCACCAGAACAACAGAAATGTTATCTTACGGTCACCCGCGCCGGCCTGCAGGAAAAAATCGAAGTCGATTGCCCGTGAAAGTGCGGCTGCCTGACAACACCTGCAAAAGTTATCCACATGGAGTGCGTCGCCTAACGCATTGATTCTTGTTTTTCTTTAGCTTCTAGACCAGCGTCACCGTAAGAATGTCACCAGTTAACGCGTGGCTACAACAGGTAGTGGTTTCGAGAGGCAGGATCACATGAAATTGAAATCTTTGATTCGGGCGGCCCTATTGGGTTCCGCTATGTCAATTTGCGCTATTCAATCGGTTTCGGCGCAAAACGCGCTGAAAATTCTGGATGGCGCGACCAGCAGCAACATTAATGTCGCAGTTAACCGAGCAATTGTTATGGAAAGCGAACTTCCTTTCGCCGAAATTTCCGTTGCCAATCCGGGCATCGCCGATATAGCGACGCTTTCTGAACGAACACTCTATGTCTTGGGCAAGACGCCCGGCCGCACGACCTTGACCCTGCTTGGACAAGACGGTGAACTTATCACCAACGTTGACGTGCAAGTTTCGCCCGACGTGGCCGAATTCAAAGAGCGTCTGGCGGAAATCCTGCCGAATGAACCCATCGAAGTGCGCACGGCCAACGATGGCATCGTGCTTTCGGGCCGCGTCTCTGGTGCCCGCAAGGTTGCTCGCGCGATGGAATTGGCTGAACGCTATGCACCGGGTCGGGTGACCAACCTGATGATGGTTGGCGGCAGTCAACAGGTTATGCTGAAGGTCCGCTTTGCCGAAATGCAAAGGTCGGTGGCGAAAAATCTGCAATCGGGTGTGGGTATCACCAATTTGTTGACAACACCCGCAGTGAACGGTGTTGAAGCCGTTGGAGCCGGTGAGGGTATTGGCGGCACAATCGGCCAAAACATCCTGTCGGCACCGCTACAGGCTGGCGGCAACCTTGGCATCTCTTTTGGGGTTGGCGGCGTGGCGATGGACATTTTGATCCAGGCCTTGGAAACCAAAGGCATGGTGCGCACTTTGGCCGAACCCAATATCGTGGCCATTTCCGGCCAGGACGCCGAATTCCTTGCCGGTGGCGAATATCCAGTACCGACAGAAGATCCAGATGGCAACATCAGCATCGAATACAAACCCTTCGGTATCCAGCTTTCGTTCAGACCGACGGTCATCGACGACAATATCATCAATCTTGAGCTGACTACCTCGGTTTCGGCAATCGACACGACAACGGAACTGCCTGAAGGCGTCGGCAATGCGGTGGCGTTCTCAACCCGCCGGGCGTCAACCAATGTTGAAATGCGCGATGGTCAAAGCTTTGCGATTGCTGGTCTGCTGCAGGACGACTTCAATGACCAGGTCGGTCAAGTGCCGTGGTTGGGCGATGTGCCAATTCTTGGGGCGCTGTTTCGCTCCACTGAATTCCAACGTCGTCAGTCAGAGCTTGTTATCATCGTCTCACCGCATCTGGTGACCCCGACCGACGGCTTGGCGCTTGCACTGCCTACCGACCGTATGCAAATCCCCAACGAAATCGATCTTTTCTTGAACGGTAACATTGAAGGAAGCGCTGCGATCCGCGAAATTGCCCAACAAGATTTCCAGGGCAACTACGGCTACGTGATGGAGTAAGGACATGAAATTGCAACTGAAAACATCTGTGGCTTTGCTCGCGTTGAGTGTCGCCGCCTGCGGTTACACCACTGACTTTCGGGACAATGGCAACTTTGGCTATGCCTCGACGCAAAACCAACTGGTGCAAATCGCTTATGGCGGCAACCAGGGCCTGCAAGACCTGAATGCCCGCTTCAGCGCCGATGTGCCAACGCTGGTGAATTTTGAATTCAACAGCACCGCCCTGGATGGGGCCGCGATGGCAACGCTGAATCGGCAGGCCGCCTTTATCGCTGGCTTCCCGATGATCAAGTTCCGCGTTTATGGTCACACCGATCTGGTCGGCAGCGAACGCTATAACGATGGTCTTGGCCTGCGTCGGGCGCAGGCAGTGGTCAACTATTTGGCGTCGCGCGGAATATCGCGCAGTCGGGTGGAAGCCGTTGTTTCCGAAGGCGAAAGCCAGCCATTGGTCAACACCACCGGGCGCGAACGTTTGAACCGTCGGGCACTAACCCAAGTCGCCGGATTCGCCGGTGGCTATAATGGCGCAGATTTCGACGGCAAGCGTGCGGTGATCCTGTATAACGAGTACGTGCTTGGCACCGCCAAAGAAGTAGTAGTTAGCGCAACGCCGACCTCGCAGTAATTTTCGACAGTGCGATGCAAATCGGGGCGCGGCGACGCGCCCTTTTTTGTTGCAATTGTAGTGATTTATTGAACGAAGCGCTCTTTCCAACAGTCAGCGTTAAATGCTATGCAAGCCACGTTGATCCTAACCAAAAGCGCCCGATTGGGCCATGCCGACGCCATATTTAAGTCGCATTGGCAGGATTGATTGGCCAAGCTGTATTGTAACGATTTGTTTGCCGACTAGGTACATGTCGGACTGGACTCTGGGGTTTCGCACAATGGCCTTGATACTTTCGAAAGAACAACCGACCGAAGCCTTCGCCGTCGCACGTGATTTCAAAAAATTCAATCTTCTGGTTGAAGATCTCGACGACGAATTTTCCAGTTCGTGGCGGCAATTGAATTTCAAGGATGGTGCCGCAGTGCTGCAGAAATCTGGCGCGCAGGCGCTGGAATTCGTCATTGCCGCGATTGATCGCGACGACGAAAAGAACCTTGAGCCGGTTTCGACTTTTATCAAAGTAGCCAAATCGCTTGGGATCCGCGTTATTCTGATTGCCAACGACCTGTCACCGATGGGTCTGCATCAACTGATGCGGCTTGGCGCCGACGATTTTGCCCCCTACCCGCTGCCCGATGGTGCCTTGGCCGATTCCGTGCGCCGCTTGCGGGAAAAATCGGCCACCGCGCCGGTTGCCACGTCGGCCAAACGCAATCGTCATGGCGTCATTATCCCGGTCTTTGGCCTGTCAGGCGGTGTTGGTGCGTCGACGTTTTCGGTCAACTTGGCTTGGGAAATGGCCCAGTTCACCAAAAAACTAGACCGGCGCGTGGCTTTGCTTGATTTCAACTTCCAGTTCGGTTCGGTGGCGACATACCTCGACATGCCGCGACGTGAAGCGATCTATGAGCTGATTACCGACGCCGCTTCGATGGATCACGATGCCTTGGCGCAGGCATTGACCTCGTTCAAATCGCGGCTTGCGGTGCTGACCGCGCCGATGGATGCCCTGCCGTTAGATATTATCGGCAAGGACGAAGTGTCCAAGCTGCTGGAAATCGCCGCCGCTTCCTATGATTTTGTCGTCGTCGATTTGCCCCAAGCCTTGGTTGCTTGGTCTGACGATGTGCTGCAAAAGGCCGAGACGTTTTTCGCCCTCTTGGAAGTGGACATGCGCTCTGCCCAGAACACGTTGCGCTTCCTGCGGGCGTTGAAGGCCGAAGACCTGCCGTTTGAAAAAGTTCAATTTGCCTTGAACCGCGCACCGGGCTTCACCGACATCAGCGGAAAATCGCGGGTCAAACGTCTGTCGGAAAGCCTTGGCGTTGACATTAATATCATGCTGCCCGATGGCGGTCGTGCCGTCACCAATGCGTGTGACCAAGGATTGCCTCTGTCCGAAAGCGTACCAAAAAACCCGTTGCGCAAAGAAATCCGCCGAATTGCCGAATCCATTGTGAATATGGTCGAGGCCGACAAAGCCGCTGTGGTCGAATAAGGAAACTGAACGATGTTTCGCCGTTTTTCCAAAGAAGAAATCGCCCCGCCAAGCATTGATCCGATGGTGATAGACGTCGCTGAAACCGTGCGTTCGCGCATGGAACAGAAAAAGACCAAACTTTCGCCCGAGCAAGTGGCCGACGCGCAAAAAGATTCCAAGCGCAAAGAACGTTTGCTTGAAACCCGCATGCTCCTCCACCGCAAACTGTTGGAGACGTTGAACCTTTCCGTCCTCGACAAAGCTGCCGAAATCGACCTGAAACGCGAAATCGCCGTCATCGCGCGTGAAGGTTTGCGCGAAATGAACATGGTGCTGAATTCCGGCGAAGTCGAAACGCTGAACCAGGAACTCTATGACGAAGTGACTGGCCTCGGTCCGCTGGAACCTTTGCTGAAAGACCCGACGATCAACGATATTCTGGTCAACGGCTCACAACAGGTGTTCGTGGAACGTGGCGGCAAGTTGCAATTGACCGACACCAAATTCCGCGATGAACGGCATTTGTTGCGCGTCATCGACAAAATCGTGTCGGCGGTTGGACGGCGGGTTGACGAAAGCCACCCCTATGTCGACGCCCGCCTTGCCGACGGTTCGCGCTTCAACGCCATGGTCCCACCCTGCGCGGTCGATGGCTCGCTGGTTTCCATTCGTAAATTTTCCAAAGAAAAGCTCGGCATCGAACAGTTGATCGGCTTTGGGGCCTTCAACGAATCGATGGCCGCCTATTTGCAAGCCGCCGTGGCCACTCGTTTGAACATCATCGTTTCAGGTGGCACCGGTTCGGGCAAAACCACCACGCTTAACTGTTTGTCGAGCTTTATCGATGATAACGAACGTATCGTGACCATCGAAGATACCGCCGAACTTCAGTTGCAACAAATCCACGTCGGCCGGATGGAAAGCCGCCCGCCCAACGTTGAAGGTAAGGGCGAAGTCAGCCAACGCGACCTGCTACGCAACGCCCTGCGTATGCGCCCCGACCGCATCATCGTGGGTGAGACGCGCGGCGACGAAGTTATCGACATGCTGCAGGCCATGAACACCGGTCACGACGGCTCGATGACCACAGTGCACGCCAACTCCGCCCGTGACGCCCTGTCGCGCCTTGAAAACATGATCGCCATGACTGGCGTCGAAATGCCGATCAAGGCCAGCCGGGCGCAGATTGCCTCGGCGGTGAACTTGATCGTTCAGGTCGCGCGTTTGCAAGACGGCTCGCGCCGAATGGTGTCAATCACCGAAGTGACCGGCATGGAAGGCGACATCATTTCGATGCAAGAGATTTTCAAGTTCCAGCGCGAAGGCATGAACGAAGACGGCAGGATCAACGGGCGGTTCACGCCCACGGGCCTGCGCTCCTACTTCTCCGAGCGGTTCAAACTCTGGGGTTACGACCTGCCAACCAGCCTCTACACGGTTGATGCTGGCGGATTGAAAGCAAGGTAAGAAAGCCAAAACATGTCAATTGAACCGATCATCTATGCCCTGATTTTTGTCGGCGTCCTGTTTATGGTCGAGGGCATCTATCTGGTGATCTTCGGCAAATCGGTGCGGCTGGAATCCAAGGTCAATCGCCGCCTCGAATTGCTCGAAAAAGGCGAAGACCCGGTTCATGTGCTGGAGACATTGCGCAAAGAACGCGAACAACACCGCGAAAACCGCGGCATTCCCATTCTGGCCCCTTTGTCGGAAAAAGCCGCACAGGCGAACATCGCCTTTTCACCGACCGGCCTGTTTATCACCATGGTCATTGTCGGCTTGGCGAGCTTTGTGATGTTGACCTTGTTTACCAGCGCCGGATTGCCGATCCGGCTGGGTGTTTCGGTGGTCATGGGCTATTTTGCCGTGTTCACCTGGCTGAAAAACAAAGCCAAAAAGCGAATTGCTTTGTTCGAGGAACAATTGCCGGATGCCGTTGAATTGATGGTGCGCAGTCTTCGCGTTGGCCACCCAATCTCTTCCGCCATCAACATCGTGGCACAGGAAATGCCCGATCCGTTGGGTACCGAATTTGGCGTGATTGCCGACGAATCGACCTATGGCCTTGATATTACCGAATCCTTGGCGAAAATCGCCGAGCGCGTCGACGTGCAGGATTTGAAATTTCTGGCCGTGGCCGTGACAATTCAAAGCACGTCTGGCGGTAATTTGGCCGAAATTCTTGATGGTTTGGCCAAAGTTATTCGCGCCCGCTTCAAACTGTTTCGCCGGGTCAAGGCCATCACGGCCGAAGCGCGCTGGTCGGGCTGGTTTCTGTCGGCCTTTCCTATTATCGCCCTTATTGCCATCAACGTCATGCAGCCGCATTACTACGACGCGGTTAAACAAAGTTCGGCCTTTGTGCCCGCGGCAATTTTTGTCGCGGTCATGTTGACGATCAACATATTTTTCATGCGTATGCTTGTGAACATCAAGGTTTAGGGGTCGGAACTTGGACGCATTCCGTTACAGTTGGGATTTCTTGATCGCCGCTTTCGGTCCGATGGGGCCGTTCATGGTCTTGGGCGCGTTTGGCGCCATCCTGATCATTCTTTCACTGCCGATCCTTGTCCATCGTGCACCCGACCCGCTTGATCGACTGCGCGGCGCCCCGACTGGCCGTGGTTCGCGCAAAGAAGATGAAAAAGAGCGGCCCGTGCGACTGCGCTATGATTCGGGCATCTCGAACCTTGATCGGCTTGCCCCCTATCTTGAACCACAGGATCAAAAGGCATTTTCCGCCAGCAAACTGAAATTGGTGCAAGCCGGTTACCGCTCACGCACCTCGGTCAGCACCTTCAACTTCGCCAAGATGGTGCTTGGCATCGGCCTGATGCTGGTTGGCCTCATTTCGGTTTTCGTACGTACCGACGAACCGGGCACCGCCACCATCATCTTGACCGTGCTTATTCCTGCCGGCGTCGGTTATTATCTGCCGTCCTATTGGGTCGAACGCCGTCGCCAAACCCGGCAAGAGGAAATTATCCACGGCTTCCCCGACGCGCTTGACCTTATGCTGGTCTGCGTCGAAGCCGGTCAGTCGCTGGACCAGGCCATCCAACGCGTCGGTGTTGAGACCCGCCTTGCTTACCCAACTTTGGGCGAAGAATTCGAAATCGTCTCCAACGAAATGCGGGCCGGTAAAGACCGTGTGACGGTGCTGCGCGATATGTCGGAACGATGCGGTGTGCCCGACATTTCGTCGTTTGTTACCGTGTTGATCCAGTCGGCAACTTTTGGTACATCAATTGCCGATGCTTTGCGAATTTATGCCTCGGAAATGCGCGACAAACGCGTCATGCGCGCCGAAGAGAAAGCCAATACCTTGCCCACAAAAATGACCGTTGGCACCATGCTTTTCACCGTGCCGCCGCTGTTGGTCATTCTGGTTGGCCCCTCGATCTATGATATTTACATCAACCTGCTCGGCGGGGGAAAGTGACGCGCCGCGCTGCCAGATTTCTGGCCGGAATTGCCTGCGTACTAACCCTAAGCGCCTGCGACCCAACCAATGCCCGGCTGAGTAATGACCGCAAAGGCGTCGCCCCACCGCTTGGAACCCCGCGTGGACAATCGGTCGATGGACTGACCGTCGGTCACCGGCTTATGGCCGCCAATGAATACGAACTGGCGCTCGACGCATATACCCGCGCCCTCGGCGAAACCGGCGTCACTGCCGAAGTTCTCACCGGCATTGCTTCCGCCGATATGAAACTGGGCCGCCTGGGCCAGGCGCGCGAAGTATTCTATGCCGCCTTAAAGAAGGATGACCGCAACGTCCCGGCGTGGAACAACCTGGGCGTCACCCTGATTGGTCTGAAGGAATATGCCGAAGCCCGCGAAGCCTTTAAGGTCGCTTTCAGCCTGGACGCCGGTCAATCCGACGAAATTCGACAAAATTTGATTCTGCTGGACAAGTATCATGTCACATCCGGTGTCGAATTTCCCGCCGAAGACGAATTCGTGCTGGTTCGCGGCGGAAATGGAGTCTATTTTCTGTTAAGCCCTAAAGAACAATGAGGGAGAGCAGTGAATGGACATGTTGCACCACCTGAAAGGTGGAGCGTTGATCAGCGTATTGGCGCTGGTCGGCTGTTCGCCTATGACCGACGCCGAAAAAAACGCCGATTTGGGCGGGGTCAACGCCATCGACGCCACCCAACTTAACGATATTGTTTTGACCTTTGCCGACCCGGAGGCGGCGGTGACCCACTTCAGCGATTTGGTCGAATCTCAACCCGGCAACGCAGAGTATCAACGCGGATTTGCCGCCTCGCTGGCCCGTGCCAACCGCCCCGACGAAGCAACCGTTGCTTGGAAGAACCTGATCAATAGCGGCAACGCCACCAACGAAGACCGCGTCTCCTATGCCGAATCGCTGGTGCGCAGTGACAAATGGGAGGCAGCCCGCAAAGAATTGGATTTGGTCCCCCCAACCTATGAAACCTACGACCGCTACTTGCTCGAAGCATTGATGGCCGACCGCGACAAGAAATGGGAAAAATCCGATGCATTTTACGCCAACGCCCGCGGCCTGACCACGCGACCGGCATCGGTATTGAACAACTGGGGAATCTCAAACCTGTCGCGCGGCAACTTTGCAAAAGCCGAAGAACTGTTCCTCGAGGCGATTACTTTTGACAACAAGCTGTTCAATCCGAAAAACAACCTCGTCATCGCCCGTGGCAAGCAAGGCAACTATAGACTGCCAATCATGGCGATGACCTCGGAAGAAAAAGCGCAACTTCTGTACAATCTGGGGCTCGAGGCCGTTCGTAACGGCGACATTTCCGAAGCGAAAGGTCTGTTTGCCGACGCACTGGAAACCCGGCCGCAATTTTTTGCCGAGGCCGCCGCTGCACTCGAATCGCTGGATACAACCGTTACGGTGAGCGGAACTTGATCCATCAACCGGCGTTCTGGTTCCTTTTGACCGCTGCCCCGTTTTGCATCTGGGCAGCGTTCAACGATTTGAAAACCATGACGATTCCCAATCGCTTGTCGATCTGGATGGCCGCCGCGTTTCTGGTCCCGGCCTTGGTCTGGTTGCCGCCGGTCACAATACTCTGGCACTTCGCCGCAGCAGCCTTGGCTTTGTTGGTTGGTTTCTTGATGAACGCCATGCGGATGATGGGTGGGGGCGATGCAAAATTCGGCGCTGCGATGACGCCTTTCGTTTTCCTCGACACGCTTGAACAATTCACCTTGACGCTGGGCCTGTTCCTGTTCGCCGCCCTATTGTCGCATCGCATTGCCGGGCGCGTTCCGGCGCTGAAAAATCTCGCCCCCGATTGGGCTTCTTGGCGGGCAGGACGAAACTTTCCCATGGGCTATGCCATGGCTGGCGCCTTAGTTTGGTATCTGGCCAATCTTGCGCTTACAGGCCAGCCCGTTTGAACAACAGATAATGCGGCTTGCGGATGACAAGTTCGAAAATCTGGCCAGTTTTTTCCAGCGCCTCCAGCATCGACTTGCGCGAATCCGGCTTATAAGGGCACAGGGCCAGCATCACATAATCGGCATCGACCACCCCATCCGGTCCGCCGTAATACCACGGCGCAAGCTTGGCAATGCGCTGGCCAGCGCCAAACATCCACAATGGGTTGACCACATCGGTGACCAAAATCTTGCGGTTCTGCAGCCCCAATTCCTGCATGTCTCGCGCCATGTCTTGATACATGCCCATCAACCCGGTTTGGGCCGCGCAATCAACCAATCGCTCGCCCTGAAATACCGGCGCTTCAGCAGCGACCGACAATTTTCCGGTCTCATCGCGCACCGGGGCAAGCGATTGTTTCCCACTGGGCGCATAGGCCCGCTCGCGCGACACGAGCAAATCAATGTCTGCATTGTCGGGAAAAGCCGCGACCATTAACCCCCGATCCAGCGCCGCCGAACGCAATGTGCTATAGGTGACGTTCAGAACCGACGGCGAAATCAGCACCAGCGCCGCCAAGGCCAAGCCGTTGTGCCACGACCGCAAATCAATGGAAAACAACGACGATTTGCCAGTGTCAGGCCGCAAGGCCAGCATCAGACAAGCCATCAGGAACAGCCAAGTCGGGTCGTTTCCCCAGTTTTGATACGTGATGTAAAACAGCCCCGGCGCCAGAACGAACAGCAGCAACCCTTCATCCTTGCGGGCGAACATGCGCAGCACGATCACCGACAGAAACAGGCAAATCGACCCGGGCAGATAGGTTGGGTTGGCCATCACCGCGGTAAATTCCAACCCCGGCTTGGCACGCGAGGAATCTTGCGCCAAAAACCAAAGATCGTTCAAATAGTCCAGCCAATAGATTGGCCCACCAGCGGCAACGGTCACCATTATCGCCAGCAAGAACCCAGCAGCAACGGCGCAAACCGCACGTTCCCAATCGCGTTTCAACAGAAAACTCAGCAAAACCGCCGGGGCAACGGCAGCAAAACAGGTCACTTTAATCAGCACCAGCAGCGCCAACAGGAACCCAATCAACGCCCCTTCCAGTTGGTTATGCCGACTTTCAGAACGTGACGGCACCAAGACCAAGACACCGAGTAGAAAAACCGCGCTCCAAGCCCAACGATTGTAATACATCGAAATCGAGCTGGTCGCCTGATCGCCGCCATAAACCAAACCTGTGGTCATGATAATCAGCCAAGCGCCGAAAAAATATTTCAACCGCGGCCCCAGCCGGGTTTCCCCGACGTACCAGATGATCGGCAACAACACAGCCGCAACCAGAACCATGCCCAGTCGAAACGAGGTTCCCGGCCCAAATCCCAGCCCCATGAACAGCGAAATCGGCGCGAAAGCCACCACGCCCAGCGGCGTCATGAACCCAGAATGCGGCCATTCGCCCAAGGAAAGACGGGTCGCGGCATCCAATGTATGCAACAAGTCGCCTTCGTGCCCATTAACAACCAGAGCATGCGGGTACAGCAAGATCAGCGATTCCAAGGCCAATAGCGCGATCAGAAATCCCGCAAACAGGAACGGTCCAGAAAGTGCCCGCATTTTCGCAACTCTTTTTGTTATCTGCCCTTGTCCGTGTTACTACACGCAGCGTCTCCTTAAAAAAACCATTTTTGGGTGTTTCGGTGGTGACATAGGACGAATTGCGTCCGTTTTCGTTTGCAGGCAACACGGGGTCCGCGATGAACGTAGTACAAATGGCTGATCCAAACCATTACAGCTTTGCGCCGCGTGCGCCGCTGCATCTGGAGGAAACCGGCCTCGAGGTCGTCTTGATGCGCGACATCATGCTGAAGACCATTTTTCGCCGCAACTTGTCGGGCGTGAATGACATTTCGCAGGCGCTTTGCATCGCTGTGCCAATCGCCCAAGAACTGATCGACATGGCGCGTGGCGAAAACCTGATTGAAACTCTCGGCAACCGGGTCGGCGGCCAAAGCGTTGACATGCGTTATCAGTTGACCGAGGGCGGTCGTTCGCGGGCCATCGACGCCCTGAACCAATCGGAATATTATGGCCCGTTGCCAGTGCCGCTAGCAGCATTCTGGGAACAAACTGCCAAACAAGCCATCGGCGACGCTGTCATAACGCGCGAAGCCCTGGAAGAATGCCTGTCGCATCTTGTGTTGCCGCCCGCCATGATTGACCAGCTTGGCCCCGCCGTGAATTCGGGCAAGTCGGTGCTGTTTTACGGCCCGCCGGGCAACGGTAAATCTTCGATCTCCAACGGCATCCGCGATGCCTTGGGCGACAACATCTATGTGCCCCAAGTCCTGGAGTTCTCCGGCCAAGTCATTTCGATGTATGACCCAATCGTGCACACCCTGGCCAAGGAAGAAAAGCCCGATCCCAATTCCATTCGACGCTCCGGCCCGCACTATGACCGCCGCTATGTTCTCTGCCGCCGTCCTTCGGTAATGACCGGTGGTGAATTGACGCTCAAAATGCTCGACCTCAACTACAACCCGGTGTCGCGCACCTATCAGGCGCCGTTGCAACTCAAAGCATCGGGCGGCGTGTTTATCGTCGATGACCTTGGCCGTCAGGCCGAAAAGCCGCAGGCGCTGATCAACCGCTGGATCGTGCCGATGGAAAGCCATTTTGACATTCTGACCCTGCAATCGGGTCAGAAATTCATGGTGCCGTTTGACACTTTGGTGATCTTTTCCACCAACTTCCACCCGAAAGAAATGTTCGACGGCGCGGCTTTGCGGCGTATCTATTACAAGATCAAAGTCGATCACCCCAATCGTGACGACTTCATCAAAGTGTTCCTCAAAGTCTCGCGCCACTACAAAATCAAGCCGGAAGAGGACGTTCTTGCCCACCTGCTCAAGAACAAATATCCGGCGCATGGCAACATTTTCTCGTCATATCACGCGCCGTTCCTGATCGACCAAATGTTGTCGATGATCGATTACGAAAGCCGCGACCGAAAAATGACCGTCGAATTGGTCGATCGCGCTTGGGAAAACCTGTACGTCAAAGACGACTAACCGCACCAACCGGCGCTTTGCCACTAGCAGAGCGCCTTTGTCTTGCTATCTTGCAAGACCATGGCCCAGCTTCCGCAAAAGTTTCAGGATTGGTTTGAAAAACGCGGCTGGTCGCCGCATCCGCACCAACTTGCCCTTTTGGAACGTTCCAAAGACCAGTCAACCCTGCTTATTGCCCCGACAGGTGGTGGCAAAACCTTGTCAGGTTTCCTGCCCAGTCTGATCGAACTATCAAACGACCCCAAAGCGGGTTTGCACACGCTCTATATCTCGCCTTTGAAAGCCCTTGCCGCCGATATTCGTCGCAATCTGGCAACGCCAGTCGAAGAACTGGCCTTGCCTATCCGCGTCGAAGACCGCACCGGCGACACTCGCCAATCGCAGCGCCAGAGGCAACGCACCGACCCGCCGCACATCCTGTTGACTACGCCCGAAAGTCTGGCGTTGCTGCTTTCCTACGAAGATTCACCGCATATTTTCAACGGCTTGCGCCGGATCATCGTCGATGAAATCCACGCCCTGCACGAAAGCAAGCGTGGCGACCAGTTGATGCTGTGCCTGTCGCGCCTTGCCACCCTTGCCCCAGATTCCACCCGTATCGGCCTGTCCGCCACCATCGAAGACCCCGCCGCGATGGCTGATTTCCTGTCACCCGGCAACACCCACATCCTGAACGCTGACCCCGGCCCCGATCCGGATATCTCGATCCTTGAAACCGCCGAACGCCCGCCGTGGACCGGCATGACAGGTGCGCATTCTGCCAAGGCGGTGATGGAGAAAATCAGCCAAGCCAAGACAACCCTTGTTTTCATCAACACCCGCGCCCAGGCCGAACTGTATTTCCAAGCATTGTGGGCCGAAAATACCGAAGACCTGCCCATCGGCCTCCATCACGGCTCGCTGGCTCGCGAAGTGCGCGAACGGGTCGAAGGCGCAATGGTCGCTGGCCAACTACGGGCAATCGTCTGCACCGGCAGCCTCGATCTGGGCATCGATTGGGGCAATGTCGATCTGGTCATCCAAGTCGGTGCACCCAAAAACGTCAAACGTCTGGTGCAGCGGATTGGCCGATCCAACCACCGCTACAACGCCCCCTCGCGCGCCATTCTGGTCCCCGCTAACCGCTTTGAACTGATCGAATGCCGCTGTGCGCTTGAGGCAGTGCAGGAACGCGACCTTGACGGTGAGCCGCGCGGCGACGGCCCGCTGGACGTGCTTTGTCAGCATATCCTCCTCACCGCCTGTGCTGGACCATTCGATGATAGTTCACTATTCAACGAAATCCGCCGCGCTGGCCCATACCAATCTCTGACCCGCCAAGACTTCGACGATTGCCTGCAATTCTGCGCCACCGGTGGCTATGCGCTACAGGCTTATGATCGCTGGCAACGCCTGCTCCTAAACGCTGATGGAAAATGGCAATTGCGCGATCCGCGCGCCGCCAAACGCCTGCGCATGAACATCGGCACCATCGTCGATGTCGAAACCCTCGCTGTCCGCCTGCGTGGCCGTTTCGGCACCCCCTTGGGCGAAGTCGAGGAAAACTTCGCCGCCTCCCTTTCCCCTGGCGATACGTTTCTGATCGGCGGCGAAGTGGTGCGCTACGAAGGCCTGCGCGATATGGTGGTCGAAGTCAGCCGGTCGCCAACCAAGGAACCGAAAATCGCCGTGTTTTCCGGCACCAAACTGGCGATGTCCACCAAACTGTCGCACCGCGTCCAACGCTTTCTGTCCGACCCAACCCAATGGAAAAGTCTGCCAAGCTACTCACAGGCGTGGCTTACGATGCAGGCCAAAATCTCGCGCCTTCCCCAAATCGACCGCCTTCTCACTGAAACCTTCACCCGTGGCGACCGCGCCTTCCTGTGCATTTACGGCTTTGCCGGTCGCAACGCCCATCAAACGCTTGGCCTTATCCTAACCAAACGCATGGAAGAGGCCGGGTTGGAGCCCATCGGTTTTGTCACCAACGACTATGCCATCCTGATCTGGGGCCTGCAGCCGGTCAAAAACGTCGCCCCCCTGCTCGACCCGCAAGGATTGCGCGAAGGGTTGGAAACCTGGCTTTCCAGCAACGCGCTAATGAAACGCACCTTCCGCTCCGCCGCCACCATCGCCGGATTGATCGAGAAAAACCTGCCCGGACAGCGCAAATCCGGCCGTCAGGCAACGTTTTCTTCCGACATTCTGTACGACACGTTGCGCAAATACGACCCCAACCATCTGATGCTGCGCATCACCCGTATCGAGGCGATGCGCGGTTTAGTCGATTTCGACCGGATCGAGGATATGCTGACCCGCAGCCAAGGTCGCATCGACCATGTGCTGGCCCCGCATCTTACCCCCCTCGCCGCGCCCTTGTTGTTTGAAATGGGCAAAGTCCCAGTCAAAGGTCGGGCGCAAGAACGGCTGATGGCTGAAGAAGCACGGCAAATGATGGCCGAGGCCGGCCTGACGTAATCCCCCTTGCCAACGCCGCGGCTTTAGCGTTTTCGTAACCGCCATGACCGGGCATTCGTTTCGATTGAATCAGGAAAATCTCGAGGCTTTGCCCTCGGGCGCTTTGTGGTGGGAAACGCGACAATTGCTATGCGTTTCCGACCTGCATTTGGGTAAATCCGAACGCATGGCGCGGCGCGGTGGGGCGCTGCTGCCCCCTTACGAAACCCGCGACACGTTGGACCGGCTTGCCGGAGAAATTAACAATATGCGGCCCAAGGAAGTGGTCTGTCTGGGCGATAATTTTGACGATGATGCAGCAGGCGAAGCGCTGCATCCGCAAGATCGCGACCTGCTGACCCGCTTGATGGCCGGTCGTTTGTGGATTTGGGTTGCGGGCAATCACGACCCCGGACCGATTGATTTGGGTGGCGAAAACCGCGCCGAACTTCACCTTCTGGGCCTGACGTTCCGCCATATTGCCGGCAAAGTAGATGGTTTTGGCGAAATCACCGGCCATTATCACCCGAAAATCCGCATTTCCGGCGAAAGCCGCCCGTGCTTTTTGATCGATTCGAGCCGGGTTATTCTCCCCGCTTTTGGCACCTATACCGGTGGGTTATCCAGCCATTCCAGCGATTTGGACGACATCATGGGGCCAAGGGCGCTTGCGGTATTGACCGGCAACAAGGTGCTCGCCGTGCCAATGCGCCCCGGTGCCTAAAGTTGCTCCGCGAACCGCGCCGAGTGGCCAAGGTGAGCCTCCATCCGAATGGCAACCACCAACCCCGATGCAAAAGTCAACAAAGCTACCACCCCCATCGCGCCTGCCAACCCGAATGCGTCGGCGGTAAACCCGGCGATCAGCGCGCCGACCGCATAACCCAGATCGCGCCAAAGTCGGTATATTCCGACCGCCGATGCCCGCCAGCCCGGTTGCGCCACATCGCCAATCGCGGCCAACAGCGTTGGATAGACCATTGCCGTGCCCAATCCCAATAGCAGCGAACCAGTGGCAAAACCCGGTATTGCCGCCGACTGGATAACAACGACAATGCCCAATGCCTGAACCGTCATGCCCGCCACAATCAACCATTTGCGGCCAGTACGGTCCGAGAGGGCACCGGTAAACAATTGGCATATTCCCCAAGTGGCCGGATAGATTGCCACCAGCAATCCGATATTGGCAAGCGACAGCCCCGCATGGGCAAAGAACAATGGAAATATCCCCCACGCCATGCCGTCGTTGAGATTGTTCACAAGACCGGCCTGACACGCGCTCGAAAGATTTCGGTCACCTACGCTGGTGCGCCAAAAGATATCCCGCTGGGTGACAGGTTGCCGACCCGGCTGAGGTTCAGCCAGCGATGCTTCCAGTTCTGCAAAAGCCTTGGTTTCGTGCACCGCGATCAACGACAGTCCAGTGCCCAGCGCAACAAAGGCGAAACCAAGATAAAACGGCTCCGGTCGCAACCCGTAACGCACCGCCAGCCAGCCCGTCGCCCAAGCACTCGCCGCCACGGCTGCGTAACCGGCAAATTCGTTCAGGCCCATTGCCAAGCCGCGATTACGCGGCCCGGCAAGGTCAATTTTCATCACCACCGTTGTCGACCAACACAGGCCCTGACTGACGCCAAGGAGGACATTCGCCAGTAGTATCCAGTTCCAACTGGATGCCCATATCAGCAGGAAAGGTACTGGAATCGCAAAATACCACCCTAAAAGCAGAACCTGTCGACGACCGAAACGGTCAGAAAGACTGCCAGCAACATAATTCGCCAGAGCCTTGCTAAGACCAAAAACAACGATGAAAGAAGTTATCGCCGAATTTCCGATCAAGTGGAATTCCTGCTCAGCGATGGCGGGCAGGATGCTGCGTTCCATGCCGATCATCGCGCCGACAAAGGCGTTGACGATGACCAACAGAGTAAACTGCACCGCATTGGCACGTAGGCCAAGCCGGATCCCAGTTGTCACGCCGCTGTCTCCGCCCCAAGATTTCGCCGCATGATTTCTTGCATGTTAGCCGGACGCTCTGGAACGTCAGCCATTGCCAAAACGAATTGTTCGCGGTTTTTGCCCAATAGTGCGTTCCATCGCCTTTCAAAAGCAATAGTGCTGGATGGCTTGCCGCTCATGCCCGCTCCACACAGCGAGCCGGAAAAATGGCCGGGGAATATTTCAATTTCGTCGGGCAAAGACAACAGGCGCGCATGGATGCTGTCGTGCAATTTTCCGGCGTATTCCACCGCATGTTCGTGCAGATCCGGGCGACCGACCGAGCCGACAAATATCGTGTCACCAGTCAAAATAAACCAAGGTGCCGGACCGCGCCGCAGGTCGCTAACCAGCAGACAAATGCTGTCTTCGCTGTGTCCGGGCGTATGAAGCACGTCGATTAGGGTATTTCCCAGCGTGATCCTTTGCCCGTCGTGTAAAGGATCGAATGGAAAGGTCGTTGCCGCGCTTTCGTGCAAAGCATAGGTCGCGCCCGCCGCGCGTGCCAGCGCGTGCCCACCAGAAAGGTGGTCGGCATGCACATGCGTATCGATGACCGTCTTAATCCGCATGCCCTTTGACGCGGCAAATTCGACATAGGCATCAATGTCAACCAATTGCGGATCGACGACCGCGCATTCTCCCGATGTGCCGCACCCCAGCAAATAAGCCGCACATCCGGTCTCATAATAGTAAAACGGTCGAAATATCATCGAGGTGAACCTTTCACACGGCTGGCGAAGTCAATTTGTCGTCAAGCGCATGGCCCGGTCGCAGTCGGCGCAGAAGCGGGACCTGAAGCGCCACGCCGATCAACAATCCGGCGGCAACAACTAACCCGGCCAATTGGCCTTCGCCAATCATTACCGCAACTGGTCCGGGACAGGTTCCAGCAAGACCCCAGCCAGCGCCGAATAGGACGCTGCCATAAACATGACGTTTCTCGATCCGATCCACTGTCCACCCAACCGGTTCGCCTGTCGCTAATGCGCGCGCACCAAACCAGCGCAATGCGAAATTACAAATCGCCGCCACTGCGATGCTCGAACCCATCAGAAGAAACACGTAACCATCACGCAACATCAGCATATCGCGGATGACGTCAGGATCACTCAGTCGTGCCCAAGCAAATACAAACCCAATGAATATTCCGGCGATCAACCCCAAGGCTTTGTCATTCATGCTCCACCGCCGATCCCGGCAAGAATGTGCGCCAGAATGACTGCCGTGGCAAAAAACGTCATGGTTGCGGCCAAACTAGCGGGTGAACCAATCGACATGCCACTCATGCCATGACCCGACGTGCAGCCTCCCGCCGTGCGGGCCCCAATGCCCATCATCACGCCGGCACCAAGCAGAAGCGCGATTTGCCCGCCAACAATACCGCTGGCACCACCGTACGTAATTGTCAGCGCAAAACTCCCGCTGACAAAAGCGAACAGGAAACCGCCTAGGATCAGTCCGATCAACATAAAGCTGCGAAAACCCAACCGTTGTGGATTGGCAGCTTGCTCGGCAACATCAATGAACCCACCCAACGCCCCGAACGGCTTGTTAAGCGCAAACCGCAACCCGACAATGCCAAGTCCGATCAAAGGACCGGCAACATACCATGGACTTTGATCAAGCAGCATAATCACATCCCTTTTTCAGTGCTGGTGGTAACCGGAAACCCGCGTGCTTTCCATTCTGGGAACCCATCAGTCAGACGCTTGGCATTGCGACCTTTGGCTGACAGAAATTCGACGGCCCGGTCGGCATAGACACAATACGGACCCCGGCAATAGGCCACGTATTCCTTGCCCGTGGGCAACTCGTCCAACTTCAATTGCAACAAATCAACCGGCACCGAGATTGCGCCAGCAATATGTCCGGCATCATATTCGTTATGCGGTCGCGCATCGAGAATTATCAAATCCGCCGAATTTGCGCGTCTCAACAGATCGTCCATACCAATGGCTTCGGTTTCGCTGCGGTTGCCCATATGTCCGCGTACCAGCCTTTCAAGATCGGCCAATTGCGCCTCGGCAACCAGCCGCAACGCCATTGTAAGGTCGAAAACCGAGGCATGCGCCAGTGAATAATAGACAAAAAGTCCCTGCTTGCGCGCCGTCACCAACCCAGCCTCACGCAACACCAGCAAATGCTGCGAAGCATTCGCCAGTGACAGTCCAACCTCGTTGGCCAGCGATTCTACGCTGCGGTCACTCTGTGCCAGAAGCTCCAGAAATTCCAAACGCGCCGGGTTTGCCAGCGCCTTGCCAATTCGGGCGAATTGGCCGTAAAGGCCATCTTTGAAAGCTCGATGTTTGGAATCCTGATCCATAATCAAGTAATCTATTGATTAATGAACCATCAGTCAAGCGGTTTGTTCAGGCCGTCAAAACTTCCGGCTCCGCCAATCCGTTCGCCCGACAACACGCGATTACCGTATTGGCCAGCAAACAGGCAATCGTCATCGGGCCGACGCCACCGGGTACCGGGGTTATTGCCCCAGCGACCGCTGAAACCGAGGCAAAATCGACATCGCCAACCAATTTGGTTTTCCCGTCGCGGTGCACACGGTTGATGCCGACATCAATCACCGTCGCCCCTGGCTTGATCCAATCGCCCTTGACCAACTCTGCCCGGCCGACGGCGGCGACCAAAATATCCGCCCGGCGGCAAATTTCCTCGATATCCTTGGTCCTCGAATGCGCAATCGTCACCGTGCAACTGTCGCGCAGCAACAGGTTCGCCATCGGTTTGCCAACAATGTTCGACCGCCCCACTACCACCGCGTTCAACCCCGCCAGCGACCCCAGCCTATCGCGCAGCAACATCAGGCATCCCAACGGCGTGCAGGGCACCATGCTCTTCTGTCCGGTGGCCAAAAGACCGACATTCGAGACATGAAACCCGTCGACATCCTTGGCCGGATTAATGGAGTTGATCACCAAATCTTCGTTCAAATGTTTGGGCAAAGGCAGTTGCACCAATATCCCATGAATCGCCGGATCAGCGTTCAATTGTTCGATTAGTACAAGTAATTCGCCTTCTGGCGTGTTTTCCGGCAATTTATGTTCGATTGAGTGCATGCCACACTCGACAGTCTGTTTGCCTTTGTTGCGCACATAGACCTCAGACGCCGGATCGGACCCGATCAAAACCACCGCCAGACCCGGGGTTAGCCCGTGGTCGCGCTTCAACCGCGCAACGTGCTCGGCAACTTGCCCACGCACCCGCGCAGCAAAGGCCTTGCCGTCAATAATCTCGGCCACCATGTTCAGAACAACCCTTCAATCTGCCCGGCTGCATTGAGGAATATCGTCTCCGCCGACGGCACTTTCGGCAGGCCCGGCATGGTCATGATCTCACCACAGATGACCACTACGAACCCGGCACCCGCCGACAGACGCACCTCGCGCACCGGCACCGAATGGCCAACTGGCGCACCGCGCAAATTCGGATCGGTCGAGAATGAATACTGCGTTTTCGCCATGCAAATTGGCAGATGGCCATACCCCGCCGCCTCCCAAGAATGCAACTGGTCGCGCACCGACTTGTCGGCCAAAACCGCGTCGGCATGATAAATCCGCTTGGCGATGGTCTCGATCTTGTCAAACAGCTTCATGTCATCGGGATACAACGGTGCAAACTGCGCCGCACCGCTTTCGGCTATCGCCGCCACCCGTTTCGCCAGTTCGACAATCCCCGCCGACCCGTTTGCCCAATGCATGCACAGGATCGCTTCCGATCCCATGCCGGCCACATAGTCCGTCACTGCTGCAATTTCCGCCTCGGTATCAGAAATGAAATGGTTGATCGCCACCACCGCGGGCACGCCAAATCCGCGCATATTGGAGATGTGCCGTCCCAAATTGGCGCAGCCTTTTTTCACCGCCTCAACGTTTTCAACGCCTAACGCGTCTTTCTTCACGCCGCCGTTCATCTTCATCGCGCGAACCGTGGCGACGATCACCACCGCAGACGGCGCAATCCCCGCCTTGCGGCATTTGATATTCATGAATTTCTCGGCACCCAGATCGGCACCGAACCCGGCCTCTGTCACCACGAAATCCGCCAGCTTCATCGCCGTTTTTGTCGCCACAACGGAATTGCAGCCGTGCGCGATGTTGGCAAACGGCCCGCCATGCACGAAAGCCGGATTATTCTCCAGCGTCTGCACCAGATTGGGCTGCATCGCCTGTTGCAGCAACACCGTCATCGCCCCGTCGGCCTTGATGTCGCGGCAATAGACCGCCGTCTTATCGCGACGGTAGGCAACGATGATGTCGCCCAGACGTTTCTGCAAGTCCTTCAAATCCATCGACAGGCACAGAATCGCCATGACTTCCGACGCCACTGTTATGTCAAACCCCGATTCACGCGGAAACCCGTTCGCCACCCCACCCAACGACACCACATTGTCGCGCAAAGCGCGGTCGTTCATGTCCATCACCCGCCGCCAAACAACCCGGCGGGTGTCAATCTCCAGATCGTTGCCCCAATAGATATGGTTGTCGATCATCGCGGAAAGCAGGTTATGCGCCGAAGTAATGGCGTGGAAATCGCCGGTGAAATGCAGGTTCATCTCTTCCATCGGTATCACTTGCGCATAGCCGCCCCCCGCCGCCCCGCCCTTCATGCCAAAACACGGCCCCAGCGAGGCCTCGCGGATGCAAACGATCGCCTTCTTGCCGATGGCGTTCAGCCCGTCACCCAAACCGACGGTTGTCGTGGTTTTCCCTTCACCCGCAGGCGTTGGGTTGATCGCCGTCACCAAAATCAGCTTGCCGTCCTTCTTGCCCGCCTGCGCCTTGATGAATTCCGCCGAGATTTTCGCTTTGTCATGCCCAAACGGCAACAAATCGGCCGCCGGAATGCCCAATGCGGCACCGATTTCTAGGATCGGCTTCTTCTTGGCTTCGCGGGCAATTTCAATGTCGGATTTGACGGCCATGTGGCACATTCCTTCGGGTCAAGGGTTTCGCGCCATAAGCAGCAATTGAGAGCAGCGCACTAGGGTAATTCCGACCCTTCGCCCGGAATTATCGACCGGCTCCGGCTTTTGCGCGAAAACCGGTTTCCGATGTGAAACCTTTACGAGCGCAGCCCAAGGTTAGCACGCGGCCACGTAAGGTGACCTCTCTAACGAACTAACCGCAAAATATGGAATTGTCGGGCCGAAAGTCGTCTGAAAAAAAGCCAAATACAGCTTGCCAACTGGCACAGTAAATGCTATTCACGCCATATGACAAACATTTCGCCCCGACCAACCTTTGAACTCCAAGAAAGCCCGCAAACTTTCTTGCACGAATCAGACGCACTTGACGCCCAGTCGCAGGCTTCAGCCCGCGCCGTGGTCAACCTGTTTGGCAAGTGGAGCTTGACCGAAGCCCAGTCCTGCATTCTGCTCGGTGGCATTTCACTGCGCAGTTTCGCCCGTTGGAAAACTGGCGATTTCGGTCGAATCCCGCGCGATTTGCAGGTTCGTCTGTCGATCCTTTTGGGCATCCACAAATCGCTCCGCATCATCTTCCGCGAGGCGGATCGCGCTTACGCTTGGATCGCCGCCCCCAACGCCGCCTTTGCCGGAACGTCCGCCCGCACTGTCATGTTGCGGGGTGACATTTCCGACCTAACACGTGTGCGCAACTATCTTGATGCCGAGCGGGGCGGTTGGTGACACCACCGCAACGCCAAGTCAATTGGCCCACCGCCACCCGCATCATCCGTTTCCGCCACCCGCCCATCGACCTTTTTGAAGACATCGCCGATCCGGCGGATTGGGATTTGCTGGCAGCGGCCGAGTTACAAACCAACCCGCGCCTGCTTGATGCTGCTGGCCGGATAGACCTTATTCCGCTCGACCAGCGCGTGACCGGCCCCGGCGCGTCGCTGGTCATGGCACCTTTCACCCATATTTCAAGCGACCGTCCCAGCCGGTTTTCCGACGGCACCTATGGCCTGTATTACTGTGGTGACAGGTTTGAAGTGGCATTGGCCGAAACCATCCATCACCACGCAATCTTCATGCAAAACACCGCCGAAAAGCCGGGGTGGACGTCGGATTTCCGCGAATTGGTTGGGCAATTGACAGTGCAGCTTCACGACCTGCGCGGTTTGGAAGGCCAATTCGCCACCATTCTTGCCCCGAGTGACTATACGCAATCGCAAGCTTTTGCCCGCGATTTGCGCAACAATGGGGCGAACGGCTTGGTTTGGAAAAGCGTGCGCTACGGCAAGGGCGATGCCGCAGCGATATTACGCCCCAATCTGGTCGGCATCCCCAATCAGGGGCGACAACTCTGCTATCATTGGAACGGCATCCGCATTGACCGGGTGCGCGATCTTGGCAGTCGGCAGATATTCGACGTTCACATCTGACGCGGGCGACACCTACCCCTGCGGCAACGGGTCCGTCGTTGGGCCAGCTTTAGCCGTCCGCAACTTGCCAGTCTTTGGCACCGAAGTTACGTTGCCGCCGGTCGATTTGTCGTCTTCGTCACCACCCCGGTTCAAAGGTTCACCCGCCACCACCCGCATGATCTCATCACCGGTCAAGGTTTCATATTCCAGCAATCCCTGCGCCAGCCGTTCGAACTCGACGTTTTTCTCGGTCAGAATACGCTTGGCGGTATGATAACCCTCGTCGATCAACCGGCGCACTTCGTCTTCGATGGCTTTCTGCGTCGGCCCGGAAATCCGATTGGCCCCGGCGTTGTAAGCGCCCAGATAGCTTTCGCGTTCGTCAGAATAGTCGATGTTACCGACTTGCTCGGACATGCCAAATTGCGTCACCATCGCCCGCGCCAGTTTTGATACGTGCTGAATGTCGGATGCAGCGCCCGAGGTCACATTCTCGGCCCCGAACTTGATCTCTTCCGCCACCTTGCCCGCCATGCTCATGGCCAACCGCGACCGATACTTGGTGATCGAGGATGAATAGGTATCGCGCTCGGGCAACGACACAACCATACCCAAGGCGCGACCGCGCGGAATGATCGTCGCTTTGTAAACCGGATCGTGCTGGGGCACATACAGCCCAACCAGCGCGTGGCCAGCCTCGTGATAGGCGGTGCAGGTCTTTTCCTCGTCGCTCATCACCATGGAACGCCGCTCGGCCCCCATCATCACCTTGTCCTTGGCGAACTCAAAGTCCTCCATGGTGACAAACCGCTTGCCGGTGCGGGCAGCAACAAGCGCCGCCTCGTTCACCAGATTGGCCAGATCAGCGCCGGAAAACCCCGGCGTGCCACGGGCAATCACCCGCAAATCGACGTTCGGTCCCAAAGGTACTTTGCGCGAATGCACTTCCAAAATCTTGGTGCGGCCTTTGATGTCGGGGTTGGGCACCGTCACTTGGCGGTCAAACCGGCCCGGTCGCAGCAACGCCGGGTCCAAAACGTCGGGCCGGTTGGTGGCTGCGATCAGGATCACGCCCTCATTGGCCTCAAACCCGTCCATTTCAACCAACAACTGGTTCAGCGTCTGTTCGCGCTCGTCGTTACCACCGCCATAGCCGGCACCGCGATGCCGACCAACCGCGTCAATCTCGTCGATGAACACGATGCAGGGCGCATTTTTCTTCGCCTGCTCGAACATGTCACGCACACGCGACGCGCCAACGCCGACAAACATCTCGACGAAATCCGAACCCGAAATGGTAAAGAACGGCACCCCTGCCTCACCTGCAATCGCGCGGGCGAGCAAAGTTTTACCCGTCCCCGGCGGCCCTACCAGCAACGCACCTTTGGGGATCTTGCCACCAAGGCGCGAGAATTTGTTGGGGTCACGCAGGAATTCGACGATCTCTTCTAGTTCCTCTTTTGCCTCATCAATCCCGGCCACGTCGTCAAACGTCACCCGGCCCGATCGTTCGGTCAACAGCTTGGCTTTCGACTTGCCAAACCCCATCGCGCCACCACGCCCGCCGCCTTGCATCCGGTTCATGAAGAACACCCAGACGCCAATCAAAACAAGGAACGGCAGCAGCGAGAACACCACCGCCATCAGGCTGGATTGTTCCTGCGCAGAGGCAATGATTTCCACCTTATTCGCCCGCAATGTGCTGATCACATCGGTGTCACGCGGCGCAATCGTTTTCAGGTCAACCCCTTGCGCAGTCTTGATATAGATATTCTCGCCGTCCAGTTGCACGGCGCTGACCTGTCCGCCTTCAACCATGTCGAGGAATTCGGAAAAACTGGTCACTTGCGAATTTGACTGCGCCCCGCCACCGGAAAATACTTGAAACAACGCGATTACCAATAAAAACAGAATGGCCCAAAAAGCGATATTTCTGGTATTTTGCACGTAAGTCTCTCCCACAAGGGCAAATAGCGACCGAATTCTCGTCCAGCCTGAACGAATTATCCTAACATAAGGTCAAAAACATGGCTTTCAACGGTTGATTGAGCAGAGCACTGTTGAATTTAATTTTACCGTATTAACTGGACCTTAATACCAAGTTCAAGCTCGCCCCAAACACGGTCGGCGGTCAGGGTAGTTGCCTTTTCGGACAAGGCTAATGCCAGACATGCACGGTCACCAATTGAAAGACCATGCTGCCGCGTGGCGTTGCGCAACTCTCCGCTCATGAACGCTTGCCGTTCGTCAAAAGGCACCGTCCGAATTGCAAGGGCCGACAAAACCTCTTTGACTTTTTGACCGTCCATTCCACGATCTGCCAACTTTGTGCAAACTTCGGCCAAGTTGATCGCGCTGATTGCGGTATGGCTGATAATGCCCGCGACCACGTCACTACCCGGTTCCGACCAAATGAATGCCAATAAAGCCGAAGAATCTAAGACAAACCTCATCCCTTTGCAGCCTCGGCGCGGCGTTCCGCGATCAACTCATCAACGACCGAACCACTCCCCGTATCGGCCTTTCGGACATAATCTTGTAAACGCTTCACCGCGACCTGCGGCGAAACCAGCCGCAACTCACCATCCACAACGCGCGCACTTACCGTTCCAGCAGCACCCATCAGCATCGCCTCGCGCATCGTCGCCGGGATCAACAAACGACCATCGGCCGACATCTGCAGCGACAGAAAATCGGTCGTCCCAGCACCAACTTTCGGCGCGGTCTTGGATTCGTGATCCAACTTCCAATAATGGTATTGCGTCGAGGCTGTTCCACTGTTTCCACCTTCACGAACGCAAGCCGCAATAACCTCTTGCCGCTCGGCAGTTCGGTCCAACTCTTTCGTTATTCGGTCGGCGACTTCCCAAACGCGTCTTGTGCGGTTTCCATTTGTCGGCCGTTTATGGGGAAAATTGTTTGCGTTCATAGCCGCCTCCATCTCTGAAAACAAAGTTTGGTGTATTAGTATGTTATTGTCAATAACTTACTAATATCATGGCTACCAACTTCGCGAAAACTCTACCGAAAACCCCGCCGCCATCCCTGCAATCGGTGCCGCCACCAGTGTATCGCCGCGCCAAACTCCCGGCGTCGACATCAGCGCTTCGCGGTTCATCCCGCTCAATCGCCAATCCGCCACCTGATCCAAACCGAACTCTCCCAGTCCCCTCAACAACAACCCTTCCAGCGGCCCGGAAACGCGCCAGCGCCCATCCCAAGTGCCCAAGCCAGCATCGACTTTCCCCTGCATCCGCGCCAATTCGCGCCGCACGACAATAAAACCGCGCTGTTTGCGAATAGTGCAGCCCTGCAACGTCATCCCCCCCGCCAATCCATCACTGCAAATCGCGCGATCCAAATGCTCCAGCGCCTCCAACCTTGGCCGATAAACCGCGCCAGACACCCACATCAAAGCCCGCGCCAAACCGCGCAGACGAATTTCCGCATCGGCCTTGGCAAAGCCATCCAACGCAAGGCTGACTTCACCCGCAGCACTGACCTGCGCCGCAGCCAATAACGTTTCCGTCATGCGTTCCAATGCAACCCGCGCCCGCGCCATCGCCGCAGCGGTTGCGTTCAAACGCTCGCGCGTCAGGCCCAATTCACCTAGAATATCGGCAGAATTGCGAAACTTAATCCGCTCAAAACGCGGGTCGGCGTTGCTCGGG
Source organism: Oceanomicrobium sp. (assembly GCA_031415055.1). Classification (GTDB taxonomy): domain Bacteria; phylum Pseudomonadota; class Alphaproteobacteria; order Rhodobacterales; family Rhodobacteraceae; genus JANMOK01. The sequence continues at coordinate 93,824 of JANOQZ010000043.1, read as the reverse complement.
TCATCGATCCAATGCAGACTATTGGCCCGCAAAAACTCGCGCAATCTTTCGCGACTGACGGCCAAGAATGGCCGAACCCAAGCAACCCCGTCGCGCAGCAAAACCTCGGGCATTGCCGACAACCCGTCCACACCCGAACCGCGAGCCAGCCGCATCAGAAATGTCTCGGCTTGGTCATCCGCCGTATGCCCCAACCAGACTTGGCCGCACCCATTCGCCCGCGCCCAATCACCCAACAGATGATACCGCGCCGAGCGGGCCGCGTCCTGCAAATTGCCGGTCCCGTCCCACCCGGTCCAGCGCAAAATCGCATGCGGCACCCCCAAGCCGGTGCAAATTTCTGAAACCTTCACCGCCTCATCCGCACTGGCGGCCCGCAAGCAGTGGTCAATCGTCGCGGCAATGATCGGTGTGCCGGTCGCGCGACCATGCGCCGCCAATACATGCAGCAAAGCCGTTGAATCGCCGCCGCCCGAAACCGCGATGCCAATGGTTGTCGATGGATTTGACGCCGCAGTTAACGCAACCCGCGCCAGCAGGTCGTCGCCCGCCTTTAGGCTCACAGACAGCCCAAAGCCTGCCGTTTTGCACGCACCTCTTCAAGAAGACGCGCTTCCGCCGCAGGGTAACGTGCTTGCACTTCGTTCAGCGTCAGACAGGATTCCTCCATCTGACCCAATTCCGCCAGCGAAACCCCCAATTTGAACAACGCCACCGGCGCGTGCGGACCAGAGGGTGCACCGCTGAAACTGTCCAAATACGACCGCGCCGCATGGCTCCAATCGCCGGTCGCGGCCAAAGCTTCCGCCCGATAAAACAGCGCGTCGCCGCTCAAAGGCCCGCCGGGATACGTGGTCACGAAAGCTGCGAATTTCTCTGCCGCTGGACCGAAATTCCCGGCCTCAAATTCGGCAAAAGCCACGTCATAATCCGATTGTTCGGTTGCCGCCAATTGCGGTGCCTCGCCCGTTGCCGGTTCAACGACCATCGCATCCAACGGGCTTGCCACAACCCCGGCAACACCATCCGCCCCCAACATAGGCGTATCGCCCAAGGCCGACGTATCGCCGCCTTCCAGCTCAGTCAGGCGAAATTCCAGATCGCCCACCCGTTTCGTTCCATCATCGATCACCAGATTGACCTTGTTTTCCAAGCGCTCCAACTCTTCGGTTTGGCGCCGCAATTCGGCTTCGATCACATCCAGCCGCTGCAAAGCCGGTCCGGCATTTTCAACGCCGGTGTCGGCACCCGAAGTCGAAAACAGAGTGCGCAATTCCTGCACTTGCGCGTACAGCGCCGTCAAATCACTGCGAATATCGGCCAAGCTCTGCGGGTCCGCGTCTTGTGCGAATGCCGAAAACGGCAGCACCAAAACCACCAAAAATGCCCGAATGTTCATCGTCTTACCCTCAATTCCAAGCATCCGGCCCGCAAAGGCCGGATGCCAAAGCCTCACGTTCAGCTAATTCCGCCCGTTACAACCGTGACGGCACGGCGGTTTTTCGACCAGCAGGTTTCGTCCGAACAAATCGCCAGCGGACGTTCCTTGCCATAGGCGCGGATACGAATGCGGCTGTCCAAGACCCCCTGCGAAATCAGATAGGACTTCACAGCTTCTGCACGTCGACCGCTCAAAGCGATGTTGTATTCGCGGGTGCCCTGCTCATCGGCATGGCCTTCGATCAGAATTTGAATTTCCACGTTTTGATTGAGCCAACCAGCTTGACCATTCAAAATCGCCAAAGCTTCCGGCGTCAACGTGCTTTGATCGACCGGAAACAACACTGTGTCGCCGACGTTCTGGTTGAAAAACGAAATCGAGCGTTCGTCAATCGCCCCACCAGCGCCACCATTCAACCCCGTCCCGTCGCCCGAACCGCCGCCACCGAACAATCCGCCGCCGTTCTTGCTGCAAGCTGTTGTGCCCAGCAAGGCCACAATCAGCAATCCCGTTGCTATTTTTCGCATTCTATTCACCTCTGCTCGTGGCCCCCAAAGGCCGGTTTCGCCCCACCCCGTTTGCCGGGGCAATCTTATTAAGGCAGTAATCTAGACCAAGACGGGTCAGATGCAAAACCCGGAGTCGGCACCTGCCGCAAATTTCTGCCAGTGATATCGACGCTGAACAATTGCGGTGCCCCGCTTTCGCCCGAACTTTCGCGGAAAAACATCAACACGCGCCCGTTCGGAGCCCAAGTCGGCGCCTCATCCAGAAAACTCGCCGTCAACAACCGCTCCTCGCTGCCATCCGTGCGCATGACGCCGATGTGAAACCGCCCCCCGGCAATCTTGGTGAAAGCAATCAAATCGCCGCGAGGCGACCAGACTGGTGTGCCGTATTTGCCGTCGCCAAAGCTGATCCGCGTGCCTTCGCCGCCGCTGGCGGGCATCACATAAAGCTGCTGCGACCCACCGCGATCCGATTCAAACACCACCTGCGTCCCGTCGGGCGAATAACTTGGTGACGTCTCGATGGACGGGTTGTTGGTCAATTGCGACGCTGCCCCAGAACCCAGATCAACCGCATAGATATCCGTGTTCGCCCCTTGCTCGGCCGACAAAACTATCCGCCCCCCATCGGGCGCAAACCTGGGCCCGAATGTCATGCCGCCAATGTTTTCGACGCTGCGTTTCTGCAAACTGTCCACGTCCATCAAATAAACCTTAGGCTGGCCGGATTCATAGGATGTGTACAAAACCTGCTGTGCAGTTGGCGAAAACCTAGGGCTTAGAACCAAAGTGGAATCGTCGGTCAAGAACCGCATATTCGCCCCGTCATAATCCATCAAAGCCAGTTGCTTGCGCCGCGCATCTTTCGGCCCGCTTTCCGATACAAACACCACGCGAGAATCGAAATACCCGCCTTCACCCGTCAACCGAGCATAGATCGTGTCCGACACTTTATGCGCCATCCGCCGCCAGTTTTGTGCCGATCCGGCAAACTGCACGCCCTCGCCCAAAGTCTGTTGCGCGAACACGTCCCACAACTGAAACTTCACCTGAATATTGCCGTCCGCACCCAACGCCGCCGCACCTGTAATCAAAGCCTGCGCGTTGATCGCTTTCCAGTCGGCAAAGGCGACCGGCGCCATGAAATCGCTGACACCGGAAATATGCGCCTCGCGCGGAATTTCGCGGAACAGCCCCGATCCGACCAGATCGTTGATCACCACTTGCGTTATATCCGCCGCAAACTGCTCTGATCCCCCGGTTTCCGGCACAAAGAACGGCGCTGCAAACGGCATCGGCTCGATCACCCCTTCGGTGATCTCGATCCGCAACGGCGATTGCGCCAGCACTGGCACAGCCCATAGCGCCGTCAAAACCGCGCTCAAAATCAGCTTCATTTTCATCGCACCACCATGCTTTTGGGGTTAAACACAACTTCCAGGTTGCGCCATTGTTCATATTTATCCGTCGGCAAGTCGTAGGGAGCACAACGTATCAACGCCCGCCGTCCCGCCTCAAACGCCTGTTTGAACCCGGGTGCCAAATCACCCGTTGGCTCTATCGCAAACGGCGATCCCACCAGTGACCCGTCCTGCGCCAATTCAACGCCAACCACGACCACCAGTTCCGCCGCATTCGCCAATCCCGCCGGAACGTTCCAACATTTCTGCACCGCCAACCGCAGCCCATCCTTCTCACCCGCCGTCAGTTTCGGCCCAAGCGACGGGGTCGAGGCCGCCGCAGCCGGTTCTTCAACCACATCCGCCGCCGCCACCTGCAACGCTTCCTCAATCGCCGCCGCATCGGCGGCCTTCTGCGCATCCTCCGCCGCCTGCACTTCGGTTGCGGCAACGGCTTCGCGCGCCGCATCGACCTGCGCTTCTAAATTGGCTGGCCGCCCGCGCGGACGCGATGCCGCCACCGGTGCCATAGCCGATTGCTCGTCCACCGCCTCCGGCGTTACCTCCACCGTCGCTTCTTCCGGTGCTTCGGCAGGCGTAGGTTCTTCAACCACCACATCCACCGCTTCTTCGGGCACCGTTTCCTCAACCACCGTTTCCGAAGTCGCCGCATCATCCGGCTGTTCGGGTGCCGATTCCGTATCAATCCGCGGCGCGTCACTGGCGGAGTCTTCGGGCACCAACTCGCTTGGCGTCACACTCTCGCTTGGCGCATCGTTGCCAATCGCCACCGGCTCCACCAAACTTGTCCCTAACGGCGCTGCATCCTCGGCCAATACATCCGGCTGCACCGGTTCTTCAACAACCGGCGCTTCCAAGGCCTGCACCCCGCTGACATCGGGCTGCACGTCGGCCTCGCTGGGCGCGTCCGCCACATCCGCCGTCGCAACTTCCGGAGCAATCTCCGCATCTGGTGTTACCGCATCCGAAGCCGCCACATCAGGCTGAGGCAAAGTCTCCGGGTCAACCCTAGGCACATCGGGCGCGGCTGACGCCGCTGCATCAAACTCATCCGCCGAAATCAACGACACTTCAGCAACCAGAATTGGCGTGGCATCGCTGGCGGCGAACAATGATCCGCTCAGCAGCAGCAGCAGGATCAGCGCCAGATGCATTCCGCCAGAAATGGAAACGCCCTGTTTCATGCCGCACGCGACCTATTGCCCGCCATCAAACGTCGGTCCGCCACCGTCGGTGACCAGCCCAATCGAGTTGAACCCACCCGCGTTCAGCGCCCCCATCACCTGCATCACCGTCTCGTAGGGAATCGATCCATCGGCTCTTAGAAACACCTTGTCATTGGTCCGCTCCGCCGCAATCGCCTTAAGCTTCGGTATCAGATCAACCAAAGCAATCTCGGTATTCTGCAACATCACCGTCCCGTCCGCCGTCAATGCCAGCGTCAGCGGCTCTTCTTGCTCGGTCGGCAAGGAAGTAGCCGCCGTTTTCGGCAATTCAATGGGTACCCCCACCGTCAACAACGGTGCCGCCACCATGAAAATGATCAGCAGCACCAGCATCACGTCGACAAACGGCGTCACGTTGATTTCCGACATCGGCTTGTGCCCGGCTGACCGTCTTAACCGCCCCGAACGCTTGGCCTGACCAATGGTTCCCGCCCCCATGTCAGCCTCCCGCACTTTCGACTTGCCGCGACAGGATCATCGAGAATTCATCGGCAAACACTTCGTATTCACCCGACAGCTTGTCGGCATCCCCCGATAGCTTGTTATAGAAAATCACCGCCGGGATCGCTGCCAACAGCCCCAATGCCGTCGCCACCAGTGCCTCGGCAATCCCCGGCGCAACGACCGCCAGATTGGTGCTTTGCTGCGCGGCAATCTCTTCAAAGGCGTTCTTGATGCCCCAAACCGTGCCAAACAAGCCAACGAACGGGCTGATCGACCCAACCGTCGCCAAAAACGTCAGCCCCCGGTTCAACTCGTCGCTTTGCCGACCCAGTGCCACGTTCATCGCCCGGTCAATCCGCGCCTGTGCGCCCGCAATCATGCCGCCATCTTGTCGATGTGACCTTCGCCATTCCGCCATACCGGCGACAAAAATCTTTTCCGACGAAGACTCCGGTTCTTTGCCAATCCGGTCATACAATGTATCCAAAGGCTGGCCCGACCAAAAATCCTCCTCGAATTCCTTGGTTTCAGACCGTGCCGCCCGATAATTGATGAATTTCTGGATGATGATTGCCCAGGACCAGAAGCTGGCCGCGGTCAAAATCAACATCACAATCTTGACGACAAAAGTCGCGCGGATGAACAGCGCCAACAGCGAAAAATCGACCTGTTGCGCCGCCGCAAGCGTTTCTGCTTCCATTAGCTGCTCTCTCGAATGCCCATAATCGCTCTCAAGTGGCGATTTCGGGCCACTTCTAGCTTATTTTGACGCCGTTGTGGAGCGTTTCCTTGGACAAGTCTACCCGATGCGGCCTCAAGCCGCGTTCACGTTCAGGCGAGAGCGGATATCTGCCGGAATCCGCACCGCTTTCCCCTGCAAATCAAGGCAAACCAACGTCACACGCGCCTGAAATATTGTGACATCTTGGCGGAGGATCGATTGGTCCATCTCGACCCGCGCCCCACCAACCTCGCGCACCGCCGTGCACACCTCCAACACATCATCAAACTTGGCGGCCTGCAAATAATCCGCCTCAACCCGGCGCACGGCGAAAAACTTCCCCGCCGCCCGCAAAGCAAGCTGGTCAATCCCCGCCTCGCGCACGAATTCCGACCGTCCACGCTCAATAAACTTCAAATAATTGGCGTAATACACGATCCCCGCCAGATCGGTGTCTTCGTAATAGACGCGAAGTTGAAACGAACTCATCCTTCAAGCATGTTCCACCAATCCCCGCTCTGTCCAGACCATTCGCCCTTCGCGCCACAAGTTTGCCCGACCGTAAACGACGACGACCGCGATCCCGGCAAGGGTTATCAGCGCCCCGCACGTGTTGATAACCACCAGCGACGCCCCGCTGCTGGTAAACGCCACGTCGATGGCGGCATGAAAAGCCGCGACAACCAGAATGCTGCCTTTGCTGGCGTTGAACAAAGTCGTCGTCAAAACCGCACCAGTTGCCAGACTAACCAACCAGCCAATAATACCGCCGACCCCCATGCCGACGTATCCGGGTCGATAGGCGAACAACGGCAGGTGCCACAGCGCCCAGATGACGGCGATAATCGCCGACGCCGCCAGCGCCGAGTACCGCGATTGCAATCGCGGCAAGGCGAACCCGCGCCATCCCGCTTCTTCGCCCAGACCAAAAGTCAGAATGTTGTACAAAAGAAAGCCAACAGCCGAAAATGCCGGAAACTCCGAAGAACGTCCTATAGCCGCAAAATCTACCTTCGCGCCGTTCCAAGTATAGGCAACGGCAAACCCAATCAAAAGCAGCGCGAACGGCCCGAACAGTGCCACCGCCGCCACCCACAAACGCGGCCCCAAACGGAAAAGCCGCCCGCCCCAACGTGCGACCCCCGACCAACCATCGAAATAGGCCGTCACAACCAGCGCCGCCAACAGCGGCCCGAACGCGCCCATTGCATGGTTGAACGGCAGCACCGGCAGGCCCTGAACCCCAAAAGCAGGCAGCCACAGCGGCATCCAGATCAGCCAAGAAATGCCATAAGCAAGCGCAATGAACGCGATCAGTGGCAGCCATACCGGCGGTGCCGGATGATCAAACCCAGTCGCCTGCGCCAACGCCATTTCGCCTTACAAATAGTCGAACAGATACAGCCCGATAATGATTGGGATTGGCAGTCCAATCGCCCACAAAAGAATTCCCTTCATGACAGCCTCCTTGCGAATTGTTGACTGTCTATCAACCCGTCGGACGCGCCATTCGTTCCCTTAACGCTTGACTATTTTTCATCCGCCAACAGCGAAGTCGCGCAAATGCTTGCCCGCCTTTGGCACCCCAACACCCAATTTCGGGGTTTCCCAAATACTCATTCCAACCCCTCAACGCGGCACGGGCTTCACCATCTCAAACGTCCGCAACATCAACCCACCGCGCGACATCCTCGACATAGCCGCAGGCCCCCGCATCCATTCCATTTGACCCACGTGCCAATACTGAAACGCAAGCGATTGCCACTGCCGTAGGGTGCGCATTTTGCGCACCATTCACCCCCAAAATAACGCACCCGCTTCGCCCTTCCGCCCGACTAACCCCAAATGCCCGCGCTTCAATCGCGCTTCACCAACCCCGAAAACCCCGCGACCGCCAACAAAGACAGCGCCCAGCCAAGGATAATATGGAGAATCAAATACCACCAGGCCCACCACCCAGCCCACTGTTTGTCGTCAGGAACCCAGTTCGCTTCCATTCCCAACGAAATGATTGGCAACAGCGTATCTGCCGAATAGATAAATGAATTGAACGGCGGATAACTCGCAGCTTCGGGTTGGCTTAGGTAGCAGTCGAGTTGCGACCGGTACTTTATTTTCTTGTATTCTCCATCGCTGCACCCCACCCATTCTTTGCTGGCAAGAATCGAAACCGACCCCGGTTTGAAATCGCGTTCACCCTCCGCCCAAGCGAACACAGCCGCCCCAATCAGCCAAAAATCAAGCAACCATCCGAATGCCCACAAGGGTTGATGACCGTATTTGATGGTTCCATTCAGGATCGTGTCCCAAAACAGGTGCCAGAACCTGCCAACAGGATTGTAAATGTTGGCTAAAACCGCGTAGCGCGGCAACTCCCCGCCGCCTTTCCAAATGCTCGCTCGCCGCGCCTTGCGCTGCAACTTCTCTTTCTCAATCAGAATTGCCCGCGCATCCGCCGGATGCCCCATCTCGCGCAACACCTTGGCGCATTGTTCGTAGGGTTGCGGCAAAAAATCGGACTCGAAACGTTTTGCGTCCTGCAGTGCCAGCCATTCTATACGCGACTTTGCGTCCAGCGGCCCCATCAAGATAGTGCCATACCGGAAGTCGTTTAGGACTAAGTTGCCTGCGCTTGGCCAACTTTCGCGACTGTCGCACAGGCTACCAACCTCGACCTGAGACAATGAGAATATGCCCTCAACCTTCTTCACGTCCAAAAAATAAAGCTTTCCGCCAATCTTCGCGCCATCAACGATAAACGCAGTTCCGGGCTTTCCGCTCTTGTCTTGGTTCGCGGTAAAGCTCGCGCCTTTGCAAGTAAGATCGCCACCCAGAACGGCACCGAGCATTCGGACTTCGCCGCTGAAACTACTGCGGTCCATTGTTACCCCATGCTTGGTCTCCAGAGCGTCAATAACAAGCGCCGTTCCTGACGTTCCTTTGGCATCATTCAATGCAACAAACTCAGCCTCCGAGCAGTCGAGATAACCGCCAAGTCTTGCACCCACGAGCCTTACTGTACCGGAAGCTTTCTTAACTTTGAGGAAGACAGCCCCTCCGGTTGTCATTCCATCTGCAGACAGAGCGTCTAGCGCTTCGCCTTGTTCATTTCTCGTTGGTTCAAAGGTCGCGCCCGAACAATCAAGGTCGCCAACTATGTTCGCACCGGGCAGGCTTGCTCCGCCGAATATTCGCGATTCCCGAAGAAAAAATCCACCTTTTGTTGCAAGTCGATCCGCCTGAATACCGCCGCGCAAAAATGATCCAACCATGGCAACTGATTTTGCACGTGCGGCGATAAGATTGACTTTGTCGGGAACCAAACAATCGACAAGCACTATGTCTACTGCAAGTTCACAATTTTGAAGGTCGATGCCCTTTGTGACCGCTCCATCGGGTCCATCCCCGAATACGAATGCGCCTTTTATTTGAAGTCCTTTTTCGTGCGGGCGGCAATTGTCGCATCCGCCCAATGCCAAAAATCGAATGAAGCTCGCCCGAACTAAAACGGCGTCTGGTATGTTTTCGGTTGGTGGCACGTTCTTGCCAACCTCAATGAGCAGCCCGCTCCCCACACCTTCTCGCAATTTCTGTTCAGCCTGAAAAAGCTCCCCAAAATCCTCTAACTTTCTTGGTGGCCAGACCACGTTAATTTCCCTCGATTACTTCAACTCACACCGCCGCAAATAGTTAACACCCTTCAAAAACCGCCCTAACTCCCCCATAAACCCGCCCAAAAGTGCTGTCAAACGCTCCTTTTCGGTCTCGGTTTTTCGGCTGCGTTAACCTTTCCACCAGTCATGCTTGGCCGGGAAAACTGGTTAAAATATAGTTAAATCAAAAAATTTTATCCTTCAATTTCAACACATTACACGATCTGGCACGCGTGCGCGCCCCCTCACTTCCCCCCCTCAAACAAATCCCCTGCCGTCACCCCCGGAACAATCACCTTCGGCATCTCCAACCCCAAATGCCGCCACGCTTTGGCCGCCAAAACCCGCCCCCTCGGCGTCCGTTGCACCAGCCCTTGCTGCAACAAAAACGGCTCGATCACCTCTTCCAGCGCATCCCTCGGCTCCGACAAGGCCGCTGCCAGCGTCTCCACCCCCACCGGACCGCCACCAAAACTCTCGGCGATCAGGCTCAGATAGCGCCGATCCGCCCCGTCCAGCCCTAGGTCATCGACCCCCAGCCGGGTCAAAGCCCGGTCGGCCAGCGCCCGCGTGACCCGACCGTCGCCTTCAACAACCGCGAAATCGACAACGCGTCGCAACAACCGCCCGGCAATCCGTGGCGTCCCCCTAGCCCGCCGCGCAATTTCCCGCGCCCCGTCGGGTGCCGCCTCGGCCCCCAGCAGCCGCGCCGCCCGCTCGACAATCAACACCAACTCATCGACATCATAAAACTCCAGCCGCGTCGGAATGCCAAAGCGGTCACGCAACGGCGTGGTCAAAAGCCCCAGCCGCGTCGTCGCCCCCACCAGTGTGAACTGCGGCAGGTCAATGCGCACCGTCCGCGCCGAGGGCCCAGCGCCGATCACCAGATCCAGCGCGAAATCCTCCAGCGCCGGATACAAAATCTCCTCAACCACCGGGTTCAGCCGGTGAATCTCGTCGATAAACAGCACGTCGCGCGGTTCCAGATTGGTCAGGATCGCCGCCAAGTCCCCGGCCTTGGCCAGCACCGGACCCGAGGTCATGCGGAAATTCACCCCCAATTCCCGCGCCACAATCTGCGCCAGCGTGGTTTTCCCCAACCCCGGCGGCCCGTAAAACAGCGTGTGGTCCATCGCGCTGCCGCGCTGCCGTGCCGAGTCAATAAACACCCGCAAATTCGCCCGCGCCTCCCTTTGCCCAACAAATTCCTCCAGCGATTGCGGCCTCAACGCCCGGTCATCCTCCGGTCGTTTTTCGGGGCGAAGGTCAGGGTCGGAAACGCTCATCCCTTCGGCCCCAGCAATTTCAGCGCCGCCCGCACAATTTCACCAACCGACCCATCCCCCACCTGCGCCACCGCCGAAGCCGCGTCGCCCGGCAGATACCCCAGGTTCATCAATGCCGACAAAGCATCCGCACTCGCGCCGGCATCGTCATCAATCACCGCCACATTCTCGGAAAACGGCATCGTCCCATCCGGCACGATCAGCGGCGCAGACCCGCGCAGACCCATCGCCATCACCACCGGTGCCTTGCCCTTCAGTTCCAATATCACCCGTTGCGCGATCTTCGGCCCAATCCCCGGTGCGGCGCGGATGGCATTAACATCGCCCAAAGCAATCGCCCGACTGGCCCCGTCAGCGCCTAATGTGCCCAAAATCGACAAGGCCGCCTTCGCGCCCACGCCCTGCACGGTCGTCAGCAGCCGATGCCATTCGCGTTCGGCCAAGGTCGGAAAGCCGAACAACTGCATCAAGTCTTCACGCACCACCATTTCGGTATACAGCGAAACCAAGCCGCCCGCTGCAGGCATCACCGCCAAAGTCCGCTCGGAACAATAAACCAGATAGCCAACCCCGCCGGTATCGATCAACACATGATCCGCCGCCTTATAATCCAGCCGCCCGGTCACCTTGCCGATCATGCCACAGCCCGCCCAATCGCCGCTTCCAGCCGCCCGGCGAACCGCATGTTATGCGCGTGGCACAAAGCCACCGCCAAAGCATCCGCCGCATCGGCCCCACCAATCAACACGCCGGGCAATTGCAGCTTCACCATCGCTTCGACCTGATGTTTCTCGGCATGGCCCACCCCAACGACCACCTTTTTCACCGCATTGGGCGCATATTCCGCTACCGGCAGACCGGCTTGCGCGGGCACCAATAAACAAATCCCGCGCGCTTGACCCAGTTTCAAAGTTCCCGCGGCATCTTTGTTTACGAATGTCTGCTCAACCGCCGCCGCATCCGGCTGCCAGCGTTCAAAAACCGCGCTCAACAGCCCATGCAGCGAAAACAACCGCACCGCCAATTCCTCGCCCAACGGCAAGCAAACCCCGTTCGCCACGTGCGAAATGCGCGAGCCCGCCACATCAACCACGCCCCAGCCGGTGCGCCGCAACCCCGGATCAATGCCAATTACCCGCATCCCTGCCCCTGCTTTTGCCAGCATTTTCCGGACTTTGGCACGAAACAAGAACATGCGCCACTGATTCTGTATCGGTGAACGTCCGTGACCGCAGCAAAAACGACCCGGCTCAACCCCTAAATGGTTAATATATTTAACTTTTCTGCTATGCGCTTTCTGCATTTCAGCTATGCGCCGCCGCCCCTTGCTGAAAATATGGGCAATCTCTATCTCATCGTCATCAGTTGACCACCCGGTCAATAAAGTTTGAAACCCTTAGGAAAAAGAAAATGTCCGTCCTCGAAGTTGTCCGCCCCGTACCGCTTGGTTCAGTCACCACATTCCGTTTCGTCTCGTTTGTCGAGCGCATCGCTGTGAACCTGTCCAACTGGCGTTCGGCACTGGCAACCGCCAATGCTCTGAACGGCCTTTCCGATGAGCAGTTGGACGACATTGGCCTGATCCGTGGCGAAATCACCGATGTCGCCCATGCGATGGTTGCCCGCCGGTTCTGATTCACCATCACGATCCGAATAGCAAAACGCCGCGTCAAATCGCGGCGTTTTTCTTGTAGGATGGGTGCTCTGCACCCATCAATCACCTTCTCAACCCCAATGTCGCCCACTCGCCAATCACCAGCTTTTCCACCCGACCAAACCCAAACCCGCGATAGACCGCCTCAACCCCGGCGGCCTGTGTCGCCAATATGCCCGACAATATCGCCACCCCGCCCGGTGCCAAGAACTCCACCATTTCCGGTGCCAGTTTTTTCAACGGATTGGCCAAGATATTGGCAAAAATCAAATCAAACGGCGCAGCCCCTCGCAGCCGTTCGTGACCAAACCCCACCGCCGTCACACAAGTCACCCGCCCACGCAATCCGTTGTGCTCAACATTAACCAAAGCCGTCGACGTCGCCACGGGGTCAATGTCGCTGGCAATTGCCGCGACCGGCCAAATCTTCGCCGCCCCCATCGCCAAAACCCCGGTCCCCGATCCAATATCTGCCACTCGCCGCGCCACCAGCCCGCGCTTCGCCAACTTGTCCAGCACAATCAAACAGCCCTTGGTCGTTGCGTGATGCCCCGTGCCAAACGCCATCGCCGCGTCAATCTCCAGCCGCACCTTGTGCGACCCAACCGCGCCGCGATCATGGCTGCCATGCACGACAAACCGCCCGGCTTCCACGGGAGCCAACTCACGCCGCACCTCGGCCACCCAATCGCGGTCGCTGAGATCACTTACGACAAAATCCTTCGCCCCGTGCAGCAGCGCCAGCAACGCCAGACCGGCAATGTCTGGGGCTTCGGTAAAATATCCGCCAACCTCCCAAGTGCCGGTTCCGTCTTCAACGTTAAACACCCCAACGCCGACAGGCTCAGGTCGCATCCCTTCCAACGCGCCCGCCAAAGCATTCGCCGCCGCCTCATCGCGCAGCGTCGTAAGTGCGGTGAATGTGGCCATGAAACCTCCTGCAACCCGCAGGCGGATAGACGGCTCGGCTTAGGCCGTCAACCCAATTGGGCATGTCACCCCGGTACCGCCAATGCCGCAATAGCCGCCGGGGTTTTTGGCAAGGTATTGCTGGTGATAATCCTCGGCATAATAAAATTCATCCGCCGCTTTGATCTCGGTGGTGATCACGCCTTTGCCCGCCGATTTCAATCGGCCCTGATACATCGTGCGGGTCTCGTACGCTGCCGCAGCCTGATCCTCATTGAACGTATAAATCCCGGACCGATATTGCGTGCCGCTGTCGTTGCCTTGCCGCATCCCTTGCGTCGGGTCGTGGCCTTCCCAGAACGCCTTCAGCAGCGCTTCGTAAGACGTCAGTTTCGGATCAAACACCACCAGTACAACCTCGTTGTGCCCCGTCGCCCCAGAACAAACTTCCTGATAAGTCGCATTCGGCGTCCTCCCGGCAGAATAGCCAACCGCCGTCACCCAAACCCCCGGCAATTTCCAGAAAATCCGCTCAACGCCCCAGAAACAACCCATGCCGAACATCGCTTGTTGCAGCCCTGCGGGAAACGGACCTTTCAAGCCGCGTCCACTCACAAAATGCGACGCCGCCGTCGGAATGGCAAAATCCCGCCCCGGCAAAGCCGAACCCGCATCCGGCATTGATTTCGTCTTTCCCAAACCAAACATCGCACTCTCCCGTCGTTGCCGCTACGTTAAATAGGTTCGACCTGCGCATTTTGCACCGCCACCGCCCGTTCACCTTTCAGCGAGCGCAAGTAACGGCTGGCCGCATAGGCCGCCAGCGTGCCAACAATAACCGCCGCCAGCCCCTGCGCATACACTACACCTTTGGCGCCAAACCAGCCGCTCAAAACCACAGCCAAAGGCCACAGAACCACACCATCGCGCAGCCAGTTGAACCCCGTCGACCACAAGGGTTTTTGCATCGAATTGAACGCCACATTGGCCACGAACAAGGCTCCGGCGAAGGCGACCGTCCCGGCGGTAAATGAGAAAGCCCAAACCACCTGTTGCCCCGCCAACGGCACGCCGAACGCTTCGGAAATGAAGCTGGACGCCGCCAACAAAACACTCCAAGCCACCACGGTATAGCCAAGGCAGAAAACCAGCGCATTCCAGAACGTCGATTCCACCCGGTTCCATTTCTGCGCCCCGATGTTCTGCCCGAAAATACCGCCAATTGCTCCGGCCAAAGCGAACAGACCGGCGAAGGTCAGGAAATATATCCGCCCAACCACCGCCCAAGCCGCGACACTGGCTTCGCCGAAACCAGCCATGACCGAGGTCAATAGATAATTGCCAAACGGTGTCGATAGCTGGGTCAAAACCAGCGGAAAAGCCAGCAGGGTGAAAGCTGGCAACATCCGCGTGGCGTGCCCAAAGTCGGGCTTCGCCGCCAGATTATGCACGCCAATCACGTAATAGACGCCGCTAACCGCCATCGCCACCCGCGCCGCGCCCCATACCCAGGCGGCACCCGGAACACCCATGCCCAGCCAGACAATCACCAGCGGGTCCAGAACCATTGCCACCACGCCGCTCAGCAAGGTCACATAAAGCGACCTTTTCGCATCCCCCACCGCCCGCAGAACGCCCGCCGCCACCATGCCGGTAACCATCGCGGGCAGCGAAAACAGCGTGATCGTCAGAAACGTCTCGCCAATTGCCAAGGTATCGCCGCTCGCCCCTGCCCATCGCAGGATCGGGTCACGAAACCACCACATCAGCAGGGCAAAAGCCGACTGCAAGGCGAACGCCAACATCAACGCCGACGTCACCTGCGCCCGCGCTTCCTCACGCCGCCCGGCCCCCAGATTGCGGCTGACCAATACTACCGTCGCAATCATCAGGCCAATTCCGGCGGACAAAGTGAAAAACAGGACGTTGCCGGCATAGCCAACCGCCGCCATCATCTTTTCGTCATCAAGCTGGCCGATCCAAAACAAGGTCGCGGCATCGACCAAGAACACAAAGGTCATCCCCAAAGACCCGGTTAGCGCCATGACCACCACATGCCGCATGGTTGATCCGGTGACGAATTTGGGCTGGGTCTGCGGCATGACGGCACTTTTCAAAGGGAATCAGCCACAATTGGGCATGGCAAATGAGATAATCCTTTTCTCCCAAAAGAAAAGGCCGCGCCCTTTGCCGTGTCGGTCACGTGTTATTGCCGCCAGTCGGAATTTGCCGCGAAGGCCTCGATCCGCGCCCGTGTCGGCGCAGCCTCGGCCAGCAGCCAGTCTTTGAACCGCCCAACTAGCGGATGTCGCAATCCAATATCGCGCTGCATCAGATAATAGCCATGTGCCGATGCCCGTCCCAACCGTGGCCCAAATGGCATGGAAATGTCGCCATTGTCCAAATGTTGCAGGGCCAGCGATAACCGGCACAGCAAGGTTCCGGCGTCGGCTACGACCGCTTGTAAACCATGCGATATCTGGGAGTAGCGCACGCCACGGTCCATGCCGGTCTGGCGAAAGCCAAAACGCGCGACCCAATCGTGCCAACTAATTTGTTCAGGATCACCGGTAAGGTTTTCCAAATGCAACAACGGTTGTCCTTCCAACTGCGGCCGTCCCGGCAGTTGATGGATGCGCCGAATATTGTCATCCGAGCATAATGGCACGCAATAATCGCCGAAAAGTGGAATTGCGTCAGAAACATTCTGCCAGTCGCCATATTCCACCCGCAAATCCGCAGATGACTCTGCAACATCGCCATCACCCGCCCGCAGAACGCGGACTTCGGCCTGCGGATTGTCACGAACGAAACGCGGCAGGCGCGGTTCTAACCAAAGTTGAATCCAGTCCGGATCACCGCACAAAGTGACACGACCCAAATGCGCCGTCTGAAACAGTTCGGCCACGCGGTTGAGCTTCTCGAAACCTAAAGCTAGATCAGCCACCGCTTCATTCGTCATTAGCGTCGGCACGACGCCACTGGAACCTCGCACCAACAATGGTTGGCCGATATAATCCTCCAACGCCCTGATGCGTTGACCCAGCGCCGCAGATGTCACGCCCAGTTCCACCGCGGCACCCGCCAGCGTGCCGTGCCGCAAAGCTGCTTCCAGCGCCTGCAATGCTTTCAGATGGGTCAGCGGTCGCATGATTCCAGCCTAAAGGTTTTCTTTGGGAAACCAAAGAAAAAAGCATGTGGAGTTATTCGTCGTTTGACGCATGATCACATCAGTTGAAACCAATCGGTTTCAGAATCAGGGGCAAAGAAAGGCTACACAATGAAACGCTACATGATCGAAAGACCGATCCCAGGCATCGGGCAAATGTCGGTGACCGAACTTTGCGGTGCTGCCCGTGCATCGAATGGTGCTTTGAAAAAGCTCGCCCCAAAAGTGCAGTGGCAACACAGTTATGTCGCCGCCGACAAGACATTTTGCATCTATCTGGCCGATAGCGAAGACGATGTTCGGACGCATTCCGAACTCAGCGGCATCCCCTACAATACCATCACCGAAGTGCCCTTTATCATCGATCCGCTGACCGCCAACAACTGATGCGGCCCTAAACGCGCAAGGCCGCGCCCGTGCGGACACGGCCCGGCGATTTCCGCCGCAAGATGCGCATTTTGCGCAACCCAATTACCACCAATGTCCGAATTTCGGACGCAACCGCATGGAGAATGAAATGCGCACCACAAGCTGGGTCTATACGCTTGCCTTTTTGCCAATAATGGCCGCCGGAACAGCCTTTGCCCAAGACACTGCGGGCAACCCTTTGGCTGAGCATGTGCGAGCGGCGAATGACCGCTTCGCCGATGTCGCCGCGGCCGTGGCCGAGGGTTATGGCCCCATTCCCTGCGCCAGCGGTTTTCAGGGCGGGGCTATGGGCATCCACTACGTGAACGGGACTTATCTCGGCGACAAAGTAACCGACATCGCCAAACCCGAAGCGGTGATGTACGAACCGATGGCCGATGGGTCAATGCAACTGATTGCGGTCGAATACATCGCCTTTGAAGGCCCGGCGGCACTGGAAGGCCATCTGTTCAACTTCAACTCGGCCCCCAACCGCTATGGCTTGGACCCGTTTTATGAAATGCACGTCTGGGCATGGAAAGACAACCCGACCGGCACATTCGCCGACATGAACCCGGATGTAAGCTGCCAACACGCACATTGACTGCATGAACCGACAAAGTTAAGGGGCCCTCGGGCCCCTTTTCCATGAAATTTCATCCGAATTTTTGCGTAGGATGGGCGCTTTGCACCCATCAACCACTAATTCTTCGCGTTATATTCCACCACCAGGTTCGGCTCGCCGACAAGAGGAAAATGAACCGACGTGCGCCAAACAATTGATCGACAGCAACTTCAATTTTGCTTTTCCAGCCCCAGCGGATATGTCGTGCAATAGGCAAAGCCAACTGGGGGCAGGGCGGCATGGCGAAATATTCGAGGGAAGATGTGGCGGCGCTGGCCGTCCACATGAAGCGCGAACAGCAACAAGTTCGCCCTATCGCCTTCCTGACCGGCGCGGGATGTTCGCTTCTCGCCGATATACCGCTGGCCTCTGGCTTGGTGCAGCGATTCAAGGTGAAATTCCCGGACAAAGACCTGCCCGAAGACTATGGCGCCTGCATGGCGAAGCTATCACTTGCCGAACGCAACGATGTGCTGGTGCCTATCCTGCAAGCCGCCAAAGTCAACTGGGCGCAGATCGCGCTGGCCTGCCTGTTGAAGGCGGGATGGATAGGACGGGTTCTGACCTTCAATTTTGACAATGTGCTGGCACGGGCCTGCGGGCTGAACGGCCTTTACCCAGCCATTTATGATTTCGGGGTCGCGCCAGCCAACACGTTCGATCACATCGTCACGCCCTCGATTCTGCACCTGCACGGCCAAGGCAGTGGTTTGGCGATGATGAACTCGACAAATGAGATGCAGGCGCATGCCGACAAGTTGAAACCTCTATTCGACGATACAATGCGCCACATGGGGCTGGTCATCCTCGGCTACAGCGGCGGTGATCCGTCGTTCGGCGCATTGGCGGCGACAGCCAGCAACCACAATCAACACTGGTGGTGCAGCCATGACGAGGAACCGGCGGAACATGTGCGGAAACTACTCCTTAGCTTCCCGCCCGACCGACACCTCGGCGGTGTCGCTGCCGATGTCTTCCTGATCGAACTCGCGCGGGAGCTGGAGTGTTTCCCGCCGGTTCTGTTCACCGAGTACGAACAGCACCTTCTGAATGAACTGGAGCCAGTTGTGGATTTTCCGCCAGATGCGGGAGGCAGCATACTGGTGGACATGCGAGCAAGACTTCAGCACGCAATTGTTTCAAAACCCGAAAAGACTGATTTCAACCAGCTTCTTCTTGAAGGCAAATGGGACGAACTGGTCGGCTTGGAGGCTTCAGCCACTTCTGACAGCGAAAAAGACGCCGTCGCTTGGGCCTACACTTTGCAGGGCGTAGCTCTCGCTGATCGTGCACGTGCCGCCAATAGTCCTGCTCTATTCACGGAAGCCGGTGAGAAATACGCTGCTGCCCTCGTCCTAAAGCCGTACAGCTACGCCGCGCTGAACAACTGGGGCAATGCCCTCGGCGGTCAGGCGCGGGCCACTGGTGACTTGACATATTTTATCAAAGCCGAGGCGATGTATGAGGCCGCTGTCAGGATAAAGCCAGACAGTTACGAGGCGCTGACTAACTGGGGAGGCGTTGTTGCAGACCATGCCAAGGCGCTTAAGGATGCCACGCTTTTCACCAAAGCCTTTGGGAAATTTAGGGCCGTGCTCGCCATCAAGCCGGACTTCCAACCTGCGCACTTCAATTGGGCTGTCGCCCTTATCGATTCGGCCAGTTTCACGGGCAACTCTTCACATTTCCAAGAGGCCATAGAGAAGTTGGAAGCCGCACTTGCCATCAAACCAGACGATCACGACGCGCTTAATTACTGGGGCATTGCCCTTGACGGTCTTGCCCGCGCCACAGGCAATCTCACGCATTTCAATGAGGCAATAACGAAATTGAAGGCCGCACTTGCCATCAAGCCAGATTTCCCCGAGGCACTTAACAACTGGGGTAACGCTCTTGCCCATATTGCCCAAGTCGCGAATAGAAGCGAACTTTACATTGATGCATGTGAAAAATACGATGCCGCCATCGCCATCAAGCCAACTTATTCCGAAGCGCATTACAACTGGGGCAACGCACTTGCCCGTCGGGCGGTGGCCGCTCGCAACCTAGAGTTTTTCATCGAAGCAGGGGAGAAATATAGAGCCGCCCTCGCTATCGAGCCAAATTTCCATGGTGCGCTTGATCACTGGTGTATTGCTTTGTATGCCATTGCAAAGTTTGAACCAAACGCTAAGGCGCTGCGCAAACAGCTCATGGTTGCCCATGCCGCCGAAGCAAGGTTCAGGCTTGGTTCTTATTCATTGGCCTGTGCCCTAACCCTTGCCAACTGCTCCGATAAAGCTCGCGTCCAACTTGAGCAATGCCTTGCTTCCGGCACTCTTCCAATCGCCTACGAGATGGAGACCAACGAAGACCTCGCCTCACTCCGTGCCCTTGACTGGTTCCGCGCGCTCCTCAACGCTCGCCGTGCGCAAGAGAAATCCTGACCAAAAAAACAAAAACCGCACCCAAAGGCGCGGCTTTTCCGTTTCAAAGGGTCACCCCAAAGGATCAATTCTTCGCGTAATATTCCACCACCAGGTTCGGCTCCATCATCACCGGATAGGGCACGTCTGACAGGGCGGGAGTGCGCACGAACTGGGCGGTCAGTTTGTTGTGGTCCACCGCCAGATATTCCGGCAAGTCACGTTCAGGCGAGCCAATCGCTTCCAGCACCAGCGCCATCTGTTTCGATTTCGAGCGCACCTCGATCACATCGCCCTCACCCACTTTGTAGGAGGCGATGTTGACGCGCTTGCCGTTCACCGACACATGGCCGTGGTTGACAAACTGGCGGGCGGCAAAAATCGTTGGCACGAATTTGGCGCGGTAGACCACCGCATCTAGCCGACGTTCCAGCAGACCAATCAGGTTCTCGGATGTATCGCCCTTCATCCGGTCGGCTTCGGCATAGATTTTGCGGAACTGTTTTTCCGTCATATCGCCGTAATAGCCCTTGAGCTTCTGTTTGGCGCGAAGCTGGGTGCCGAAATCCGACAGCTTGTTCTTGCGGCGCTGGCCGTGCTGGCCCGGGCCGTAATCACGCTTATTGACCGGAGATTTCGGCCGACCCCAGATGTTTTCGCCCATCCGGCGGTCAATTTTATACTTGGCAGACGTGCGTTTGGTCACGGCTGGATCCTTTCAACGATGTGAAAGGTGCTTTCCTCTGCCCCGAAGGGCCGACAGGCTTCCCCTCGCGGGGTCCGCAAACACCAATTGCCCGAACCTTGCGGTCCGGAATGGGCGGCTTATAAAGACATGCGACGCGCAGTCAAGCTTTGCCTTGAAGCAAATCGCCGCAGCGGCCATTAAGAGTCATGCTCTCCTACCAACATGCCTACCACGCCGGAAACCAAGCTGACCTGCACAAGCACATGGTGCTGGCCGAGCTGCTGACCTTTCTCACCCAGAAACCGCGCCCGATCACCTATATTGAAACGCATGCCGGGCGCGGGCTGTATGACCTTGCCTCCCCCGAGGCCCTGAAAACCGGTGAGGCCGAATTCGGCATCGGCACCGCCAAGGGCGGCGATCATCCTTACTTCGAAATCATCGACGAAATCCGCGAAAGGCACGGGGCCTCGGCCTATCCCGGCTCACCCTTGATCGCCCAATCTATGCTCCGCCCAATCGACCAACTTCACCTGTTTGAACTGCATCCGCAGGAACATGCGGCGCTGAAATCCAACCTCGCCGCACCCAACACCAGCGTCCATTTCCGCGACGGTTTTACTGGCGTTCTCGCCCTATCGCCTCCCAAATCGAACGCGGGTTTGGTGCTGATTGACCCCTCGTACGAAGTCAAAACCGAATATGCCCTGACCGGCCTGTTCGCCCTCGATCTCGCCAAACTATGGCCAAAGGCGACGATAGTGATCTGGTATCCGATCCTGCCAGCCGCGCGGCACCATGAATTGCTCAGCATCGTCAGCCCATTGAACCCCTTTGTCGACGAATACCATTTCGGCGACAAGAACCAGCGCGGCATGTCAGGCTCGGGGTTGATACTCATCAATCCTGTGCCCGGTGCCGACCAGCAACTTGCCCGCGTGCGTGCTTTGCTTGGGCATACATGAACCGCCATCGACACGCCAAAATTTTGGTCAATCTTAAAGTCTAAACCAAATATTAACCCCGCCAGTGCCAAAACAAGCCGTCTGAAACAGGGACGCGGCAATGGCCTCACATCAAAGGGTAATGTTCGGCAAAGATGATTTTGGTCTCTCTTCCAGCGACACGTCCAATTCCGGCGGCACTTTTATCGCCGGGGCCACCGGGCAAGTGGTCGCTGTAACCGACAACCACGCCAATCTCGACGACGATGTCGACGGCGGCGGTCAAGGGCGCGCCAGTATTGGCCAAGTCAACGACGTCAATCTGTTCTTCGGCTTCATCACTGGCACCACTATCCGCACGCCCAACGGGGGTCGCGCGATTGAAACCCTGAAGGTCGGCGGTTTGGTAACAACGATGGATCGTTGGCCGCAGCCGATCCGCTGGATTGGCCGACGCAACGTCGCCGCAACCGACAACGCCGCACCCGTTTTCACTAAAGCCGGTGCCTTGGATAATACAACCGACCTCTGTGTGTCACAGCACCATCGCATGTTGTTGCGCGACTGGCGGGCCGAATTATTGTTCGGTCAGACCGAAGTCCTTGGTCAACCACGATACAATATATTTCCGCGAGGGCGGCATGGTGGGATATTACCACATCTTTTTTGACGCCCAGGAAATCATCTTCGCGCAGAATGCGCCATCGGAAAGCTTATTGCCCGGTCCCGTCGGCTTGACCACGCTCGATCGGGCAACACAAGCCGAAGTTCTGGCCTTGTTTCCCGAACTGACCGTTACCCAATTCGCCCCATCCCGCCCGATTTTGCTCCCTTCGGAAACCGCGCTTCTGGCCTAGCGCAAGGCCGGGCTGACCCGGCCCAAAGGTTATTCCTTCGATTTGCCCTTGGCGCGGTCTTGCGATTCAGTGATCCGCGCCGTCGTGCCGCTGGATGCCGTCGCCTTGGCTTTCACCTTGTCTTTCTTCGGCTTCTTCACTTCCTTGTTGCTGCGCATCTGACTTTTGGCCATTTCCTTGCTCCCTCAAATTGCAACGATGGTTCGTCGCACTGCCACAGTCAATTCCTGTGCTGGCGGCCTGTCAAGAGCGCGGCGGCACAAACTGCCCACAGCCAGCGCGAGTATCTTGTTTGGCGCTGTCTCGCTTGCCGCCCATGATTATTGCGGAACGCCCAATCGGATCGCCATTGCATCGCGGGATACGTAATTTAGAACGAACGCCTCAATCACCTCCGCACCGCAGGGGGCAATGCTTGACCGCCGGGTGGGCATCCGGCGGCAGTGGGGGGGCAGTTTATGGTGCCGAAACTTCTGACCTCGCGTCGGGTTGCAACCTTGCCGAATGCCCGCCCGATAGGGGCGGTCGGGCATTGCCCGGCGCTTCGCTTGATTCCGGGCAGAAAGTTGCGCTCCGTCGCCCGGCGCAAGGCACTCGCAGCCTCAAGCTCGCCCAAAATCCCTCACCCACACTGGCTAAACCCGCACTCCACGCACGTCATGCACCCTTCCACCATCATCATCGAAAACTGGCCGCAGTTGGGGCATTATCCAAACTAGTCCGCAATTACCAAGCAATTCAGCACTGTGACTCTGAATATTTGGCAATATGTCGTTAAAGAGGTCAGGAGTTAGGTCAGCAAATAAGGACATCGCTAACCGGCAGCCAAAGAAACGGAAAGTCCAAGTCGTCGGTTTCAACTTTCATAATACTTGGGCAGTTCAACTGATACTCAACGAACCGTCCGATTTTTATTCCGTTGTATCGCCAGTAAACGTTTGGCCCAATCGCACTCGATATGTCAGGTTCAATATCGCCGTCGGAATCGTCGTCCATTCTGGTTCCCCACCATTATTCACGATATCAACGGACGTGGCGGAAAACGAAACTTCCCGTGAAATCCGTCAAGCGCCATTTTGGCAGGATTTCGGATTACAAAAAGTAGGTGATTGACAATAGGTTTTCTCAAATAATGGCGCACTGTGAATAAGTAATTTTGGTTAACAATTTCCTTCGATAATTTATGAAAATCCGTCATTAATAATCCGTGGCGTTTGGGCCATTGACGAATCAGGTTTTGCCAAGTGGCGCGTACAAAAAATTTTAGCGTACTTATCGGTTTTCCGGAGGCGAGAAAATTATTTGTCGGTATGTTTCAAAAAGCCGCCAACGCGCCGGCATCTAATAACCTTAGCCCTTCTACGCTAAGAAAGGTTTTCGATCCCGAAAATCAGGACAACACTTTTTGGGTCACGACCCAACAAGCAATCATAGACAGGGTTAACCCAGATAATTTGGAAATCTTGTTTTCGAATCTTTCGGCATTAATGGGATTTACGGAAAATTCTGACGACTGGGACCAACTTTTAAACTATTTAGGGGCGTTTAAATACTGCCGGAAAAGTCCTCGGGGACTAACAATTAGAGGGAAAATCGAAATTTTTCAGACCGCGTCCGGTGCCTTCGAATTTTCAAATTGGTTAGAAATTGCCGGAACTCTTTCGAGCAAACCTGACCATCGTGGCATAGTCCTCAAATATGAAAATTGGGTTTTTTTGTTTGGTGTAACCCATTCACATTTTCGACCAATAATTTTACTGCACAAGTCCGATCTGAGTCGTTCGATAGTGCCCGGATACGTAACTACATTCGATGGTAGCGGGGCGCTTTTTTCTGCCAAATGTTTTTTGGTTCACAAATCTCACGATAAATTTGAAGCAGGAATTTCGGATATTGAACTTGACCGTATTCTAGACGAAGCGTCGACCATACCTGGCGTCCTAAGTTAACCCCGCCCTCACCCACACTTGCTAAACCAGCACTCCACGCACGTCATACACCCCTCCACCATCAACATCGCAAACTGCCCGCAGTTGGGGCAGGCTGCCCCCCTTGGCCGTTCACACCGTGCCAACGCCGTCCTGCGGTTGGTCGGCTTGACCGAAGCGGTCCCGCAGATAAGAAATCGTGCTTTGGAGTGCAGGCGCTAGAGAGAAAAACTTGCCGTCAACCTTGCGAACAACGGGGCCGAGCATTGCTAATTTTCCACCAAAGGTCACTAATTTTCCGCCCACCTTGATAGCCGAACGTTTGGAAGCTGCATCAGAACTCAAGCCTGTATACTCGGGAGAACGAGTCACGGTCGAATGCTTCATCGCTGTGGCAATGCCACAAATTGCGGTAAACGTCGGGCACGATGTTTCTATTTCCGACTGTGCGTCTCTTACCGAAACCGTATTGTCGGCTGCGATGTAGTCCACAATGTGATAAGTCATCACACAGGTAGCAAACAGTAAATCAAGGGCGCGCGGATCAGCTTCGTGTCGCTGGTGCAACGGCAAAATGATGTCCCGAAAATACTCTTTCGCGTTCATTCCGCACCCCTCACCCACACTTACTAAACCCGCACTCCACACAGGTCATGCACCCCTCGACCATCAGCATCGAAAACTGGCCGCAGTTCGGGCAGGCCGCCCCCCTTGGCCGCTCACCTACCACCATCGCCACCGCGCGGGGGTCCGACTTCAGCGCCGACCCCTCAACCATGAAGCCAATCTCGATCAAATGCCGCTCGATCACCCCGCCAATCGCCGCTAGAATCGAGGGGATGTATTTCCCCTGCACCCAAGCGCCACCGCGCGGGTCGAACACGGCTTTCAACTCTTCCACCACGAACGACACATCGCCGCCGCGCCGGAATACCGCTGAAATCATCCGGGTCAGCGCCACCGTCCAAGCGAAATGCTCCATGTTTTTCGAGTTGATGAACACCTCAAACGGCCGCCGGTGCCCGGCGTGGATCACGTCGTTGATCGTGATATAAATCGCGTGTTCAGACTCCGGCCATTTGATCTTGTAAGTATTGCCCTCGAGCGTTTCCGGCCGGTCCAGCGGCTGCGCGATATACACCACATCGGCCCCACGATCACTTTCGGGCATCGCCTCGGATTTCTCGCTGACACTCAAAACCGACCCGGTCACCTTGTTGGGCCGATAGGTGGTGCAGCCCTTACAGCCTTGGTCCCAAGCGGCCATGTAGACCTGCTTGAAATCGTCAAACGAAATATCCTCCGGGCAGTTGATCGTCTTGGAGATCGAGGAATCCACCCATCTCTGCGCCGCCGCCTGCATGCGGACATGGTCGAGCGGGGCCAAAGTCTGGGCGTTGACGAAATGTTCCGGCAACGGCTTGTCGCCAAACATCGACCGCCACATCTGCACTGCGTAATCCTCGACTTCCTCCTCCGTGCGTGAACCATCCTTCTGCAAAACCTTGCGCGAATAGGCGTAGGCAAACACCGGTTCGATGCCGCTCGAAATATTCCCTGCATACAGCGAAATCGTCCCCGTCGGCGCAATCGACGTCAACAAAGCATTGCGAATCCCATGTGATTTGATGGCTTTCACAACGTTTGCGGGCATGGTTTTTAACGTTTCGGAAGCAAGGAATTTATCCACATCAAACAGCGGAAACGCCCCCTTTTCGGCGGCCAGTTCCGCCGATGCCAGATAAGCCGCCTCAGCAATCGCCTTCAACCAAGCCTCGGTTTGCAAGGCCGCCTTCTCCGACCCATACCGCAACCCCAGCATCAGCAAAGCATCCGCCAGCCCGGTCACCCCCAACCCAATCCGCCGCTTGGCCAAAGCCTCGGCCCGCTGCTCGGGCAAGGGAAAGCGCGAAGCATCAACCACATTGTCCATCATCCGAACTGCAGTGGTCACCAGGTCACTCAACGCCCCCTCATCCAGCCGCGCCTTCTTGCCAAACGGATCACCAACCAGCCGCGCCAAATTGATCGACCCCAGCAGACATGCGCCATACGGGGGAAGTGGCTGTTCGCCGCAAGGATTTGTCGCCGCAATCGTCTCCACATAATTCAAGTTGTTCCGCTGATTAATCCGATCAATGAAAATCACCCCTGGCTCGGCAAAATCATAGGTGCAGCGCATGATCCGATCCCACAGTTCCCGCGCATCAACCGCGCGGAACACTGCGCCGTCAAACACCAAATCCCACTTCGCGCCCGCTTTCACCGCCGCCATGAACGCATCAGTGATCAGCACCGACAGGTTAAACATCCGCAGCCGTGCCGGGTCTTGTTTGGCGACAATGAAATCCTCGATATCCGGATGATCGCAGCGCAAAACCGCCATCATCGCCCCGCGCCGCGACCCTGCACTCATGATCGTGCGGCACATCGCATCCCACACATCCATGAAACTCAAGGGGCCAGAAGCATCCGCCGCCACCCCGTGCACCGGCGCACCTTTGGGTCGAATGGTCGAGAAATCATAGCCAATCCCACCCCCCTGCTGCATCGTCAGCGCGGCTTCCTTCAAGTTCTGGAAGATAGAGGCAAGCGAATCCTCGATCGTGCCCATGACGAAACAATTGAACATGGTCACGCTGCGTTCTGTTCCCGCGCCCGCCAAAATCCGCCCGGCGGGCAGGAATTTGAAATCCTCCAAGGCCGCGTAAAACTTGTCTTCCCAGACAGCCGGATCCTTCTCCACAGCAGCCAAAGCCTTGGCGACGCGACGCCAAGAATCCTCCACTTCCACATCCAAAGCCGTGCCATCGGCAGCTTTAAAGCGATATTTCATATCCCAGATCGAAGCGGAAATTGGGGCGGAAAAACGGGTCATGTCGAGCCTCGTGCACGGGTTCAGGAAGGGAAATTACCCTACGCTTGCTCCAAGCAATGTTCCAGTCTTTAGTGTGCCGCACTTGCGCAACGGCTGCATCTGGTAGCAAACTTGCCCATCGAAGGGAATCGGGCGTGGCCGCAAGTTTACATCTCATCAAGCTTTGCGTCGGGGTAGAAAGCGTCGCCGAACTTGACCTTTGGCGTTCCGAGCGCCGGATGGAGGCTGCGGTCAAGGGTCAGCCTTGGCGCTCGATCCACGTCACCCATTGGGGGCCGAAACGGGCGCAAGAAATTTTGTCGGGCGGCTCACTGTACTGGGTGATCAAAGGGTTGATCCAGGTGCGCCAGCGCGTTATCGGCTTTGAGCCCGTCACCATCGGCGACGGCATCACCCGCTGCGCAATTGTAATGGACCCAGAGCTAGTCCAAACGTCAATCGCACCACGCCGCCCGTTTCAAGGCTGGCGCTACCTCAAGGCCAGCGACGCCCCGCCCGACGTCGGCCCCTACGTTCCCGGTCAAAATGAATTGCCAGCGCAGCTTCGCGCCGGTTTGGCGGAAATAGGTGTGCTTTAAGGCCGAATTTCATACAACATTGTCGAAACAACAAAATGGAGCATTAGATGAAAACTCCCTGGCATCTTTGGGTCATTGGCGTGGTTTCGCTGTTATGGAACGCTGTCGGCGCCTTTGACTACGTGATGACAAAAACCAAGAACGAATCTTACATGGCCAATTTCACCCCCGAACAGCTCGACTTTTTCTATTCCTTTCCAGCATGGGCCGTGGGGTTCTGGGCGTTAGGCGTCTGGTTCTCGGTCATCGGTTCCGTATTGTTGCTGCTTCGCAGCCGCCATGCCTTGGCCGCTTTCCTTGTCTCCATTGTTGGAATGATCGGAACTTCGGTCTACACCTATGGGCTGGCCGAAACCTCGATGGCCGAAATCAGCGGTGCATTTGCGATGATCTTCACGGCGGTTATAGTCGTGGTCGGACTTGCGCTGGCTTGGTATGCCCGCAAAATGGTTGCAGCACAGGTATTGCGATAATTTGGACCTGACCCAGCCACCGGCTTGCTTAGTCCAGCGCGACAGACTTTATCGTGCCCAGAAAATCATCCTTCACCAACGGCACGCTGTTGTGACGCAAAATTGCATAGGCGACGGACAGGTGGAAATAGAAATCTGGCATGCTGACCGCAGCCGCATAAGTTTCCGCCTCAACCCCGCGCTTGCTGTCAAAGAACGACGGCACGATCTTGGTGCTCAGTTCGTCCATCTTGGCGGCTTGGATTGATTTCAGATACTGGGTCACTGCGGAGATACTTGCATAAACTTCGGCAAAACTTTTTTCGTCGTATCCTGCCCTTGGCGGCGGGGCATCAGTGAAATGCCGAGCGAAATCGCAAGGCAAATACAGCGCATAAAGCAATTGCTGGTTCAGCGTGAACATATCGGGATAAAGCCGCTTTTGCTGCAGCGCCGCCGGGTCGCGCCCGCCATCGTGCTCATGCTTCTCCGCCTTGCGCAAAATCGCCCCCAGATTAGCCAAGCCTGCAATCATCGGCACGATGGTCAGGCGATGGAACGCGCCTGCACTATCATATGTCGCCATGATCGATCCCCTCTCACAAAATATGATTGGACAGTAAACCTGTTTGGCCAAAAAGTCGCGGTTGATGTGGTCGTCCGTTAAACGCACAAAAAGGCAAAGCATGATCCTGATTGGTCAATACGATTCTCCTTTCGTTCGTCGCGTCGGCATCGCGCTGACGCTATACCACTTGCCCTATGAACACCGCCCTTGGTCAATCTTTGGCGATGCTGACAAAATACGGCCCTACAATCCGCTTACCCGAGTGCCAACGCTGGTGCTGGATAACGGTGATGTTTTGATCGAAAGCCACGCGATTCTGGACTATCTCGACGATCTTGTTGGACCGTCAAACGCGCTGTTCCCAACACAACAACCCGCCCGCTGTCGCGCCATGAAAATCGCCGCCTTGGCCAGCGGCCTGTCGGACAAAGCCGTCAGTCTGTTTTACGAACGCGCCTTGCACAACCAGACATCCCCAACATGGGAAAACCGCTGCATGACCCAAATCGAAACCACGCTCAGTGTGCTCGAGCAGGAGCGCGCCGAACGAAAGTCGCCCTATTGGTTCGGTGACACACTCTCGCACGCCGACATCGCCGTCGCCTGCGCCTTGCGGCACATGAATGACAGCCACTACGGCCTGATCGACATGGCCCGCTTCCCCGCCCTCGCGGCGCATAGCGCCGCCTTGGAGGCAATGCCGGTTTTCCAAACCATCAGCCAGCCCTTCATCCCACCGGCCTGAATACTGTCTTTGGACACAATCAAATGGCATTTCCGCGATGGAGCAACAATCCGCCCCGAGGGGTCGGTTATTTCACCTATTATTCCAATGGTTTACCGAGCCGCGCTCGCGCCTCAACACTTTGGTGCAGGACGCGCACCACTTCAATTTTTCTTTCCTTCACGCGATAAAACGCGACGTGGGACCGGAAAACCAGTCGGCGCATTCCGCGGCCCAGTCCAACTGCGCGCGATGCCTACGCGGGTTTTCTGTCAGCGAAGAAATTGCCGCGTCGAGCTCATCTGAATACCGGTCGGCCTGTCCAATTGACCAGTTCAAGGCTCCAAATCGCCAAATCTCGCGCAAATCCTCACGCGCGGCGGGAAACAGGTCTATCCGCATGTGCCGCCTGTTCTGCATCCCATTCGCGTTTCCATTCCTCGCGCCATCTCTCCGGCTCAAACGGCAGCGGATCGCCACTGTCGATGCCTTTTTGTATCTCCGCCCGCAACCGCTCCATCTTCGCCTCGTACTCCTCCAGCAGCCGCAACCCAGCCCGCACCACTTCGCTGGCCGAGCCATAGTGCCCAGACTGGACCTGCCGCGTTAAAAAATTGCTGAAATGGTCGCTGAGTGCGATGGAAGTGTTCTTGGACATGATGCCTCCGTTACCAATAGTTACCAACCAATGGTAACAAATGCATAAACGAAATTCAAACCGCAATATTGTCGATCAACCTTGCCCGGCCTAAATGGACCGCGCCAAAAATCCGAGCTTGCCCGGCAAGGGGCAGTTCGACCGTCCGCAAACTCGCCGCGTCGCGGCACTCGACATAGTCCACCTTGTCAAACCCCGCCTCACCCAAGGCTTCAACCGCTAGGCCACAGGCCTGCGACCCGCCCATCCCGGCCAAAACCTGCGCCGTAGCACTGGCCAAAATCACATTGAACCGCGCAGCAACCACCCGCTGTGCCGCGCTCAAATACGCATTGCGCGACGACAGCGCCAAACCGTCTTCGGCCCGCACAATTGGCACCCCAACAATCTCGACGGGCAAGTCCAGATCTGCCACCATCCGCCGCACCACCGCCAGTTGTTGCCAGTCTTTCTCGCCAAAATAAGCCCAATCCGCCTGCGCTTGATTGAGCAGTTTGGCCACCACCTGCGTCACGCCATCGAAATGCCCCGGTCGCGCGGCGCCATCCATCACCGATGTCAGCCCCTCAACCCGTACCTTGGTGGCAAACCCATCGGGGTACATTTCAGCAACCGTCGGCATGACCACTAAGTCTACCCCCGCAACTTGCAGCATCGCCAAATCATCCAAATCCTTCCTCGGATAAGACGCCAAATCCTCGCCCGCACCAAACTGCGTCGGATTGACAAAAATCGTCACGATCACCCGATCTGCCTGCGCCTTCGCCGCCGCCACCAGCGCCATGTGACCCGCATGCAGCGCCCCCATCGTTGGCACCAAGGCGACGCTCTCGCCCGCCAAACGCCAGCCACGCACAACGGCGCGTTCGTCGGCCACGGCGTGCACGATAATCACGCGAACCCTGCCTTGGCCGCAAACCCGCTCACATCAACCCCCGCCCAATTCGCCGTCTTCGAAGCATATAGCACAGCCTGCGACCTCAAGATCACCGCATCCGCCAGCACCTTCAAATGGTTCGCGCGCAACGTCGCCCCCGAGGACGTAATATCCGCAATCGCCTCGGCATGCAGGTTCTTCACTGTCGCCTCGGTCGCGCCCTGACTATCCACCAACTGATAATCCGCCACCCCGTTCACCCGCAAAAACTCGCGCACCAGATTGTGATATTTGGTGGCAATCCGCAGCCGAAACCCGTGTTTGGCCCGAAACGCCGCCGCAACTGCATCCAGATCGTCTAACCCCTCGACATCAACCCACGCCCGTGGCACCGCAATTACCAGATCGGCAAAGCCAAACCCCAATGCCAGCTTTTCACTAACCAACCCGTCCCAGCCCGGCAGCTTCTCGCGCACCATATCCTGCCCGGTCACGCCCAGATGAATCCGCCCCGCCGCCAGTTCGCGCGGTATCTCGCCCGCCGCCAGCAGCACAAGTTCCACCCCCGAAACGCCCGAAAGTCGCGCCGCATATTCCCGCCCATCGCCACCCCGCTCCACCGTCATGCCATGCGCGGCCAGCCAGTCCACCGCCTGATCTTGCAACCGACCTTTCGACGGCAACCCAAGTTTTAGCATTACATAAACCCTCGCAGCGCCAGCAAGGCCTCGGGCCGAACTATCGCCCCCACCGCCGGAATGCCCTCGCCCTGCCCCAGAACCCGCGTCAGCGCGTCATAACGCCCGCCTTGGGCAATTTGTGGCAAGTCGGGCCTGTCCGGCGCGGAAAACCCGAACACAAACCCATCGTAATATTCCAGCGCTGCCCGGCCATAAGAAACCGCAAACGGAACATCCCCAATCCCGCGCTTGGCCAAAGCTTCCAGTCGCGACTCCATCCGGTCCAGCGCCGTAGCCAAAGACGCCAATCCCAAGCCACGCAACGCCGCCAATGCTGCAGAGGACGCACCGTTTACGCCCAAAACCCGCTCCAGCAGCGCCACTTCTTCACCGCTCAAAGGCGCAGCCGCCGCATCCTCGTGCAAAACCGCCAGTCGCTCCGCAATCTCATCCACCGACCGTAACCCGATCAAAACCCCACCCTTCGGCGCAGGACCACGCCCCGGCAACGCCCCCGAATACCGCTCCAGCAACCGTTTGAACCGCACCGGTCGCCACATATGCCGCCGCAGCGCCGCCCGCCGTCGTTCCGTGGTCCTTAACCCCGAAATCGCCGCCAGCACGATCCCCAAATCCCCGGTCGCACAGGTCACCCCCAACCCATCCAGGGCTCCTGAAACCAAAGCAAACACTTCCGCATCCGCCGCCGCCGGATCGGCCCCGTCGAACACTTCATAGCCAACCTGCACATATTCCGATGGCCGCGCCGAGCCCGGCACCTGCTTCCTCCACACCGGCCCGGCATAGGTGTATCGCGCCGGTTCCGCACCGTGTTTCATATGCATCTGCACCACCGGAACCGTGAAATCGGGCCGGATCATCCGCTCGCCCAACACCGGATCGTCGGTCACATAGGCCCGCGCACGGATGTCCTCGCCGTAGAGGTCGAGCATCACATTGGCGGGCAACAGAACCCCCGGATCAACGCTCACCGCACCCGCAGCGCGAAACAGCCGCGACAACCGCGCCACTTCCGACTCCAGCGCCGCCAGTGAATCCCCAATCAGCCCCATCAACCCTTCGCCCGCGCGATCATCGCCCGCACTTCCGCCACCAGATCGGCCCGGCGAACTTCGCTTTGCGCCGGTTGCGCTTTCCATTCCTCATTGGTCGTAATCCCCGCCGCCAGTCGAGCGCCCAAAGCCAAATCCTTCAACTGCACCGTCCCGTTCGCCTTCTCATTGCCGCCCTCAATCACCGCCACCGGCGCGTTCCGCTGGTCCGCATATTTCAACTGCCGCCCCATATCCTTGGGGTTGCCCAAAAACACCTCGGCGCGAATGCCCGCGTTGCGCAATTCCGCGACCATGCCCTGATAATCCGCCATCCGATCCCGATCCATCACCGTCACCACCACCGGCCCCGCAGCTTCTGCCGCCGCTCGCCCCTTCGCCTTCAACGCCGCCAGCAGCCGATCCACCCCAATGGAAACCCCGGTCGCCGGTACTTCCTGCCCGGTAAAGCGCTTGACCAGATCGTCATACCGCCCCCCGCCCGCAACCGAGCCAAACTGCCGCTTGCGCCCCTTTTCATCGAGAATCTCGAACGTCAGTTCCGCCTCAAACACGGGGCCCGTGTAATAGCCAAGGCCGCGCACTACGGAGGGGTCGATGACGACACGGTCAGGGCCGTAGCCTTGGGCATCGACGAGCCTAATGATGGTTTCGAGTTCTTCAACGCCTTCAAGGCCTATCGTTGAACCTTCAACCAGTGCCTTTAGATTGTCAGTGACTGCTGTGGTTCGACCGGAGCCGTAAACGCCTTGTCCGACACCTTTGACGGTTGATCGCCCTGCCGCAAATCCAACGGCTTCGACGGTGCCGCTATGTCCAAAGTTTTGCTCGGACGGCGTAACGTATGAAAGTATTCTTTCACTTTGATCGCTTGTCAACCCCGCCCCCTTGGCGAAATCCCCACTCTCATCCTTGCGCCCTTCACCCAACAACTCGCGCACGCCCCCAACCCCC
Source organism: Oceanomicrobium sp. (assembly GCA_031415055.1). GTDB lineage: Bacteria > Pseudomonadota > Alphaproteobacteria > Rhodobacterales > Rhodobacteraceae > JANMOK01. Next base: position 60,091 of record JANOQZ010000043.1, on the reverse strand, counting down.
AACCGATCCATCTTATCAATCGCCCGCAGCACAATCCCACGCTCCTGCGCGAACGCGTCCCCGGCGATCCCCGCCACCTCCATCACCCCATTCAACACCTTCCGATTATTGACCTTCACCAAGTAATCGCCGCGCTGAATGCCAACCGCCTCCAGCGCATCGCACAGCATGGCGCAAATCTCGGCATCCGCCGCCACCGAGCCGGTGCCAACCGTATCGGCATCGCATTGATAAAACTGCCGAAACCGCCCCGGTCCCGGCTTCTCGTTGCGCCAAACCGGCCCCATCGCATAGCGGCGATAGGGCGCGGGCAACTCATTGCGATACTGCGCATAGACCCGCGCCAACGGCGCCGTCAGGTCATACCTGAGCGCCAGCCAAGCCTCATCCTCATCCTGCCACGCAAACACCCCCTCATTGGGCCGGTCCACATCCGGCAAAAACTTGCCCAAAGCCTCGACGGTCTCCACCGCGGGCGTTTCCAGCGGATCAAAGCCATAGCGATGATAGACTTCGGCAATCGCCTTCAACATCGCGTCACGTTCGGCAATTTCAGCGCCAAACACATCACGAAACCCTTTCGGCGTCTCGGCCTTCGGCCTGCGCTCTTTCTTGTCCGATGCCATGCCAAAACCCCTCATCATTCCGGCGTTCTGGTAAAGCAAGCGCGTCAACGGGGCAAGCCGCAGCCATTTCTTGAATCCGCCCCAATCAACCCCTAAAACACCCCCATGACCGCTGACCGCCTTACAACCTTAGAAACCCAACTCACCCACCAGCAACACCTGCTGGACGAGCTGAACGCCGTCGTCACCCGCCAAGCCGCCGAGATCGACAAACTAACCCGCCGCGTCGCCATGCTCACTCAACACGCCGCCGAGCAAATCGCCGATAGCCCCGCCAACCAAAAACCGCCGCATTACTGATGGAACCGGTCGTCATCCTGCACGGCCTTGGCCGCACTTCTTCCTCGATGAAGAAACTTGGCCGCCGGGTGGAGGAAGCCGGGTTCGACGCCGTAATGATCAATTACCCCTCGCGCAAAGCCACCATCAGCGCTTTGGTGACAGCCATATGGCCGCATGTGCCCTTGGATGAGCGGGTGCATTTCGTCGGCCATTCACTGGGCGGCATCTTGGCCAAAGACCTGATGCGCCGGGTGCCAAACAAATTTCGCGGCCGCATCGTGCAGCTTGGCGCCCCCAATCTGGGCTCGGAGATCGCCCAACGCGCCAGTATCTTTGGCCCGATCATCGGCCCATTGATGGGCCCGGCTTTGGGCGAACTGGTGCCCCATGCCCCCGAAGATGACCGTGGGTTGGACATCGGGGCAATTGCAGGAACCGCCGCTTTGGAAGCATACGGCGTTATTACCGGCATCCAAGGCGAAAACGACGGCAAAGTTTCCGTCCTTTCCGCCTGTGGTTCCGCCCCGCCAGAGAAATGCCTGAAACTGCCGGTGGCACATTCAACCATGATGCTGGACGATTACGCGATTCATGCCACCATCCATTTCTTGAAGACCGGCAGCTTTAATTAAGCGGCCCAACCGGCGGGCAATTTGATGTCGAAATCGTCATTCTCGACCGTCTCATAGCCCAATCCGGCAGCAAATTCGGCGACGGGCGAGTAGAATTCCGACCCGCGCGGCGGCAAAACCCACGTCGCATCCGACTTCAATTCCGGCACTTTCAGTTTGGCCCTGCGCCGACCCAGATGGAAAATTCCGCCATGTTCGCTGAACACCGCTTCACCTTCGGTGATGATAACGCCCGTGACCGAGCCCTCGCCCGAATGGCCAATTTCCGCGCCGTTGACCAGAAAATACTGTTGCATGAAATTCCCCTGATTTTCGTTTGAATGGGAACCGCATACGCGCATAGATCGCGCCAAACAGTGCGATTAGGCACGAAATTGGCCAGAAAACAAAAGTCGATGCTTAACTTTGTGCGGCACCGAAAGTATCGCCAAACGCCGCTTCGTTGCCCATGGCAACCGAGGCGTGCAGCTGGACCATTTTCCACTCGCCGTCTTCGCGTCGAAAAACCGCGCTCCAACGCGGGGTCACCTTGCCACCGCCCAGCATAGTAATTTCCGGTCGGGCGATCCCCCAGCCGACATCGCCTTCGGCAAAAGCCTCGATGTCCAGCACCCGCGCCGTCAGCTTGCCCACAACATGCACCGCCTCACGGCGCATGAAGGCAACCGCCAGCGCCCCTTTCAGCCATTCTTCCGGGTCGGTTCCCACCACCCGCAAGTCCGGGCTGGTCGAAATATGGCGGTCGCACCAAGTAAGGTCGCCGGTTTCTACCGCTTTGAACCATCCGGTGATGATATTGCAAAGTTCCATGGATTCGTGCATCGCACTCTCCTTTCCTGAACCACAGAACTATACGTCCAAATCCGCCGCCCGCCAAGCCTCACAACACCCCCTCAAAACTCCTCCACATGCGCCACGCCCGCGACATGCTTTATCGCCCCGCGTATTTGCGGCGTGATCCGCGACATGCCCGGCAAGGCCAGTTCCACTTCCCCCGGCAAATCTGCACTCATCAGCACCAAATTCACCGGCCCGCGACCGCCGGGGCCTTGATCGTGTTCAGTCAAAATCCGCGCCACCACCTCAATCGCAGTTGCCTCGCGAATGAACACCCGCAACCCGGCCCCCGCAGCAGCCGCCACAACCGAATCGACCGGCACCACCGAACGTGCCAGCAGCTTCACTCCCTCGCCCTCCAGATGCGCCTCGACCGTCAGCACCACATTGGCGCCCACCACCAGCAAATCCCGCGCCGTTTCCAACACATCGGCAAACAGCGTCGCCTCATATAGGCCCGTTGGGTCGCTCAACTCGACAAAAGCAAAGCGATTGCCGCGCGCCGATTTGCGGATCTGTACCGAAGATACCGAGCCGGCAATCTTCGCCGCCACCGCCCCGCCTTGCACTTTTTGTTTCAACTCGGCCAAAGACAAAACCCGCTGCCGCTTCAGCGGCCCCATATAATCATCCAGCGGATGCCCCGAGATATAAAACCCCACCGCCAGATGCTCCTGTTGCAACATCTGCGTCGGTTGCCACGCCTCGGGCATTGGCAGACGCGGGTTGGGCAAATCGGTTCCCTTCTCGCCAAACAGCGAAACCTGCGCCGAATTCAGCGCCTCAAAATGCGCCGACGAAAACGCCGTCAAGGCATCCAAAGACTCCAGCACCTTGCGCCGGTTGCTGTCCAACTGATCCATCGCACCGGCGCGAGCCAGCATCTCCAATGGCCGCTTGCCGATCCGCTTCAAGTCAACCCGCCGCGCTAAGTCAAACAAGTCACTGAAAACCCGGCCGCCTCGACCCGCGACGATCGCCTTCATCGCCTCGACGCCGACATTCTTCAGCGCGCCCAAAGCATAGTAAATCGCGCCATCGCCGACGCTGAATGTCGCTTGCGAGCGGTTCACACAGGGCGGCACCATCGTGATCCCCAACCGCTCGACCTCGGCCTGATAAGAACCAAGTTTGTCGGTCAGATGAATATCGCAGTTCATCACCGCCGCCATGAACTCTACGGAATAGTTCGCTTTCAACCAAGCGGTCTGGTAGGAAACCACGCCATAGGCCGCTGCGTGCGACTTATTGAATCCATAGTCGGCAAATTTTTCAAGCAAATCAAATATTTCGCCTGCTTTCTTCGCCTCAACCCCGTTCGCTCTGGCCCCGGTAATAAACTTGGGCCGTTCGGCCTCCATTTCCTCGCGGATTTTCTTACCCATAGCGCGACGCAATGAATCGGCACCGCCCAAAGTATACCCCGCCATCACTTGCGCAATCTGCATCACCTGTTCTTGATAAACGATGATGCCTTGGGTTTCTTTCAGGATATGGTCGATGGAAGGATGCAGGCTTTCGATCTTTTCGCGTCCATTCTTCACATTGCAGAACTTGGGAATATTCTCCATCGGGCCGGGGCGATAGAGCGCCACCAGCGCGATAATGTCTTCGATGCAAGTGGGTGCCAACTGGCGCAACGCCTCGCGCATGCCAGCACTTTCCACCTGAAACACCGCCACCGTAGCGGCGTCGGAATACAGTTGATAGGCCCTTGCATCGTCCAGAGGAATGCTGGCAATATCAATATCGACACCGCGCAAACGTAACAAATCCAAAGCGTTCTGGATCACGGTTAATGTTTTCAAACCCAGAAAATCGAATTTGACCAACCCCGCCGCCTCGACCCATTTCATGTTGAACTGCGTTGCCGGCATGTCGGAGCGCGGGTCACGATAAAGCGGCACCAACTCCTCCAGCGGCCTGTCGCCAATCACCACGCCCGCCGCATGGGTCGAGGCATTGCGCAGCAACCCTTCCACCTGCTGGGCGTAGCCCAACATCCGCGCCACAACTTCTTCCGATTTCGCCTCGTCGCGCAGCCTCGGCTCATCCGCCAAAGCTTTCTCAATCGACACCGGCTTGACACCTTCAACCGGTATCAGTTTGGCAATCCGGTCCACCTGCCCATAGGGCATCTGCAACACACGGCCCACGTCGCGCACGGCCATTTTCGACAGCAACGCGCCAAAAGTAATGATCTGCGCCACCCGGTCGCGCCCATATTTCTGCTGGACATAGGCGATCACTTCTTCGCGCCGATCCATACAAAAATCGATGTCAAAGTCCGGCATCGACACCCGTTCCGGGTTCAACATCCGCTCAAACAACAGGCCAAATCGCAACGGGTCGATGTCGGTAATTGTCAGCGCATAGGCGACCAATGACCCCGCCCCCGACCCACGCCCTGGTCCAACCGGAATGTTCTGCCCCTTGGCCCATTTGATGAAATCCGCCACGATCAGAAAATAGCCCGGGAACCCCATCTCGATGATGACATCCAGCTCAAATTCCAACCGTGCCGCATAATCCTCGCGCGAGACACTTAAGGGAATCACCGCCAGCCGCGCCTGCAACCCAGCCCGCGCCGCAACGCGCAATTCTTCGACTTCATTCTCGGCAAATCTCGGCAATATCGGCTTGCGTTTTTGCGCCGCTACCGCGCATCGTTTGGCAATCTCAACGGTGTTTCCCAGCGCCTCGGGCAAGTCGCGAAACAGGGCCACCATTTCGTATTCCTGCTTGAAATGATGCTCCGGCGTCAGCCGTCGACGCGGTTCCTGCTGGTCAACATAGGCGCCCTCAGCAATGCAGATCAGCGCATCATGCGCCGCATAAAACCCCGGATCAGCAAAATAAACGTCGTTGGTCGCCACCAATGGCAATTCCAATTCATAAGCCAAGGAAATCAGCCCAGCCTCGCTGGCCGTTTCTTCGCGAGTCAATGCACCCGAATCATCCGCATGCCGCTGTAATTCCACATACAGCCTGTCACCAAACATCGCCTTCAGCCTCACTGCCAACGCCCGCGCCTTGGCCACCTGCCCGTTGACCAGATGCATGCCGAGCGGCCCCAAAGCGCCACCCGTCAGGCAGATGATTCCAACAGAATACTGGTCCAATTGGTCCAAAGTCACATGCGGCAGGGCCTCTGCCGACAGCAGGAAAGCCGCCGAGGTCAGTTTCATCAAATTGCCATAGCCCGCCTCGTTTTGCGCCAACAGAACCACTGGATGCGATGGCAAGGCCCTATCCCCTGGTCGCAGTATTTCCTCTGAAGCCAGTGCCAACTGGCACCCCAATATCGGTTGCACCCCGGCCGCTTTGGCGGCTTCGGAAAACTCCAATGCCGCAAACAAGTTGTTGGTGTCGCTCAATGCAACCGCTGGCATCCCGGCCTTGACCGCCAGTTTGACCAAATCCTTGACCTGTATAGCCCCCTCCAACAGCGAATAAGCCGAATGATTGCGCAAATGAATGAATCGGGGATGGGTCATGGAACGAAGGGTAGCTCAAGTTCGCAAACCAGCGCCAGTGCGACTTCGCTGTTGTTGTTCACTTGGCCAATTCCCACTACCGCATCGCGGCGTTGGGTTGGGTGGAGGATTCTTTGGCCCTTGGCGAAAGCAGGCCTAAACCTCCTCCAGCAACTCAATCCTATTCCCAAACGGATCGCTGACATAAACCCTGCGAAACCTCGGATACTCCTAATCCGGCCTTGCCTCGATACCCGCCGCAGCCAACCTTTCGAGCATAATATCCAGATCAACCAAAAACGCCGGATGCGCTTTGGCGGCAGGCATAAAGCTGGCCTCGACCCCCAAATGCACCCGCACATCGCCCGCTTCAAACCAACAGCCGCCGCGCTTGCGCAAGGTTTCTGGCTTGGCAACTTCGCCCAGTCCCAGCACTGCGCCATAAAACGCCCGCGCCAGTTCCTCTTGCCCGGCGGGCATCGCCAGTTGCACGTGGTGAATCGCCAGCAGAATATCGGTTATCCTCGTTTTCCCAAACTATGCCGGGCCAAGCGGGGAATGGTCAACCCGCAACCCTTGCAAAGCATCCGCAAATCAAGTCGAATTGCTTTGATGCCAACAGGGATTCCCATGGGCCGCCTGACCACTCACGTCCTCGACACGTCGCAGGGCAAACCCGCCGCCGGTTTGCGCGTCGAACTGTTCCACCTCAACCCCCATCCAAACAAGATCACCGAAGCCACCACCAATGCCGACGGCCGCTGCGACGCCCCTTTGCTCGACGAAAGCAGCTTTCAACAGGGCACCTATGAGCTGCACTTCCACGCCGGTGCCTATCTGAAAACAAGCGAATTCCTCGACCTCATTCCCATTCGCTTCACCATAACCGAAGACCGCCACTATCACGTGCCATTGCTGCTATCGCCCTTTGGCTACACCACCTACCGAGGCAGTTGATGGGCGAGATCCGGTTCCTTTTGAACGGCGCGGCATCGGTTCTGGAAGATCCAAACCCGACCACAACTCTGCTGGATTATCTGCGTGAAACTCGCGGCTTGACTGGCACCAAAGAGGGCTGCAACGAAGGCGATTGTGGTGCCTGCACCGTGTCGGTCGCCGCTCTGGAAGGTCAGAGCGTGGTCCACCGCGCCACCAATGCCTGCATTTTGTTCTTGCCGCAATTGCAAGGCAAATCGGTGACCACAGTCGAAGGCATCGCCAAAGTCGACCCGCACCCAATCCAACAAGCGATGGTAGATCACCACGGTTCGCAATGCGGTTTCTGCACGCCGGGTTTCGTCATGTCGCTTTACGCCGCCAACAGCCAAGGCCGCACCGATTTTGACAACATCCTCGCGGGCAACTTGTGCCGCTGCACCGGCTATGCGCCAATTATCCGGGCGGCAGAGGCCAGTGCCGGATCGGCGACGCCGCTCGACGAATCCCGTCAAATCGCCGCCCTGCACGACTACGCAGACCTCCACATTGACGGCGCATACTTGCCTGCAAATCTAGGCGCTTTCGCCGATTGGTATGTGCAAAATCCCGATGCAACCTTGATCGCCGGGGCCACAGACGTGGGGCTTTGGGTCACAAAACAGCTTCGCCCTTTGCCCAAAATCGCCTTCCTGCATCGCCTGCGTGCCCTGCAAAATATCACCCTTTCGGCCCAAGGCATGCGTATTGGCGCTGGTGTCACTTTAGAACAACTCGGTGCCGCCATGGTCGGCCACTATGACGATTTCGCCGAAATGATCCGCCGTTTTGGCTCGGTGCAAGTGCGCAACGCCGCCACCATCGGCGGCAACATCGCCAACGGCTCGCCCATCGGTGACGGCCCACCGGCGCTGATTGCGCTAGGCGCGACTCTCACGCTCCGCTGCGGCCAAACCCACCGCGAAATCCCGCTGGAAAATTTCTTCATCGCTTACGGCAAGCAAGACCGTCGCCCTGGTGAGTTCGTCGAGTCAATTTTCATCCCCGCCCAGCCCGACACTTTGCGTTGCTACAAAATCACCAAGCGCTTCGATCAAGATATTTCCGCCCTCTGCGGCTGCTTCAACCTGACCATCACAAACGGCACGATTACCAACGCCCGCATCGCCTTTGGCGGCATGGCGACAATTCCCAAACGCGCCGCGGCCGTCGAAGCAGTGCTAATCAACAAACCTTTCACCCGCGCCAGCATCGGCGCAGCCTTGCCTGCCTTCGCCACCGACTTCCAACCCATCTCCGACATGCGCGCCAGTGCCGAATACCGACTGCAAGTCGCGCAAAACCTCCTCCTCAAATACCTCCTCGAAACCACCGACAAACCCATTCGAATCGTGGGCATAGCATGACCGTCGGCCAGCCCATCCCGCATGATTCCGCCCCACTGCATGTCAGCGGTGCCGCCCGTTACACCGACGACCACCGCCTTCCCGCCAACACGCTGCACCTCGCCTTCGGCCTGTCCGAGCGGGCGCGGGCCACGATCACCGAGCTTGACCTTGATCCCGTGCGTCAATCCCAAGGCGTGCACGCCGTCCTGACCGCCGCCGACCTGCCGTTCGCCAATGACGTAAGTCCGTCCGTTCACGACGAACCGCTGCTGGCCAAGGGTGAAGTTTTCTACCACGGCCAACCGATTTTCCTCGTGATTGCCGACGGCCACCTGAACGCCCGCAAGGCCGCGCGTCTGGCCAAAATCACCTACCAAGACCTGCCCGCACTCCTGACCGTCGACGACGCTCTCGCCGCCCAATCCCAATTCGAACAACCGATGGTGTTCCAAAACGGCGACCCCTCAGGAATCGAAAACGCCCCCCACCAAATCCAAGGCTCCATCGAAATCGGCGGCCAAGAACACTTCTATCTCGAAGGCCAAGCCGCCTTTGCATTGCCGCAAGACAGCGGCGACATGTTTGTTCATTGCTCGACCCAGCACCCGACCGAAATCCAGCACAAGGTCGCCGAAGCGCTTGGCAAACCCTTCCACGCGGTCCGGGTTGAAACCCGACGGATGGGTGGCGGATTCGGCGGCAAGGAAAGCCAAGGTAACGCGCCTGCCGTCGCTTGCGCCATCGCCGCTAGCCTGACCAATCGACCGACGAAAATGCGTTACGACCGCGACGACGATATGGTCATCACCGGCAAGCGCCACAATTTCCGCATCAAATACCATGCCGGATTTGACGCGAAGGGTCGCCTGCAAGCCATTGAATTTGAACACTTCGCCCGCTGCGGCTGGGCGCAAGACCTGTCCCTCGCCATCGCCGACCGCGCCATGCTGCATGCCGACAATGCCTATTACCTTCCGAATGTCCGTATTACCTCACATCGCCTGAAAACCAACACCTGCTCCAACACTGCCTTTCGTGGCTTCGGAGGCCCGCAAGGCATGCTGGGGATAGAGCGGGTGATGGATCATATCGCGGCGACCTTGAACCTCGATCCGCTCGAAGTGCGCCGCGCGAATCTTTATGGCCCAGCCCGCGACACGACGCCGTATCACATGCAAGTTGAAGACAACATTGCCCCGCAACTGATTGATAAACTGGCAAAAACTGCCGACTATGCCACTCGACGAAAAGAAATCGCGGCCTTCAACGCCACCAGTGCCATCCTCAAACGCGGCATCGCGCTTACACCGGTTAAATTCGGCATTTCCTTTACGAACACGATTCTCAACCAGGCCGGAGCCTTGGTCCATGTCTATGCCGATGGTTCCGTCCAATTGAACCACGGCGGCACCGAAATGGGGCAAGGGCTGCACATCAAGGTGGCCCAAGTCGCCGCCGATGTATTCGGGTTGACCACTGCCAATATCAAGATCACCGCCACCGACACCAGCAAAGTACCTAATACCTCCGCCACAGCGGCGTCATCGGGCGCCGATCTCAACGGCATGGCCTGCAAAGCCGCCTGCGAAACCATCCGTGACCGGTTGGTCGATTTCGCTGCTCGAGTTTGGAAAGTTCCAAAAACCGCCATCGCCTTTGCCAACGGCCAAGTCGCGATTGGCGCAACCGAAATCTCCTTTAACGAGCTCATCCACAAGGCCTATCTCGCTCGCATTCAGCTTTCCGCCACCGGCTTTTATTCCACCCCGAAAATCCGGTGGGAACACAAAACCGGCAAAGGCCGCCCGTTCTATTATTTTGCCTATGGCGCTGCCGTCACCGAGGTGATCCTCGACACGCTGACCGGCGAGAACCGCATCCTGCGCACCGACATCCTGCATGACGTTGGTAACTCGCTCAACCCCGCCATCGACATCGGCCAGATCGAGGGCGGCTACGTGCAAGGCGCGGGCTGGCTGACCACCGAGGAACTGGTCTGGGATGCCAAAGGTGCCCTCAAAACCCACGCCCCCAGCACCTACAAAATCCCGGCCTGTTCCGACCGCCCAAAAGAATTCAACGTCGCCCTCTGGGACGGTGCCAACCGCGAGAAAACCATCCATAGATCAAAAGCGGTCGGCGAGCCGCCGTTGATGCTGGCCATTTCCGCCCTCATGGCGCTGTCGGATGCCGTCAATTCCACCCCCGGCCCCTACACCGCACTCGACGCGCCCGCCACGCCCGAACGCCTGCTCAAGGCCCTGACCGCGAGGGGAAAATGAGCCTCAACCGCCCCGAACTCGCCGCCGCAATCGCCGCCCATGGCACCGTCACTCGTATCGTCATCACCAGCTACGACGGCTCGACCCCACGCGAAACCGGCACCGCCATGCTTGTCTGGCAAACCGGCCAATCCGGCACCATCGGCGGTGGCGCACTTGAACACGAAGCCACAACCCACGCCCGTGCAATGTTGGCCAGCACCGAACCCTTCACCCGCCAAACCCGGACCCTGCCCCTCGGCCCCGCACTCGGCCAATGTTGTGGCGGCATGGTCCGCTTATTGCTGGAACGCCTGACCGCCAGCGAACTCGCCACCATCCCCGCAACCGGCCTCTACGCGCGGTCCCTCGCCTCTGGCAGCCATGAACCTCCGCTCACAGTAAAAGCCGCACTTCGCCGCACCCGATCCGGCACCCCCATGACCCCACAGACAACCGCGAACTGGTTCCTTGAACCTCTCACCACCCCCCTTACCCCCCTCTGGCTTTACGGCGCTGGCCATGTCGGTCGCGCTATCGTGCATACGTTCCAGGACCTGCCCTTCCAAATCACCTGGATCGACACAACCCGCGACCGTTTCCCCGATACCCCCCAAGCCACAATGCTGGTCGCCGCCAACCCCGCCGATGCCGTCCGCCATGCCCCCAACGACGCCATCCACATCATCCTGACCTATTCCCATGCGCTCGACCTTGAACTCTGCCACCGCATTCTCAACCGCCCCTTCGCCCAGCTCCACCTCATCGGTTCCGCCAGCAAGCGCGCCCGCTTCACCAGTCGCCTCAAGACCCTTGGTCACAGCGACCAACAAATCGCCCGCATCATCTGCCCGCTCGGCAACAAATCCCTCGGCAAACACCCTGCCGCCATTGCCGTCGGCCTTGCCGTCGCGCTATTGCAAGATCAGGCCCGCGCCGCAGAGCACGGCCAATCGGGGGAACGATACGCATGAGTTTGCTGACGATCAGCAACGTCACCAAGGCCTATCCGGGCGTGATCGCCAATTCCGACGTCAGCTTTTCCATCGATCCCGGCGAAATCCATGCGCTGCTTGGCGAAAACGGCGCGGGCAAATCGACAATGGTCAAGGTGATCTATGGCCTTGTCCAACCCGACAGCGGTACGATGGAACTGCACGATCAACCCTATCATCCTGCAAACCCCAGTGCCGCCCGCAAATCCGGCGTCGCCATGGTTTTCCAACATTTCTCGTTGTTTGAGGCGATGTCGGTGGCCGAAAACATCGCCTTGGGGATGGAAAACCCGCCAAAACTGCGCGAGCTTGCACCGAAAATCCGCGACGTCAGCGCGGCTTATGGCCTTCCGCTCGAACCTTCCAGATTGATCGGCGAACTTTCCGCCGGTGAACGCCAACGCGTGGAAATCATCCGTTGCCTGCTGCAAAACCCGCGTCTGTTGATTATGGACGAACCGACCTCGGTCCTGACGCCACAAGAGGTGGAAACCCTGTTCAAGACCCTACGGAAACTTGCTTCGGAAGGCGTGGCCATCCTGTATATTTCGCACAAACTCGACGAAATCCGCACCCTTTGCGACCGCGCGACGATCCTGCGCGGTGGTAAAGTCGTCGCCACGTGCACCCCGCGCGATCAAAATGCCAAATCCCTCGCCGAAATGATGATCGGCGGCGAACTCGCCCGTTATGCGCCTCGCCATTTCCAAGCCGGACCTGTGGCGCTTTCGTTGCAGAACCTGTCACTCGCCTCAGAAAGTCATTTCGGCACCAGCCTGAAATCCATTGACCTGATGCTGCATTCCGGTGAAGTCCTTGGCATCGCTGGCGTTGCTGGCAACGGCCAAGACGAATTGATGTTGGCGCTTTCGGGCGAACGCGAAACCGCAACGGGTTCGGTCAGAATCCAGGCCCACGATGTCTCGCCTCTTGGCCCCAACCAACGCCGGGCCTTCGGGTTGCTTTGCGCACCCGAGGAACGGCTAGGCCACGCCGCCGCCCCTGATATGAGCCTGACTGAAAACGCCTTTCTCACCGCGAAAACCCGCGAAAAACTGACCAAAAATGGTCTGATTCAGGGCAAAAACCGCGATAATTTCACCGAAAAAATCATCAAAATTTTTGACGTGCGCACCCCCGGAATAGGCAGCCTTGCCCGCGCGCTTTCCGGTGGCAACCTGCAAAAATTTGTAATTGGCCGCGAAATTCTGCAACGACCCAGCGTGTTGGTCGTCAACCAACCAACTTGGGGTGTTGACGCCGCCGCTGCCGCGTCAATCCGTCAAGCGTTGCGCAGTCTTGCCGAACACGGCGCTGCCGTTCTGGTCATATCCCAAGACCTCGACGAACTGATGGAATTGTCCGATACATTCGCCGTCCTCGCCAACGGTCGCCTGTCCCAAATTCAACCCGTTGCCGAGGCAAGCGTTGAATCCATCGGTCGCATGATGGGGGGCGAGCATGCTGCGGCTTGAACGACGCCGCGCCCCGTCAAACTTGTTGCTGGCAACGACGCCGATCATCGCCGTCGTTCTGACAATGTTTGCCGGTGGCGTGCTTTTCGCCGCGATGGGCAAAGACCCGTTCGAGGTCATTCGCACCATCTTCTGGGAACCGTTATTCGGTCAAAACGCCTTCTATTACCGCTCGCAATTGCCGGTCAAAGCCGCGCCGCTCATTCTCATTGCCACCGGCCTAGCTTTGGGTTTTCGTGCCGGTATCTGGAACATCGGGGCCGAGGGTCAATACATCATCGGGGCGATTACCGGTGCTGGCATCGCCCTTGCCTTCTACCCGCTCGACACGCGCCTGCTGTTCCCGTTGGCAATCATCGGCGGCGCTTTCGGCGGCATGGTCTGGGCCTTGATACCCGGCTATTTGCGCACCCGCTTTGGCACCTCGGAAATCCTCGTCTCGCTGATGCTGGTTTATGTCGCCGAAAACATACTTGCCTCGATGTCGCTGGGATTGCTGAAAAACCCCGAAGGTTTCGGTTTCCCCGGTAGCCGCAACCTGTCGCAGTATCCATCGGTCGCCAATCTGGAAATATGGCCCGGAACCGGCCTCCACTGGGGCGTGATTGCCGCCGTAATCGCAGTCATTTTCACTTATGTCATTCTAACCCGCCACCAGCTTGGCTTCGCCATCCGCCTGTCCGGTCAAGCCCCACGCGCCGCACGCTTTGCCGGTGTCAATCCAAACCGCATGGTGTTGATCTGCATGGGTTTTTCCGGCGCACTGGCGGGCCTTGCTGGCCTGTTCGAAGTCACCGGCCCCGCCGGGCAAATCTCTATTGATTTCAACCAAGGCTACGGCTTCACCGCAATCATCGTCGCCTTCCTTGGCCGCTTGAACCCCATTGGCATCCTTTTGGCGGGCCTGCTGATGGCGCTGACCTATATCGGCGGCGACATCGCCAAGTCATCGTTGGGTCTGCCCGCCGCCGCCATTTTGGTGTTTCAAGGCATGCTGCTATTCTTTCTGTTGGCGCTGGATGTATTCTCGACCTACCGCATCGTCGGCAGAAAGGTCGCCTGATGGACCTGTCAACGATCTCGCCCACCCTGCTGCTCGCCGCCTTAATGGTGGCATCGACGCCCATCCTGCTCGCCGCCCTTGGCGAACTGGTCGTTGAACGCGCGGGCGTCCTCAATCTGGGTGTCGAAGGCATGATGATCACCGGAGCGGTCGCCGGTTTCATCGCGGCCATCCAGACCGGTTCGCCCTACATCGGTTTCCTCGCCGCCGCTTTGGCCGGGGCGGCCATTTCCATGTTGTTTGGCGTGTTGACGCAATATTTGCTCTCCAACCAAGTCGCCACCGGCCTTGCCCTGACCCTGTTCGGCCTTGGCCTTTCTGCCCTGCTTGGCCAATCTTACACCGGCATCAAATCCACCACCGCGCCGAAAATCGAAATACCGTTGCTCTCCGACATTCCGTTCCTTGGCCCCATCCTGTTCCGCCACGACGCGCTGGTATACTTTTCCATTTTCATGGTCTGGGCCATCTGGTATTTCCTCACCCGCACCCGCAGCGGCATGGTGCTGCGTGCGGTCGGCGAAAACCACGACGCCGCCCACGCGCTTGGCTATCCGGTTGTTGCCATCCGCCTTGCCGCCATCGCCTTTGGCGGTGCCATGGCGGGCCTTGGTGGCGCATACTTATCTCTCGTCCGTGTCCCGCAATGGACCGAGGGCATGACCGCCGGTTCCGGCTGGATCGCCCTTGCCATCGTGGTTTTCGCCTCATGGAAATCCGGCCGCGTTTTGCTAGGTGCCTACCTTTTCGGCGGGGTCAAAGTACTGCAACTCAACCTGCAAGCAGCGGGCGTTTCGATTCCAGTGGAATACTTGTCGATGTCGCCGTATCTGATAACCACACTGGTGCTGGTCATCATATCCGCCCGACGCGGCAAGTCGCGCAACGACGCCCCCGCCGCACTAGGGCAAAGTTTCCATGCCTCGCATTGAGGCTACATATCAACAGGGCCACAAAGGCCCGCTAAATCTGGAGGAATACCAATGAATAGACGCGATTTCTTAGCAACCAGTGCGGGTGCTGCGCTGGCCGTTGCTGCAATGCCCGCTTTGGCCGAAAGCCACGGCATGGTCAAGGCCGGTTTCATCTATGTCGGCCCCGTCGGCGACCTTGGCTGGTCGTTCCAGCACGATCAGGGCCGTCAGCAGGTCGAGGCCGATCTCGGCGACGCGGTAGAAACCGTGTTCGTTGAAAGCGTGCCCGAAGGGGCTGATGCCGAACGGGTGCTGACACAAATGGCGCTGGACGGCGCCAACATCATCTTCACCACCTCGTTTGGCTATATGGACGCCACCAACGCCGTCGCCGCCAAATTCCCCGACGTGAAATTCGAACACGCCACCGGCTACAAACGCGATCATGCCAATGTCGCCACCTACAACGCGCGCTTCTACGAAGGCCGCGCTGTTATCGGCACCATGGCGGGTCGGATGACCAAGTCCAACACCGTTGGCTACATCGCCTCGTTCCCGATCCCCGAAGTGGTGATGGGCATCAACGCGGCCTATATCCACGCCAAAAAGGTCAACCCGGCGGTGCAGTTCAAGATCGTCTGGGCTTTCACCTGGTTTGACCCCGAGAAAGAAGCCGACGCCGCCAATGCCCTGATCGAACAGGGGTGTGATGTGATCATGCAGCACACCGATTCCACCGCGCCAGTGACGATTGCCGAGGAAAAGGGCATCTTCTCGTTCGGCCAGGCGTCCGACATGGGCCAGTTCGGCCCGAACACCTGCCTGACCTCGATTGTCGACAATTGGGGTCCGTATTATTCACGCCGGGTCAAGGCAGTGATGGACGGCACTTGGGCGCAATCCGATACTTGGGACGGAATGGGTGAAGGCGGCGTCGTCATCGCCCCGATCAACGCCGTGGTGCCCGCCGACGTGAAAGCCGAAGCCGAAGCGCTGATGGCCGCGATCACCGACAAAAGCTACCACCCGTTCACTGGCCCTCTGAATAAGCAGGACGGCAGCGAGTTTCTTGCGGCAGGAGCCGTCATCGACGACGGCACATTGGCCGGGATGGGATTCTATGTCGAAGGCATCGAGGGTGATATTCCCGCCTGATTGGGCCTGATTTGAAATTGAAAAGCCCGGGGGAAACGCCGGGCTTTTTGTCCGGAAAGTATATAAAGTTTATCGGCGTATAGGGGCGTATATCGTTGTATTGCGAAAAACCAAAATACTTTACGAGATCGGGTGCGGTTCCGTTCGAATCCCCCACCTTTCACCCCTCGAATTGACCCGTGGCAATTCGAGGCCACGACCTGTCCCTGAATACCGGACGAGCGGCCCCGCCGGTCGGCCAGCGCCTGACTGCCATTCGGCAGGCGCTTCGCACCTGCCCAGTCAGGCACTGCCCTCTCGATAGGTCACATCAAGACCACCGGCTTGGCGGGCGTCTCGCCCACGGCGCTGAGGTGGGTCCCCCGGACCCCCTTCCCGGTGCTGCGCACCGTCGCGCCTTTTCGGGCGCAGAATGGCACATTATTTTCTAATCGTTTCGCTTTGGACCAACACCCCTCCCACCTCGCCCTCAACTTCATCCCCCGCGCCGGATTGACCGCTTCAACCCAGCCAATCTGGCCATGCATCCGCGCCACGAATTCGGGCTGCATAAGGCGCGGATCACCCTTTTTCGCGCAAGCATGGATCACCGCTTTCAAGTGATCAAAGGCGCTGCGCGACACGTTCACATGCTCGTTGACCACAATCCCGGTCACAACCTGCGCGGCGTGTTTCGCTGTCACCCTAGTCTTGGCCGCATTCAACGCAAACCCTTCGTCGCGCACAATTTCTGGCACCAGCCCCAACAAAGGCGCGACAATCGACCTGTCGCCCGAAAAGGTCAGATCATCGGCATAGCGACTGTAATTGGCCGTCAAGTGCCGCGCCAAGCCGCGCAATCGCCGATCCAGCCCAAAAGCCGCTGCACTGGCCAAAGCGGGCGATGTCGGTGCGCCTTGTGGCAAATGCGGCGCGGTCAAATACGGGCGCAGATCCGCCGCCATCCGCAACAACACCCGCTGTGGCGTCTGCACACTGACCAATCCCGTCATCGCCTGTGCTACCGGATAGGGATAGCCAAGGCAGCGAAAAATCGCATGAATACGGGCGCTTGGCACCGCGTTGAAAAACGATTTCAGATCAAAACTGACCACCACATTTTCGCCGCAATGCCGTCGCGCCGCGTCGATACAATTGCGCCCCGCCACAAAGCCAAAACTGTCGCCATGCGGTGGAATTCTGTCGAGAATATCGTGCAAAATTTGTCGTTGTATGGCTTTCAATCTGGCTTTTGGTGCCTCGATCAGCCGTTGCCCACCAGACTTTTTGGCAAGGATGTGATAGAAATAGTGGTTGATGCGAACTTCCTCTGCCTCTTCAACGCGGCCTTGCCGGTCGGCGAAATAATCCAATTCTTCGGTCGTAAGGTGCAGCCAATCCGCCAGCGCCGCGCTGGTCACCAATCTGGGAATGGGCAATTCGGCAAAACTTGGCACCGGGCGCATCTCCGGCGAGGACTCCTGTTCTTGCGGCCAATACCCACGCTGCAAAAGTTGGTTGAACACTTTGTGGAACGCATTCGATTTCTCGATGTAAATGACCAAAAACGGCAGCGGCGGTGCATAGGGCGTTTTGCAGCGGAATAATATGTCGCCAGCCAATTCGCCACCCGCCCAGCGCAGTTTTCGCGGCAAGATGGCCGCCAAATCCGCCGCCACGGCGTCGAAATTCCAGACGGAATTGACGATACTGGCAGCCAGATTGCGTGCGAATGTTTTCTTTCGCATGGTCCTTCCAAACCGCGGCCGCGCCTTCGGCCATTCTTCGTTCTGCATAACCCGTTCTTGGCGCAGCCAAGCGAAGGTTATGCCACGTATGTTCAGGTCATCATTCGCAGGCGGGGATACCCCGCCCGTGCTTTGGTCTTTAGGACCTCGGCGTTCCCGAAGGCGCGGCTGCTGATATAATCTAACCTGTTGGCGGTTAATTTGCCAAGCACGCAGAGGTGTACCTTACCAACCTCTCGTTGCCGATTCACTGCTGCACAATTCCTGCACAATTCGCCTGACAATCTGCCAAACCGCGCCATAGCCTCTGCAAAGTGCTTGGGTATACAGTCACCATGCACTGTACCGACTACCCCTCGACCCATCCCGCGCCGCTTACCCCAGCAGGCGCGGGATTTTTATTTGGAGCACCCCATGATTAACCCCGTTGCGCAATCCGCCCCGTTCCTTTCAAATGCTGCACGAATGTTTCCGTGGAAAGCCATGCAGCAAACCATCCTGATCGCCGATGATGACCCGCATATCCGCCAGGTGATTGCCTTTGCGATGGAGGCCGCCGGTTACCAAACCCGCACCGCCAAGGACGGGGCCGAGGCTTTGGCCAATTTCGCCGAAAGTCCCGCCGATTTGATTATTCTCGACATCGGCATGCCCGAACTGGATGGGCTAGATGTGTGCCGCACCCTGCGCCGCGAAAGCGACGTGCCAATCCTGTTCCTGACCGCCCGCGACGAAGAAATCGACCGCATCATCGGCTTTGAAATTGGCGGCGACGATTACGTCACCAAACCATTCTCGCCCCGTGAATTGGCCGGTCGCGTCAAAGCCATCCTGAAACGAAGTGCAAACAAATCCGATGCCGAACCCGAACCCACCCGCTGGGGCACACTGGCGATAGACCGCGACACCCATGTCGCCCGCCTTGGCGAAACCCAACTCGAGCTAACCGCGCTGGAATTTGAAATCATCGCCACCCTGATCGCCCGCCCCCGCCACGTGCATTCGCGCGAACGCATCATGCGCGCGGCCTATGGCGGCAATATCCATGTCTCGGACCGAACGATAGACAGCCATGTGCGCAACCTTCGCGCCAAGATGACCCGTGCGGGCAATGGCGAGATGATCGAAACCGTGCACGGCGTCGGCTTCCGCCTTAGGGCGGTGACGTGACGGGTCAGAAATGGCGTCCATCGCTGGCCTTGCTGGTGACGGCGGTTTTGCTCATTGTCCTAACGCTGCCGTTGCTCGGCCTGTTGTTCTTCCAACTCTACGGCAACCAATTGGTCCGCCAAACCGAGGAAAGCCTGATTGGCCAATCTACCGTCTTGGCGGCGGCGTTTTCGCAAGCTTTGCCCGATAGCGCCTCGTTGGGGGCAATTGCGCCCAACGACCCAAGCCCGGAACCGATCAACCCGTTGGTGCCCTCGCTTGACCTTGCCGCTGGCCCAATTCTGCCAAGACCAGACAACGCACTGCCAACTGATTCATCCGCCGATGCCGCTTATTTGAAAATCGGAGCGGCCTTGTCGGTGTTGGCGGCGGAAACCCAAAAAGTCACCCTTGCCGGTTTTCGCATCACCGACCCGAACGGCATCATCATCGGCGGCAGCGGCAAAGACATCGGCCTGTCGTTGGCGCATATTCCCGAAGTTGCCATCGCTCTGACAGGCGCGTACGCCCCGGTGCTGCGTCTGCGCAGCCTCAACCGAGTGCCGCCGCCGCTGTATTCGATTTCCCGCAGCACCAAAGTACGCGTTTTCATCGCCCTGCCCGTCATCCACAAAGGTCGCGTTGCCGGCGTTATTTATGCCTCGCGCACCCCCAACAACGTGCTGAAAAACCTCTATGAAGAACGCAACAAAGTCTTTTTGGCCTCCCTCGCCATTCTCTCGGCAACCGGTCTGATCGGCTATGTCTTTTGGCGTGGTGTGACCCGTCCAATCACGGCGCTGATGGATCGGGCCAAAGCTTTGGGTACCGGCGACCGCACCGCTTTGGCCCCCTTGCCGCATTATGGCACCCGCGAAATCGCCCAGCTTTCGGGTTCCATTCGCGGCATGGCCGAAGCCTTGTTCAAACGCACCGATTACATGCGCACCTTCGCCGCCCACGTCACGCACGAGCTGAAATCACCCCTGACCGCCATTTTGGGCGCAGCGGAATTGATGCGCGACAATTCGAACAGCATGAAGCCAAAACAGCACCAGCAATTCATCGACAACATCATTGCTGACACCCAACGCATGACCCAGCTGGTCGGCCGCTTGCGTCAACTGGCCGAAGCGGAAGCGCCGGAACTGGGGGGCACATCTTCGGTTGGCAAGTGCCTGCCGGACCTGCGGCAACGGTTTCCAAAGGCAACGATTTCGGTCGATAATCCGGATATGGCCTTGCAGATCAGTCTTGAAAATCTGGTAATCGTAATGGGCAATTTGATTGAAAATTCGGTGCGCAACGACGCGTCAATAATTGACATAGCTGTCAGCCAAGACAAGACCACCGAAATTATAGTTGCTGACAACGGCAAAGGTGTTAGCGCCAATAACCGCGAGCGCTTGTTTGACGCCTTTTTCACCACCCACCGCGAAATTGGCGGCACCGGCATGGGGCTGGGAATTGTTCGGGCGTTGCTTCGTGCCCATGGCGGAGAAATCGGCCTCGAGCAATCGACTGGCGGCGCAAAATTCCGCATTTCACTGCCCGGTGCGGCGCAGGGTCCGTAACCTGATCCGAGTTTGATCTGGCCAATGTGCCGCCCAGCCTTCATGCTTCACGGCGATACAACTATCACGTTGGAGGTTCTTTTGGCGACGAATGACGCGTGGTCGATCGGCGGCAGCTACTTCGAGGCCTGCAATTGCGAGGCAGTTTGTCCGTGTCGGCGCCAAAACGGCGTGCTGGGGGTCCGTTCAACCTTTGGCGTCTGCCAATTCATTTTGAGCTGGCACATCGCCAACGGCAATTTCGGCGAGGTCGATCTTTCGGGTACTGACGTCGTCATGGCCGGTTTCTATGACGATGACGAAGGTGATGATGTTTGGTCAATCAAGTTATTTGTCGCTGAGACCGCCAGTGACGCTCAAATGCAAGCCCAGCAACGTATCTTTCTGCGCCGGGCAGGCGGAGACATTCTGTTTACAGCCAACATCGCGACGATCCTCGACGTCAGACGCGCCGCCATCGCACTCGATCACCGGGCTGGTATGGAAAGCATCAAGATTGCTGGAACGGCCAGCTCTTTCGCCCTTAAGCCAGCGTCTTTCGACGGAATCGTATCTTGCGGAATTCCCGGCCACGATCATCCGGGAACCGAATATGTCAGCTCGCTGCGAATCGACGATGCACCGCTGCAATGGTCCTAAGAGGCACGCTGCGGCTTTGCCACTGACTTTGCCTACTGTGGATAGCTCTTTATCGTTGTGATCGCCTTGCTTTCGACTTGCTGATGCTTTTCAGTAGCCTAGGCAGGAGTTATCTACACCTGCTACCAGCAAGCAATCTTTTGAAGAGGCGTCAAATGAAACTGGTACGATACGGCGCACGCGGCGCGGAAAAGCCTGGGATGATCGACGGCAATGGTGCGTTGCGCGACCTGTCCGCGCAAGTTCCAGACATAGCGGGTGCGGGTTTGGCCGATCTGCCAGCCTTGGCGACACTTGACCCTGCCGGTCTACCTCTGGTACCCGGCACGCCCCGCCTTGGTGCTTGCGTTGGCGGCACCGGCAAATTCATGTGCATCGGGCTGAATTATTCCGACCACGCCGCCGAAAGCGGCCTGTCAGTGCCACCAGAGCCGGTGTTGTTCATGAAAGCAACTTCGGCAATTTGTGGGCCGAATGATCCAATCATTGTGCCTCGCGGATCGCTGAAGACGGACTGGGAGGTCGAACTTGGCGTTGTCATCGGCAAAGCGACGAAATACGTCAGCGAGGCGCAGGCGTTGGAACATGTTGCAGGCTATTGCGTCATCAACGATGTCTCGGAACGAGCGTTTCAAACCGAACGCTCCGGTCAATGGACCAAGGGCAAATCTTGCGACAATTTCGGCCAGACCGGCCCTTGGCTGGTGACAAAAGACGAAGTCGCCGACCCGCAGAACTTGTTGATGTGGTTGAAAGTGAACGGCGAGACGCGGCAGAGTGGCTCGACGGCAACGATGGTTTACGGTGTGGCCTTTCTCGTTTCCTACCTTAGCCAGTTTTTCACCCTGCATCCCGGCGACATCATCTCCACCGGCACCCCGCCCGGCGTCGGCATGGGCATGAAACCGCCGCAGTTCCTGAAGCTGGGCGATGTGGTCGAACTGGGGATTGGCGGGTTAGGAAGCCAGAGGCAGGACGTGGTCGCGGATGTGTAGGGCGGAATTCGTCCCGCCAAACTCCAAGCTGGCCGGAACCTGCCGGCCAAGCTTGGCTTCAGCACCGCCGCGATTCTACTTCTTCAAACTGGCGACAAGGTCCAGCATCGCCTGGGAAAGATCGGTGTGGTGATGCACGATCTTCCACCCGCCGGAATCCCGGCGATAGACGTTGGTGACCCGATGTTCGATGGCAACTTCATGCCCGGCCATTGTCACCTTCCCGCGCTCGGTACCCAGTTCATAGGCCAGGTCGCCGGTGACCTGAACAGTCTGGTCATCAAGCTTGACCTCACCCGCTGTCGCCAGCTGCGCAACTTGCGCGAATGAATTCGCCACCGCGTCCCAGCCGACCTCCCGGCCGCCGATCGGGTGCATG
The DNA here is from genome assembly GCA_031415055.1 of Oceanomicrobium sp. Lineage (GTDB taxonomy): Bacteria > Pseudomonadota > Alphaproteobacteria > Rhodobacterales > Rhodobacteraceae > JANMOK01. The sequence continues at coordinate 37,588 of JANOQZ010000043.1, read as the reverse complement.
GCCGTGACAGCCGCATCATGCGACCAGATACCGGCCATGTCTCCCGCATCGCCATTGGCCATGCGGTTCAATGCTCCATAGAATTTTCCTGATGCGTCGCGGACTTCGTCTTGTGCTGACATGGATCGTTCTCCTAAAGTCAATGAGGCGGGTCGGCCCTCGGGTAACCCGGATACTCGCAAGAACCAGCAGGTTACGCCCCCGTTCATGCCACTCAACCACACTCACAGCATGTCGCAAGATGGCGTTATTGGCAAGACCGGAGATTTGCCCACCCTTGCGGTTCAGGTGCCATGCCGCAAAGCCGATCACAGCAGGCGGACCTTGCCGGCACCCCGCCGGGCGTTTGCATGGGAATGAAACCGCCGCAGTTCCTGAAGCCGGGCGATGTGGTCGAACTGGGGATTGGCGGGCTGGGGCAGCAAAGGCAGGATGTGGTGCCGGATGAGTGAGACGGACCATCTTCCGTGGGATGGGTGCTCTGCACCCATCTCCGCCGACACCAACCCTTGCCGCATCGCAACATAAATTGGCAATTTTGCCGCTCATTCGCACACTGCAAGCGTATGCACGCGCTGTGCACGCTTGGTGCACGCCCGGTGCACACTTATTTTAGGTTCATTTACCCCGGCTATGTGCGCTGCAACATGACCTCTGAAACCTGCACCGCCCGCCCTTCAGCCACCGATTTCAGCGCTGCTTCGGCCAAGGCCAAAGCGATCATCCCGTCCTCGCCATTGGGTGATGGCTTCTTGTTTTTAGTCACAACATCAACAAACGCCGCAATTTCCGCTGCATAGGCCTCGGTATAGCGGGTCATGAAAAAGTTGTGCAAAGGCGGCCGCGTATAGCCGTCGGCATTGGCCAGTTCAATCGACACCGGACGCTGATTTTCCGCCGAAATTGACCCTTTGGACCCATGCACCTCAACCCGTTGGTCATAGCCATAAGTCGCCCGACGGGTGTTGGAAATCGTGCAATGCTTGCCCTTTTTGGTCGTCAAAACCACCGAAACACTGTCAAAATCACCAAGCTTTCCAATGGCTTGGTCGGTTAGAACCGAAGCCGAAGCATAGACCGTCGCCACCTCTTCGCCCAACAGAAACCGCGCCATGTCAAAGTCGTGGATGGTCATGTCGCGCAAAATCCCGCCAGATACCTTGATATACTCCGCCGGCGGCGCACCCGGATCACGACTGACGATCTGCACCATCTCGACCTCGCCAATTTTGCCCGCATCAATCGCCGCGCGAACAGCGCCGAAATGCGGGTCAAAACGGCGGTTGAAGCCAACCATCAGCTTGCCCTTGTGCTTTTTTACCACCTCAAGGCAGTCCTTAACCCGTTGAAGATTAAGGTCAATCGGCTTCTCGCAGAACACCGCTTTCCCGGCTTTGACAAAGCGTTCGATCAAATCGGCATGCGTGTTTGTCGGGGTGCAGATGACGACAGCGTCAATATCCTTGGCCGCCTCAATCGCCTCTATGGTCCTGATTTCACAGCCATATTGCTTGGAAATCGCCTTCGCCGCATCGGCGAACGCATCGGCCACGGCAACCAAGGTTGCGCCAGAATCCGCCGACACCGCCTTTGCATGCACCTTGCCAATGCGTCCTGCGCCCAGCAGGCCAAATCTTACCGTCATGTCTCTATTCTCCGATATAGGAAATTCAGGCGGCCGTTTCCAGCCCACCTTTTACGCCGGTGATATACTGCACAATATCTTGCCCGTCGGTTTCATTCTTGTTCAGTGAGGCGACGATCCGCCCGCGTCGGAAGACCACGATTCTGTCCACCAAATCAAACACTTGGCGCAAATTGTGGCTTATCAGTATCAGCGGCACGCCTTCAGCTTTCAGGTTCCGGATGATGTTCTCGACCTGGCCGGTCTCCTGCACCCCCAATGCCGCCGTCGGCTCGTCCATGATGATCAGCTTCGAAGCGAACGACGCCGACCGAGCAATCGCCACGCATTGCCGCTGACCGCCCGACATGTGGCGTATCGTGTTTGACAGGTTGGGAATTTTCACCGCCGTCCGCTTCAGCGCCGCCTCGGTCGCCACTCGCATCGCCTTGCGGTCGAGGATCGAAAACGGCCCAAGGTAGAACTTGATAATCTCGCGGCCGAGATACAAGTTCGACGGCACATCTAGATCGTCGCAGAGCGCCAAGTTTTGGTACACTGTCTCCATCCCGGCATGGCGCGAATCCAACGGACCGGCGAAATTCACCTCTTGGCCGTCAAACCAGACCTTGCCCGAAGTGCGCTGCTCGACCCCGGTGATCTGACGCACAATGGTCGATTTGCCCGCGCCGTTGTCGCCGACAATGGCGACATGCTCGCCTTCGTGCAGTTCAAAATCGGCGTCCTGCAAGGCGTGGACGCCACCGTAATGCTTGGTCAGCTTTTCGGTTTTCAGGATGATCTTGTCGTTCATCGTCGTCCCCCTCAGCCTTGCATGGCGCGGCGTTTTTGCCGCCAGACATCGGCCACAACCGCTGACACGATGATCACGCCCTTGATCATTTCCTGATAATAGGCGTCGATTTTGAGGAATGTGAACCCCGAGATGATGACACCAAAGATCAGCATTCCCAAAGCGGTGCCGATGATCGACCCGCGCCCGCCCGACAACGACACGCCGCCGATCACCGCCATCGCGATGGCGTCCAGCTCGTACATCACCCCCATGCCAGTCTGGGCCGTTAGATTCCGCGATGTGAGGATAAGCGCCGCAATACCCGCCATCAGTCCGGCAATTGAATAAACCAGCACCAGATGGCGCTCGACCTTGATCCCAGCAATCCGCGCCGCTTCGGAATTCGAGCCAATGGCATATGTATGCTTGCCATACAGCGTGTATTTCAGCGCTAGGTGAAATAGCGTGGCGATGATGACAAAATATATCACCGGGTTCCAGCCGGTGGCGATGATCTCGCCATTGGCGATCGAGGCGTAAGACTCGGTTGGAAACGATATAGGTTGGCCTTTCGTTAGCCATTTCGCCATACCGCGAGCGGAAACCATCATCCCCAAGGTGGCGATAAACGGCGGAATTTTCGTATAGGCGATGACCATGCCGTTGATGAAACCAGCGGTGACGCCACACAGCAGCGCCACAACTATCGGCACAATGACCGGCAGGTCGACCCAGCCTTGGTCCCAGAATACCGCGCGGGTGTTGTCGACCCCGTTCAACGTGCCGGCTTGGGCAAAGGCCATGGTTATCATCGCCGTCGCGCCCACCACCGAGCCCGACGACAGGTCGATACCGCCGGTGATGATGACCTGGGTGACGCCAACTGCCAGGATGCCGACAATCGCGACCTGAAGGACGATGATCTGCAACCGTTGTTCATTGAACAGTGTGTCCACACTGTCGCGGGTGTTGAACAGGAACGAGTCGCCCAGCAAAAGCCAGCCCAGCACCTCGAAAACGAGCACGATGAGGATCAGGCCGAAAAAGACGTTCAGTTCCGGCGGTCGCGCGCGCTTCGAAGAATCGAAGGTCAGGTCGCCAACGCCATGTGAAGTTTGTGCCACCCTGGTTTCTCCTGCTGGCTGACCGGGATATTTTGCCGAGGAACCACTTGTTTTCGGCCTCGATGCATCCCTGGCAATTAAGCGGAGCGGCACAATCCTGCGCCGCTCCTTTCAGTCTACACCCTCTGGCTCAGTTTTTCGCTACGTAATCGGCGACATTGGCCGGGGTCACCAGTTCGAACGGCACGTACACTTTCTGCTCAACAGCTTCGCCGGCAACCAGTTTCAGCGCGGCGTCCAGCGCGCCGGCACCCTGCCCGGCAGCGTTCTGGAATACAGTCACGTCCAGATCACCCGCCTGCATGGCTGCAAGCGCGTCTTGTGTGGCGTCAATGCCGCCGACGATCACGGTCGACATATCAACGCCAGCTGCTTTCATCGCCTGAATGGCACCAATCGCCATTTCGTCGTTGTTGGCGATGACAGCGTCATAGGCCGCGCCCGACGATATCCAGTTGGTCATCATTGATTGAGCCTGGTCGCGCGACCAGTTGGCAGTCTGCTCGTCGATGATGTTCAGCGTCACGGCGCATTGGCCTGCAGCCATCACGTCGTGAATGTCGGCAGTGCGCTGTACGGCGGCCTGGTTCGACAGTTCGCCCATCATCACATAGACATTGGCTTCGGTCTTGCCAGCTTCGGCCAGCATGCGGCAGATTTCGATGGTTTCGAGCGTGCCCGAGTCGACTTCATTCGAGGCGACGAAAGCTTGGTTGTCCGGCAGCGTGTCGACGTTGATCGGCTGGCGGTTGACATAGACCAGCGGAATGTTCGCAGCGGCTGCGGCATCCGTCATCGCCTGTGTCGCCGAAGTATCGACCGGGTTCACAATGATCGCTGCCACGCCGGCGGCGATGAAATTCTGAATTTGGCTCAGCTGCTTGCTGACATCGTCATCGGCAACTTCGACCTGCAGGTTGACGCCTGCGGTTGCGGCGGCTTTGTCAACCAGGCCGTTACGCAATACTGTCAGAAAGTTGTCCGAGTTAGCCATTGTCAGGCCAATGTCTTGGGCCATTGCCGAGGTCGACATCAGGGTCATCAGGCCGGCGGCCATCACGATCTTTTTCATTTTATTCCTCCACTAGCAGTGTCCGGCACACCTAATATTTTACCGGAAGCCCGTTTTCCGGGCTATTCTCCAAATCTTCCTGTCAGGCGGCAGCCTTGGTCAGTTGCGATTTGATGAATTCCATTGATTTCTTCACTGCTCCAGCAAGGTCGGGCAGATTATGCACCTCGGCGGCAAAGGGTTCGTAGGACATCGGCACGTTCACACCCGCATCCAGCAAGGCGGCGATTTGGCCAACATTGTTGATCCGATCCGCGCCATCGATCAAAACCCGGTGTTTGTCGAGCATTTCGTTGACCGTCACAGCGCCGTCAGATACGCCCGAAATATGAACCAAACCGGTATGCTCGGGGAACATCTTGCCGTTCCCGGCCAGATAATGGTGGAACGTGTCGTGCACCAGTTTGAACTTGCCGCTCAGGCCCAAGGCCTCAATCGCATCGACCGCTTCCGACTTGTGCCGAAGCGAACAAATTTCAAAGCCCAAGGGTTCGACCAAACCCAACAATCCCCGTGCGGCCAGTATCGGGGCCAGTTCCTTCAACGAAACCCGCAAATTCGCCTGCCGCTCGCCATTTGCCAAACCCGTGCCATCGTTTTTCGGCACAAATACCAGCGCCTCGGCCCCGCAGGCCCGCGCGTAATCGGCCAGTTCAATCGCCTCGGCTTCCCGCTCATCGGTCCATTCGTTGAATCGTTGCAAGCCGTTGATCGACAGAATGCGAATGCCGTGCTGCTGCGCCAAAGCCTTAACGTCGCCCGGCTTGGTACCATCCAGAATCGCATTGCCCGCAATGTCATTGCGAATTTCGACCGCATCCACGCCCAGCGATTTCGCCATGCCAAAGAACGCTTCCAAATTCATCTTTGGTGCGGTCATATGATTGAACGCAAAGACTGGTTGACCAGCATGCATGAACAAGAAACTCCCTAGGACCCCGAATCTGTTTAATGCCCAGTTCGGTTGTTGTGCATTGCATTGCGACCGAACGTCGCGTCGGTCAATCCAGATTCAAATCCAACATATGGCTTTCGTGATAGAAAACACTCAAACCCGATGATGTCATTGCATCATTCTTTCAAATACTCTCGGCAGTATATAAACTTAGCGGCAGAAATAATTGCCCCGGCGTATCTGCCGGACCATTCTTGACCGCGTTGACCATCATACCGGTCAACTCGCGGCACAGACTGGCCAAAGGCGTGCCTATGACCAAGGTGATAATCCCATCAGCCAGCGCCGCGCGGGTCATACTGGTCAATTCATTGACCACCACTTCCAGTTTGTGGGCTCGGTTTTCCTCGCGCAACGCCGTGATCGCCCCTTCCATCCCGCCGCCCGCGCAATAGAACCCAACCAAATCCGGATGCCGCGCCAACAAATCCAGCGTTGCCTCATAGGTCAGTTGCCGGGTCTCCAGATTGACCAGCGTATCCAAAATCTCAAACTGCGGCGCGTGCTGGCGGAAATAGTTGCGAAATCCTGTCTCGCGCAATTCGTGCCCGTGCCAGCGATGCCCGCCGACAAATATCGCCACTTTGCCCGGTCGCTTCGCCCCTTTGGCAATCATCCAAGCTGCGGTTCGACCAACCTTCAAATTGTTCAACCCAACATAACTTTCCCGCACCCCGGCGGCAAAATCCGACAACAAGGAAAACACCGGCACACCCTTGGCTCGCGCTGTCGCCACCGCCTCACTGACCAGATGGTGGTCGATTGCAGGCAAAGCAATCGCTTGCGCCCGCGGGATCATCGCCAAGATTTTTTCGGATATTTCAGCGGGCGTTGGCGTCGTCAGATAATTCAAGATCAACCGCCCACGAATATTCGGCATCGAACGGACAGCACTTTCAACCTCGCTGGCAAAATTCTGATAAAATTCCTGCTTTTCCTTTTGCAGGATCACGCCAAAGGTGAATTCCGGCAAATCCTGATACAACCGTTGCTGAATCAAACTGACCGCGTGATACCCAATCGCCCCCGCCGCCTCAAACACCCGCCGTGCGGTTTCCTCGCGCACCTTGTGTCGCCCGTTCAGCACGCGATCAACCGTGGCGACGCTGACCCCCGCTTTTTCCGCCAAATCAGCTATAGTGGGTCTCGAGGCCATCCGATTCGCTCCGTCTTGCAAAGGCCTTATCAGCGAAAATGATAGTTTGTGCAAGTTTTTGATAGATTACCGCAAGACTCTCTTGAGAGAATCTGTGGAACGCGGCATATGACCGCCTAAACCTCGTGGGAGGGTTCAGCATGCCAGTTGTCAAACGCGATTACAGCCTCTTGGGCGACCAAGCCGAGGCGGCCTTGCAAAAGGGCCTGACCTCGGCCGAATGGTATCACACCGAGGTTGCCCGCAAGGATATGAAAGAGCTGATGAAACGCTCTGACCAACCGGCGATCCGCGACACCATCATCTGGATTGGTGCAATGATCGTGCTGGGCGGTATCGCCGCCTGGCTCTACCCAAGCTGGTGGTCTGTCCCGTTCTTTCTGGCTTACGGCGTGCTCTACGGCTCGGCGTCCGATTCGCGCTGGCACGAATGCGGTCACGGCACCGCCTTCAAAACCCAATGGATGAACAATGCGGTCTACCAAATCGCCTGCTTCATGGTCATGCGCAACCCGCCCGCTTGGCGCTGGAGCCATACCCGCCACCACACCGACACCATCATCGTCGGTGCCGACCCCGAAATCGTGCTGATGCGCCCGCCGGTTTTATTCCGCCTCGGTCTCAATTTCTTTGGTCTTCCCGACGTTTGGAACGCTGGCAAAGACCTGATCCGCAACACATTCGGCATCCTCGAACCGCAGCAAGCCACTTTCATCCCCGAAATGGAAAAGCCCAAAGTCTTTCTTGTTGCCCGTGTCTGGCTCGCCATTTACGCCGCCACCATCTTTGCGGCGATCTATTTCCAGACATGGCTGCCCCTGCTGCTCATCGGCCTGCCGCGCATTTACGGTGCTTGGCACATGGTTCTTTGCGGGGTAATGCAGCACATCGGCTTGGCCGAAGACGTGCTTGACCATCGCCTGAACAGCCGCACGGTTTATATCAACCCAATCAGCCGTTTTATTTACTGGAACATGAACTACCACGTCGAACACCACATGTTCCCTATGGTGCCTTACCATGCCCTGCCGCGTCTGCACGAGCTGATCAAACACGACCTGCCCGCGCCCAATACCTCGATCTGGAATGCCTATTCCCAAATCATCCCGGCAGTCTTGCGCCAGTTGAAAAATGAGCGCTGGTTTATTAAACGCGAATTGCCGCCAAGTGCCAAACCCTATCGCCCCGAATTCCACGGCGACATCATGCCAGGAGTGCCCGCCGAATGACCCAATGGATCGAAGCCTGCGCCCAAGGCGATGTGGACGAAGAAGACGTGATGCGCTTTGATCACGGCGGCAAAACCTATGCCATCTACCGCTCACCCGACGACGAATATTTCGCCACCGACGGGCTTTGCACCCATGAAAAAGTACATTTGGCCGATGGTTTGGTGATGGATTACATCATCGAATGCCCGAAACATAACGGCCGGTTTGACTATCGTTCCGGTGCCGCCAAAGGCGCACCGGTTTGCATCAACTTGCAAACTTACAAGGTCAAGGTCGAGGGCGGCAAAGTGCTGATCGAGCTGGCCTGAACCATGCCGGGAATCGTCATCATCGGGGCAGGCGAATGCGGTGCAAGGGCCGCCTTTGCCTTGCGCGAACACGGCTTCGAAGGTGACATCACTCTGATCGGCTCCGAAATCCACCCCCCCTACGAACGTCCGCCGCTGTCGAAGGAAATTGAAAACGGCGTGGTTCGCCACAAGATTATCGCCACGCCGGAACAATACGCCGACGCCAAAATCACCCTGAAAACCAACATCACCGCGACCGCGATAAACCGCACCTCGCAAACGGTATTCCTCTCAGACTCAACCACCCTGCAATACGACAAACTCATCCTCGCCACCGGTGCCCGCCCGCGACCCTTGCCGCTTGCCGAAGGGAAACCCGTCCTCTACCTGCGCTCGATCGAAGATAGCCAAGCCATTCTCGGCGGCCTCGATGCAACCCAACATCTGGCCATCGTCGGTGCCGGTTTCATCGGCCTCGAACTCGCCGCCACCGCCCGCAAACTGGGCGCACAAGTCACAGTCATCGAGGCTCTGCCCCGCCCAATGGGCCGTGCCGTTCTGCCCGAAATCGCCGATATCATGGCAGCCCGGCACAAGGCCGAGGGCGTCGAAATCTTGTGCGACACCGGCATCCTCGCCATCGGTGACGACCGATCCATCACACTGGCCAACGGCACCGTCCGCTATCCCACCCGCATTGTCATCGGCATCGGCGCCATGCCCAACACCGACCTCGCCGCCGCTGCAGGCCTGACCATCGACAACGGCATCGCGGTAGACGCACACCTCCAAACCTCCGACCCCAACGTCTTCGCCGCCGGTGATTGCAGTTCCTTCCTCTCGCCCGTCTACAACCGCCGGATCCGGCTGGAAGCGTGGCGTAACGCCCAAGACCAAGGCAACCTCGTCGCCGCAAATGTGATGGGTGCCAATGAACCCTACACCACCACACCTTGGTTCTGGTCGGATCAATACGACATGACACTGTCCGTGGCAGGCCTGCCCGACCCAACCCTACCCGCCACCAAACGCCAGCTTTCATCCGATGCCTACATCCTGTTCCAATTCGCCGCCGACGGCACTCTCATCGCCGCCAGCGGCATCGGCATCGGCAACGCGGTTGCCAAAGACATCCGTTTGGCTGAAATGATGATCCAAGGCAGGATCAAACCCGATCCAGCCCAACTTGCCGACCCGGAAACCAACCTCAAGAAACTATTGCGAGGCTGAATGTTCGACAAATTCCTCGACCTCAACCACCCGTTTTTCCTGCCCGTCTGGCGACGCTACGCCACCATCGGCGCTTGCGCATTTTGGGCGACGTTTGAATGGGCACTTGGCTCACCATTTTGGGCCACGCTGGCCAGCGGTCTGACCGCCTATACCGGCTACACATTCCTCTACAATTTCAACGAAGCCATCGCCATCGCCCGCAGGGACAAAGACCAAAATGCTTGATGTCATCACTATTGGCCGCTCCTCGGTTGACCTTTACGGCGCGCAAGTCGGCGGGCGGCTGGAGGATATGGGTTCCTTCAACAAATACATCGGCGGCTCTCCCACCAATATCGCCGCCGGCACTGCCCGGCTCGGCCTCAAATCCGGCCTGATCACCCGCGTTGGTGACGAACATATGGGCCGCTTCATCCGCGAACAACTGGTGAAAGAGGGCGTCGATGTGCGCGGTGTCGCCACCGACCCCGACCGATTGACCGCCCTCGTCATCCTCGGCATCCGCAATCAGGAGCAATTCCCGCTAATCTTCTACCGCGAAAACTGCGCCGACATGGCTTTGAGCGAGGCCGATATCGACCCGGCCTTTATCGCCGATACCCGCTCGATCACCGTCACCGGCACCCATCTCAGCCATGCTCACACCGAAGCCGCCGTCCTGAAGGCGCTGCAACTGGCCCGTGAAAACCACGCCAAAACCGCGCTCGACATCGACTACCGCCCCAATCTCTGGGGGCTTTCCGGCCACGGCGATGGCGAAAACCGTTTCATCGAAAGCGCCGCCGTCACCTCCCGCCTGCAAACCCACTTGCCGCTTTTCGACCTGATCGTCGGCACCGAGGAAGAATTCCACATCGCCGGCGGCTCGACCGACACCATCACCGCCCTGCGCAATGTGCGCAAAGTCTCCAAAGCCACCCTCGTCTGCAAGCGCGGCCCCATGGGCGCTTCGGCATTCGAGGGCGCAATCCCCGACAGCCTCGACAAAGGCATCAAAGGCCCCGGCTTCCCCATCGAAGTGTTCAACGTGCTGGGCGCTGGTGACGGTTTCATGTCCGGCTTGCTAAAAGGCTGGCTGACCGACCAAGATTGGCCAACCTCGCTAAAATACGCCAACGCCTGCGGGGCTTTCGCCGTCAGCCGCCACGGCTGCACCCCGGCCTATCCAAGCTGGGACGAGCTGCAATTCTTCTTCAAACGCGGCATAAAAACCAAAGCTTTGCGCAAAGACGCCGAACTCGAGCAAATCCATTGGGCCACCAACCGCAAGGGCGATTGGTCAACCATGCGCGTGTTCGCCTTTGATCACCGCAAACAACTGGAGGACATCGACGGTGCCACCCCAGCAAAAATCGGCGCATTCAAGCAACTCTGCCTAACCGCCGCCCTGCAAGTCGCCAACAACCGCCCCGGATACGGCATCCTCTGCGACAACCGCGTTGGCCGAGATGCCCTCTATGCCGCCGCCGGAACTGGCCTGTGGATCGGTCGCCCGGTCGAATGGCCGGGATCACGGCCGCTGACCCTCGAACCCGAACTCGGCCTCGACTACGGCTCGGCGCTCAACGAATGGCCGCGCGATCATGTGGTGAAGGTGCTGTGCTTCTATCACCCAGACGATACCGCCGAAATGAAAGCCCAACAGGAAGCCACGGTCACAAGACTGGCCGAGGCCGCCCGCAAGAATAACCTCGAATTCCTGCTCGAAGTCATCCCCTCCAAAGTCGCCCCTGTCGACGACGAAACCAGCGCCAAGATCATCCAGCGATTCTACGACCTCGGCGTTTACCCCGACTGGTGGAAGCTTGAACCGATGAAAACCGATGTCGGCTGGGCGAACGCCTGCGCCACCATCACCCGCAACGACCCCAACACCCGCGGAATCGTCGTTTTGGGCCTCGATTCCCCCGCCGACGAACTCTATGCAAGCTTCGCCAAAGCCGCCAAACATCCGCTGGTCAAAGGTTTCGCCGTCGGCCGCACCATCTTCGCCGCCACCGCCCGCGACTGGTTCGCCGGTAAAGTCACCGACCAACAAGCCATCGCCGACATGTCCGAAAAATACCAATCCCTGTGCACCCAATGGGACAGCGCCCGCCAAGGAGCGAAATCATGAAAACCGTCCGCCTGACCGCCGCCCAAGCCATGATGCGTTACCTTTCCACGCAGTTGAACGAAGAAGGCGAAACCCTGCTGGCCGGTTGCTGGGCCATTTTCGGCCACGGCAATGTCGCGGGCATCGGCGAGGCTTTGCACGGCATCGGCGACAAGTTCCCCACTTGGCGCGGCCATAACGAACAGGGCATGGCCCATGCCGCCATCGCTTATGCCAAGGCGCATAACCGCAAACGCGCTATGGCCGTCACCACCTCGATCGGCCCCGGGGCGCTGAACATGGTCACTTCCGCAGGCCTCGCCCATGTCAACCGCCTGCCGGTGTTGCTCATCCCCGGCGACGTTTTCGCCAACCGCGCCCCCGACCCGGTGCTGCAACAGGTCGAAGACTTCCAGGACGGCACCATATCTGTTAACGACTGCTTCAAACCGGTCAGCCGCTATTTCGACCGCATCTCGCGCCCCGAACACCTGCTCACCGCCCTGCCCCGCGCCATGGCCGTGCTGACCGACCCGGTCGAATGCGGACCGGTGACACTGGCATTTTGCCAAGACGTGCAAGCCGAAGCCTTTGACTACCCCGAAGCCTTCTTCGCCCCACGCGAATGGCACCGCCGCCGCCCGCGTCCCGGCGTGCGCGAACTGAAAGTCGCTATCGACGCCATCAAATCGGCGAAAACTCCGCTGATCATCGCCGGTGGCGGCGTGCACTACTCCGGTGCCTGCGAAGCGCTCAAAGCCTTCGCCGAAACCCACCAAATCCCGGTCGCCGAAACCCAGGCCGGCAAATCCGCCCTGCCCTGGGACCACCCGCTCAACCTCGGTTCCATCGGCGTCACCGGTTCCGCCGCCTCCAACGCCGTCGCCGAAGCTGCCGATGTTATCATCGCCCTTGGCACAAGAATGCAAGATTTCACCACCGGCTCTTGGTCGCTGTTCAAAAACCCCGACCGCCGCTTCCTCGCCGTCAACGTCGCCCCCTACGACACCCACAAGCACAACTCGCTGCCTTTGGTCGCCGACGCCCGCATGGCGCTGGAGGATATGTCGGCGGGTCTCGGCGACTATCAGGCCAAGGCCCCCGATCCGGCGCTGAAAGCGAACTGGATCAAAGCCGTCGATGCCGTCACCGCCGCACCGCAAGGCAACGCGCTGCCCACCGACATGCAGGTGATCGGCGCCGTCCAGCGCAGCTTGGACAACAATTCCGTCGTCGTCTGCGCCGCTGGCGGCTTGCCGGGCGAATTGCACAAACTCTGGAAAGCCGGACGCCCGAATTCCTATCACGTTGAATACGGCTTCTCGACCATGGGTTACGAGATCGCCGGGGCGCTGGGGGTGAAAATGGCCCTGCCCGACCGCGAAGTCGTGGTCATGGTTGGCGACGGTTCTTACATGATGCTGAACTCCGAACTCGCCACCTCGGTGATGCTCGGCCATAAAATCATCGCCGTCATCCTCGACAATCGCGGCTATGCCTGCATCAACCGGCTGCAAATGGCCACCGGCGGCGAAAGCTTCAACAATCTGCTCGACACCGCCCGCCACGTCGTGCCCTCGGCAATCGACTTCACCGCCCATGCCGCCTCGATGGGGGCGATTGCCGAAAAAGTCGGCTCGATTGCTGACCTCGAAACTGCCATGACCCGCGCCCGCGCCGCCACTCAAAGTTATGCCATCGTCATCGACACCGACCCGATCCCGACCACCCAGGCGGGCGGCCATTGGTGGGATGTGGCGGTGCCGGAAGTCTCGGTCCGGCCAGCGGTGAACGAGGCGCGAAAAACCTACGAAGCCAGACTCGCCCTGCAACGCGCCGCGGATTGACATCATGAGCAAACTTCTGGTCCGCCCGCATGCCCCCGAGTTCGACCACCGGGTGCTGCATGTGACCCCGGCAAATGCGCATTGGACCTATGTCGGCTTCGATCTGTACCACCTCGGCGTCAACCAGCATTGCGCCAAGCCGACCGACGACCGTGAGGTCATTCTGGTGCTGGTCGAAGGCAAGGCCGAAATCAGCGTGCATGGCAATTCGCTCGGCGTGCTCGGCGACCGCATGGACGTGTTCGAGGCGAAAAAACCGTGGTCCGTCTATGTGCCCAACGGTTCCGACTGGCACGTCAAAGCCACCACCAATTGCACCCTCGCCGTCTGCTCTGCCCCCGGCAAAAGCGGCCATGCCGCCCGCGTCATCGCCCCCGATGACATCACCAAAGTCACGCGCGGCAAGGGCGCCAACACCCGCCACATCCACCCGATTGCCATGGAAGACTTCGACGTCGCCGACTCGCTGCTGGTGACCGAAGTCTACACCCCGCAAGGCAACTGGTCCTCCTACCCGCCGCACCGGCACGACGAGGACGACTTTCCCAACATGACTTACTTGGAAGAAACCTACTACCACCGCCTGAACCCCAAAACCGGCTACGGCATCCAGCGGGTGTTCACCGAGGATGGCTCGCTCGACGAAACCATCGCCGTAAAAAACGGCGAGGTCGTTCTGGTCCCGCGCGGCCATCATCCGGTAGGCACGCCCTATGGGTTCGAGATGTATTATTTGAACGTCATGGCCGGACCCTTGCGCAATTGGCGCTTCAAGAACCACCCCGATTTCGATTGGATTGCGAAAAGGGATGCGTAGGGTGCGTGCTCGCACGCACCATTTTAAACGGTTGTAAAAAAAAGGTGCGTGCAAGCACGCACCCTACGCCCATCCCGATGTTACCAATCCTTGCGCCAAATCCCGATGGATCGACGAAAACGGCCAATCGGCGGCTTTCGCAACGAACCCATGTTTCACCGGATTGTTCCAGCAATACGCGACATGAGCGCAAAAATCATCTTCGCCGCGAATGTGATGTTCCCAAAAACGGCGTTGCCAAATTCCGCGTTCGTTTCGCGCAAGGTGGCTTTCGCGCAATGGTCCGCATGGCAGTGCCCGAGAGAACCGCGTTTTGATGGTCCGCCATCGCGTCGCATAGTCGGAATCCGTCGCGGGCAATGTTATCAACGCATGCAAATGGTCGGGCAGAATGACGATTGCATCCACAAAGAAAGGCCGCTCCAACAAAGTCCGGTGAAAGGCTTCACGCAACAAATCGATATTGCGCACCAAAAGGTCCGACCCGCGCTCGGCCAAGGTCAGTGTAAAAAATATCGTCGCGCCGGGAATTTTAGGTCGAATATAGTGTGACATACGCGAAGAATGCGCACCGAACCGTTAATTATCCGTAGGGTGCGTGCTCGCACGCACCACTTTTTTACACCCTCAACCGGTGCGTGCAAGCACACACCCTACCCCCGCACAAACCCCGCCGACCCCTCCTTCACCACCTCGCTCAAAAACCGCACCACCACCTGCACCCGCGCCACATCGCGCAGGCTTTCGTGGTAGACGGTCCAATACGACCGCGTCACCGACAGTTCCGGTAGCACCGCCACCAGCCCGGAATCCCGCGCCAGATAGTCGTGCAAAACCCCGATTCCCGCCCCTGATTTCACCGCTTCCAACTGACCAATGGCCGAGGAAATCTCCAGTTGCGAATGCCAGTTGCGCAGGAATTCGCCAGCGTAATTCAGCGTCGGGGCGTAGATCAAATCCTCAACATAACCAACCAGCCGATGGCTAACCAGCTCGGAAGCCTCTGAAATCACCGGCATTTTCGCCAGATAATCCTTCGCCCCATACAACCCCAACGAATAATCCGTCAGCTTTTTCGCCACCAGCCGCCCCTGTTCCGGTCGGCCCACCATCACGGCAATATCAGCTTCCCGCCGAGACAAAGAAAACGACCGTGGCACCGGCACCAGTTGTATCGCCAAATCCGGGTGCCTTTCCGCCAGCAAGCCCAATCGCGATGCCAGAAACGCCACGCCAAACCCATCGGGCGCTCCGATCCGCACTGTGCCCGAAACGGTGGAATCCGCTCTCTGCAAGGTCGAACGCGCGTGGATGAACTCGGTTTCCACCCGCTCCAAAGTCTCCATGAACGCCGCCCCTTCATCGGTCAGCTCGCAGCCATTTGTCCGCCTTATCAACAACTTGGTGCCCAAAGCCGCTTCCAATGCCGACACCCGCCTGCTCAGCGTCGCCTGATTGATCGCCAATGTCCGCGCCGCGCCCAACATCTGCCCGGCCCGCGCCACCGCTAGAAACAACTTGCCATCATTCCAGTCCATTAACGCTCCTTATGCACAAATTTGCATAACAGTTCTCCAAATCATAGCATTGAGTTACAGATTTTAACATGCGAAAACCATCGCAGCAAAATTGGAGGGATCAATGACCGAGGTATCGCATTACATCAACGGCGCCAAAGTAACCGGCACATCCGGCCGCTCGCAACCCGTCTTCAACCCCGCCACCGGCGACAGCGACCACAGCGTGCCGCTGGCATCAACCGCCGAAGTCGGCATCGCCATCGCCGCCGCCAAAGCCGCCTGGCCCGCCTGGTCAAAAACGCCGCCCCTCAGACGCGCCCGCATCCTCGACAAATTCAAGAACATCCTCTGGGAACGTGCCGACATCCTCGCCGAAGCCGTCTCCTCCGAACACGGCAAGACCCACGACGATGCGGTTGGTGAAGTCACCCGCGGTCTGGAAGTGGTCGAATTCGCCGTCGGTGCCCCGCATTTCCTCAAAGGCGAGTTTTCCGAAAACGTCGGCACCGGCGTTGACAGCCACTCGATCCGCCAGTCGCTCGGCGTGGTTGCAGGCATCACCCCGTTCAACTTCCCCTGCATGGTGCCGATGTGGATGTTCCCGATCGCGCTGGCCACCGGCAACACCTTCATCCTGAAACCCTCCGAACGCGACCCGTCGCCCAGCCTGCTGATCGCCGAATGGCTGACCGAGGCAGGGCTGCCGAAAGGCGTGTTCAACGTCGTGCATGGTGACAAGGAAGCAGTCGATGCCCTGCTGCACCACCCCGATGTCAAAGCCGTCTCGTTCGTCGGCTCGACGCCCATCGCCAAATACATCCACGCCACCGGCACCGCCAACGGCAAACGGGTGCAGGCCTTGGGCGGCGCGAAAAACCACATGATCATCATGCCCGACGCCGACCTCGATATGGCGGTCTCGGCGCTTATGGGTGCTGCCTACGGCTCCGCCGGTGAACGCTGCATGGCAATCTCGGTTGCCGTCCCCGTCACCGATGCCGTCGCCGATGCGCTGGTGAAAAAACTTATCCCGCAAATCGAAGCCCTCAAAATCGGCCCCGCCGCCGACCGCACCTCCGACATGGGCCCGCTGGTCACCGCGCAACACCGCGACAAGGTCAAAGCCTATATCGACGCCGGCGAAGCTGCCGGGGCGAAGATTGTCGTCGATGGCCGCAAGTTCCGGCAAGACAAACAAGGCTACGAGAACGGCTATTACCTCGGCGGCACCCTGATCGACCACGCCACTCCCGATATGACCATCTGGAAAGAGGAAATCTTCGGGCCTGTCCTAACGATGGTTCGGCGGAAGAACTACAAGGAAGCCGTCGATCTGGTCCACGCCCACGAATATGCCAACGGCACCGCCGTATTCACCCGCGACGGCGATACCGCCCGTGCCTTTGCCCAAGATATCGAGGTCGGCATGGTCGGCATCAACGTGCCCATCCCGGTGCCGATGGCGTTCCATTCCTTCGGCGGCTGGAAATCCTCGATGTTCGGCGACCACCACATGCACGGCATGGAAGGCGTGCGCTTCTACACCCGCATCAAGACCACCACCACCCGCTGGCCCGACGGCCAACGCAACGACGCCCAGTTCACTATGCCAACGCTGGGGTGAACACCCACACGTCGTGTCACCCCCGCGAAGGCGGGGGTCAGCCACTGGATTCCCGCCTTCGCGGGAATGACAGGCCTTTTCAATCCGACAGGACTACCCCAAACTGGCCCCAATCCCACCACCCAAGGCCCACCCTCATGCCCGTAACCCGCGACGAAATCCTTGCCGTTCTCGGCAAAATCACCGACCCAATCTCTGGAACTGACATCGTCGCCGCCGAAATCGTCCGCGCCCTGACCATCGAGGGCGGCGAGGTGCGTTTCATCATGGAAGTCGCCAGCGAACATGGTTTGGCGATGGAACCCGTCCGCGCCGTCGCCGTTCGCGCCGTTGAATCGCTGCCCGGCGTCAGCAAAGTCTCCGCCCTGCTCACCGCCCACACCACCAAAGCCCCGCCCAACCTGACCATCGGTCGCCACGCCACCCCGCAAGCCGGGCCAACCAAACCCGCAGGTGTGAAAACCGTCATCGCGATCGCCTCGGGCAAAGGCGGGGTTGGCAAATCCACCGTCGCCTCCAACCTCGCCGTCGCCCTTGCCGCGCTTGGCAAACGCACCGGCCTGCTCGACGCCGATTTCTACGGCCCCAGCCAGCCGCGCATGATGGGCGTCACCGGTCGCCCGCAATCGCCCGACGGTACCAACATGATCGCCCCCATCGCCCACGGCGTCACCATGATGTCACTGGGCCTGTTGACCAAAGACGACGAGGCCGTCGTCTGGCGCGGCCCGATGCTGATGGGGGCGCTGCAGCAGATGATGGGGCAAGTGCTGTGGGGCGAACTCGACGTGCTGCTGGTCGACCTGCCCCCCGGCACCGGCGACGTGCAACTGACATTGTGCCAGAAAACCGAACTGGCCGGGGCCATCATCGTCTCCACCCCGCAGGACGTGGCACTGCTTGACGCCCGCAAAGCGCTCAGCATGTTCGCCAAACTGAACACGCCGATTATCGGCATGATCGAGAATATGAGCAGCTACATCTGCCCCAATTGCGGCGTTGAGGCCCACATCTTCGGCCACGGCGGCGCGGCATTGGAGGCCGCCAAACAAGGCATGCCCTTCCTCGGCGAAATCCCCTTGGATTTGGCAATCCGACTGGCCGGTGACGACGGCACGCCGATTGTCGCGGCCAAGCCGGACAGCCCGCAGGCACAGGCGTTCATCGGCGTTGCGCGGGGGTTGATTGCCAAAGGACTGGTGTAGGATGGGTGCTTTGCACCCATCACCCCTCACGCAAGCTATTGCAAAGGCGACATAAACCCTGCCTTACCCCCATAATCCCCCGCAAAACCGCGTTCAAATGCCCCAAAAAGCGGTCCAATTCCCCTCAATGAACCAGTTTTGGCCGCAGCATTTCTTTCACATGTCCGCCCACAATCAAACCACTGGCACTCGCAGAAACCGGCACATGCGATCCATCCAGCACTTCGCCAGACAGCAGCAATTCCGCCAAAGGGTTCTGCAACTCGCGTTGGATCACCCGTTTCAAAGGCCGCGCCCCATAAACCGGGTCATAGCCTTGATCGGCCAGCCATTTTCGCGCCGAGGCATCAATGTCCAAAGTGATTTTGCGCCCTTCCAAACGGCCTTCCAATAAGCCCAATTGAATGCCGACAATCGCGTCCATATCGCTGCGCGACAGCCGTTCAAAGATGATCTGCTCGTCCAACCGATTGAGAAATTCGGGTCGGAAATGTGACCGAACGGCTTCTAAAACCACCGATTTGTCGGTTTCACTTTCGCCAATCTGTGACCCAAGATTCGACGTCAAAACGATCAGCGTGTTCTTGAAATCGACCACCCGGCCTTGGCCATCGGTCAGGCGACCATCGTCAAGTACCTGTAACAGCACATTAAATACATCGGGATGCGCCTTTTCCACCTCGTCAAACAACACAACCTGATACGGCCTGCGCCGCACCGCTTCGGTCAGCATTCCGCCTTCGTCATAGCCAACATACCCCGGCGGCGCTCCAATCAATCGGGCAACCGAATGCTTTTCCATGAACTCCGACATGTCGACCCGCACCATCGCCTGATCATCGTCAAACAAAAACGCCGCCAAAGCCTTGGTCAGTTCGGTTTTTCCAACGCCCGTTGGCCCCAGAAACAGAAACGATCCCATCGGTCGATTGGGGTCGCTTAGCCCTGCGCGCGACCGTCGCACCGCATTGGCCACAGCGGTAACCGCAGCGGTCTGCCCAATCACCCGTTTGCCAATTTCCGCTTCCATCCGGAGCAATTTCGCCCGTTCGCCTTCCAGCATCCGGTTGACCGGAATGCCGGTCCAACGCTCCACCACGCCGGCGATTTGCTCGGGCGTTACCGCTTCTTCAACCATCACGTCCGATCCCGCAGCCTCGGCTTCGACAAGTCGTTTTTCCAGCCCCGGGATCACGCCATAGGTCAGTTCCCCTGCCTTGGCGAAATCGCCGTTGCGTTGCGCTTGCGCTAAAGTTGCGCGAGCGTGATCCAAAGCTTCCTTGATGTCACGCGCCCCAGCCAGTTTGTCACGTTCGGCTTGCCAACGCGCCGTCATCTCGGCAGAGCGTTGTTTTAATTCAGCCAATTCGCGCGTCAAAGTCACCAAACGGTCTTTGGAGGCCGCGTCCTTCTCTTTTTCCAACGCCGCTTCTTCGATCTGCTTTTGCATCAATTCACGGTCGATTGCGTCCAGTTCTTCCGGCTTGGAATCCACTTCCATCCGCAAACGACTGGCAGCCTCGTCCATCAAATCAATCGCCTTATCGGGCAAAAACCGGTCGGTAATGTAACGATGGCTTAGGGTTGCAGCCGCCACCAAAGCCGAATCCATGATTCGAATACCGTGGTGCAGCTCGTATTTTTCCTTGATGCCGCGCAGAATCGAGATGGTATCGACAACTGTCGGCTCGCTGACCATCACCGGCTGAAACCGCCGCGCCAAGGCGGCGTCTTTTTCCACATGCTTGCGATACTCGTCCAGCGTGGTTGCGCCAATACAGTGCAATTCACCCCGCGCCAAAGCCGGTTTCAACAAGTTGGACGCATCCATCGCCCCGTCGGCCTTACCTGCACCAACCAATGTATGCATTTCGTCGATGAACAGGATGATTTCGCCTGCCGCCGCCGTGACTTCGGCCAATACAGCCTTCAGTCGTTCCTCAAACTCGCCGCGATATTTCGCGCCCGCAATGATCGCGCCCATATCCAACGCCATCAGCCGTTTACCGGCAATCGAATCGGGCACGTCGCCGTTGACAATCCGCAGGGCCAGACCTTCGGCAATTGCTGTTTTCCCCACGCCGGGCTCACCAATCAGCACCGGGTTGTTCTTGGTCCGCCGCGTCAGCACCTGCATGGTGCGGCGAATTTCTTCGTCGCGCCCGATGATCGGGTCGATCTTGCCTTCGCGCGCGGCCTCGGTCAAATCGCGGGCATATTTCTTCAACGCGTCATAACTCTGCTCGGCACTGGCCGAATCCGCCGTGCGGCCTTTGCGGATGTCGTTGATCGCGGTGTTCAAGGCCTGCGCCGTCACGCCACCATCCTTCAACGCCTTTTCCGCTGCTGATTTTGTTACCGCCAAAGCGGTCAGCAAACGCTCCACCGGAACGAAGGAATCGCCCGCTTTTTTGGCCATTTTCTCGGCTTCGTCGAATACTTTCGCCGTCGCCCCGTCCATGTAAAGCTGGTCTTGCCCGGTGACTTTCGGCTGCTTTGCCAAAGCCAATTCAACCGACTGCTTAACCAAGGCCGGATCGCCGCCAGCAGAGCGGATCAAATTTCCCGCCAAACCTTGGTCGTCATCCAACAGTACTTTCAGCACATGCTCGGGCAAAAATCTTTGGTGGTTTTCGCTTTGCGCCAGCATTTGTGCAGATTGCACAAATCCACGCGCCCGTTCGGTGAACTTTTCAAAGTTCATGGTCAAATCCCTCCAACAGCGCTCGCCTTTGGAATGTCCAAATGGCACATTCCATCCGCAAGCCTTTGGCCATATTTGGGGGCAGTAAGACATTGCGGCAAGGGCGCAACCTCACTTCTTCGCCACGCATCCTTGCAATTCACCCCCGGTCGCGGCAAAGCAAATGCAGGAGACCCGCCATGCCCAACGACCGCCTTATCGTCGCCCTCGACTTGCCCAATGCTTTGGACGCGCTGCGATTGGTCGAGACCTTTGGCGGTGACGTGACCTTCTACAAAATCGGCCTCGGCATGCTGACCGGCGGTGGCCTTGCCCTAGCGGACGAACTGAAATCCGCAGGCAAGCGCGTATTCCTCGACATGAAACTTTTCGACATCGGCGCGACGGTAGAGGCGGCAGTGCGCGGGCTGGTGCAATACAACCTCGATTTCCTGACTGTGCATGGCGACCCTCAAGTGGTACGCGCAGCTATCAAAGGGCGGGGCACGACAGCGACCAAGATCCTCGGCGTCACCATCCTCACCTCGCTGGACCGTTCCGATTTGGACGACGCCATGTTCCGCGAAGGCTCGCTGCAGGACATCACTGTCGAACGCGCCCGCCGGGCGTTCATCGCCGGCGCAGATGGGGTGATTGCCTCACCGCAGGAGGCGGCGCTGATCCGCGCCTTGGCCGAGGCCAAAGGCAAACTGATCGTCACCCCCGGCGTGCGCCCCATTGGAACCGCCGCCAACGACCAAAAACGCGTCGCCACACCGCGCGACGCGATTCAAGCCGGGGCCAATCATGTGGTCATTGGCCGCCCGATTTGGGGCGCTGCCGATCCAAAATCCGTCGTTCGGGCAATCCTTTCCGAACTCGACTGAAATATCTTGCCGCCCACCCCCGGCCTGCGGCACAGTCACCGCCAGAGAACAGGGGAGACTCATCCATGAAAATTCTTGCCTCATTCGCCTCAGCCATGCTGATGGCCACTGCGACCTTTGCCGCTGACCTGCCCGATCTGGGCGGACGTGAAGTGGTTATCGTCACCGAAAACGCCTATCCGCCTTTGCAGTTTGTCGATGCGAGCGGCGCGGCAATCGGCTGGGAATATGATGCCACGGTGGAAATTGCCAAACGACTGAACTTCACCATCGCCATCCAGAATTCCAGTTGGGACGCGATGATCCCGTCGGTCTCTGAAGGCCAATACGACATGGGCATGACCGGCATCACCATCACCGACGAACGCAAAGGCCAGGTCGATTTTTCCGATCCCTACATGCGATCCGAAATGTTCATGCTGGTGCGCGCCGATGAAGCTCGCTTCACCGACGGACCAAGCTTCAGCGCCTTTGCCGACGGTCTGGTCGGCGCTCAGGCGGGCACCACGCCGTTCTATGTCGCCGTCTACAACATGCTCGACGGTGACGAGGCCAATCCGCGCATCAAACTGTTCGAGACATTTGGCGCTACCGTTCAGGCGCTGAAATCCGGTGACGTTGACGTCGTGCTGACCGATGGCACTGCAGGGGCGGGCTATGTCGCTGCTGAACCTGAGGCGCTCAAATTGGTCGGTGAAGCGATGGGCAGCGAAGATTTTGGCTTTATCTTCCCCAAAGGCTCCGATCTGGTTGCCCCGATCAATGCGGCAATAGCCTCGATGAAAGAAGACGGCACCATCGATGCACTGAACAAGAAATGGTTCCTCGACTACAAATTCGGCAGTTAAGCCGGTAAATCCGCGGCCCCGGACTTGATCCGGGGCCGCATTCGCCCCATGAACCATCCCCAAAATCAAAACGACTTCCCATACTGGCTGCTGTTGACCATTGGCATCGGTGCTTATTTGCTTTGGCGTGTGCTGATTGATGATCTTTACGCCCAAATCCTCCACACCATCGCCAGAGGCATCGGTATCACCGCGTTTGTGACTATCGTGGCATTCGCAATTGCATCGATCAGCGGGCTGCTTCTGGCCATCGCCGCGCTGTCACGCTTTTTGATCCTGCGCCAAATCGCCCGTTTCTATATCGAAATCATCCGCGGCATCCCCACTCTGGTGCTGCTGTTCTACATCGCCTTTGTCGGTGCTCCGGCTCTGGTCGCCGGTTATAACGCTTTGGCCGATTGGCTGGGCATCGCTCCGATCCGCACCCGCGACCTGTCACTTCTGTGGCGGGCGATCCTGGCGCTGGCCATCGGATATTCCGCCTTCATCGCCGAAGTGTTCCGCGCCGGTATCCTGTCAGTGGACAAAGGCCAAATCGAGGCCGCGCAAGCGCTTGGCCTGACCGGCTGGCACCGCTTTCGCCTGATCGTCTTTCCCCAAGCAATCCGCACAATCCTGCCGCCCCTTGGCAACGATTTCATCGCCCTCATCAAAGACTCATCTTTGGTTTCTGTGCTTGGCGTGGCCGACATCACCCAACTGGGCAAAGTCTATGCCGCCGGCAATTTTCGTTTTTTCGAGACCTACAACATCGTCGCCTATGTCTATCTGGTGATGACGATTGGCCTGTCGTTGGCCCTGCGGGCATTGGAGCGGAAATTGCGGCAATCGGGCGCAAATCGTTAGAAACTTACAACCAAGAATGCTCAAGTTGGACTGACCAAGTTTACGCTTTAGCCCTTTCCGCTCTTAGCGTCGCGATCAGCCATGCGGCTAAACCTAGGGCTACCGTGCCCGCTGCCAAAAAGCCCAACATGTTCACCGCCATGGAGGATGCAGCTTCAATATTGCCAGTGAACGCATAACCAAGGCCGACATAAAGGCCCACCCAAACAGCCTCGCCCGCAACGCCCCAAAGGGTGAATTGCACCCACGACTGGCTTGCGGCCCCTGCAGCAAGGTTGACGTAAGGCCCCAAGGCGGAAACCAACCAACGCGAGAAAAATACGGCAACGCCACCCTTCTTGGCCAGCAATTCTGTCGCTTTGGCCAGCAAGGCCGCGCGCGAGCCGAGTTTGGCGATAGCGCCTTCACCGCCCCAACGCCCACCGAAATATCCCACCTGATCGCCCACCACCGCCCCCAGCAGGGCCGCTCCGGCACAGCTAAACATCGACAGATCGCCCGCAGCAACAAAACCACCGGCGGCCAGCATCAGCATGGAAGCGGGAATGGGTAAAGCCAGACACGATAAGAAAGTGCAACTTGCTAGCAGCCACATGCCATATTGCGGAACGAGGGCGAGAAGCCAATCGCTCACGGTTGATCAACTTTCAAGCGAGCTAGCGTTTCCTCGACGGCTGCAATTATTTCTCCTACCGGCACCCCGCGTTGCCGCGCAATCTCGCTCAATGTCAGCGGGTGATCCACCGGCAGGGGCAAGCCGGCTTCAGCATCGATCACGCGCGGGTCCAGATCCCAGCTTCTTCCGATGTAACCCACGGTCATCCATGCCCGAACCGGTTCGTCTCGATGCGCAGACCAATAGACCAGCTCGGTGACAAACCGGATGGCAAAGAAAGCCGTCACCAAGGCTGCCAGCCCAAGCGAGGAAACCAGAATGGGATGACGACGAAAAAACCCGACCATTTTCCATGCACTGCGACGTTTCGATTCTGGCACTTTGTCAGGGCATCCGGCCCTGCGCAACCCAAAGCGGACGCCCGGCATGACAGGCAGAAAGACATTTGCCTTGTTGCAATTCCATCGTATGAGGGCGCGATGACAAAACAGACCCTTGCCTTTTGTGTCCACCTCCTAACCGCCTCGGGCGCAGCAATCGCGCTATTTGCCATGCTGGCCGCCGCTGCCCAGGATTGGAAATGGATGTTTATCTGGTTGGGACTGGCCTTGTTTGTTGACGGTATCGACGGGCCATTGGCACGCGCAACAAAAACCAAAAAGTATGCCCCCAATTGGGACGGCATTCTGCTGGATTTGATCGTTGATTTTTTGACCTACGCCTTCATCCCCGCCTATGCCTTGGCGCAGGCGCATCTGATGCCCGCTTGGCAAGGCTGGTTTCTGGCCATCATCATCGTTTCAACCAGCGCGATGTATTTCGCCGATACCCGCATGAAAATGCCGGATAATTCGTTTTCGGGCTTTCCCAGTTGCTGGAACATGGTCGTGCTTGTGTTCTTTGCTCTTTTACCGCCGCCCCCAGTGATGATCGCGGTTGTCTGTATCCTAGGACTTGCACAGTTCTTCTCGCTCAAATTCATCCATCCAATCCGCACCGAACGCCTGCGCTGGCTGTCTTTGCCGGTCACGTTGGCTTGGTGTGGCTTTGCCATGTGGACAATAGTGGCCGACTTTCAAACACCCAATCTGGCCGGATGGGGCCTTGTTGTGACCAGCATTTATCTGATCACAATAGGAATTTTCATTCAATTCTGGCCCGAACGCACCGCATCGTAGGCCGCTTTCAGCCCCGCCAGCGTTACAACTGTGCCGTCCAGAATTGTTGGCTTGGCCCCGACATGAGCCAAAGCCTTGGCGTATGTCTTCGCCAGTGAATGCGTGCCGACAATGGCGATTTGCCGCCCAAGCCACCAATGTTTCGTCGCCGCCAATTCGATGCCGATCAGCAGCCCCGACAGACGCGACCGCGCGACAATCGGCGACAACTGCCCAACCAACCCTTCCGCCCTTAGCGGGAATAACCGCGTCGCTATCGATTGGGGTTGGGTCAAAGCGGCGTCCAGCGCTTCGATGAATGCGGCCTCGTCGAAACCTTCGGTTCCTACCGAATGGCGCAAAACCGATTGCTTGGACAACAAAGCAAACAACTCACCCGTCATCACCGACACAAAACTGCACACTTCATTGGCCGAAATTTCTGCCCATTTCGTATGCGTTCCCGGCAAACACACCACGCCCTCAAACTTTGGGTCCAACGCCAATAACCCGGCTATCTGCGTTTCTTCGCCGCGCATCACATCGGCGGGTTTGGCCTGCGACAGCCCGTGGCAGATATGCACCCGCATGCGAGGGTCGCAAACCGGTTTGACCATCTTGTTTGCAACCAACGGCACGCTTGGCACTTTCGCATAGGGCGCTTCCATCCACCCCTGCCGCGCCCCGACCATACCCGCCGCGATAACCGTCATCACCCGCCCGGCAACAAGCCAAGGCTCGATTAGTTCCAGCAGCGCCGCCTCGAACTGGTCGCGCTGCAAGGTCCCCATCCCGCGGTTGCTGGAATCTTCCGCCAGCACGCCCGCAGGCCCCATCGCCCAAACCCGCAGGTTCGAAGTGCCCCAATCAACCGCAATCCAATCGGGCGCAATCATCCCGAAACGACGACGCCGCCGTCGATTACCAGCGCTTGCCCCGTCATCATCCGCGAAGCGTCCGAGGCCAAAAACAACGTCCCGCCAACCATGTCGCGGCCAACCATGTAATCGGGTAAAGCCTGCCGTTTCATATGCGCCTCCAAAGCCTCGGGTTTGGCCCATAAATCGCGTTGTTTCTGCGTCAAAACCCACCCCGGCATCACGGCATTGACGCGGATACGGTCCTTACCCAAATCCCGTGCCAATCCGCGCGTCAGCCCAGTGATCCCCGCCTTTGCGGCGGTATAAGACACGTACCCACCATTCCCCATCATATAGGAAATCGAGGAATAATTGATAATCGACCCACCCCCCGCCTTGCGCATTCCCGGTGCCACATGCTGCGCCGAAAAGAAATGCGGGGTCAGGTTGATGGCAAGCATCTTGTCCCAATCTTCACGGCTGAACCCGTCAATCCCATGACGCATATCATTGGCGGCATTGTTAACCAGCACGGTTACATCCCCATGCGCCTCGGCCGCTTGGTCCATGCTGCGTTTCAGGGCCGCGGTATCGGTGATGTCGCATTTGATGAACAAAGGCTTGTTGCCGTGTTTATCCTCCATCTCGCGCACAAATTCGGTGGCGTCGGATCGTTGCACAAAGGCGACCTTGCAGCCCTGCTCCAAAAACCCTTCGGTCAGGTCCATGCCAATGCCAGACCCTCCACCAGTAATAAAAACCGACTTGCCCTTCAGATCGTGGAACGTGGCGAAAAAGGCATGAGTCATGTTGCGATCCTTATGGGCTGGTTTGGTCTGACTTTAATTCTCCTCTAGCGTGGCTTTCAAGCCACCGCAATCTTGCCCGACCCATGTATTCCACCTACAACAAGCCAAGTTCGTTCGGCACAAAGGAACTCCATGCTCTCCGGTCGCAAAGTCCTTTTGGTTATCGGTGGCGGCATAGCCGCTTATAAATCACTCGACCTGATCCGGCGTCTGCGCGAACGCGGGGCGTCGGTGACACCGGTGTTGACAAAGGCCGGGGCGGAATTTGTGACGCCGCTATCCGTGTCAGCGCTGGCGGGGCGCAAGGTCTTCACCGACCTGTTCAACCTGACAGACGAGGCGGAAATGGGCCATATCGAACTATCCCGTTCCGCCGACCTGATCGTCGTTGCCCCCGCCACCGCCGATCTGATGGCGAAAATGGCGCATGGCGAAGCGAACGACCTTGCCTCGACCCTGCTGTTGGCGACCGACAAACGCGTGTTGCTGGCCCCTGCCATGAACGTGCGCATGTGGACCCACGCCGCCACCCAGCGCAACCTTGCCACCCTGAAATCTGACGGCATTCTGTTTGTCGGTCCCAACGATGGCGATATGGCCTGCGGTGAGTACGGTCCGGGCCGCATGGCCGAACCTTTGGAAATTGTTGCGGCCATTGAAAACGTTTTATTGAACGGCCCGCTCAAGGGCCGCCACATCCTTGTCACCTCTGGTCCCACGCACGAATCGATCGACCCGGTGCGGTTCATCGCCAACCGGTCCTCCGGCACGCAAGGAACGGCGATTGCGCAGGCCTTGTCGGCGCTAGGCGCAACCGTCACATTCATCACCGGACCTGCTACAGCCGCCCGTCCCAAGGGCGTGGCGATTGTCGAGGTCGAAACCGGCCAACAAATGGCGGAGGCTGTTCACGCGGCATTACCTGCCGACGCCGCCGTTTTTGCTGCTGCCGTCGCCGATTGGCACGTAGCCAACGCCAGTGCATCCAAGTTGAAAAAGTCGGTGAAAGGTGCCCCCGAACTGACATTCGCCGAAAACCTCGATATTCTGAAATCCGTCGCGCAAATGAAAAAAGACCGCCCGCAACTGGTGATCGGCTTTGCCGCGGAAACCGACGATGTGCTGGCCAATGCCACCGCCAAACGCATCCGCAAGGGCTGCGATTGGATCGTCGCCAATGATGTCAGCGCTGGCAACGGCATCATGGGCGGCAGCGACAACACCGTCACCCTCATAACGTCAAATGGCCCCGAATCTTGGCCACAGATGAGCAAAGACATGGTCGCCGCCAAACTTGCCGACCGTATTGCGCAGGCGTTGAAATGACCCTCAAAGTTGCCATCCAGCGCCGCCCCGAAGCGGATGCCAGCATTCCTTTACCCGCCTACGAAACCGCAGGTGCCGCTGGAATGGACGTCCGCGCCAACTTCCCCGACCACTGGCGCGCTGGCGTCATAATCGCGCCAGGCGAACGTAAACTTATCCCCACCGGCCTGACCGTCGCCATCCCGCAAGGCCATGAAATTCAAGTCCGCCCGCGCTCTGGCTTAGCCTTCAAACACGGCCTGACCATTGCCAATGCACCGGGGACCATCGACAGCGATTATCGCGGCGAAATCGGGGTGTTATTGGTCAATTTAGGCAGCGATTCTTTCACCATCCAACACGGTGACCGCATCGCCCAACTTGTGCTTGCCCCCGTCACCCGCTGCGACTGGGTTGAAAGTGACCTCGACCAAACCACGCGCGGCGCTGGTGGATTTGGTTCAACCGGGGCGTCGTGATTGGACGACCTCCCCACCTTTTCCCGACTTTTCCTGCTCTGGGCACCGCTGGCGGCAACCTTGATTGCAAGCCGCTGGTTTGGTTGGATCGGGCTTGGTATTGCAATGGCACTCACACTTTCTCTGTTCGTGTTCGTGGCCTCCCTCTTTGGCGAAAGTTGGGGCGCCGATAGTGCTAGCTTGGCGGTTCGTACGGCTTACATCGGCGCTTTCTGGGGCTGGGTCGTGGGATTTGGCTGCGCCGTCGCCTTGTTCGTCGGCTGGTGCCGTCGTAACTTGAAAGCCGGCAACCAATGACCCTGTCACCGCAAGAAATCCCCCGCTACGCCCGCCACATCGCGCTGCGCGAAATCGGCGGTCCGGGGCAGTTGAAACTGCAAGCGGCCAAGGTTCTGGTGATTGGTGCCGGGGGACTTGGCTCCCCAGCGCTGATGTATCTGGCCGCTGCTGGTATTGGCACATTGGGCATTGTCGATGATGACATCGTGTCGCTGTCGAACCTGCAACGCCAGATCATCCACGCCACCGAATCCGTCGGGCAAGCGAAGACCGATTCCGCTAAAACCACCCTTGCCCACGTCAACCCGCATGTGACTGTGATCTTGCACAACACGCGACTTGATGCCAACAACGCCGCCGAAATCATCGGCGCTTACGATCTTATCCTCGACGGCTCCGACAATTTCGGCACCCGCTACCTGATTAACGCCACCTGCTTCGCCCTTAACAAGCCCCTCATCGCCGCCGCAATCAGCCAATGGGAAGGCCAGATTAGCCTGTATCACCCGGCCACCAGTGGCCCGTGTTATGCCTGTATCTTCGCCACCCGCCCCGAACCCGGCATGGTGCCAAGTTGCGCCGAAGCGGGTGTCATGGGGGCTTTGCCGGGGGTCATCGGCTCGATGATGGCTGGCGAGGCGATCAAATATGTCACAGGTGCCGGCCAAACCCTGCAAGGCAGCCTGCTAATCTACGACGCATTATGGGGGGAAAGCCGAAAATTGCGGGTTGAACGCAACCCCGCCTGCAAGGTTTGCGGGCGGGAACGCTGATTCCCGCCCGTTCGAAACAAGTCATTTCTGAGTCGCGAATTCCTTGTCCCAGCCGGTCAAGATGCCGTGGATCATCGGTGCATCCATGGTTTTCACCATGTCGCCGTGATCCTTGATTGCATGCGCCCATTGTTTGGCCTCGACCATCCGTCGATCCGTGTCCGTAACCGTATGTCCGCAATTGCAACTTATCGAATACTCTTTTGCCATAACGCATTCCTCCGCCAAATCGCTGGTCACGCCGCCAGCAGGCTTGTCAGTTTCGTCATCATGCTGGTCCAGCCGTCATTGTGCTGCGCGATGGCCTCGGGCGTCGCAAAACCACTATGCGTCAAGGTAAGGGCAACATCGCCGCCAATCGCGCGAATATCGACTGTGACCGAGGTTTCCTGCGCCCCTGGCATGGCCAGTTCGGCATTGCTTTCCCATTGCCAGCTAAAGGCCAACCGGTTCGGTCGACGGATTTCGGTGAAAACACCGCGCAACGGAAACAAGGTTCCGTCTGGGGCTTTCATGGTCAGCCTGTAGGCACCGCCTTCGCGTAAGTCGAACGCGTGAATTGTGGTTTCCATCCCTTCAGGCCCGTACCATGACGCCATAATTTCCGGATCGGTCCAAGCCGCGAAAACCTTGTCAGCACTTACGTTTGCAAACACCCGTTTGATGGTCAATTCCCCCTGCGGCATCTTTCAACTCCTGTCCAAAATCTTGTCCAGCCGGTCCATACTGGCGTTCCAGAACCTTGCCTGAAACTCAAACCATTCCGCCGCTGTCTTTAACGCAGCCGGATTGACCGCAACGATATTCTCGCGACCCCTTTTGTTGGTGGTCACAATGCCCGCATCTTCCAGCACACCGATATGCTTCTTGATTCCGGGCAGGCTGATGCCAAAAGGTTTGGCCAAAATCATCATCGCCTGCGGCCCATCGCGCAGCAGGCTTTCTGTCATGGCGCGACGGGTGGAATTGGCCAAAGCGCCAAACACCAAATCGCGATCACTCTGTTGAAACTTTACCATAAGGTTAAGTATTAGGAGAATCGCCAGTGATTGTCAACCCGCCGCAAAGTCACCAAGATTTGAGCCAAAATTAGCTAAAATTGCCCAGTATTAGCGGGTCTTCGCCCCCCAAAGGCAGCCGGAGTTTCGTAACGATGACCCAAGTTGCAACCAGCCAACAACCCGCCCGCCCCCGTCGCGTCACCATGCCCGAAAGCGCCCCCCGCTCGGCCATATGCACCAAAAACTGCCCGATCTGCGGTTGCCGCTTCATCGCCCGCGATTCGCTCGCCGACTATGAGATTTTCTGCAAGGAATGCGGCGACTGAAACCCTCGCGGAGATCCGGCAAAAAGAACGCCCTTTTTTCGCTGCGATAGAATTCTGACCCGCACACGCATAAATCATTGGCTGGCACCTGATTGTTATTTCCGCAATCAGCAAACTTTATTGCTTTTGCAACCCTGAACCGGCATTCTCGGCCCCAGTTCATCACTGGTCGGCGGATATTTGACGCAAAATTTCGGGGGTATTCATGCCAGCCAACCCGTCCATCCCGGTGCCGTCCGTCAATCGCTCCAGCCGCCAACTTCAGGCGGTTGGCGCGGCGCTGGTTCTGGCCTCGACAATTAGCATCGCCATCGTCCCCACCTTCGCCAAATTCGCTTATGACGGCGGCAGCAACACGCTGACTGTCATCACCGCCCGCAGCCTCCTGACGGTCGCCTTGGCTTGGCTGTTGATGATTCTGCTCAGACAGTCGGTTAGAATAGGCCGAAAACCGTTGCTGACCGCTTTGGCGACCGGCGTTGTTTACGCGGTAATGCTGTACGGGTTCTTGGGCGCGGTCGCCTACATCCCAGTCAATACCGTGATTCTGATCTTTTTCTTCCACCCCGTTCTGGTCGGACTGGCAGCGGTTTGGCTCGGCGACGAGCCGATGTCGTACCGCGTGATCGGCGCGCTGGTCGTTGCATGCGTCGGACTCGGCCTTGCAATCGGGTTCTCGTTCGACCGTCTTAACCCGACTGGCCTTGGCTTGGCATTTCTGTCCGCTGTAACCTGCGTCTTTGTCATCATCGGCAATGCCCGCGCCATGAAACAGGCAAGCAGTCTTGCCGTCGTTTTCTGGATGATGGTGTCAGCATCCGTCACGCTGGTCGTGTTGTTCCCCGCTCTGGGTGCAATCGCTCTGCCCCACGGCTTTTCCGGATGGCTGGGGTTCGCTGGCGTTGCGGTTGGCTATACAATCGGCACACTTGCCTTCTTCGTCGCCTTGCCAATTCTTGGTGCCGTGCGGGCGACGATGATCAGCAATGTCGAACCGTTGCTGGGGATAATCTTCGCGGTGCTAATTCTCGGCGAACGCATTTCGCTGGTGCAGGGGGCGGGTATTGCCTTGGTGCTTGCCGCCATCGCCGCCGTGGAATGGCGGTTTAAAGCATCGTCGGCAACACCTGATCCGGTGGCCGGTGCCCGTTGACGAAAGTCTGGATGTTCAGGATCACTTTCTCGCCCATCTCGATGCGCCCTTCCTCGGTGGCCGATCCCATATGCGGCAGCAGCACCACGTTGGGCAGCGCACGCAATCGCGGGTTCACATCCTTGCCGTGTTCATAGACATCCAGCCCCGCCCCCGCCAACTCACCCGTCCGCAGCATCCGCGTCAAAGCATTCTCGTCAACAACCTCGCCGCGCGAGGTATTCACCAGAAAGGCTGTCGGTTTCATCAGTTTCAGCCGCCGTGCATTCAGCAAATGAAAAGTCGAAGGCGTATGCGGCGCGTTGACCGACACAATATCCACCCGCGCCAGCATCTGATCGAGGCTTTCCCACCAAGTCGCCTCCAGCGCCGCTTCGGCTTCACCCCGCAACCGCGTGCGCGAGTGGTAGTGAATTTGTAACCCAAACGCCCGCGCCCGCCGCGCTACCGCTTGACCAATCCGCCCCATGCCGACAATGCCCAAGCGCTTGCCAGCAATCCGCTTGCCCATCAAGGCCGTCGGTGACCAACCTTGCCAGTCACCCGACTGCATCAGCGCCATGCCCTCTTTCACTCGGCGCGGCACCGCCAAAATCAAGGCCATCGCCATATCGGCGGTATCTTCGGTCAGCACCCCCGGCGTATTGGTGACCATGATCCCCTTGGACAAAGCCAATGCCACATCGATATGGTCAAACCCGGCCCCGTAATTGGCGATCAGCTTCAATTGCGGCCCGGCACCCGCCAACAAAGCCGCATCAATCTTGTCGCCCAAAGTCGGCACCAGCACATCGGCCCGCTTCACCGCATCACTCAATTCCATCGGCGCATCGCTGTCGTTCAACTCGACATCAAACAACTCGCGCATCCGCGTTTCGACCGTTTCCGGTAGTCGGCGGGTCACGATAACTTTTGGGCGGGTGGTCATGTGCGTTTCCTGTTCCGTCTGTTGCGGCTTGGCATTATACTTCCTTCATAACAAATGGGACGAGCAGGTCCAAATGAAACGATTTTTGATTTTGGCGCTGGCATTGGCGCTGGCCGCACCGGTTTGGGCACAGGAACTGGGCAAAGTCACCGGCCTGCCAATTCCGCGGTTTGTCTCGCTCAAATCCAATTCCACCAACGCCCGCCGCGGCCCAAGCCTGAGCCATAGGGTCGATTGGGAGTTCCTGCGCAAAGGCCTGCCGGTGCGGGTGACCGCCGAATATGAAAACTGGCGCCGCGTGGAAGATAACGAGGGCGCCGGTGGCTGGGTGCATTACACGCTGCTGTCAGGTTCGCGCACGGTTCTTATCACCGCCGAAACCGCCACCCTTTACCAATCCCCCGAATCCACCTCCACCAAAGTCGCCGTCGCCAAGGAAGGCGTCATCGGCAGCCTTGACCAATGCCAAAGCGGCTGGTGCGAAATCGAGATCGACAGCTATTCCGGCTGGACCGAAGCGGTGAACCTGTGGGGGGTTTATTCCACGGAACTGGTCCCGCAGGACTGATTCCGCCGTCATCACCCGTAGGATGGGTGCTCGCACCCATCATTCGACCGTGCGTCACGGGAAACCGTTGTCTGGTGCGGTGAACCCCGCACCACGCTTGCTTTTTTGTCTGCGGTAAGACGTAAGAACGTGGCTCATGCCGACCTTACCTTCCAGCGTCTGATAGGTTTGATCGGCAATGTACCACTCCATCCATTCTTCCAAATTGTTCCCAAACTCTTTCTTAGTTCGGTGCTCCAGTTCCGCTAGCAATTCCAATTCGGACAATGGTTCTATCTCGGGGAACGAGCCAAGTCTGCCTTCTGCATACAATTCGAGTATTATCGACCGAATACTTAGGTTTTTTAGGTCGTCCAAGTCGTTGTTCCAATCAAAAGGTGACGGGCACTGGTGCAAGTCCCTCTGGAACGCAAGCAAGCGTAGGGTGGGATTCATCCCACCATTCAACCTCTCATCACGCGCAATCGTTAACTGGTGGGGTGAACCCCACCCTACTTATCTACGATTTTTCGCATTCCGAATGATCAAAATTCCAACGCCCGCCTGCATCCAAGCATGAGTCTATTGCAAGTTGCCTGTTCAACCAGAAACCCAATGCAATAACCGCCAGCGCAATTAAAACGACCAAGCCGCTACGTTTGGACATTCATCCGTCGCAACCTAATCACCACATCCACCTTGCTAATCTCCGTCCCCTCCGGCGGCACCGGCAGGGATTCAATCCGAACCGCATCCACCGGCGCATCGGTGATACGACCGTCTTCTTCCCAATAATAATGCGGATGATCATCCGTACGGGTGTCGAAATACGACCGCGTGCCATCGACCGTGACTTCGATCATCAGACCGGCCTGACAAAACGCCCGCAGCGTGTTGTAGACCGTCGCCAGCGACACCGCCTCACTGGCCGCATGCAGGCTTTCCGCCGTCACATGCCGGTTCAACCCGTCGCCCACCAACAGTTCCGCCAGCACCAGCCGCTGCCGTGTTGGTCGCAGTCCGGCACCGGCAAGCCAAGCCGTGGCGCGGCGGCTTTCAGGTGTCATCCGAGGTCGCACGATCAAGCTCATCCCCCGATCCTAAGCCTTGGAAGCCAAACCGTAAACAGACTTTCTGTTGCGCCGTTCCCCAGCCCAATGCTAGGGAAAACGGAACAACGCAAAGGCGACCCTCGAATGCGGCCAACCAGCTTTGATTATGACGCCCTTTTGGCCTGTTCACGCGGCGAAATGTTCGGCCCTGGCAACGCCCAACTTCCCGCCCCGCCGATGCTGATGATGGACCGCATCACCGACATTTCGGGGGACCTAGGCGAACACGGCCAAGGCCATGTGGTGGCCGAATTCGACATCAAACCCGACCTGTGGTTTTTCGAATGCCACTTCCCCGGCAACCCGATCATGCCCGGCTGCCTTGGGCTGGACGGCCTCTGGCAACTAACTGGCTTCAACCTTGGCTGGCGCGGCTGGCAGGGACGCGGTTACGCCTTGGGCGTCGGCGAAGTCAAACTGACCGGCATGGTGCGGCCCGACCGCAAACGCCTGACCTACTACGTTGATTTCACCAAAGCCATCCAAACCCGCCGCCTGACCATGGGCGTCGCCGACGGTCGGGTCGAAGCCGATGGTGAGGTGATCTATCTGGTCAAGGACATGAAAGTCGCGCTGTCGGCAAGCTGAAAGGCCGAACGCGGCAAAAGACCTCTAGCCGCGCAGTATCTTTTCCATTTTCCGACCCTTGGCCAGTTCATCCACCAGCTTGTCGAGATACCGTGCCTGCCGCGTCAACGGGTTCTCGATCTCCTCGATCCGATAACCGCAGATCATGCCGGTGATCAGATGCGCGTTTGCATTCAGGGTTGCGCGTTCGAAAAACGCCTTGAAATTCACCTTTTCGGCAATCAGTTCCTGCAGCTTCTTGTTGTCAAAACCAGTCAGCCAGGCGATGACCTGATGCAGCTCGTCGCTAGTGCGGCCTTTGCTTTTGACCTTTTGCACATACATCGGATAGACCGCCGCAAAAGACATGTCCGCAATGCGCTGATTATGCTTCTCGGTGACTTCCATGCGTCGCAGATTATTGCGCACGCCGACTCCGGTCAAGAATGGTAAGAGAAACACAGGGCAGCGCCCGGCCGCCGGGTGGGTGCTGCGATGTCGGCTTAAGCCGCTTTATGGTTCAACGTCCTCCTACCTTCATTCCCAGCGGTGACGTCTCAAAAGCACCCGCCCGAGGGGGCGGTCGGGTGCTGCCCGGCGGCGCGTGCCGCGCCTTGATTCCGGGCAAAGGCAGAGCAAGAGCGGCGCTAGGTCAGCAGTGCGAGAATTGGCCTGCACTGCTCTTCCCGCGAGTACAGCAATTCTAGAATGGCACCTCGTCGGGCACCTCATTTCGAACAGACGTTCCGGGTAGCGATCCATTTGGCAGCGGTAGGTTCGTAACGATAAACAGGTTTAGAATATCCTCTCGGTCGATGAACATGATCTGTGATCGCTTGCTCGCATCCAGTTTATTGCCAAGCCAGTTGCGAGCCGACTTTGTAATCTCGCCGCCTGCCACGATGAATGCGTGATCTACCAGAACGCGTCGATTCAACTCAGGATCAAATATCTCGTGCCCGAGCATCATGTTAACCTGATTAAGTATCTCGGCGATATTGTGAGTACTTACCCCAGCTGCATCCAGTTTCCCCTTCTTCGCTTGTATCCCAAAATACAGGACATGAAGTGTTGGCAACGTGTATTTCATCCAGATGTCCTTGCCGTACTCCAGCGCCTTATCACGGTGGCCTGCACTGGTGATCCGATGGAAGCCAAGTTGGCGGAACAGTGGCAATAGGACTTCCTCGATCAAGTCATCCTCGGAGCACTTGTCGAGATAGAGCTTAAGCACGTTCAACCGCTCCACCTCCGCAGGAGTAAGTGGGCGATGAGGGTTGGCCATCGGTGCAACTGTGTTCGTCGCAAGGTGCCGTAACTGTCCAATGACATTCTCGTCGTAAAACGCCTGCCATCCTTCGCGGGACAAAATGATGTTCAATGAGGCGAGTGCCTTGCTCCTATAAATATCTCCGTCTTGCGCCTCGCCCTTATCGAGCACCCGACGTATAACCCGCAAGAATGCGTCTGGGGGAACGGTGTTGCCCGAACTGGGCATGGCGAGAACGTCCTTGATCTTCTCCGCGCACCAGTCCGGGCGCGTCTCGTTCCCATGCACGAAGTTCAGATCGCAGTCTTCAAAGAACTGCGTAATGTACTTGCTCGAACGATAGGGAAAGTGATCCACGTCACCGCAGACGACTTTGCCAAGTTCACGCAGGTTTCGCTGCCTCCACTCCATGCTTAGAACTTAACGTGAACGGAAAGTCGTGGCAATTATCATTTGTTTGTAATTCCTTCTTGCAGGTCTGGATTTCCTCATGTGGTCTTCGTGCGTTCGCTACATCGCGTTTGGCAGCATGAATACAAAGCACCCTTGCCT
>JANOQZ010000042.1:0-134735 GCA_031415055.1 Oceanomicrobium sp. | reverse complement strand
GTTCACCCGTCCAGACCGAATTGGCAATGGCAGACGCATATTCGTGGCTGGCTTCTACCATGATCGTATTGGCTTCGCGGTATTCTTTGGCCTGTTTGTCCCAACGAGCAATCTGCTCGATGCAGCGTTTTGGGTATTCATCCAGAGGCACACCGAATTTCTGGATCAGATCTTCGCGCCCGTCTTTGATGAAATAGGGGGTGTATTCAGCAAAATGCTCGCTGCTTTCGGTGACGAAATAGCCCAACCGCATCATCATTTCGTATCGTACTATATTGGGGCACCGAGGGTTCCAGTCGCTGGGTTTCGGAAAACGACCGGCCATGTAACCCTGGCGCAATGCGGGATAGAGGTCGACAAAGCTGCCGTCTTTTTGCCGGTGCTCAAATTGAAGGAAGAAGGCCATGTGGTTTATACCCGCGGAACGATAGCGGATATCCGAGATCGGAATATCCAAATCCCGCGCCAATTCTTCCGCCGTTCCCTGCACAGAATGGCACAGGCCGACCTGTTTGATTTGCGGATATTTCTCGGCAATTGCCCAAGTGTTAATCGCCATCGGGTTGACATATTGCAACATGATCGCATCCGGGCAGACCTGCGTCATATCCTCGCAAATGCTCCACAAATGCGGCACCGTGCGGATGCCCCGCATGATGCCGCCGATTCCAAGCGTATCGGCAATCGTCTGGCGCAAGCCGAATTTCTTGGGCACTTCAAAATCGGAAATCGTGCAAGGGTCGTAACCGCCAATCTGGAAACAGACGACGACAAAGTCCGCCCCGGCCAAGGCCTCACGCTGATTGGTATAGGTTTCGACCTTGGCTTTGACGTTCAGCGTTGAGATCAGCTTGCCCACAACAATCGCGGATTCTTCCAACCGCTTGGGGTTGATGTCCATCAAGGCAATCGTGGCACCAGAAAGCGCCTTTCGTTGCAACATATCACCGGCAATGTTCTTGCTGAAAACCGTTGATCCGGCCCCAATGAAAGTGATTTTAGGGTTTGCCATGTGTGCCTCCTGAGCAGTCAGGCCGCGATTTCGAACGCGGCTCGTAGAAGTTTGCGGGTATATTCGGTTTGCGGATTGTTCATCACATCGCCGACCAAACCCTGCTCGACGATCTGGCCATTCTGCATCACCATCACCCGGTGGCACATGGCGCGAACGACTTTCAGGTCGTGGCTGATGAATAAATATGACAGGCCTTTGTCGCGCTGCAATTTGCGCAACAGTTCGATGATTTGCGCTTGGATTGACAGATCCAGTGCCGAGGTTGGCTCGTCCAACAGGATGAATTCGGGTTCTAGCGCAATTGCCCGGGCAATTGCGATGCGTTGGCGCTGGCCGCCTGAGAACTCGTGCGGAAAGCGCGATAAGATGTTATCTGGCATGCCGGAGTCGGCCAGTGCTTGTTTGACACGCGCAATACGGTCTTTGGAGCCAGAACCTAGGCCGTTCACAATCAATCCTTCCTCGATCAACTGTCGCACAGACATGCGGGGGTTAAGCGACGAGAACGGGTCCTGGAACACAATCTGCATGCGTTTGCGGTAGGGCTGCATTTCGGCGCGAGTCTTGGTTTCAATGCGGTCGCCGGCAAAGGTCACAGTGCCGCCGTCAATCGAACTTAACCGCATCAAAGCCATGCCAAACGTGGTTTTGCCTGACCCGCTTTCACCGACGATGCCCAGCGTTTCATAACGTTGCAGGCGTATGTCAAGGCTATCGACGGCGACCAGTTCCTGCGTGTGGGTACTGAACATACCGCCGGTTTTGAGCGTGAATACTTTGCGAACTTCGCGGCCATCCAGAATGGTTTCAGTGTTTTCGGGCAGCGGATCGGCCAAGCCTTTTGGTTCAGACGCCAGCAGGCGTTGCGTATAAGGGTGTTCTGGACGCGCAAAAAGCGTCCGGGCGTCAGCATGTTCGCGCACACGGCCATTCTGCATGACATAGACGTAATCGGCGAACTGCCGCACGACGGTCAGATCGTGGGTGATCAATATCACCGACATACCCAAACGGGTTTTCAAATCGGCGATCAGGTTCAAAATCTGTGCCTGCACCGTCACATCCAAAGCCGTGGTCGGCTCATCAGCTATCAACACGTCGGGCCGATTGGCCAAAGCCATTGCAATCATCACCCGTTGGCGTTGCCCACCAGATAACTGGTGGGGATATTGCCGCAACCGTGCTTCGGGGTTGGGGATTTGCACTTCTTTCAACAGGTCCAATGCCCGCGCCATTGCTTCTTTGCGACTGACTTTGTTGTGAATGCGGATCATCTCCACAATCTGGCTACCGATGCGATAGACCGGGTTCAGAGACGACATTGGTTCCTGAAAGATCATCGCGATCTTCTGCCCGCGCAGTTTGCGCATGGCATCATCCGATAGTTTGGCAAGGTCTTGCTCGCCCATCTTGATCATCGTGTTTTTGCCGATACTGGCACGTTTGCCCAGCAATCGCATGATCGTCCGGGCGGTCACTGACTTGCCGGACCCACTTTCCCCCACAATAGCAATCGTTTCGCCACGATGCAGACGCAAGGTCACGTCGCGCACGGCTTCAACCGTACCGCCCTCGACTTTGAATGTGACCGCCACATTGCGCGCATCAATCACGATATCAGCCTTGTTGGTGGCCGCGTCGGTGCGTTCGAGGATATTGCCAAGTGCCATGCCTATCCCCGATCAATACGGATCAATTGCGTCGCGCAGGCCGTCACCCAGCGCATTGAACGCGAAAACAGTGACCAGCACGAATCCCACCGGCGACAGTATCCATGGGAACGAGCCGATTACCGAAAATGTGTTGGCGTCCTGCAGCATCTGGCCCCACGAGATTAGCGGTGGTTTCACGGCGAAACCGAGAAAGCCGAGGAAGGATTCCAAGAGCACGATCGACGGAATGCCGAGTGTGATCGAAACAATCACATGGCTCATCACATTGGGCAAAATATGGCGGGTGATGATCCGCGCATCGCTGGCCCCAATCGCCGTCGCGGCGCGGACATAATCGACTCGCGCCAGCGCCATGGTCTTGCCGCGCACCTCGCGGCTGAGTTGTGCCCAGCCCAAAGCCACGATGATCACCACGACAAAGGATAAGAAGAACGTCGAAGATGCGGTTACCGGGATAAGCGTCGTTAAAGCGAGGTAAAGCGGCAGTTGCGGGAAGGCGAGCACGATCTCGACAAACCGTTGGAACCAGGCATCAAATGCGCCACCCAAATAGCCGGACGTGATGCCCAGCAAAGTACCGATAATTGTCACCAGCGAAATGGAGACCAGTGCGATAGACAGCGATATACGCGAGCCGATTATCCCGCGTGAAAGAATGTCGCGGCCAAATTTGTCGGTGCCCAGCAGATGCACAGAAGAACCGTCAGATGCGCCGAAAAAATGCGTGTCCATTGGGATCAGCCCGAACAGCTGGTAGGGATAGCCGTTCACAAACAGCCGCAGCGGTCGCGGGTTGTCATAGTCCGGCCCGTTGAGCGGCTGAAACGTCACGGGGTCAAGCTCCTCGGATTCGACAATCGGATAGACCACTGGCAACAGGGTGAAGCCTTCCTTGGTGAAAAAGCTGATCTTGTCGGGCGGCGCGAAGCCGATAAAAGGCGTTTTCGGCTCGACCGGCGCAAAGAAATTGGCAAAGACCGACACCGTCAACAGCATGATGACCAACACCAACCCCAGCATGCCGGCGAACGACCGCCGGAACCGCCGCCAAACCAGCGACCAATAGCCTTGGTTTGATGCCCCAACGCGCGTAGCCCGCGATTCATCGGCAATATCGGCCAACAGCTCATCCGAGATCGTTTTGGCGTGTTCCTCAGACATCACGCGTCTCCCTTGCCAAGACGGACGCGCGGGTCAACCGCAGCCAACAGCAAGTCGGCGATTATGTTGCCGACGATCAGGGTTGCGGCCAGCACCAACAGGAATGTCGCGGTCACATAAACATCGCCGATGCTCATCGAGCCGACAATCGCCGGGCCGACGGTGGCGAGTGAAAACACGATAGCAACCTCGATTTCGCCGGTGAGCATATAGGGCAGCACGACGCCTTGGTACATGATCAGCGGATGTAGCGCATTGGGCACCGCGTGGCGCATGATGACACTGCTTTCGCGCAGGCCCTTGGCGCGGGCAGTTTCGATGTATTGCGCGTTCAGTGTGTCGAGCAGGTTGGCCCGCATCACCCGCATATTATAGGCAAGACCGCCAAAAGTGGCTACAGCGATGACGGGCCAGACGTGCTTGATCAGGTTCCACAGTTTTGACCAGTTGAAGTCAAACCAACCCAGCCAATAGGGCTGACCGCCAAATTTCGACGAATAAAACGACCCGATCTCCTGCACGTTCAGTTTGAAGGCGAGGACATAAATGATGACCAGCGCCAACAGGAAACGCGGGATGGTCATGCCAAGGAAGGCGAAAATCGACAGACCCTGATCGATCCAGCTATACTGGCGCGTTGCGGCGATAACGCCGAACGAAATGCCGATAACCGAAGCCAGAACATGGCAGACCAGCGCAAGCATGATGGTGCGCGGCAGTCGTTCTGCCACCACGGTTGAGACCGGCTTGTTGTAAAAGTGGCTGTGACCAAAATCGCCATGTGCGACCATGCCCCAGATCCAGCGGAAATATTGCATGATCATCGGGTCGTTCAGCCCGTGCTGCTCGCGGTACAGGTCGGCGGCGGCCTGGGCGACGTCAGACGAGGCATTGCCCTGCAGCATCAGCTGCGACTTGAGGTAATCACCGTAGTCGCCCGGCGGGGCCTGGATGATAATAAACGTCAGCAACGACAAGACAAAAAGGACCGGGATCGACGCCAGTATCCGAAACAGCAAAAAACGGAGCATCGCCTTTGGTCCCCCAGGGTTTTGATGTGGAAAGGTCCGGGCGGGAATGATTCCCGCCCGGCTTGATCAAGGCTCAGTTATAGAACCGGTCCTGCCGAGCCCGGTGCGCCGGGCAAGGTGTTCGGGTGCAGCTCGAAATCCGCCTGTTTGTCAGCCGGCACGAACAACCGTTCGCGGATGATGTTGTCCTCGGCCCAGTTGTACATGAAAATCGGCGCGCCCGGCGGCACGTTGGCGAACCGCTTGTTGACGATCAAGGCGCCCGGATAGGCTGTCAGGCCGATGGCATAGACGTTTTCAGTGTACAGTTTCTGGTAGGATTTCATCAGCTCGATCCGTTCGGCGGAATCTGACGAAGCGATGAACTTGTTCACCAGATCGACCATTTCCACCTCGAACGGCAACACGTCGACTTCGGTGCCACCGGCAGGTGCGCGATGGTGCGTGCTGGTGGTTGGTCCGACTGGGGCAAGTTCGGTAGTATCCTGAACGACGGTTATCAGAGCAGAACCGTTTCGCAACACGCGCCAATCGTATTTTCCGGCATCGCGGGCAGCATTATGGTCGTTGCCGGTCAGAACATTCGGAATGACCCGAAGCCCGACCTGCTCGGCCATAGCCACCACGCCTTCGGCAAGGTTCTTGTCGGTGGCGTAATCCGCATTGGCCAACAAGGTGATTTCCACGTTGGCACCGTCTGCGGTACCGGCGGGGAAATTCAGGATGCCGTCGCCGTCAGTATCCACCAAACCTGCAGCGGCAAGTTCGGCTTTGGCGACGTCAGCGCTATACGGATAAAAAACGGTCGAGGCTGCGTCGTAGAAGCCGGTCCCGGCATAGATGCCACCCGGATAAATGGCGGTGAACGGGCCCTTGACCAAAGCCTCGCCCAGACGTTGCCGGTCGATCATTGAGGTCATCGCCAGACGGAAGTCGAGGTTGCGGTTAAGCTCGCGAATGGCTTGACCGCGAGCATCGGGTTCGCCCCAGCCATTGGCCGAAAGGTTGGGTAAAAGCGAGTATCCGATGGTCCGGGCACCAAACTCAAGACGCGCCGGAGCTGCAGGATCAGCCGAACGTTTCAGCGCCTCGACATAGCTTTCGGCCTGTTCGAGGTTGGAAAAGTCGCCAGTGCCAGCCACGGTTTGCACGTCACGGTCAGCCCATGTGGACAGTCGGTAGTGCATCTCGTTCAGGTAAGGCAGTTGATTGCCTGCTTCGTCAACTTTCCAGTAATACGGATTGCGCCGCATGACGACGATGTCATCCGGACGGTATTCCGCCACTACCCAGGCACCCATCACCGGGAAGTTCATATA
This sequence comes from Oceanomicrobium sp., assembly GCA_031415055.1. GTDB lineage: Bacteria > Pseudomonadota > Alphaproteobacteria > Rhodobacterales > Rhodobacteraceae > JANMOK01. The sequence goes on along the minus strand of JANOQZ010000042.1, from coordinate 128,536 downwards.
TTCCGGCGGGAAGGCATTGCGGAACTGCTCGTAAGTGTTTTCCGAATATTTCGGATGTTGCGGTTTCAGCAGATGCGACGGGCCGGGGCAGAAATTGTTATAGCCCATGGCAAACAGTGCGCCTTTGTTGAAGGGCGCGGTAAAGGTCCATTTCACCGTATTGGCGTCCATGGCTTCCAGCGTGGTGCCCACACCGTAGGTTTCTTGCGTGGTGCCGCCCAACGGGTTGACTTCGGGGTCAAGCACCGAATCTTCCCAGAAGAACATCACGTCCGCAGAATCGAACGGATCACCATCCGACCATTTTGCGCCTTCGATCAGGTGCATGGTCAAGGTGAAGCCATCTTCCGACCATTCCCAGCCTTTGGCAAGGTTCGGCAACGGTTCCAGTTCCGATGCATTCAGTTGAAACATTGGACCCGTGCGGGTCAGGCATTCGGACAAGCCGATGTCGATGCCGCCCCAACCTTGGCTTTGCCCGGCGACATAGTTCCAGCCTTCGGGACGGCCGCCGATGACGTGGCGCATCACGTCGCCGTAGATGCCGATGCCGTCAACCATGTTGCCAGTCTTGAAGACAAGCGGTTCGGCGGGCAGCCTTTCGGCAACCGGCGGCAGTTTGCCGGTGTCAACGAAATTGGCCGTCACCCAGTCCGGTTCGTGGTATTCGGGCAGAGCCTTGTATTCCTGAATGTCGGCAAGGCCGACATAGCTGATCGTGCCTTGGGCATCAAATTTGGGTGCTTCCGGCAGTGGTGCCGGTTCTGCCATCTGGGCGAAAACCGCCCCCGATGACAACCCTGATGCCAGTGCCGCGACCGCGGCACCAAGCCAAAGTTTCTTCATTTTACCTCCCCTGATGGGTTGAAACCCACGATTGAGTTCGAGTTGATGGTCAAACAGGCAGACCGGCCTGAATCACCTCACCCAGCTCAGATTTTGGTTCGATAGGGCAATTGCATCAATCCGGTTTCCCCCCTATTATTTCCGGGATCATCAGGTCGGGCAAATGAATCGTGGATAACCACCCAGAATCCCACACGGCCCGCAGCAAGGCCATGAAACGAGCGCGGGATATTGGACTGCGCACACAGGTCTTTGGCCGCTTTGGCATGCGGATTTTTCGCCCGATGCTGATGGATCAGGCACATTGGCACGGCCATATCGAGGCCAATTTCCTGCAATCCGGTAACATGACCTATGTGATGGACGGCAAAGAAATTCTGATTCCGCCGCGCCATTTAGTCATCTTTTGGGCTGGGGTTCCGCATCGTTTGCGTGAAGTCAGCAGTGAAGCCGGGCTGGAACCGAAACTGGGAAATATCTATCTTCCGCTCGATGAGTTCCTTTCGATGCCTCACATCGCGCGATTGCAGACAGAACTGCTCAGCGGTGCTATCGTTTCGATCCCTGCCGACCTGTGCAATTGGGCGGGGCTGGAGCGTTGGTATGGCGACTATCGGGATCGCAAATCCGAACAACTGGATTTGGTAAAAATGGAAATGAACGCGATTTTCCGCCGCGCCTCACTGACGAAATTTGATTATCTCCTTAGCCCGAATCTATCCGGCGCAAACAGCGATGCCGTGACCTCGATTCACGTTCGTCACGTTGTGGCAATGGTACGATATGTACTGGAAAACTTGGACAAGGACTTATCAAACTTGGCCGTTACCCAAGTAACCGGCCTCAATCTGAATTACGCGACGGGATTGTTTTCGCAGACCATGCATCTGTCACTAAAGAAATTCGTTATTCGGATGCGTTTACTGCGCGCACGTTCGCTGTTGGTCGAAAGCGACACCGCGATTTCCAATATCGCGCTGGAATGCGGCTTTGGCTCGGTCACCCAATTCTATCATCATTTCGCCGCCGCCTACGGCACCACACCGCATCAGACCCGCAGTTTTGGATTACCCGCTCGCCGCGCCAACTAAGCCGCCACAAACGACCATCCGATCCCGGCAATCGCTGCCAGCGCCAGCGTCAGAAATGTGCTCGCCTTGAATTGGAAAATTGCAATCAACGCGGCCGCTACGAGTCCTAGCGCCGCCCAATTAACCGACGTCAAATCTGGCAGATCAACCGTCATCCCGGCCCCTTTCCACGAGCTGACCCGCGCGAAAACCACGTGAATGGCAAACCAGATTGCGAGGTTCAAAATAACTCCAACTACCGCCGCCGTAATCGCCGATAGAGCGCCAGTCATCGCTTTATTCTCACGCAATTTCTCGATGAACGGAGCGCCAAGGAATATCCATAGGAAACACGGAACGAATGTGACCCAAGTGACCAAAATCGACGCGAGTGTGGCGGCAACATATGGGTTCAAACTACCCGAATCACGAAAAGCCCCCATGAACCCCACAAACTGAACAACTTGGATCAACGGCCCCGGCGTGGTTTCCGCCATACCAAGCCCATCCAGCATCTCCCCCGGCGTTACCCAGCCGAAATTCTGCACCGCTTCCTGTGCGACATAAGCTAACACGGCATAGGCACCGCCAAAGGTCACCACTGCCATTTGGCTGAAGAAGACCGCGATTTCGGAAAACACATTCTCGCGGCCCAGCAGCCAAACCAGCAAGATCACCGGCAACAACCAAAGTGCAAGAAAAACCGAAGAAATTTGCATCGACCAACGCAGGTCAGGCCTAGCGTGCACTGGGGTCGCCTCGCCCAATGCCGAGTCGCGATCTTCCAGTATTTTTGCGCCGGCCTTGCCGTGCCCACCGCCGACCTGAAACTCCTTCAAACCCGCGCGGCCACCGACGAAACCAATCAATGCGGCGCTGGCGATGATCACGGGGAAAGGAACTCGAAACAGGAAAATCGCCAAGAAAGCCAGCGCCGCAATTGCAATCATCACGTTGTTTTTCAACGCCCGCTTGGAAATGCGCAACACGGCTTGCACAACAATCGCCAACACCGCCGCCTTCAGGCCGAAAAACAGCCCGGAAACCACGCCGGTGCTGCCAAAGGCGGCGTAGATATAGCTTAAGATCAGGATGCTCAAAAAACCCGGCAACACGAATAACGATCCGGCCACAAGGCCGCCCTTGGTCTTGTGCATCAGCCAGCCTAGGTATATCGCCAGCTGTTGCGCCTCTGGCCCCGGCAGCAGCATGCAATAATTCAACGCATGCAAAAACCGGTGCTCACCCACCCACTTTTTTTCGTCCACCAGTATCCGGTGCATAACGGCAATCTGCCCTGCCGGTCCGCCAAAACTAAGCGCAGCAATCCGCAACCAAACCCGCGTCGCTTCGCCAAAAGATATGTTGTGACTCATTTTACCGCCTTTGCGGACGGCCAATTGTGTGTTTCCTCGGTTGCGTCCCGACACCAGCGAAACATCGCATCGTACAGCAACATTCCCGCTTCCAATTGTTCCAGATCGTCGGAATACATCCGCGAAAGGCCCAATGAAACCGCCAACAAACCCGCCGCCTCGGGCTCCAAATCCATTCGCGCGGTATCGGCGCCGCGTACAATCCGCGCCAAACGGTTGAGTGGGTCGCAAGTCAGGCCAAATTCCTCGATCATCACATCAAACGTGCACAAATCGCCGCGATGGCTCCAAAACACGCCTTCCACATCAAAGGCGGTCGCACCAAACCGTTCAGCCACACCTTCAACGTCGCTAGGGTTTACAAATAAAAACACCGCAGAAGGATCAACAAGGCGCCGTATCAACCACGGACAGGCAATCCGATCCACCTTGGGCCGTGATCGTGTCACCCAAAGCGAATGACCATCGCCGTTTTCAAATTTCGCCACCGGCACCAGTGGCAGTTTCGCGGCCAACCATGCGAGAAACCCACCTTCCAACGCCTCGGATTCCGCCCCATTATGCCGCAACCAAGCCGCCGCGCCTTGGCTCAATTTCAAGCCTTTTTGGCAATAAATGATCGTCGATTCGCCTTCAAATTCAAAAGCCCAATCGGCGACATCCAAATGCGACCGCCTTTGAGCACCGGGGATAAGACGAGGATCGGCCGCAAAATCGTCGTCAGTTCGCACGTCAATCAAAATCGGGCAATCGGGTCGACCGACCAGCCGCCAAAGTTTTTCAACCGAAATCGAGTTTAGAGATGGCATCGCCAATTCCTTTCCAGAGGTTCACGAAATTTGCGCGATACTCTGGCTGGCGCCTCGTGGGGCAATCGCCTCCCCATATGATGATGGTGCGTTAGCGCGGCGAAACTGTCAAGATCGTCGGAAAAACCAGTGCCAACTCAGCATTGTGCGGCATCCAAGTTATCGCTAACATTCAAGACCCGCAGTGCGAGCTCAAAACTCAATGGCAAACGAAAATTTGAACGCCTCGCCAAAGCCGCCGACGATGGCCGACGTCGCAAGGCGTGCAGGGGTTTCCTCAATGACGGTTTCGCGCGCCCTTAAAAACGGCACTTCAATTGCATCGGCAACCCGCGCCCGCATCATCAAAGCGGTCGAAGAACTAGGTTATGTGCTCGACCAATCTGCCGGCAGCTTATCTTCGAAACGCACCGGTTTTGTCGCGGCCCTCATCCCCTCTATCAACAACTCCAACTTTGCGGATACAATTCGCGGGTTGACCGAAACGCTTGAAGGCTCGGGCCTGCAACTGCTGTTAGGATACACTGATTATTCTATCGATAAAGAGGATCAACTGATCGAATCCATGCTGCGCCGACGTCCCGAAGGTATCGTAGTAACCGGGGGTCGGCACACGATTCGCTCTCGTAAACTACTGCAGCAATCGGGGATTCCCGTCATAGAAACGTGGGACTTGCCGCTATCGCCGATCCGCCATGTAGTCGGATTTTCCAATGCCGATGCCTCAGCAACTTTGGTCAAATACCTGCACAGCAAAGGTTATCGCCGCATTGCCTTTATCGGCGGTACCAGCAACCGCGACACCCGCGGGGCCGACCGTCGTGCGGGTTACGAACGTGCGATCGCGGAACTGAACCTCGGCCCGGCCCGCGTCATTTCATTCGGCACTCCGCCGATTTCGATGAATCAAGGCGCCGAAGCAGTCGTGCAATTGATTGCTCAATGGCCCGAAGTCGACGCGGCCATTTGCGTATCGGATCTTTCGGCTTTTGGCGCGATCATGGAATGCCAAAGACGCGACTGGAACGTTCCAAATCGCATCGCCATTGCCGGGTTCGGCGACTTTGAAATTGCCGATTGTTGTGTTCCACGAATTACCACGGTGGGGGTCCACTGCCTTGAAATCGGCAAACGCACAGGTGAATTGCTGCTTCGCGCCATAGCGAGCGAACGCAAAGGCATTTCCCTAAATGCACAGTTGATAACAACCGAATTTGGCGTAATCGGTCGGGAAAGTGCGTGAACCTAAAAGGCGATTTGCACTTTCATCGCCCGCGACCGATCTGCCGCCAAATCAAATGCCCGCACCGCGTCATCCAGCGCAATCACATCGCTCAGCAGAGGTTTCAAATCAACGCGGCGTCGGTTGATCAAATCCACGGCCAAGGCAAACTCGCCGTGAAACCGAAACGACCCTTTAATCTCGATTTCTTTGGCGACGATCGTGTTTTGTGGCACTTGCATTTCACCGCCCAGCCCGACCTGAACCAAAGTCCCGCGCGGTTTCAAACACTCAAGCCCACCCCGAAACGCTGTTTGATTGCCCGACGCCTCAAACATTACGTCAAACGTGCCTTTACTTACCATAAATTCTGCCAAATTATCTGTCGAGCCGCCAACTTTGACGCATCGATCTGCGCCCATCTGCGCCGCGAGTCCAAGGGTAAAATCCGACACATCCGTCGCCACTATTTCCTGCGCGCCATGCACCCTTGCGGCCACAATTGTCAGCGCCCCGATTGGGCCGCAACCGGTCACCAATACCTTTTTCCCAGCCAGCGAACCGGCGCGCACGATTGCATGCAATGTCACGGCAAAGGGTTCGGCAAAGGCGGCCTCTTCAAGGCTAACCGAGTCCGCAACCCGATGGCACTGACCGGCTTTCACAACCAGCACCTGCTGAAAAGCTCCCTGCACATGCGGCATGCGCATGGCGCTTCCAAAGAACCGCATATCAAGGCAATGGTTTTGGTGACCGACCTGACAGTAACTGCATCTTCCGCATGGCAGCGACGGGTTAACGGCAACTTTGTCACCGATCTTGAGGTCGCTGACGTTTGGACCAATTTCTCGAACAATCCCCGAAACTTCGTGGCCCAGAACCATCGGCTCTTGCAGCCTGATTGCGCCAAAACCGCCATGCAAGTAATAATGCAAATCTGACCCGCAAATTCCACCGCGCTCGATCGAAACCGCAACCTGCTCCGGTCCAACGGTATCAATCCCACGGTCTTCAACCCGAATATCGCGGGCCTTATGGATGACAATTGCTTTCATTTTGGCCCTCGGTTTCTTGCAAGCCAAACTACCTACATAACGGCAAATGTCCAACCGATCTTGACGTAACCTCACCCATGGCGGATTGACTCGCTGCAAAACAGAACTTAGCCTGTTATCGATAACATGGTTCTTGCACCAGAGTCTGTTTGCGGAGGAATTGGGTGGGGCCGAAACTCATTGAATTCAAAGCCGTCACCAAAAGATTTGGCGGCACAACGGCGCTGAATTCGGTTTCGCTTGACCTTTCGGCTGGCGAAATTCTGGCGCTTTTGGGCGAAAACGGCGCGGGAAAATCGACGCTGATCAAATGCCTTGCGGCCATTCACGCGCCCGATGTGGGCAGCATTCACTTCAAAGGCGAACCCTACCACCACCGGCCGCCCAAACCCGACGAACGGCAGAAAGTTGCGTTCATTCATCAAGACCTTGGCTTGATCGAGTGGATGTCGGTGGGCGAAAACGTCGGTCTGGCGCAAGGCTATTCGCGCAAAGGCCCGTTCATCGATTGGAAAGCGACCGAAAAACGCGCTCAAACCGCTTTGGCGCTTGTAGGTTGCGATTTTGACCCGTCGCGCCGGGTAAGCGACCTAAGCCGAACGGAAAAGTCGCTTGTCGCCATTGCGCGCTCACTCGCTGCCGAGGCCGACGTTCTGGTACTTGACGAACCAACAGCCAGCCTGCCCGCCAACGAGGTCGAACGCCTTTTCGAAGTGCTGCATTCGTTGCGTGATCGGGGCGTTGGCATGATTTATGTTTCGCACCGTTTGGACGAGATTTTTCGTCTCGCCGACCGCGTCGCCGTGCTGCGCGACGGGAATTTGGTCGCCAACAAACTGGTCGCCGAAACCACCCCAAAGGAACTCGTCGACAAGATCGTTGGGCGTGAGGTCAAAGAACTTTACTACCGGCCCGAGCAGCATTACGGCAATGAAACCATGCGAGTCGAAAACCTTTGTGCCGTCGGAGTGGGCCCCGTCAGTTTTGCCGCCCGAAATGGCGAAGTCTTGGGTCTGGTTGGCCTTCGCGGTGCTGGGCAAGAAGCCGTCGGACGCGCCCTGTTTGGGGCGCTGGATCACATCGGTGCAGTATTTCTAGACGGTCAACAAATTGACCTAACATCACCGGAAAAAGCCCTGAACGCCGGGATTGGTCTTATCGCCCGCGACCGGGGTGAAGAAAGTGTCGCCGCCGCACTTTCCATCCGTGAAAATACCTTCCTCAATCCTTGGGCAACTGGCAGGAAATTGAGTGGATTTCTGCGTCCGCGCACCGAAATCAATCGGACAAGATCGGTCGGTGCCGATGTCGGTCTGCGCCCCAACGACCCGTATTTGCCCCTCGAAGCGCTTTCCGGCGGCAACCAACAAAAAGTCGTTGTCGGTCGGTGGCTTTCGACCGGTCGAAAAGTTCTGATCGCCGAAGATCCCACTGCCGGCGTCGACGTCGGTGCCAAGTCGGAAATCTATCGGTTGATTGGTAAGGCGTTGCAGAACGGCTTAACCGTTATTGTCGTTTCGACCGACTTTGAAGAAGTCGCCCATATCTGCCACCGTGCCTTGGTATTTTCGCGGGGGTTGATCGTGGCCGAGCTGGCAAGCGACGCCCTCTCAAACCAAGCCCTGATCCACGCCGCTTCAGCGTCAGAGGCGGCATAGCATGCAGTCGATCCAATCCAACGCGCTTGAACCCACACAGCACGAATTGAAAAAATTGTCGCCTACAGCGCGAATATTCCGCCTCGTCCCTACCTACGGCTTGGTGCTGTTGACGATTACACTGATCGTCCTGTTTTCGATTCTGTTGCCAAACACTTTCCCAACCCTGCTGAACGCGCGTTCCATAATCTCCGACAAAGCCATAATTGCTCTGCTTTCGCTTGGCGCGATGATCCCGATGAGCGCGGGGCGAATCGATTTGACGGTCGGTTATGGCATTGTGCTGTGGCATATTCTGGCCATCAGTTTGCAAACCATGTTTGGCATTCCTTGGCCGATTACTGTGTTAATCGTGCTCTGTCTTGGTGCAATGGTGGGAATTATCAACGGATTCCTCGTCGAAGTGGCGCAGATAGACTCGTTCATCGCCACACTGGGCACCGGCACAATTCTATACGCCGTCGCCCTGTGGCATACCGGCGGTCGGCAAGTTGTCGGCGTCGTTCCCGACGGCTTTTATAATCTTAGTTCAACGATGGTCTTCGGTCTGCCTATCACCGGCTACTATGTGCTTTTCGTCGCCTTGGTGATGTGGCTGATCTACGAATACTTGCCGGTCGGTCGTTATCTTTACGCCATCGGCGCAAACCCCAAAGCAGCGGCGCTGAATGGCATTCCAGTGCGCCGCTATGTGATGGGGGCCTTTATCGCTTCCGGCACTCTGACGGCCCTTACAGGCGTTCTGCTGGCATCGCGTTTGCGCATTGGCCAAGCCAGCGTCGGGTTGGAATATCTGCTGCCTGCTTTGGTAGGCGCATTTCTTGGCTCAACCACCATCAAACCGGGCCGGGTCAACGTCTGGGGCACACTTGTCGGTGTCATCATCCTCGCCGTTGGCATTTCGGGCATCCAACAATTCGGCGGATCATTCTGGGTCGAGCCAATGTTCAACGGCATGACCCTGTTGGTCGCCATCGGTATCGCCGGCTATGCCCAACGCAAACGCGGGACCGCACAAAAAATGAAAGAGCAGGAACGACCCAAACCACCAAGCTAAACGATGTATCCAACCGGGAGGAAACTATGGATCGCAGACGACTACTACTTCGCGGCATTGCCCTAGGCTTTTCAGTGCCGGTATTAACCCGCTATGCACTGGCGGATTCGATGTCCGACGCACAGGCCATCGTCGATAAATACGCGATGAAAGTTGATACGTGGGATGGTCCAACGACCGGCCCTGCTGCGCAAGAAGGCAAATCCATTGTCGTGCTTGGCGGTGATATGAAAAACGGTGGCATTCTTGGTGCCACCAACGGCGTTGAAGAGGCGGCTGCAGCCATTGGCTGGACCGTCACCGTTATTGACGGCGCTGGCACGGTTGCCGGGCGCACGGCGGCGTTTGGCCAAGCCCTCGCGCTCAATCCCAATGGCATCATCATCAACGGCTTTGATTCGGTCGAACAAGCCCCCTCGATGGAAGCCGCCAAAGCCGCCGGTATTGCGGTTGTCTCATGGCACTCATCTCCCAACATCGGCCCCGTGCCGGATTTGGGCATTTTCGCCAATGTCACCACCGACCCGATGCAGGTTTCAACCGCTGCTGCAATGTGGGCCTATATCGACGCTGGCGGCGCACCGGGCTGCGTCTATTTCACCGATTCAACCTATGCCATCGCCATCGCCAAGGCCAAAAAGATGCAGGAAGTCATCGAAAGCTTGGGCGGCACCTCGGTGGAATGGGTCGATACGCCCATCGCCGAAACCTCGCAGCGCATGCCGCAATTGACCACGTCGTTGTTGCAGCGGCACGGTGATAAATGGACCCATTCGCTGGCGATCAACGACCTCTATTTCGACTTCATGGGACCATCCTTGGCGTCAGCCGGCATCGCCGGAGACGGTCGTCCCACCAACGTTTCGGCAGGAGACGGGTCTGAATCCGCCTATCAGCGCATCCGCGCCGGTCAGTACCAAGCCGCAACAGTCGCCGAACCTCTGAACCTTCAAGGCTGGCAGTTGGTCGACGAATTGAACCGCGCTTTCGCTGGCGACGAATGGTCTGGCTACGTCTCGCCCTTGCACGTTGTTACCAACGCCAATGTCGAATTCGACGGCGGCCCCAATAACACGTTCGATCCCGGCAACGGCTATCAGAACGAATACAAGAAAATCTGGGGCAAAGCCTGATCTCGGGCCAAAACTCGGCGCGGCAGCAAATGCCGCGCCGTTCAAGTGTGCGTCTGACATTCAAAATTTGTTTGAAAAGATTGGTGAGCCGGTCGGGGCTCGAACCCGAGACCTACTGATTAAAAGTCAGTTGCTCTACCAACTGAGCTACCGGCCCAACCGGCGCAGTTACTAGGCGGTGTGCGGTGTGGGGTCAAGGGTGGATTAGGGGCTAAATTGGCGCACCTGCCGCCATCTGGTTTCCAAATTGCAAAACGACTATAGAACCGCGATGGACCAACCAAACACCATTGTGCCGCTGCGCTTTCTCAAAATGCATGGGCTCGGCAACGATTTTGTCGTGATCGACGCGCGTGACGTTGTCGATCCGGTCGATGCCGCTTTGGCCAAGGCATTGGGCGACCGACATCGTGGCGTGGGCTTTGACCAATTGGCGGTGATCCGCAATGGCAATGGCGTGGCAGCAGAGGTCGATTATTGGAATTCCGATGGCAGCATGGCTGACGCATGCGGCAACGCCACCCGCTGTGTTGCCCAGTTGCTGCTGGCTGAAACCGACGCACAGAACCTGATTCTGTGCACCGGAAGAGGCGACCTTTATTGCGAAGATGCCGGAAACGGTCAAATTCGCGTCAACATGCTGCATCCGCAACTGACCTGGCAAACGGTGCCGCTGGCCCGCGACGCGGACCTAAATGCGCTTCCCATCGACGGCAAACCGGGTGCCGCGGGAATGGGCAACCCGCATTGCGTATTTGTTGTGCCCGACATTTCCGCAGTCAACTTGGCGCAAATCGGCCCACAAATCGAACACCACCCCCTATTCCCCCAACGCACCAACGTTGAATTCTGCCAGATTCTCGACCGCAAAAACGTCCGCATGCGGGTCTGGGAACGTGGCGGCATGGTGACTTTGGCCTGTGGTTCTGGTGCATGCGCGGCAACGGTGGTGCTGCATCGCCAAGGCCACACCGACCGCGCCATTACTTTGCATCTTGATGGTGGCAAGTTGGACATCGACTGGCGCGACGACGGCGTTTGGATGACGGGGCCAACGGCTCTGGTCTTTGAGGGCACCCTCTCGCCCGAATTCCTTGCGGGCATAAGATGACCGCCCCGATCTTTGAAACATTCGGTTGCCGCCTGAACGCGTATGAAACCGAAGCCATGCGCGAACTGGGCACCGCCGCTGGCCTCGACAATGCCATCGTCATCAACACTTGCGCCGTCACTTCCGAGGCCGTGCGCCAAGCCAAGCAACGCATCCGCAAACTGCGGCGCGAAAACCCGGACGCGCGGATGATCGTCACCGGCTGCGCGGCCCAAACCGAACCTGCGACTTTCGCAAACATGCCCGAAGTCGATCAGGTGATCGGCAATCTGGAGAAAATGCAGGGCGAAACTTGGCGCAACCTCACCGTACCAAACCTGATCGGACCGACCGAAAAAATCCGCGTCAACGACATCATGGCCGCCACAGAAACGGCCGGGCATTTGATCGACGGTTTCGGCACCCGCGCCCGCGCCTATGTTCAGGTGCAAAACGGCTGCGACCATCGCTGCACCTTTTGCATCATCCCCTATGGTCGCGGCAATTCCCGCTCGGTCCCTGCAGGCGTTGTTGTCGAACAAATCACCCGGTTGGTGGCCGGCGGCTACAACGAGGTCGTCCTGACCGGCGTTGACCTTACCTCTTGGGGGGCCGATATGCCCGGTCAACCGCGCTTGGGTGACCTTGTGCAACGCATCCTCAAACTGGTCCCCGATCTGCCGCGCCTGCGCATCAGCTCGATCGATTCAATCGAGGCCGACCCCGCGCTGATCGACGCCATTGCCAGCGAAATACGCCTGATGCCCCACCTGCACCTCAGCTTGCAGGCGGGCGACAACCTGATCCTCAAACGCATGAAACGCCGTCATAGCCGTGACGATTCAATCCGCTTTTGCGAAGATACCCGAAAAGCCCGCCCCGACATCGTTTTCGGGGCCGATTTCATCGCCGGTTTCCCTACCGAAACCGAAGCGATGTTCGAAAACACGCTAAAACTTGTGCAGGAATGCGGCCTGACATGGCTACATGTCTTCCCCTATTCCGCCCGCCAAGGCACGCCCGCCGCCCGTATGCCAGCCGTGCACGGCAAAGCGATTAAGGAACGCGCGGCAAGATTGCGTGACCTTGGAGCGTCCCAACAACTGGCTCACCTGAAATCTCAAGTCGGCCGCGCCCATTCCATCCTGCTTGAAAGCCCGCGCATGGGCCGTACCGAAGGATTCACCGAGGTGGCGTTTGGTACAAATCAGCCGATAGGGCAGATCGTGGAGGCGAAGATTGGCGGTGTTCTAGGCAATCAATTGCGGGTGGGCTGAAAATCAAACAGACGTGGCACGAACCGGCTAACTGAAAAATTCGACAATCTGAGTTTTGTTTGACCTTGTGTTTCCAGTATGATCGAAGACCGCGCACCCACTAAAATTTGATACAAGGAATCGGCGAAAATCTGGCCTAATTTCTTGGACTTGAGATTGATTGGAGCTTCAATGGCGACAAGCCAATATCGCGATCCGCGATGGAGTGCATTTCGACAGGACGCCATACTCTTGGCAAACAATGAGTGTTCTCAATGCGGTAAGCACCAAAGTGAAAAAGTAGTGCTTCAAGTTCACCATATCGAATATCTAAAAGGCAAGCACGTATGGGACACACCACATGATCGTTGCAAAGTCTTGTGCCGTGGGTGCCATGCTAAAGAGCACGGAATAATTCAGCCCAGTTCTAGTTTTGAGCTAATAGGCGAAGACGATCTAGGCGATATTTCAGGCAATTGCGATTGTTGCGGCACCGGCATTAGATTCGTTTTCTTTATTTTCCACAAAAAGTGGGGAACGATTGGTGTTGGCACAGATTGTTGTGACCGCCTGACCGAAACCAACATCGCAACTGAAAGTCGCAAACGAGCGGAAAAAAGAAAGCGGTTTGTTTCATCGCGTCGTTGGACAATTCATAGTAACGGAAATGAAAAAATCATCCAAGACAGTTTCCGTGTCCTAGTTTTCAAAAAAGGGCAGCAATACATGCTGAAAATTGGAGAAAAGCGGGGCAGCGTCGAATTTCCAAGCATAGTAGCGGCGAAAGCGAGAGCGTTTGATTGCATTGAGCAAAAACTGTCTCGCCGAAAAAGTAGCGTTGATGATGAAGAGGCCTGAAATGAACTGAAGATACTATTGGGAAACAATGAATGCTGAAACTCCACGCCGGACCGATCTCGCCCTATGCCCGCAAGGTGCTGGTCGTGCTGCACGAAACTGGCCTGATCCGCCGCACCGAGGTCATCGCCACCAGCACCGGCCCGTTGCTGGCCAACCCGATTCCGGATCAAAACCCCTTAGGCAAAATCCCCTGCCTGATCACCGAAGACGGCCAGCCGATCTATGACAGCCGGGTGATCTGCGAATACCTCGATGCCCGGCATCCGTTTCCCAAACTGATTCCAGCTGGCGAAACCCGCTGGCGCACCCTCACGCTAGAAGCCACCGCCGACGGCATCCTCGATGCTGCGTTGCTGATGGTTTATGAAGTGCGCCTGCGACCAACCGATAAACAATCCCCCGATTGGGTCGAGGCGCAATGGCGCAAAATCGCTGCTGCATTGGACGCACTTGAGGCCGATTGGATCGACCATCTCAACGGGTTGCTCGACCTCGGCCAAATCGCCACCGGCACGGCACTTGGCTATCTCGACCTGCGCCATTCTGCTCGCGATTGGCGCGAGGGTCGTCCCAAACTGACCGCTTGGGAAACCGAATTTGCCAAACGGCCTTCAATGCTCGCAACGATTCCCACATAAACGAAACCAAAGTTTACGATCCGCAACCACATATTTCGCAATCGCTGAAAAACCCGTCGCAAGCCGGGTTTCAAAACATCGGCGCAAATGATCTAACGGCAGCAACCTCAAGCCGGAGCCCGCCGATGTCTGACGCCATCACTTTCACCCTGGACGGCAAGCCCGTTTCCGCCGCACCCGGTGAATCGATCTGGCAAGTGGCACAACGTGAAGGCACCACCATCCCGCATCTCTGCCATTCCGACCAACCCGGCTATCGGTCTGACGGCAATTGCCGCGCCTGCATGGTTGAGGTTGATGGCGAGCGCGTTCTAGCCGCCTCCTGCATCCGCCAACCCAGCCAAGGCATGATCGTCAAAACCCAGTCCGAACGCGCTGACAAAGCCCGCAAGATGGTGATGGAACTGCTGGTCACCGATCAGCCAAAACGCGACGTCGCGCACGACCGGTCCTCGCATTTGTGGGACATGGCCGACAAGCAAGCCGTCACCATCAGCCGCTTCCCGACCATCGAAAAGCAGCGCGTGCCGTTGCTCGACAATTCGCACGTCGCCATGCACGTCAATCTGGATGCCTGTATCCAATGCAACCTCTGCGTCCGCGCGTGCCGTGAAGTGCAAGTCAACGACGTGATCGGCATGTCTTTTCGCGGCCATGACGCGCAAATAACCTTCGATATGAACGACCCGATGGGCAATTCCACCTGCGTTGCCTGCGGCGAATGCGTGCAGGCTTGCCCGACCGGGGCACTGATGCCCGCAACGGCGCTGGACGAACACGAACACGGCGATAGTCGCGCATACGAACGCGAAGTCACCTCGGTCTGCCCCTATTGCGGTGTCGGCTGCCAATTGTCATTCAAGATCAAAGACGACAAAATCCTCTGGGTCGATGGCGTGGATGGCCCGGCCAACGAACAACGCCTCTGCGTCAAAGGCCGTTTCGGTTTTGACTACGTGTCCCACCCGCATCGCCTGACCAAACCGATGATCCGTCGCGCCGACGCCCCCGCTAAAGGCCTCAACGTCGACCCCGGCAACCCATGGACGCATTTCCGCGAAGCGACCTGGGACGAGGCTTTGGATTTCGCTGCGGGTGGCATGGCCAGATTGCGCGACGAAAAAGGCGGCACGGCCATCGCCGGTTTTGGCTCGGCCAAATGTTCCAACGAGGAAGCCTATCTGTTCCAGAAACTGATCCGCACCGGATTTGGCCATAACAACGTCGATCATTGCACGCGCCTGTGTCACGCCTCATCGGTCGCGGCGCTGATGGAAAATGTCGGCTCGGCTGCGGTGACGGCCACCTTCAACGAAATCGAGCACGCCGATTGCGCCATTGTCATCGGGGCCAACCCGGTCGAAAATCACCCGGTCGCCGCTACTTATTTCAAGCAATTCGCCAAACGCGGCGGCAAGTTGATCGTGATTGACCCGCGCGGTGTTGGCCTTGGCCGTTACGCCACCCACCGCCTCAAATTCCGCCCCGGCACCGATGTGTCGCTGCTGAACGCCATCATGCATGTGATCGTCGAAGAAGAACTCTACGACCGCCAGTACATCGCTGCCTATACCGAAAACTGGGAGGCGCAAAAGGCGCATCTGGCGGCCTTTTCACCAGAAAAAATGGCCCCGCTCTGCGGCATCGACGCCAAGACAATCCGCGACGTTGCCCGCGATTTTGCCACCGCCAAAGCCGGGATGATCTTCTGGGGCATGGGCATATCGCAACACATCCACGGCACCGACAACTCGCGCTGCCTGATCTCGCTGGCACTGATGACCGGCCATGTTGGGCGCCCCGGCACCGGCCTGCATCCCCTGCGCGGTCAGAACAACGTGCAAGGCGCGTCGGACGCCGGCATGATCCCGATGTTCCTGCCCGATTATCAAAGCGTCACTGATGATGGCGTGCGATCCGCCTTTACCGAAGTGTGGAAAACCCCCGATTTCTCCAGTCAAAAGGGCCTGACCGTGGTCGAGATCATGGACGCTATCCATGACGATAAGATCCACGGCATGTATATCCTTGGCGAAAACCCTGCGATGTCCGACCCCGATGTCGACCACGCGCGTCACGCTTTGGCCAAACTCAAACACTTGGTCGTGCAGGATATTTTCCTCACCGAAACCGCCAACTATGCAGATGTCATCCTGCCCGCCACCGCCTTTGCCGAAAAGACCGGCACCGTCACCAACACCAACCGCCAAGTGCAAATGGGCCGCCCCTCCGTGCCACCACCGGGGCAAGCGCGCGAGGATTGGCGGATCACCACCGACCTAGCGAATCGGCTTGGCCTGAACTGGACCTACACTCATCCCCGCGAGATTTTCGCCGAGATGAAACTCAACATGCGCTCGCTTGACAACATTACATGGGAACGGCTTGAACAGGCTTCCGTCACCTATCCTTCGCTTAGCCCCACCGATCCCGGCCAACCCATCGTTTTTGGCGACGGTTTCCCGCGCAAGGATGGTCGGGCCAAATTTACCCCCGCCAACATCATTGCGCCCGACGAAGTGCCCGATGCCGACTACCCGTTCATTCTAATCACCGGGCGACAGTTGGAACATTGGCACACCGGCTCAATGACACGCCGTGCCAAGGTGCTAGATGGGCTGGAGCCGGAGGCGAACTGCTCGCTCCACCCCGCCACCCTGCGTCGCCTTGGCATCGAACCCGGTGGCCTGCTGCGTCTGACCACGCGACGTGGCAGCATCACGGTCATGGCACGGGCCGACCGAGCCGTGTCGGAAGACAACGTTTTCCTCCCGTTCGCCTTTGTCGAAGCTGCCGCCAACGTCCTCACCAACCCCGCGCTCGACCCTTTCGGCAAAATCCCCGAATTCAAGTTTTCGGCGGTGCGGGTCGACAAAGTGGAAACGGAGAAAGTGGCGGCGGAATAACGGTCCCTGATGAGGCAAAAGTCAACATTGGACATTTCCGAAGGCGCGGCATTGCTTCCAATGAGCAGTAGAAACCCACTTAGGGTAGTATCAGGAGCGTGCGCTCGGGCCATAAATTTTTGGGAGAGACGAATGAGCAAGTACCAAATGCTTCGAGGCGCTTTCGCAGCATACAAGGAAAGCGAGAAAAAGTTTTGCGACGAGAACTTGATTCTCGCCACGTTGATTGTGAATGGACTAAGGGACTTCTTGGAAATGCCGAAGAACTTTCAATCAAATGGCGAAACGAAATGTTACACGCCACTTTACAACCTCGATGAAGAAGAAAACACTTCGGAAGTCCGGTTTCTGCATGATGCAATAACGCACGCTTCAGATGGCTCATTTCGTTTCGGGCTTGGGGTTATCTTGGAAAAAGCAGAAGGTGAATTTCCCAAGCACAATTTGATTATCAAAATTTACTGCACGCGGAAAGGCAATGAGGCGCATTTTACAATCCTTGACAAAGAATTAGATTGCGATTTTGACGGCGTAATATGCCCGGACGTTGAAAAGGTACACGAGCTTATCTATCGCCTAGTTTCCGAATGGTTGAAGCATCGCCCCGGCGACCATGATGGGCAAACGAAGATCGGCTTTAAGCTCGACAACAGCGTTGTCGAATAGAGTTTTCAAAGAATTTCCGAGGCTGGCGACGGCGGTTGGCAAATCTGGCCTTACGCCGCACCAATTGTATTGGAAAACGTCTTTCTGCCCTTCGCCTTTGTCGAAGCCGGCGCCAATGTTCTCACCAACCCCGCTCTAGACCCTTTCGGAAAAATCCCCGAATTCAAGTTTTCGGCGGTGCGGGTGGAAAAAGTGGAGATGGCGAGCGTGGCAGCGCAATAGTCGCGCGGATGTGCGACAAAACATCCCGAGAACCCAAACGCTCGGCAGGTATTCCCAAACTGCCGCTCGACAGTCAGTAGACATATCGCACGCAAAATGCTAGATTCCGCTCCGAAGCAGTAAGTTTTGGATTGTGAATTAAGCCAAGGCGCTTTTGGCGCTGTGTGGTGTTGCGTTGGGGGATATCCGACAAAATGTCGATAACGTTCGATTTAACGGGCACGAGCCCCGATTCTCTCAGCATGATTTTCGCCAATAGCGGGCTGCAACTGACCATATCCAGCGGCTTGTTCGACCCCGACAGCAACAACCAGATTTACGAAAACACCCCAATTCTCAACCAAACCGTTGATGGCATCGGCATGCTGAACCCCTATGGCGACGCCGAGGTTGCCATTGACGGCGACGGCAAACACGAAGTTGCTATCTTCGCCTTCTCGCAGGTCGTGAAAATAACCTCGATCACCCTCATGCCGATGCCGACGCGCTTCAACGAAACTGCCGAGGGCGTCGCGTTTCGTTTATTTGCCGACAATCTGGTTGCAGCATCCGCGAGCACGCTAATCGATGCCTCGCATACCAACGCCATCGCCCTCTACGGCGACCTTGTGGGTATCGGTGCCTATACACGCCTCGATGGCTTTCGCATCGCGTCGATCACCGTCGAGTTTCCCGTCAGCGATACCCTAGCCGATCAAGCAAGCATGACTCGCAACGTCCCGGTTCTGGACCTTAGCGTCCTCGCCAATGACACTGACGCAAAATCAATCCTCAGCGTCAACGCAAGCGGTGCACTTGGCAGCGTGTCAATCGCCGCCAATGGGCAGTCGCTGATTTATACCAACACCGGTGGGTTCTCGGGCCTGAACGGCGGTCAGTCGGCGGTCGAGACCTTTACATACACCATCCTCGGTTGGGATGGCGCGACCCATACCGAAACCGTGTCGCTAACGATCAGAGGTGTCGGTGGCCAGAACTTTATCACCGGCACGGGCGGTGCCAACACGCTGACCGGCACGGCACTGCATGACACGATCGACGGCCTTGCTGGCAACGACATGCTCTTTGGCGGTGCAGGCGACGACCTGATTTACGGCGGCTCTGGCAAAGACATTCTCGACGGTCAAACGGGTGGCGACGAGATGTTGGGCGGGGCCGACAACGATACTTATTACGTCGATAATACGAACGATGTCATCGTCGAACTGTTCAACGGGGGGACCGATAGCGTCACTTCCTCGGTGACGTTCACACTGTCGACAAATGTCGAAAAATTGACCCTTACGGGATCAAGTGACATCAACGGCACCGGAAATACTCTGAACAACACGATCACCGGCAATAGCGGCAACAACGTGCTTTTTGGCGATTTGGGCAATGACATCATCAATGGCGGAATCGGCGCCGACACGATGCATGGGGGTGGCGGCAGTGATTCATTTACCGTCGATGACCTTGGGGATGTGGTTGTCGAAATCTACGACCAAGGCTCCGACAAAGTCACAGCCTCGGTAACTTTTGCGTTGAATAGCCAAGTTGAAAACCTGATCTTGACCGGCAATGCCGTAATTGACGGTACAGGCAATGCCTTGAAAAATACGCTAACCGGCAACGGTGCCGCCAATACTCTGCTTGGCTTTGCCAATATCGACAAACTGCTCGGCGGCCTTGGTGCCGACACTTTGAACGGCGGCACCGGAAAAGACACGCTAACCGGTGGTGGCGATGCCGACACGTTTCTGTTTGGCGATTTTGGCAGCAGCAACTGGGACAATGTCACCGACTTCGCGCTGGGCCAGGATTTGATCGGCCTCATTGGAAGTTCCTTTGGACTGGCAACCGGTGCATTGGCCCCCCAATCCTTCGCCTTTGGCACCGCCGCCACCGACCAATTCCAGCGTATCCTCTACGACCAAGCTACCGGCAATATCTGGTTTGACGCCGATGGCAACGGTGCCGGTGCCAAACAACAAATCGCCTCGCTCACCGATGGCTTGGCTTTAGGATTGGCCGACTTTTTCGTCCTGTAAACTAGATTCACAACCCAAACCAACGCGCCTTCCGGCTGGAACCGAATAGGTCCTTGTCGCGGCGCAGCGTTTCGGACGGCGCATGAAACGTGCCAGTAGGTTTGGGACCGGAAAAGAAATCGACCTCAACCTTGGCGATCTGCCCCTTACCGAACTCAAAATAACACGTGCCCGTGCCGTCATAGCTGCCCTTGTCCTGCCTGCCGCGTATCGCCGCAATCAAGGTCACTGCCACGGACTTCGCCTCGCCTTCGGCAAAAACCCCGGCCTTTGGTGTGCCTGTATTGGCGATGTCACCCACGGCAAAGACACCCGGCCAGCGCGTTTCCAGTGTCCGCGCATCAACCGTTATCCAGCCGCCTTCCGCCATGCCGGAACGTTCCACTACGTCAGGCGCACAATGTTTCGGCACTCCCAGCAGTAAATCGCATGCCATCACGCTGCCATCGTCCAGCGTGATCGTCTTACCCACCGCATCAACCGAACTGACTCTGCGACCCGGCACCCAACTAATCCCGCGTTCCGCAAACGCCCCAACCAACGCCGCCGAGGTTTCCGGCGATGGTGGCACCGGCGTGCCAAACGGGATCACCACACTAATTTCGCACGCTTGCCGCACGCCACGATCCACCAGAAAATCATGCAGCATCAACGCCGCTTCGCTCGGTGCGGGCGGGCATTTGAACGGAGCGGCGCAAACCCCGATCACTATACTTCCCTTGGTGAACGTCGGAAGAATCCCGCGCAGCTTTTCCGCCCCAGCCACCGAGTAAAACTCGGTGCTTTCAGCCAGCCCCGGAGTGGCGGCGATGTCGTAATCCGCCCCCAAAGCCACCACCAGATAATCCGCCTGATAACTGCCCCTTTCCGTCACCACCCGCTTTGCCACCGGATCAATCGAAGTCACGGTTTCCCGCACCAACCGCACCCCTAGCTTGACGAAATTCTTATACGGCAGTCGCACCTCGTCCAGCGTCTTTCGCCCGAACATCACATCGAGTTTGGCATAGCCAAAGACAAACGCATCCCCCTTGTCGATCAAGGTGACGTTAACGCCGTCGCCAAAAGTCTCCGACAAAATGGAACTCAACTCCATCCCGCCGAAGCCTGCACCAAGGATCAGGATACGTGGTTTCATAGTGCCCTCACACACTCAAACAAATATACTTCATCTCCAGATAATCCTCGATCCCGTGGCTCGAGCCTTCGCGCCCCAACCCCGACTGTTTCATCCCGCCAAACGGCGCTTCAGCGGTAGAGATAAGCCCGGTATTGACCCCGACCATGCCATATTCCAGCGCCTCGGCCACCCGCCAAACCCGAGACAAATCCCGCGCATAAAAATACGACGCCAGACCGAAAATCGTGTCGTTGGCCGCCTCGATCACGTCTGCCTCGTCCTTGAAGGCAAACAGCGGCGCGACCGGACCAAACGTTTCGTCATTTGCCACCAACATGTCGCGTGTCATCCCCGTCAATATCGTCGGCTCAAAAAACAACCCGCCCAGAGCGTGCCGCTTGCCTCCCGCCAGCACCTTGGCCCCCTTGGCCACCGCATCGGCGATATGTTCCTCCACCTTTTCAACAGCCGCCCCCGTGATCAGTGGCCCCGTCGTGACCCCATCGCCAAACCCATCGCCAATCTTCATCTTTCCAACGGCAGCGGCCAGCTTGGCGGCGAAGGCGTAATAGACCCCTTCCTGCACATAAATCCGGTTGGCGCAGACGCAAGTTTGCCCGTTGTTGCGATATTTCGAGATCATCGCCCCCTCAACCGCCTTATCCAGATCGGCGTCGTCGAACACGATGAACGGCGCGTTGCCGCCCAGTTCCATCGACATTTTCATCACCTGCGCCGCCCCCTGGGCCAACAAAATCCGCCCCACCTCGGTGGAACCGGTAAAGGTCAGCTTGCGCACCTTGGGATTGTCGCAGAACTCTTTCCCAATCACCGAGGATCGTTTCGAGGTAATCACGCTGAACAACCCCTTCGGCAGACCTGCACGTTCCGCCAGTAAAGCCATCGCCAAAGCCGACAGCGGCGTCTCACCCGCCGGTTTGGCCACAAACGCGCACCCCACCGCCAGTGCCGGCCCCACCTTCCGCGCAATCATCGCATTCGGGAAATTCCACGGCGTGATCGACGCCACCACCCCAACCGGCTGTTTGATAATCAATATCCGTTTGTCCGGCTGGTGCCCCGGAACCGTCTCGCCATAATTGCGCCGCGCCTCCTCGGCAAACCATTCGATGAAACTGGCCCCGTAAACCACCTCGCCCCGCGCCTCGGCAAACGGTTTGCCCATTTCGGCGCACAGAATGCGACCTAGGTCATCAGCATTGGCGACCATAAGTTCAAACCACTTTCGTAGGATGCCCGAACGGTCTTTTCCCGTTCTCGCCGCCCAAGCCTGTTGCGCGACGTAAGCCGCGTCAATCGCCCGTCGCGTCTCAGCCACGCCCATGTCCGGCACCGTGCAAATCACGTCGCCCCGCGCCGGGTTCGTCACCGGAAAAGACCCGCCCGAATCCGCATCACACCATTCGCCGCCAACCAAAGCCTTGGTCAGCAGCAACGAGGGATCCGACAGCATTGAAATCAAATTGGTTGCGTCCAGCATGGGTTCATCCTCGGCGAGATAGGGGCAAGCGCACCTGACCATATCACAGCACGGCCTTCAAGCCTCAGGCCAGAAATGCCCGCTCGACGAACCAATAAAGACCGATTGCCGCAATCGCCAACGAGGCCGGAATTGTAATCCACTGCCGATACCAAGACTTCGCCCCAAACCAAAGCCCAACTGCCAGAAAACACCCTAAAATCACCGTCAATTGCCCCAATTCGACCCCAACGTTAAAGCTGATCAGCCCCGTTACAAACTGCCCCGATGACAAACCAATCTCGGTCAAAACCCCGGCAAAGCCCAAACCGTGCAGCAATCCAAAACCAAACACCACAAATGGCCGCCACCGACTTAGCCCGCTGGTGAACACGTTCTCAATGGCAACATAGGCGATGGATAGCGCGATCAACGGCTCAACAATGCTGGGAGAAATCGCTACAATTCCCAACATCCCCAAAGCCAGCGAAACCGTATGTGCCACGGTAAATGCCGTCACCTGCCACAAGAGCGGTGACATGTTGGTAGACAACAAAAACAACCCGATCACGAAAAGAATATGATCCAGCCCCTTGGGTACGATGTGGGTAAACCCGATCCAAACATAATCCTTGATTGTTTCCATAACGCTCTGCGCTTCCGCCCCGACAATGGCGATTGGGTCGCTGGCCGAACCTCCGGTCAAATAGGCCGTATATGGTTCCGCATCGTCACCTTCAATCGCTGGCGCGCGCAGCACGATTGGCCCAAATGCCGCATCCCATTGCCACACCAAGTTCTTTCCACCCGCCGGAACCAGCCCTGTGACAATTAACTGAGAAATCCGCACCAGTTCGATATCGCCAATTTCTGGAATAGTGAGCGACTTAACCGAAACTGCTTGTGCCTCACCATCCAGCGTCACGGCTACTCGTTGCAGAAATTCGTCGGCAAATGCATCAAATTCCTCGGCCAATTTCTCTGGTGACAGTGCCCGCAACCGATCATAATCCGCTGCATTCGCAGATTCATTCGTATCGCCCGCACCCGGCTCGATCCGTGCCACCAACACTTCCAAATTGACCGCTATCGCAATCGTGAATGCCCCCGGTTCAAAAGACAGGTCAGCAATCGCCGGTGAAAGCTCGTGCGCCTTGGCACTGCCCGCCAACAGGCATACGAATGCTGCTACCAAACTCAGCCGCTGAAGCATGACCAACCTCTAATCTTTGGAACCCGACAAATGCCTCAAACAACCCACCTGCGCCACTGGATTTTTCTGGCGATGGCCCTGTCAGCACCAATTGCCGCGTCGGCGCACGAATCGTGGATCGAACCCTTGGATTACTCGGTCCAAGTAGGTGACCGGATGCAGGCACATTTGAAGGTCGGGCAAAACTTCAAAGGCAATACGTTTGCCTACCTGCCCAGTTTGTTCAAATTTTTCGACATGGTAGATTCCAAAGGCCGCCGCCCGGTTGAGGGTCGTCAAGGCGACCTTCCGGCCGTTACCTTCACCGCCGAAAACGACGGGTTGTTGGTGATGAGTTTTCGCTCAACGACCAACCTTTTGACCTACACTGAATGGGTGAAATTTGCCGACTTTGTCAAAGCGCACAAATTGGATTGGGTTATCGATAAACACCGCGAACGCGGCTTGCCGGAAACCAATTTCATCGAAGCTTATTTCCGCTTTTCAAAGACGCTGGTGAAAATCGGGCAGGGGCAGGGGCAGGACGTTAACACCGGCATGCCATTTGAACTGGTCGCCCTCACAAATCCCTATGCCACACCCGCGCCGCAAGAAATGCGGTTTAGGCTTTTTTGGCAGAACCTGCCCCTCGCCAATTCGCTGGTGAACGTTTTCCGACGGCCGAACGATGGCAGCGAAACGATCAAGACCACGCTCAGTACCGATGCCAACGGCATAGTCACCGTTCTGGTCGAAGGCGGCGGTGAGTTTCTGGTCAATTCCGTCCACATGATCGAGCCAACCGCCGACTTCACCGCCCAAACCCGCGCCGTCTGGGTGAGTTTATGGGCGTCGGAGACGTTCAGGATCGAGTAGCGCCAATGCCTAAGCCGCCGCCGTATCGGGTTCGGCTTCTATCGCATTCAGTCGCCGCCCCTCGATCTGCGCCTCAAACGCCGCCAGCCGTTTGTAGATCGACATCAGCTCGACAATCGTTGTCCACGAATTGACCAGGAACTGGAACGATCCAACCACCCGGCCAAATGCCCGCAATATCTGCTGCATGACACCCAGCGTGAACCCACCCGCCAAAATGGTCGGGGCCAGCGCTACATAGGGCAGAATCGCACCGGTTTGCAGGTAAATGTACCGCACCACGTTGAAATACAAATAGTTCAGATACAGGGTGAAATAGTTCTGCCGCACATAGCCAAACAGGTCGTGCAAAGTCGCCGGTTGCGCCCTGTCGATATTGTCCTCGCCCAGCACCAATTCCTTGCGAAACGTCGCCTCAACCCGCTGGTTGCGGAAGTTCAGACCCGGCAATTTGATCCCCGCCAGCGCCAGCAAGCCGGTGCCAAACACCGCCCAAAGCACCGCAACAATGACCAAAGCCTGCGGAACTGCACCAATCCACGGTAACTCCTTGACGAAACTGGAAAATCCCCAAAGGATCGGCAGAAACGCGATCAGCGTCATCACGGAATCGATCAGCGCTACGCCCAGCCCTTCCATGATGCCGGCAAAGCGCATCGTGTCTTCCTGCACCCGCTGCGAGGCGCCTTCGATGTCGCGGATTTTCGACCACATATTGACGTAGCGGTCGTTCATCGCCGTGCGCCAACGAAACACGTAATGGCTCACGAAAAACGCGTTCAGCACCGCCACAACGATGGCAACGCCAGCATATTTGGCAAAGGTGAACAACTGCCCGTAAAACTCCGGCGCTGACACCGAATTCGGTTCTGCCAAGGCTTTCTGGATCGTGTCATAGAATATCCCAAACCAATCGTTGATTTTCACGTCGATCCAGACCTGAAACCAGACCACAAAAATGATCAAAGCCGACCCGGCAACCGACCATTTCGCCCATTTGGATGGCGAAAACCACAGCCAGAATCCAGCGAACAGCGCATAGGCCACGATCATGTATTGATGCGACCAGAAATCCATCGGGAAGGTGCTGGCCGCATCGAATGCTGCCACCGCCGCCTCATCCGCCCCTTCGGGCAGCGCCTCAGGCAATCCCAGCCCAAAAATCCCACCCAAACTCAAACTGCCGCCCAATTCGCGCACGAAAAAGAACCACAGCAGCACCGCCGCCAAAGCCCATAGCGCCGCGCTGGCAAAAAACAGCTTCGGACGTGGGAAAAATGATTCAAACATCGGGGCGGCTCCTTTGCGGTTCGGCGTTGCCGTTTGGTGGCACGGATTAAGTTACGAAACAAGCGAGGCCACAGTTTCACAACAAATGGTTAACGACCTGTGACTACCGGAGCAAAAGCCAAGCAGCGACCGCTGACTTTTAATTTTCGCAACGCCCCAAGACCCACGAGATCGCCACAGTCGCGCAGGGCCGAATCAGCAAATGTCCGCAATTTCAAAGCTAATGGTGCGCATAGGGAACTCACATTAAGCATATAAGTTATTGTTAATACGTCATATTAAAATCGACTATTTGAAACATACCCCCAATCATACCCCCAAAACCGAATTTGCCTCACGAATAAAGGTGCTTTTGGAAGCCTGTGAACGACTTCAATACTGCATCTCTACCCCCTAACGTCCGAAGGCCGTCCGTCGGAGTTCCGTATTTCAGACGCAGAAAGTCAGGTAAGTGTGCACGGTCTAGAACAGTTGCGCCGGTTTCGACATACTGTCCCAAAACATAGCTAAGGAACGCGGCCAATTTCGTGTCATACGCCACCTGAATCGCCTTGGCCCCTTTTTCCGCCCGTTCTTCGCGCGTTATGGGTTCCCGCGCATAGGCAATATAAGCCAGCACGTCGAATATGTCGCTTTTGTCGGCCAGTATCGCATTTTGAATTTGCGCCAAGATCATCTCGTCGTAACCACGTTCGGCCAATCGCTCCAACAGCACCTTGCGCGTGTCGGGATCACTCCACAACCGGCGCAACTCATCCTCATCTGCAAACAAATCCGGCAAATCGCCAAACATCCGCTCGATGAAATCCTTGGCGCTCATCTGACCGTCCGGCCCCCAGAACGTGGTCCCGGCGATATTGATAATGTGCCCGTTTGCCAGTTCAATCTCGACCATTTCGGGTTTTGACTTGGGTTGGGGTTCATAAGGTTCGACACCTTCGCCCATTTCGGTCGGTTCAGCCGGATCGGGGGTCGCATAGGTCAAACGAACAGGGTCAATAATCACTTCCACTGGCTGCCCGTCCCATTCGGGATCATCAAATTTCAGATGCGCCTTCACGAAATCATAGATCGTGAAATAATCTTTCCCCTCGAATGTCCGCGTCCCGCGCCCGATGATCTGCTTGAACTCGATCATCGTGTTGATCGGGCGCATCAGCACGATGTTGCGAATGTTCTTGGCGTCCACCCCGGTTGAGAGTTTCTGCGACGTTGTCAGGATCGTCGGGATTGTCTTTGCAGGCAGTTGAAACTGTTCCAGTTGCCTTTCACCCTCGGCCCCGTCATTCGAGGTCACGCGCACGCAATAGAACGGATCAGAATGCTTCACTTCCTGATTTATCAAGTCGCGGATCAGCGCCGCATGGGATTGTGTCGAACAAAAGACTAGCGTTTTTTCGTTCCGGTTGATTTCGCTTAAGAAGGTGCGCACTCGATGCAATTCGCGTTCCTTGATTTGGATCAGCCGGTTGAAATCTTTTTCCTCATAGGTTGTTTCGTCATCCGGCGCACCAGCCAGCACCTTATCGGCCCCGTCAAATTGATAGCTGTCCAAGGTCGAAGAAAACTGCCGCACCCGGAACGGGGTCAGATAGCCATCCTCGATCCCCTCGCGCAGCGAATAGGTGTAAACCGGCTCGCCGAAATAGGCATAGGTATCGACGTTGTCGCGGCGCTTTGGCGTCGCCGTCAGGCCCAACTGAACGGCAGGGGCGAAATATTCCATGATCGCCCGCCACGAACCCTCGGCATTGGCCCCGCCCCGGTGGCATTCGTCGATGATGATGAAATCAAAGAAATCCGGCGGATACTGGCGAAAAGCCTCGGCCCCTTCGTCGCCGGTCGAAAGCGTCTGGAAAATCGTGAAAATGATCGAAGCATTTTTCTGCACTGCTCCACGCTTGGCAATGTCTTTTGGCTCCAACCGAAAACAAGCCCCGGTTTCAAACGCGCCGAAAGAATTCATCGCCTGACTGGCCAGAATATTGCGATCCGCCAGAAACAAGATGCGTGGTCGCCGTGTGGGTTTACCGCCTAGGTTCCATTTGGCATGGAACAGCTTCCAGCACATCTGGAAGGCGATATTGGTCTTGCCGGTGCCGGTGGCCAGTGTCAGCAGGATGCGGGCCTTGCCCAGCGCAATCGCTTCCAGCGCCGCCGCAATCGCATTGTGTTGGTAATAACGCGGTTCCCACTTGCCGCCGCCGGTTTCAAACGGCACCGCGCCAAAACGGTCGCGCCACGCGTTGGGCACGGCAAAGGCGCGGTCCCACAGCGATTGGGGCGAGGGCGGACCGGCAACCTCGGCCTCACCACCCTTCATGTCGATTTCATACCACGTCAGCCCGTTGGTGGCATAGGCGAACGGAGCGTTCAGACGCTGGGCATATTCCTTGGCTTGGCCAACACCTTCGGCGGTCAGAATACCCGCAGCCTTTGCCTCAATCGCCGCCAGTTTCTGGCCCCGGAAATGCAACACGTAATCTGATTTCATCGGATTGACGCGCCTGCCACCCTGCACGATCCGCCCCTTGGCAATCACCTCGCGCCGCACCATGCCCTGCACCCAGCCCGCGTCGCGCAGCGCCGGATCAATCCGGTTGGCGCGGGTATCGGCCTCGGATTCAGCAGCTATGGCTTTGGCATCATTCATGAGTTGAGCCTAGATCAGGTCAGTTCCCCCGCAAAGGCCTTTTGCAAAAGCGATTGGCGGAGGTCATCAAGGTCAGCAAGTTTGGTGCGGTAGTGGGATTGGAGGCTGTCGCAATCTGAACGGAGCGCGTCAATCTTAAGTAGGTATGCGTCTTGTAGCGCCAAGGCGGGTAGCTGCACCTCAAGTTCTGCAAGATCCTTGTTGCTGATGTTCGGCATAGTAGCACCACCTGCAATCCCTTCCAGCCGCTCAACATATGTTCTTGATCGCAGCAAATGCGCCACAAAATCTGAGTTAGCGTTACCATTTGGTCGGATGAAGAAAGAGCCGGTCCCACATAACCACCCATCTTCTTTCTCACCAACAGCAGCGCATCGCCCCATTTCGCCCCTGCGCCCCAACACAATGTCACCCTTGCGCAGAAGGTAGCTTTTCAGCCGCTGCTTTGCCTCATCGCCAATCGTCTTTCTGGAATCAGGTTCGATCCGGCCATCGACGATATGGGCAGGGTTTACGATAGGCGTTTCGCCATCGACGTAATCGGCCTTGTGCAAAACTGATCCGAACGGCCCTGTTGAAACCACGCCAACAAGTTTCCCCAGTGGACCGGACTTCCAGTTTGCGAGATCGGCTTGAAACAGGCCATCGACACCCCCCTCAAACAACTCCCGCGCGTTTTGGAGGTTGGTTTCGGTGTGGGCGCGGGCGCGGGTGAGGCCTTCGAACGCCGCATCCAAAACCGCAACAATCCGCTTTTGTTCGTCCGGGGGCGGGAGGGGGATGGGGAATTCTTGAAGTTGCGCTTTCGTCAGTGCTTGGCGGGTTGAACCACCATCGTCGCCAATGCCGAGCAGCTTGTCCTTCATTTCCTTTGAAACCAGCAGATATGCAAGAAACTCTGTCGAAAGCATTTGGGGTTTCGGTCGCAGAATCGAAACGTGCTGATTCACGCGTGCGGGAAGCAAGTCAATGGGCACAACACAGCAACGCGCCACAGATGCACCTGTGATGTTCAGAAGAACGTCGCCCACACTGACCTCAACGTTAGCGAGGGCTTGCGCTTGCTCATCATCAATCCTCGCCAAGTCTTTCAGACGAAACTCAAGGTCGTGGACGTTGAGGCTTCGAATTAGAGAAATGCCCGCGTCCTTGTAGGAGTCGTTTCCGCCTCTGGGGGTCGCGCCGCTGCCAATCTTGGCGCAAACCTCCCCCAGCGCCCTCACCTCCCACCCAGCCTTCACAGCATCCCCCGGATGGTTTCCAGAATCCCTGCCGTCTCGGCATCCCGGTCCAGCATGTCCTGAATGATCCGCGCGGGGTCGCGCAGCAGGGCTTCCTCGGGGGCGGAAGGGTTTTTCACTGACAGGTCATAAGTGGCCTTGTCCAAAGCCGCTGCGTCCACTAGCCAGGATTTTTCGCCCAGCGCAAAGGTCTTTTGCAGAGCAACGAACTCGGCCAGATCGGCGTCGTTCAGCGGGTTGGTCTTGCCCATGTTGCGACCGGGGGTCAGTTGGTAATACCAGATGTCGCGGCTTTTCCGCCCGCGTTCAAAGAACAGCACCACGGTTTTCACCCCAGCCCCCAAAAACGTGCCACCGGGGCAATCAAGGATCGTGTGCAAATGGCAATCATCCAGCAACTGCTTGCGCAAGGCGACGGACGCGCCGTCGGTATTGCTTAGAAACGTGTTTTTAATAACAACCGCTGCCCTACCGCCGCCCTTCAGGCTTTCAATGAAATGCTGCAAAAACATATAGGCGGATTCGGATGATTTGATCGGAAAGTTGGCCTGCAACTGGCGGTTCTTGTTGGTGCCAAAGGGCGGGTTTGCCAGAATGACGTCGTAGCGGTCTTTTTCCTCAATATCGGCAATCCGGTCGGCCAGCGTGTCGGTGCGCAGGTAATTGGGCGCGGCAATCCCGTGCAGGATCATGTTCATCAGCCCGATGACATAAGCCAGCGGCGCTTGTTCCTTGCCATAGAAGGTTCGCTTTTGCAGCGTCTGGTATTGCGCAGGCGTGCTGGCACGCGGGGCAAGGTATTCATAAGCCTCGCACAGAAACCCCGCCGACCCGGCAGCCCCGTCGTAGATCGTCTCGCCCAATTGTGGGTCCGTGACCTTGATCATCGCCCGGATCAACGGACGCGGCGTGTAATACTGCCCGCCATTGCGCCCGGCATTGCCCATGTTCTTGATCCGGGTTTCATACAGGTCGGACAGTTCGTGTTTCTGCTCCTGCGAGCCGAATGTCAGTTGGTCTACCAGTCCCAACGCATCGCGCAGCATGTAGCCATTCTGGAACTTGTTGCGCACCTCGGTGAATATCTCGCCGATCTTGTATTGAATGGTGTCAGGGCCGGTTGCCGTTTGCCGAAACCCGCGCAGATAGGGCATCAGAGACGTGTTAACGAACTCAATCAGGTCCGCCCCAATCCGCGCCTTATCCTGATCCGGCTTGCCATTTATTTTCGGCGCGGCCCATTCCGACCAGCGGAATTGTTCGGCAAAGATGACATCATAGGGCTCACCCGTTAGGTGCGCGTGCGCCTCTCGATCACCTTCCAAATCGTCGAGGTATTTCAGGAAAAGCATCCACGACGATTGCTCGACATAATCCAACTCGGTGTTGCACCCCGGCTCTTGGAACATGATGTCGTCGAGGTTCTTGAAGGTTTGTTGAAACATGCTCGGCCCGGTTCTTGGTTTTGGCGGACAGTGGCGCGGAATGGTCGGGGGATCAAGCCGCGTCGCGGTCGGTTTTCATCTGCTTGTAAATTCCTTTGATCAATTCCATCTGTCTCTTGGTAGAAATCGAGCAATAGGCATTCCATTTCGGCGACGTTATCATTCTCAAAAATGCGTGGTGGCGTTGTTCAATTGTCGGGCGGGGCGCGTCGCGCTCGGTATGGGCGATGCGCATATCCTTGGCGTTCAAGTTGAAATACTCGGCATCGGAATAGCTGATTTTCGACCTGTATCCGGGTCGCCGCGCCAACTAAAAGACAAAGGCTTTAACTGCCCGCAAGGTGCCGTCGATGGTTGCTTTCGACAACGCCTTTCCGGTGCGGGCATTCCTGTCAGCGTCAAGTTGCCGCTTGAAATTTATCGCCTGCGCTATTTTGAACTGCTTAAAAGACTTGCAACCCGTGCTGCGTTCCAATCGCAAAACCGCCTCGGCGACTTTGTTGACAATTGCCGAATTAATCTTTTTTTGTCTTGTCAATCTGCCGACGCACGTGTGATGAGAGAATCCTTGCGCACTACTCGAGTTAAATTTCGACTTCTTTGCCGAATCGCAATGTATTTCGCAGTGTACGATTGATGCCACCTCAACAAGAAAATATCTCGACTTTTCCTAAATTCCAACACATTTATCAATGACAAGCTCATAACGCGAGTGAACGCAATTTTAAACTCCCTAAAGGCGTTTGATGCGAAAGGGATCGATAAAAAGAAATAAGGAACCTGCAATTGACCAATGTAGCTGAAACCTTAGAAATTCTAGAGAGTCTAAGGTCACAATTTGCAAGGGACGGCCTAGCAAGTGCTGCTGCGTCTGTGACGGTCACTGCGAAAACATACGTGGATGAGGTCAGGGCACGTTGCACAAACGAAACTCGATGGCATTCCGTAAATTCAAGGCAGCTTTTGAAGAATGACGTCCATAAACATACTGATGCTGGCAAAAAAGGTACTGAAATCCTACTACTTTCTAGGAATGCTAAGGGTTGAAATTGGCCGTTTCGAATCTGAATTGTTTGGAAATAGCGGATTGCTCTGCAAATAGTCTTCTAGCCACCGGAACTCAAGCCGTGCTGCCGAGTCGGCTTGCAATTGAAGGTGAGCGAGGGAGACTAATGCAATGTGAATTGACTAAAAACTGGATTATTCCACGAAATCTGAATTTGCCTAAGAGATAAACGGACTTCCGGCCCGCCCGACAATACGAGGAACAGACAAAATATGCAGCAAGATAAATTACAAAAGTTTGACTGGATTGCAGCGCTATGTGATGACACAGCATCCTTTGCCGCCAGCAACGGGTTCTTGGAAACCGCAAAGGCGCTTGGGCGAGCAAGGGAAGCATTCTTCGCGGAACGTAGCATAGGTCCAAAAGGAAGAGACTACTCTGAACGAAATGACCACTTTGCCGCGAAAATTTTGTCTGCAACTTCATTGGAAAGCAATGACACCTGCAATGAAAATCAAAGCAACGTTATTGCCTTAAATATGAGCACAGTCGCGGCTAAGCTCTGAGATCATATTCGACTATACATTTATTGAAACGTACTTTTGAAAAGTATCCGTATGAGCGGCGCTCTTATTTTCGTGGGCTCAACAGCCAGTTTCGCGAGGCCGACACCGTAGCCCAATGGCAGACATCGGATGGCAAAATCTAACCAAGTCAAGTAACTCGACGACCGAATGAATCAGAACACATTGTTCTCAAAACTTCAGTACATTCCTCAACAACATAAACAAATCTATCCTGGTCACAGTTTTCGCTAAACATGAGTACAGATGAGGCAAAAGCAAGTTTCTCGCAGATTTCCGGTAAAGTCGTCACCGGACACGCCAGAATCTCGTCAGTGAGAAAACCAACTTCATTTCGCAGCGAATCGATCTTGGCGTGCGCTTCAGTCAACTGTAGATCTCCCAAATGCCTTTGTATTACCCAATTCCGGCCAGCAATTGCAGAGTCGTCGGCAAAGTGCCTCCTTGCCGTGTGGAGTCTTCGCCGAAACGCTGCTAAGCACTCGGTTCCAAAATAGGCCTTTAGAGCAGCGTCTGCAAATCCATCATCCATCAAGCGTGTATCTGCTTGGTTAGCGACCTGATTACGCAATTCTTCGTATTCAGCAACCGATGCCAGTAGTTTACTTTCCGCCGTACGAATTTTTCGCACCAGAAACTTGAGGCGCGGTCGTCGATTAACATCGACCATTTCAATTTCCACAACCAGCGGGCATATGATCAAACGAAACCTCGGATTGGCAGCCACAAAATCAGTCACAAGAATTTGGAGCATTTTTGTGTATAATTAGTAAACTTGGACAACACATATTTAAGGCGTCACTGTCGTCCAAATGCTTAAGAAATGGTTGTCGAAAGGGACCTGCCCTTTCGACGTTTTTTTTGATTTTGGATTGATAAGTTTATTGGCTCGATACAAATATTATATACTTTCATAGTATGAATAATTCGTTGCCCATCAAAATATATTTTCTACCTTCGGATTGGTTAATTTTCTTATTTCAACTAATGGCTCAACTGCAATAATCTGATCCCGGAAAAATCCGATTTTGAACACGCTTTGAACTTTCAAGCGGCTTGCCTGAAGGACGTTTTTTAAAGCAAAAGCTTCAACGTTTCGCCTTACGACGAAACAGTGATACGACGTTTCCAGTTCTTGATTCGAAGCCTATTTTGTTTGTATAAGGCACACATTCAGGGATGACTTCGGTACTTTGCGATTTGAAAGCTGAATTCGAGTTCTTAGCGTTCAGCGCAAGCTCATTCCGCCCGGATTCTATTGCGCTGCGAATCAGCGCTTCCGTGGACAATAGTCCGCCCCTCAGGAATATCCCGTGTAAGTCGATCAGCGCCTCGATCTGCCAATTTTCTCCGGGGTTCGCACGAATTGTCCCAGACGTCGCCAATTTGTCTAACATGGGTTGAACTCATCATTAAGCAACTCTACTCTAGCTTGTAATCTACGCATAAGTTTAATGAAATGTTAACAAATTTTCAAATTCTTGGCAATTTCTTAAGCCAGCAATTGACCCGGCGCCGATTCCAATCATTTCTTTGACCAAGTTCCAATTTTAAGAAGCAACGCTCAAAACGTGAACCATTGTCGACATCAGCACACGCCCATTATGCACATCCAACACTGAAAACTAAATTAAGGGTGTTCCAAAAGTTAACAAGACACTTGGACGGATCAGGTTTACACCGAAGCATATTCTGAATTGACAATGTAGTTGGCGCACTGTTGCGGGGTGAAGTGGGTAAGCAGGTCGCCGATCTGTCGCTATAAGGCGTCTTTTGAGCGTTCTTTGGCCTTTCGCAGCAGGTGTTTGAGCTTGGCGAACACTTACTTGATGGGATTGACGTCGGGGCTGTAGGGCGGCAGAAACCAGAGTCCTGCGCCGGTCGCGCGGATTGCGGCTTTGGTGCCGGGAGCCTTGTGGCTGGCAGGATTGCCGAGAATCAGGATGTCCCCTCGCTGCAGGGTCGGAGACAGCACTTTCTCGACATAGGTGCGGAACGCGCCGCCGTTGATCGGGCCGCCTAATACCTACGGCGCGTTAATCCGGTCGTGGCGGAGCGCGGCGAGGAAGTTCATGGTATTCCAGTGGCCGAAGCGTGCCTTGCCCTTCACGCGCGCGTCGCGCTGACCCCAGCAGCGCAAGGGTGCTATGTTGGTCTTGGCCTAGGTCGCATCGATGAATACAAGGCGTTGCGGGTCTATCCAAGCTTGATAACGCTGCCAGCGAGCCCGTCGCCGCGCGACATCGGGCTGGTCCTGCCCGTCAGCCAGAACGCGTTTTTTGAAGGTGGCCCGACGCCGCGCAGATAGCGCCACACGGAATCATTCGAGACCCGCCCGCCCTGCGCCCGAAGTTCGTCGCGCAGTCCGACCATGGTCACCTCTAGGGTCTCGCGCACCCGGCCCATCAGCCAGTCGTGAAGCGCCGCAGGGATCGGCTTGCGATACCCGCCAATCTTGTCAGGCGTCACCACCCCGGTCTGCTCCTCGCGCTGCGACCACTTCACCACTCTCGACACCGTAACCCCGAACCGTTCCGCAACAATCCGCACTTTCGATCCAGACCGAACCGCCGCAACCTCCCTTTCCCGAAGATCATTCGAATGAGGTCTCGTCATCCATACCGCCCCCAAACCCGGTGCGGAAAATGAATCACAAAAATACGCGCAAGGGAATCCTCCCGAGATTCACTCAAAGCCAGACCCGCTCTAAGTAACAGCAAATTCGTTTAAAAACGTCTATAGTTTAGATTTTATTATAGCCGACAAAATTGATAGATAGTTGACAAGATTTTTTGCAATTTGAACTTGCCATTTTACCATCTCCGCTTTTTCGGAACTAATTCTTAGATACAGTATCATTTATTAATGACATATAAATTGTGAATTGGTTAAAGCGTTATTCACCTTCAAATGTTTTCAACAATTTGCCACTCGTTTACTAAATGTAAACTATGCATGTCTATAACGCTCCATAACAAGCTGCGAAAGGTAACGAACGAAAGTGTAGAAGCTCAACGGAAGCCATACATTAATAAACGCAGGTATATGCGTTGCTTAATTTATGCCTCAGTTATCAAATTTAGGATCATTATAAATTGACGTCAGAAATGTTTACGGTTCAAGTTGGGTCATCTGCGTGGGCCTCACGCCCGATTTCCCAAGACGCCCTCGGAGACGAATATTTATCGTGGATGCCTCTTACGGCATATACTCAGCGAGAGAACACACTGGCGTCACACCATACTAGATGGCCAGCTGGAATTGTCGCCGAAGACGGCATCGTTTTGGCAAGCGGAACTCAAGATGGAATTCGCTCGGATGTATATTCGCTGGCCTTCGACAATTTACTGTCTTGGTTAAAGTACGACGGAAGCCAACGCGAGGGTCTAACTGAAGTCATGGCTGTGGCGATCACACAAGGAAACTCACTTTCAGTGATTGCCCCGACTGCTCGGTACGTATCTGAGATGTTGGCATCAAGTTCTGCAGATCCAAAAGCGGAAGCGCTCCAGCATGCACGCAGCGACGCTAGGTTATTTGTGGAACGTTTGGCGAGCGGACATTTCGGACCGGTACCAGAAAAGTTCATGATCGAGATTGGGAGCGAGTACTATGCCACAAAGACGTGGGAGTCAGCGGTTGAAGCTGGCGCAGCATCCGAACAACTTGCCGAAGATTTTGCATCCGTATTTGCTGCAATTGCGTCGGAAATAAAAAACACTTTGCTTACCCTCAACGACGGCGGTGGAAACCCCAACAATGTCACAATCGACGTTGCCGTTCAAATGGGTCGACTACAAAACAGCAACGGCGATCCGGATGAAGGTGGACCGGCGGACAACGGCCTGTTTATTGATACAATTGCTGAATACGGCGCTCTTGACTCTATCGATGCACTAATTTGGCACCGGTACAACTACGATTTCGCTGCCACGGACGATTATTTGTTTCCTGGGAACGAATATTCTGTGACCGAGGCGATAGCCAGTTGGGAAAGTGCTACCGGCAGGGACTTGGCACTCGTGGTGGGTTGGCTCACGCCCGACATCGCTCATGGAACAAACGTGCCCGCGCAGTTCTATGGCGCCCCGAGTTTGACGTCAATTTTGCAACAATTTTCGGCGCTAATCGATGTTGGGATGGAAGTTGGAACCATATTTGGCACGGACACGACCCCAAATCAGTTAAGTTCGCTAGCATCAGGTCAAACTGTATTCATTGGTGGACAATTGTACGGGTTAATGGCCGAAGCACTGCCAGGAACAAGACTTTTGACCACGCCAGGATCGGATGAAGGCTCTGGGGGAATATTCGACAACACAACTCAAGTGCTCAAAAGTGGAACATTGGTCAAAAATGATACTATAAACGCTTATGCATTTGAGGGAAAAAAAGAAGTCGTGCTATTTTTATTGGCAAAAGACTTTGCCGGAGATACTTTGAGTTACCGTTTTGGAGTCGATGGTAGATACTCAGAAGCAAGTATAGTCCGACTTTTCTATGATGGACCGACGGACCAACTTTCGCGCGAGCAAATAGGGGTCACGGGGACGCTTACCGTTCCGATTGCCTTTGAGACTACCCGCAACCTTAGTAGCACAAACGCTACCGTCATTTTTGAACATGACTACGAGGTGGTTAGAATCACATTTAAGAAAAGTATTGTCGGCACTGACGGTGCCGATACTCTAAAGGCCTACGATGATGGTTGTGAAATCTTTTCCTACGGCGGTAACGACACTCTATTAAGTGGCGCTGAGGCCGATCACTTTTATGGTGGCCCCGGCGTTGATACAGTGTCATACGAATTGTCCTCCGGAAACGTGTGTGCAAATATCAATCGCAGCGCGGCGAATAGTGGCGAAGCAATTGGCGACACTTATTCAAGTATTGAGAATTTGCGTGGAGCAGCATTCAAGGACATTCTCATCGGAAATATATACAACAATTCAATTTTTGGTGGTGCAGGCGACGACCGTTTGTTAGGACTAAACGGCGACGATAAACTATTTGGCGGTGTCGGCGATGACTTTCTAGTCGGCGGCAAGGGCAATGATTCGCAAAGAGGCGGTGCTGGCTCAGATGTATTCCATTTT
Source organism: Oceanomicrobium sp. (assembly GCA_031415055.1). Classification (GTDB taxonomy): domain Bacteria; phylum Pseudomonadota; class Alphaproteobacteria; order Rhodobacterales; family Rhodobacteraceae; genus JANMOK01. The sequence continues at coordinate 90,658 of JANOQZ010000042.1, read as the reverse complement.
TACGGACAATTTGGAACCGACACTATTTTTGACTTTAAACGCGGTGCTGTCGATCTGGACCTGATCGATTTGCGGGACCTTGAAATTGATTGGGCGGACATTTCGATAGAGACGTATCATGGCGGCACTGGCACTAGCTTGGATGTCGGTAGTTTCGGTAGGATTAATCTGTCATCCGTCCCTTTTGGTGAATTTGATGCAATTGCTTCAATACTACTTTGACTACTGTACCTGCAAGTTTCAGTATTAAATTTCACGAATGAATACAAGGGTTTGGCATAGTGGTGGTTCTTGAAATTTCTCATACCACCATTTTTGCTGGAGTTTGTTGACTTTGACGCCAGGCGGGTGATTGTAGCGCCATTCGCATTATTTGATGAACACGTGGAAGAGTTGCTTAGCGAATCCGATGTATCCTCTGAGATCGCGCTTGACCGAGTTCCAAATGTTCTGTTGCGAAGTACCGGAAAATTGTTTCATGGCACGACAACGCTGCTAAAAGTTTGGCCGTCAAATCCCGATTGGGGGAGTGCCAGCCGAACCTGATGCGGCACTTTTCTCACTTCACACACCTTGGCTTGCCACGTCACCCGCAACTAAATCGGGACTGGTGATCCACGTCGTAGCCTTTGTCGTCCACCGCCTCACGATTGCACTGATTGCCAAACGGATTATGATCAAGCCTTGGTGCGGACTGGTTTTACGGCAATCCCTTTGATCAATTCCGCTCGCCTTTCGGTTGAAATCGGGAAGTAAGCGCTCATTGTCGTAGTAACGGATTCATGCCCAAGGTTCATTGACCACGCCTTGAATTCTTCCCGCGTTTGGCAAACTCGGTCCCCAAATTTGACTATTGTCTTGCGAAAGCTATGCGGGACGAACGCGGGCAGACCGGCGGCAATGAAGGCGTCCTTGATGACTTCCCTTATCTTGCTCGCGTTTGAGTAGCACTCACGCGACTGGCCCAATATGGCGAAACTGCCATCCACCAAGCCCATCAAAGGCTTTGGGAATAGAGCATCATCATTGCCGAAAAGCAGTTCGTGGTGAAGATGGTTTACCCAAGCAACAAAACATTCCAGATAAACCGGATCGACAGGTAAAAACCAAGTCGTAAACGTCTTTGCGTTCTTCGTCTTGACGTCGCGGGCGTCCTGATAGACGCACCCTTCGACCAGATCGATCCGTTTCAGGCGCAGCGAAGCAATTGCGCCATCTCGCGCGCCAGTAATCAGCAAAAAAGCAAACAGCGCCTTATTACGTCGTTCAATATTGGTGACGTTGGGCATGTTCAAAAAAGCATGGTGGCATTGTTCCATTGTTGGGCAAGGCGCGTCGCGTTCGGCATGGGCAATGCGCACATCTTTGGCATTCAGGTTAAAATATTCGGCATCGGAATAGCTGATCTTTGATCTATATCCGGGCCGCCCAGCCAACCAAATGATAAAGGCCTTTACCGTACGCAAAGTGCCGTCGATGGTTGCTTTCGACAATTCCTTGCCCGTTCGGGCGTTCCGGTCGGCTTCCAGTTGTCGTTTGAAATTTGTCGCCTGCACGATTTTGAATTGCTTGAAAGCTTTGAACCCCGTGCTGCGTTCAAATCGCAAGATCGCCTCCGCAGCCTTGTCAACCGTTGCCGGATCGCAGCGCTTCGCTTCGCGCAAATATGTCAGGTAGTGGCGCTTGATCCGCTCGTTTTTTTCGTTGCATTTTCTGGTCATCGGCGTGGCTTTCAAAGTGACAATTCTAGTGGGGATTGGCGGTATCCTTTAGGCTTTGCTATCGCCTCGGTATGCGACGTCGAATATCATGGCGAAACTTTCCAGATTGGCTCGGCTGATCATCCGATTGCACGTGCCCCCACAAACTTCGCACAAGCCCATCAGGCGTGCTATTTTCGAAGTTTGGGCGATACAATCGACCATCATCCCCAGCGGCTTCTTGCCCTGTTTGCAGGTCAAACAGTAAAGCTGATCAGGTTCGAGTTTGGCTTTTGACTTACTGCGCCGCGACTCCAGAAAGCCGCGCAATGCTTCGCCTAGGATCAGGGTTGGTCGCTGGGCAGTCATCACGGGCAAACCTTGCCTGATCCAACCGCGAACTGCCCCAACCGAGAAGCCCAGCGCCTGCGCGGCTTCTATGACGGTGTAGCTTCGTGCTGCCCTGATTGTCCGCGGGTTAGGACGTTTAGGCACCTGTGTTCGCCTTCGCCTCAAACAACGCGCGAATGTCTTCGACGCGCCAAACCGTTGTTCGCGGCCCCAATTTTTGTGGTTTGGGAAAGCGCCCGTCCTTTACGCCCTGCCACCACGTAGACTTGGAAACGGGTATAGGACCAACGGGGGCAAGGATGGACGAAAGGCGGACGAATCCAGTGTTCGGGAACGATTGGTTGTGCATCGAAAGGCAGCCTTGTTTTGTGTCTGCCTTTGCCTATTGCATTTGAAATCCCGTGTGACCGAACTTGAAAGAGGTTGTCCGACTAGACAAATACCATTGATAACAAACGATAATTTATGCGCTATTCGTATTACGATTAGTTAACTTTCGGCTTCCAGTCCTTGGGCAGGTGTTTGGCCCCGATTTGAAGGTATTTCCGAATTGTATCTTGTGAAATCTCTAAACCCAGTGCCGCCATCATATCCTGAATTTCCTTTGGAATCGGTCCTCGCCTCGCATCAGGAACATAGCCGTAGTTGTCGATTGCCATTGCGACCAAAAGTTTTGAAAGTGACGTTTTTTCCCTTCCATCGGGAGGGTCTGTGGTTTCCGGCCGCTGTCGCGGCAGGAATTTGGACATCAACGCGGCCAATGACTTGCAGGAATTTGTCTGGAACATCCAACTGGACCCTATCAACCCATGCACGGAACTTATGCGGATCAATTGAATATCCGTTGTCATACGGGTCAAATTCCCGCCTAATTTGCTCACGCCGAAGCCGTAAATAATCAATTGTTGGATGCAACTTCTTGGCTGAATCGAATGCTTGCTGAAGTCCTTCTTTATCAAACATCTCTGGTTCGACGCCCAGTGACAGACACACAGCCTCATGTAACGTAAGATGCGCCATCTTGGACCAATATCCAAAATCTGCATCGTGATCAGTGCGCCCAAACCCGCCTTCAAGTCGAAAGGGCTCGCGCCTTCCCCAACTATCGGCCTTGTTCCTAAGTCCTGCCTGCCAATTCTGATCCTCGCCTTTCGCTGCCCAGCCTTCATTGCCAAACTTTGTCGCAAGTAATTCATCGTCAAAGTTTTCCAAATATTCGCTGCATTCGCGCAAAAGGTTATCGCGTTCTTTTGCGTGTTCCTTGAACACATGCGGAAAATACGGCCCAACAGTTTTATTAATGACTGGTTCCGACCAGTCAATCAAACTTCCAAGCGTCTGGCGCATAATGCGCTGAACCAATTCGTCCCTTGGAGCGCGTCCTTCAATTGCCATATTGATCCAACTTGGTGTTCCCTGATCCTACCCTGCCCTCGCCTCGTCCAAAAATCCAGCCCACCAATCCGCCATTCTAACTCGTTCATCCCAATGTTCGCCACGCGCATAAGCGCGACGCACTTCGTTGGTTTCCAAATGCGCCAAGGCCCGCTCTATCGCATCGCGGTTCCAGAGGCCGCTTTCGTTGGCCAATGTCGAAAATGTCGCCCGAAATCCGTGCGAAGTCATTTCCTCGCTGGTAAAGCCCATCCGCCGCAAGGCCGCGTTCAATGTGTTTTCGCTCATTGGCTTCTTGAACGAACGCAGCGACGGGAACAGCAACTCGCCATTGCCATTCAATTCTTGAAGTTGTCGCAACAATACTAATGCCCGCGCAGGCAACGGCACACGGTGTGGCCTACGCATTTTTGTTCGTTCGGCGGGGATCGACCAAACAGCGGCATCAAAATCAAACTCGGACCATTTCGCGTGGCGCAACTCGCCGGGTCTTGTCGCAACAATTGGCAGCAACTCCAAAGCAATCCGCGTCGTAAGTTGCCCCTCGAAGCCACCTATTGCCCGCATCAACCCGCCTAGGCCCGCTTTGTCGATGATTGCGGCGCGTGGCGTTGCCTTGTGCTGTATCAATGCCCCGCGCAGGGCGAACGTCGGGTCGTTAACAGCTACGCCAGTCGCAATCCCAAACCGAAAAATGCTTCCAATGACAGAGCGCATCCGTTTCGCCGAATGATAGTTGCCCTTCACTTCCATCTTTCGAAGGCAACTCAATACCATCGGCGCAGTGATTTCGGTAATTGGCTTGTTCCCGATTTCTGGGTTCACTTTACCTAAAATCCATTCATACTTGACCAAAGTTGCCACTGCGCGACCTTCTTCAGTGATCTTTGCCATGAACCTTTCGGCCACTTTTTCAAAGGTCTGGGCCTTCGTTTCGCCTTCCATCAAGGCCTTTTGTTTTTTGATCTCACTTGGGTCCAAGCCGTTCGCGACTTGTGCCCGCGCCGCGTCACGGGACTGCCGTGCTTGTGCCAGACTGATCGAGGGATAGTCGCCAAACACCAACAGCTTTTCTTTGCCCGCGATCCGATATTTGAAGCGCCAAGATTTCGCGCCAGAAACTTTGACCAACAGAAACAGCCCGTCAAAGTCCGCCACCTTATAGGGCTTTTCGCTAGCAGTCAGATTTCGAATCTTTACATCGCTCAAAGGCATCTTGGGGTATGCTCCCGATTAGGTCTGGACCGAACCCCCAATCATACCCCTATTCTGGGGGTATCTCAGCGGGTCACTTTAGACTACATCGGACAAACACACCCGACAAAACCCTTATATATAAGGCTTAATTGGATGTCACTGGACTTTGTTGAATGAGATTGTGGTGCCGCTTAGGTGACTCGAACACCTGACCCCATCATTACGAATGATGTGCTCTACCAACTGAGCTAAAGCGGCAATCCGGGGCTGTTGATAGGGCCATTTGGCCCGTTGCGCAAGCTACTCTGGCCCCGCAATCTCGCCCACAATCAACGGCAACATTGCCGCAGTGGCGGCGTCGGGCGCAATCGAATCCGGCTGTGGTTTCCATGCCAGAGCGTCAAACGCCGCGCAGCTTTCGCACACCGGCACCCAGGCCGCGTGCGCGTGGCCACAAGCTTCGCACACCCATTGATTGCCGCGCGAGGCGACAATCGCCTTGGTCAACCAACCGCGTACCAGCTTGTCATCGCCACCTTGCCCCCGCTCAATCGCCGCCATAATCGCCAGCGACCTTGTGTTGGGTTCGCGTTCCGCCAAGTCGCCCATCGCCCGACGCGCAGCCGGAAAATCTTCGCAAGTCAGCGCCAATTCGGCCTCCAACAACTTGGCCTCGCTCGAAGCCGAACCAGCCTTTAACAACGCACCAAAGCGAACCCGCCGTTCCGATGGCAACTCCCCCGCTTCAACCCGGGCAAACGCCGCCGCCAATTCGGGGTGCGGGTTCATCGCCCAAGCTTTCAGCAGCACTTTGACCGCCGCCTTTTTATTCCCTGCCGCCACATATTGGTCTGCCGCCAGCGCCGCCGCAGGCACAAAACCGGGAACCAAACGGTTGGCCTCCAAAACTTCGGTCCGGGCTTTTTCGTTCTCACCTTTGTCCAACGACGTTTGCGCATCCGCCAGTGACAAAACCGCATCGCGCCGCACCGCCACATCGCGCGGCAAAGCCTTGGCACGCACCTTTGCTTCCAAAGTCTTCCGCGCCCCGGCCCAATCCTGCCCCTGCGATTGCAAGCCAAACAACGTGTCCAACGTCTCGCCGTGCCGTGGTTTCAAAGCAAAAGCCCGTTCCGCCAGCTTCAACGCCGTCACAGTGTCACCAACCGCCAGCCGAGCCTTCAGCAAGCCACGAATCCCGACAAACTTGGTGCGCTCGTTCTTCAACATTTCCTTGTAATAGGCCGCCGCACGGCCCGAATCCCCGGCCAGTTCCGCCGCTTGCGCGTTGACCAATTGCGTCAGTTCCGGCTTGGCCAACAACTGTTCCGCCTTGCTGGCTTTGGCAACCGCGACCGCGCCTTCGCCCGACGACAAGGCGATCAAACCTTCGGTCAGCGCTTCAAAGCCGCGCCTTTCGCGGTTGCGGTCCCAATAGCGACTGAACGCGGTTTCGTCGCCTGACAGAAACCTTGCAAACGCCGTCAGCAATCCGGCCAGTCGAAACACCAACCACAAGGCGACAAAAATCAACGCAATTCCTATGACAAACGCCAGCGGCGCAAAGCTGACCTCGCGCCCGCCAAACGCCACGCGAACCTCGCCAGGCGTTTGCAAAACGTAGCTCGAGGCAAAGGCCAATGCCGCGGCCAAGGCGATGAAAAACCCAACCTTGACGATGCTCCAAATCATATTCGCACCGCTCATGGTTTTCGCTCCAAAGCGACCAATTCAGCCTCGACAGCCAACCGCGCCTCGACGCGGCCAATCCAATCCGCCATGATATTCTTTGCAGCATCTGGCAGCACCTTCGTCTCGCGCAAGACCCCGGCTAAATCTTCGTCGCGCAAAGCTTCTTCCACCCTTGAAAGCACCGCATCCGCGCTGTCACCCGTCTGCGGCGTGAGCGAGCGTGTCGCCACCTGCGCCTTCAAAAACCCGCCAATTCCCGCCGAGATGCCAGAGCCGGCTTCTGCAACAATCGAGGCGCGAATTGCCTCATGCGCCAGTTGGGGAAAAGTTTCGCGCAAATCCAAAGTGCTCGATATTCCCTTAGCCGCATTTCTAGCCAAATTCAGTGGAGATTCCGCTCCAGACTTAGCCACGAATTCTGCCAGAAAACTATCGTATGGTGCCCCCGAAATAGCCGCTTCTTTTAACGCGCCAAGCGCCGCGACCGTCTCCGACGATTGCAAAACATCCGCCGTTTCGGTTTGTGCAGCGGCGACTTGTTCCGCCGAACTCTCGATTTTCGCACTGGCCAAAGCCGAGACACCCTCAACATCCTCCACCAGTGCCGCATATTTCGCCGCTACTCCGCTTAACCGTGCCTGCAACCCGTCAATCCGCGCCGATAGCCGCACAATGTCGGCTTGCGCCGGGACCACGCCGGAACCTGTCACGGGTTGCGCCTGAAGCGCCGCCAATTCGGCAAGCATACCCGACGTTTGGTCCTCCAAAGCCGCCATCCGCGCTGCCAAATCGCCATCCGCATTTGTCGCCACAAAATCACCAATCCGCGCATCCAGTGTCGCATCAAACACGGCAATCTTTGTATCCACCAAAGCGCCAACAGCGGTCGCATCAAACCCTTTCGGCAAGGCGTCCACCTTTGCCGCCAATTCCACCTTAGCCGCCTCGACTGCCGCCAAAGCTGCGTCTTGACCCGGTGTCAACCACCGGGCAACCGGCGCAAGGCCGGCGGGCAGGTTCGGGGCAATTTTCGGTCCCGCCCACAAAGCGACAACAGCGCCAATCGCAAAAATCGCTAATGCATTCAGCAGCATCCGACCAATCGACGTGCTCGCTGCTTCCGGCACTTTTTCGGTAAAAACCTCGCGCTGTTCTTCGCCGTGGTTAGAAGACTCACCAGGCACTTCTACCGCAAAATCCGGGTCGGCCTGTGGGTCAAGTTCGCCCTCAACCACGACGGCGTCTTCGGCATCGATCTGGGGTGTATTTTTCTTTGCCATTTCAGCGAAACGCCTTTTTTAAAACACGGGCCAGCTTTCGATATAACTTCGCAACCCGCTCAATTCTAGGCCGCGAACGCAGCTTAAACAATCAAACCAATCGGCGAAGGCGATCCAACATATTCGCCATATTCGGACGATCACAGGCAACGACGCGGCCAAACCCAATATCAACCACTTCCGCAGCTATCGCCGCACTAAAACAAACTGCGGTTGTGTCGACAAAATTCCACCCACGACCAACCGCCATTTCCCCAAACAACAGCGCGGCGCGGGGTGAGAAAAACGTCACCACATCGACCCCGCTTTCCAGCTTGGCCAAAATCGATGTGTCCAAAGCCTTGGCAACTTGATCATAGATAACCACCGATGGAATCGCCAATCCCGTCGAATGCACCCCGCGTATATGCAACAACTTACCGCCCGACGACCCAGCTTTTTCACGGATCAAATTCTCCAAATCCGCGCCATTCCCGCCCGCCGAAACCGCCTTGAACCCTGCTAAAACCGCCGCATCTCGCGTTGCGTCGCCCACACACCAAGCAGTCAATTCTCGCTCTCTCCAACGCGCCGCAAACTGTTCCACCGCATTGGCCGAGCTGAAAACCAACCCGCCAACGCCCTGAATTTCAATCTTCGCCTCAACCGAAACATTCTCGGTCAACGGCGCAAAAATCGGAACAAACCTGCCCGGCAACTCGCCATCCAGCCGCTGCCAAAACGCAGCCGCCGAAGCCACTGGCCGGGTTATCACAATCGTTTTCACCAGCATCAACTCCAGCCAAACACGCCCAACCATTGCATGATTTTCCCCTCGGTGCTACCTGCCACAGATGCACCTCAAGGCCGCAATCCCGTGACAAAATCACCCCTGTTCCTAGGCATCGAAAGCAGTTGCGATGATACCGCCGCCGCCATCGTGCGCGGTGAGCCAATCAGTGGCAAACCCGGCGAAATCCTGTCCTCCGTCGTCTTTGGCCAAAACGACTTGCACGCGCCATTCGGCGGCGTCGTGCCCGAAATCGCCGCCCGCGCGCATGCCGAGCGATTGGATATTTGCATCTACCAAGCGCTCAACGACGCCCAAATTGACCTCAACCAAATCACCGGCATCGCCGTCACCTCCGGTCCCGGCCTGATCGGTGGCGTGCTGGCAGGTGTCAGCACCGCCCGTGCCATCGCCGCCGCCAATGGCTTGCCGCTTTATGGTATCAACCACCTCGCCGGCCACGCGCTGACGCCTCGACTAACCGACGGCATCGTCTTTCCCTATCTCATGCTGCTCGTCTCCGGTGGCCATTGCCAATTCCTGCGCGTCGATGGCCCGACTTCATTCCAACGACTGGGTGCCTCCATCGATGATGCCCCGGGCGAAGCCTTTGATAAGATCGCCAAACTGCTAGGCCTTGGCTATCCCGGGGGGCCCGAAGTTGAACTTGCCGCCAAATCGGGGGACCCTAAAAGCTTCAAATTTCCGCGCCCTCTGCTGGATGTTCCGGGCTGCGACATGTCATTTTCCGGTCTCAAAACCGCGGTGCGCCGCCAGATCGACTTGCTTGGTAACACCATTACGACCCAAATCCGCGCCGATATTTGCGCCGGTTTCCAAGCCGCCGTCGCCGAAGTTTTCGCCGAAAAGACCCGCCGCGCTATGCTGGAAATGGGCGCTGTTATAACCCCCGTCATCGCCGTCGCTGGTGGAGTCGCCGCCAATCAAACCATCCGAAATTCCCTGCAATCCGTCGCCAATGACGCCGGTTTCACTTTCCTCGCGCCACCCCTATCGCTCTGCACCGACAATGCCGCGATGATCGCTTGGGTCGGCATCGAACACGCCGCGCTCGGCATTCCCGGCAATCTCACCTTCAGCGCCCGTCCACGCTGGCCGCTTGACCAAACCAGCGCCCCCGTAATCGGTTCAGGACGCAAAGGGGCGAAAGCATGAGCATCGGCATCCTCGGTTCCGGCGCATTCGGCACCGCCCTCGCCATCGCTTTGGCCAGCGCTGGGCGCGAAGTCATCCTGTGGTCACGCAACGCCGAATTCGCCCGCGAATTGGCCGCCACCCGCAAAAACACCCGCCACTTGCCCAGCGCAACGCTCCTACCAAACATCCGCCCAACCGCTGAAATCACAGACCTAATGTCTGCCCAAGCAATCCTCCTCGCCGTCCCTGCCCAATCCACCGCAAGCCTGCTCACAATCCACGCGACCAGCCTTGCACTAGCCCCGCTGGTCATCTGCGCCAAAGGCATCGAAAAGGGCAGCACCCGCCTGCAATCGGAAATCGTCGCCGATCTTGCGCCAAATCACCAAATCGCCGTCCTCACCGGCCCCGGCTTCGCGCACGAAATTGCCGCCGGCTTACCGACCGCTTTGACCCTCGCCTGCGAAAACAGCCAAACCGGTCAAGCCCTGCAAACCCTGCTATCCACCGCCCGCTTGCGCCTGTATCTGACCGCCGACATCCGCGGTGCGCAACTGGGCGGCTCGGTCAAAAATGTCGTCGCCCTCGCCTGCGGCATGGTCGCGGGCGCTGGTTTAGGCGAAAGCGCACGCGCGGCCCTGATGACACGCGGTTTTGCCGAAATGTCGCGCCTGGCAATGGCGATGGGTGCCAAGCCAGAAACCCTTAGCGGTCTATCGGGCCTTGGCGACCTTGCGTTGACCTGTAATTCCGCGCAATCACGAAACTTCGCCAATGGTTTCGCCTTGGGGCAGGGCAATGTCACCTCAACCGGCACCACTGTTGAAGGTATCGCCACCGCCTTTGCCGCTTGCGAACTGGCGCGAAAATACGGGGTGGAAATGCCCATAGCCAACGCCGTTGCCGCGGTTTTGGACGGCAAACTTTCCATAGCGGACGCGATGGGTATGCTATTGACCCGACCGCTGCGCAGCGAATCTATTGCAGGAGAACCGTAATGAACCACTGGCTTTTCAAAGCCGAAGCCGCTGTTTTCGGTTGGTCGCATCAACTGGCGGTTGGTGCAAAAGGGGCCGAATGGTATGGCGTGCGCAATTACCAAGCCCGCAACAACATGCGCCTTATGCAGGTCGGCGACCTTGGGTTTTTCTATCATTCGGTCGATGAAAAATGCATAGTCGGCGTGGTCGAGGTCACCAAAACCGCGCATCCTGATAGCACAACCGACGATGTCCGCTGGGAATGCGTCGATGTCCGCGCCGTGGCACCCTTTCCCGAGCCGGTCACGCTTGAACAAATAAAAGCGACACCAGAACTTTCCGAAATGGTCCTGGTCAAAAACACCCGCCTCTCTGTGCAACCGGTAACGCTGGATCAATGGAAAATAGTTTGCACAATGGGAAAGTTTCCTTTGCCCGCTTGACCGACGAACCGCGATTTGAATGGAACAATTCAACCGCATCGACGTTTACTTTTTGCGCGTTATCGTGTATGGGTTGAATTAGGGGTGCGTTCAATCAATTCGCTAGTAGTAAGCATTTCATCGAGGCAGCGCGGTCACAAAATGGCCGCTAAATACAGACAGAATCCTAGTTGCGGCGTGGGAATTTTGGGCGCTTGGGGTTTGAAATGCGTGGGTCTTGGACTGTTTTCTATAATTTAACCATCGTATCGTTGCTGGGCGCTGCGGGCTATATCGGTTCGGGCGATAACTCGGTTTTTGCTTTGCGCCAGGTTCCTACACCTGAACCAATTGCAATCGACGTTGCGCAACCTGTCGCTTCGCCAGTGCGGGCAGCAACTTCCGGTTCTTATGTACCCATTGCATCCACGGCTGACCGTCCAATCGTATTGGCCAGCTATTCAGCCGAACCAATCGATATCATTGAGGCAATTGATCCTGTCGACGTGGAAAACGAAACCACTCTCGAATCGCCGTTGTCGTTGGAAACGGTGTCGGTCACTGGCGAGGCGGTCAACCTGCGCCTCGGCCCTTCGACCGAATTTGACAAGATCGGTTCGGTCATTTTTGGTGACCTTTTAGTCCTGACAGGCAGGACCGATGGCACTTGGGTGCAAGTTCAGCACCCGGTTGACGGCTCACCGGTGTGGATTTCGCAGAAATTCATCAACTAAAAAGTTGCGCGATTCTTCGGAGCGGTTAAAACTGCCGCGAAACAACGAAGGGTCTGATCATGCAATACCTTGCCGTCCTGCTTGCCGCTGCTGCCTCCTACGCGTTCGGCGCCGTCTGGTACATGCAACTCGCCAATCCTTGGATGAAAGCCGTCGGTCTGACCAAGGAACAAGTCAACACGGCTGACAAAACGCCCTATGTCATAAGTGCTGTCTGCTCGATTCTGGTTGCCGGGATGATGCGGCATATTTTCGTGATGAGCGGGCTGGACTCGTTGTACGATGGTATCATGGGTGGTTTTGGTTTGGGCCTGCTGATCGCCACCCCGTGGATTGTCACCAATGTCGCCTTCGCCGGCAAACCGCGGAACCTGATGTGGATCGACGGCGGTTACGCCACCATCGGCTGCACCATCATGGGTGTCGTTCTGTCGTTTTTCCTGTAAAATGACCATGAAACATCGCATCGTTTTGGTTCTAAGCGCCCTGCTATTGTCCGCTTGCGGCATGTTTGGCGGCGGCGACGAAATTTCTTCGGCAAACCTAAATCCCGGTGAAACCCCTGAAATCCGTGCGCTTGTCAACAAATATTCCGATACCTACGATGTGCCCGCGCCGTTGATCCACCGCGTCATCCAACGCGAAAGCGACTACAACGCCGCTGCCCGCAACGGGCCATACTACGGCATGATGCAAATTCTGCCGCAAACCGCTGGAACTATGGGTTTTCGCGGCGAACCGCGCGATCTTTTGGATGCCGACACCAACTTGAAATACGCCGTAAAATACCTGCGCGGCGCTTGGCTTTTGTCGGGCGGCAGTTTTGACAAAGCGATGAAATGGTATTCGCAAGGGTACTATTACGAGGCCAAACGGCGGGGGATGCTGGTGGCAACGGGGCTCAGGGGGTAGGGGTCGCGTCCTTTGTCAAACATCTGGCAGCGGCCCTCTCATCTTAGTCCCGCACATTCGGTGTCTTGAACGTCCCAGCGTTTTTGGCGGCTTTCGCTCTGGTCGGATTGAACTCCCAGTGCCAAGGTTCGCGGCTGACAGTGCGCACGAATCCGAACGACGTTGCGTTGATACACAGCCAGTCATAAGTGTTGTTCCCCGCCCCGCCGGAAACGGCGATATCGAACGCCGTGCCGTTCTGGTGGTTGGAAAATCCCGGTTTTGCCGCCCTGTTGAAACCGGGAAGTCCGCGACTGAAACCTTCGAACAAGTGTTTCTGTTCCGGATAGGAGCGGAAGCCGCTTTTGATCGCGACCTTGACCGAATTGCGCAACGCCGCCGTTGTCATCGCGAAATATTCTTTGACCGTGCTGACCGCGATGGTTTCAATCTCGGAACCCACATCAACGATCCGTACCAGATCAATCTGACCCAAATAACTGCCCCCGGACCAAGCGGCATTGGGGCCAAATCGTCCATCCCCTGGCGATGGCAACAGGGTTCCGAGTGTTTCGTTGACAAATCCCCCGGCAAGATTGCGGGTGGAAGTCCAACCGATTTCGTTCCGGGTTCCGGCATCGACAGCTTTGGCAAACACAGTGCTGCTCTTGCTGCCCGTCGGCAGCATTTTGACTTCCGTGATGGCAACCACGCTTCCGTCTGGAATGGTTTTCGGGTCGCCGACGGATTTGCCGGGCGGGATTAAATCACTCGGTTTGAAAACAAGGTATTCAATCAGGTTTGCGGCATCGCGAATGCGCGCGTCCGAGTCGGTGACAGTGAATTGTTTGTCAAGATAGGATTGCGCAATGCTCATTTTCACCTCCAAGGCATCGATGAAAAACTTGACCGTGAACTACGCCGAAATAAACGCCGTTCCCCTTACCACAAAATCGGGTGGATTTGAACTTCTCTTTAACAAGGTCGGTCCGCACGACGCGTCAATTGCCACGATAAAAATTGGCGAACAGCGCCCGTCAAGGCAACGGAGTTGACCGGTGCCGAGCGGCGGCAATTAACCTATATTGGGCCTGACAATCAAAACGAGTGCTGAAGGGTCCGCCAGCATTGGCGAACCCTTCAACCACCCGCGTGCAAATATGCATCTGCACGCACCCTGACCGACGCGAAACCCAGTAACTGGGGGGACTGTTTGATGGGATTTCACGGCGGTTATGAATTCTTGCCAACTTCTGTTGGCTTCACCGTGCATGCCAATAAACATATTCGGCGGCGTCGTGCAAACTTGAAGTATGCTCTTTTCGATGCAATTCCTTAAGCTCGCATTAGTCATCGCGGCTTCTGCGCAACGTCAGCGCCTGCGACGGGGGAGTAATGGACGAAGGCCGCCGCGTTAACACGACCTCGCCGCTTTGGCCCGGAGTGCCATTGGCGTTGGCTTCGGCGCTTTTGTTTGGGTTGACCGCGCCGCTCTCCAAGGTTCTGCTGGTTCAAATGGACGCGTTCGCGCTGGCCGCAGTGCTATATCTTGGCGCGGGTTGTGGACTGGCACTGACGTTACTGGTTCGCATACGCGGCGGTCGCCTGTCATCGGAGGCAAAACTAACCCGCGCGCAGGCACCGAGACTGGCCGCTGTGGCGTTGTTTGGCGGCATTTTGGGCCCGGCGCTGCTGATGCTGGGGATACAGGGTGTTCCGGCTTCGGCGGCTTCGCTGCTGCTCAACCTCGAAGGTATCGCCACCATGCTAATCGCTTGGGTGGTGTTCCGCGAAAATGCCGATGCCCGCATCATCATTGGGGCGGCGGCGATATTGCTGGGCGCCGTTATTCTGAGTTGGAGCGGCGGCGTTGGCGCTATGCCATCGGGCGGCAGCTTATTGATTGCTGCCGCCTGCCTGTGTTGGGGCATCGACAACAACCTGTCGCGCGGTCTGTCGGGATCCGATCCAGTGCAGGTGGCGATGGTGAAATGCCTAGTCGCAGGACCGGTCAACCTTGGCCTGTCGCTTTTGACCGGGGGCATGTTACCGCCGCTACCGGCAATCGCCGCCGCCGCTTTGGTCGGCTATATCTGCATTGGCTTGTCTCTGGTGTTGTTCCTGTTTGGTCTGCGCCACTTGGGCGCGGCAAGGACCGGGGCCTATTATTCGGTCGCGCCGTTCTTTGGCGCGCTGTTGTCGCTGGCCCTGCTGGATGAACCGCTGACGATGCAACTGGTTCTGGCCGGCCTGCTGATGGCGATTGGCCTTGCCTTGCACCTCTTCGAGAACCACTCCCACGAACATCTGCACGAGGACATGGAACACGACCATGCCCATGTCCACGACGCCCACCACCAACACGCCCATGACGGACCGGTACGCGAGCCACACAGCCACATTCACCGGCACGCGCGGCTGGCGCACAGCCACGCGCATTTCCCCGACCTGCACCACCGGCACGGCCATGCTGCACCGGTGGATAAGGACGCTCAGTAGCGGTAATGTTCGGCCTTGAACGGACCTTGCGGGGCAACGCCGATATAATCCGCCTGATCCTTGCTCAGTTCCGTCAGCCGCACCCCGATTTTTTCCAGATGCAACCGGGCGACTTTTTCGTCCAGATGTTTGGGCAGGATATAGACCTTGTTTTCGTATTTGTCGGTCTGGGTCCACAATTCGATCTGTGCCAGCACCTGATTGGAAAACGAGGCCGACATCACGAAACTTGGATGCCCTGTCGCGTTGCCGAGGTTCAGCAACCGCCCTTCCGACAACAATATCATCCGGTGCCCATCGGGGAAGGTGATCATATCCACCTGTTCCTTGATGTTGGTCCATTTCTGGTTGCGCAAAGCGGCGACCTGAATTTCGTTGTCGAAATGGCCGATGTTGCCGACAATCGCCATGTCTTTCATCCGCCGCATATCGTCCAACTTGATGACATCCTTGTTGCCGGTGGCGCTGATAAAAATATCGGCGGTCTCGACTGCATCTTCCAGCCGCACGACTTCAAACCCATCCATCGCGGCCTGCAGGGCGCAAATCGGATCGACCTCGGTTACTTTCACCCGCGCACCAGCGCCACGAAGCGAGGCCGCCGAGCCTTTGCCGACATCGCCATAGCCCAGCACCACGGCGGTCTTGCCCGCCATCATCGTGTCGGTCGCGCGGCGGATGCCGTCAACCAAACTTTCCTTGCAGCCGTATTTGTTGTCGAATTTCGATTTGGTCACAGAGTCATTCACGTTGATCGCCGGGAAGGGCAGCAAGCCCTTTTCCATCAACTGATACAGACGATGCACCCCGGTCGTGGTTTCCTCCGACACGCCGCGAATGGCGTCGCGCTGTTGGGTGAACCAGCCTGGGCTGGCTTTCAGGCGTTTCTTGATTTGGTTGAACAGGCAAACTTCCTCGTCGCTGGTCGGCACGTCGATCAGCCCCGTCTCGCCAGCTTCTACTCGCGCTCCCATCAAAATGTACAAAGTCGCATCGCCGCCATCGTCCAAAATCATGTTGGCGGTACCTTCGGCGAACTGGAAAATCCGGTCGGAATAATCCCAATATTCCTCCAGGTTTTCACCCTTGATCGCAAACACCGGCACGCCCGACGCGGCAATCGCCGCTGCCGCATGGTCTTGTGTCGAGAAAATATTGCACGACGCCCAACGCACATCGGCACCCAGATGGGTCAAAGTCTCGATCAAAACCGCCGTCTGAATCGTCATGTGCAACGACCCGGCAATTCGCGCGCCGTTCAGCGGCTTCTTGTCACCAAACTCGCGCCGCAGTGCCATGAGGCCGGGCATTTCGGTTTCGGCAATATCCAGTTCCTTGCGCCCGAAATCGGCGAGGTCGATGTTTTTGACAATGTAATCCTTGGGCATTGGAACCATCCTATAAACTCATACCGTTTGAGCGGGCTGACATAGCACCGCAATCGCGCCCCGACAATGCGACGGAAAGGGTCATGAGTGGCAATTAAGACAAGTGTCACTTGATTAAGGATGCGAATCCGACTTCTAAATCAACTTTACTTGACTAAGGATCTGCCATCCAATGAAAACCCCCCGCGCCTACCAACGCATGCTCTCCGGCCGCCGTCTCGACCTGCTCGATCCTTCCCCGCTCGACATCGAAATCGAGGACATTGCCCATGGCCTCGCCTTTGTGGCGCGCTGGAACGGGCAGACTTACGGCGAGTTTCCCTATTCGGTGGCCGAACATTCGCTGTTGGTGGAAACTGTATTCGCGGCTCTCACCGCAGCCCCGTCCAAATGGCGATTGGCGGCCTTGCTGCACGACGCGCCGGAATACGTCATCGGTGATATGATCTCACCGGTCAAAGCCGCCGTTGGCCCCGGTTATGCCGACCTTGACCACCGTCTTGCCGCCGCCGTGCACCTGCGCTTTGGCCTGCCTGCCGAAATTCCCGCCAGCGTCAAAAAGCAGATCAAACAGGCCGACAAAATCTCGGCGTGGCTGGAAGCTACCCAAATCGCCGGATTTTCCAACGTTGAGGCGGACAAACTGTTTGGCAAGCCGCATCTCGAATTCGCCAAGCTTAAACTTACCCCGCTTCCTCCGATGGGCGCGAAACAACAATTCCTGCACCGCCACGCCGCGCTTTTGGCGGCATTCTGACCCTTCCCGACCGACCTTTGCCACCCTATATGAAGTGACGAACACCAAGAGGAATCGCCATGCTCGAACTAGGGTCAAAACCAGCCGCAACCGTTGACCTGATCAAAGACGGCTCGGAAGCCAGTTTCATGGTCGATGTGATCGAAGCCTCGAAGGAAGTTCCGGTCATCGTCGATTTCTGGGCCCCCTGGTGCGGGCCGTGCAAGCAGTTGGGTCCCGCGATTGAAAAAGCCGTGACCGAGGCGAAGGGCAAAGTCCGGCTCGTCAAGATTGACGTCGACCAGAACCAGCGTATCGCCCAACAAATGCGGATTCAGTCGATACCGGCGGTCTATGCCTTTCTTGACGGCAAACCGGTTGATGGTTTTGTCGGGGCGCAAACCGGTTCGGCGCTGAAAACCTTCCTCGACAAAATCATCGCGCTCGGTGGCAATGGCGGGTTGGACGAAGCGTTGGATGCCGCCGACGAAATGTTGGCGCAGGGCATCACGGCGGACGCCTTCCAAACCTACGCCGCCGTCTTGCAGGAGGATGAATCCAACTTGCGCGCCCTATCCGGCATGATCCGGGCGCATTTGTCGTTGAACGAAACCGAACAAGCGCGGGGCTTGCTGGCGCTGGTACCTGTTGGCAAAGAAAACGACCCGCTGATTGCTTCAGTTCGCGCCCAATTGGAACTGGCCGAGGCCAGCGCGGGTTTGGGAGAAACCGGCGATCTGCAGGCCAAAGTCGAAGCGAACCCGACCGACCACCAAGCCCGTCTCGACCTTGCTATTGCGCTGGCCGCCGCTGGTGACGCCGAAAATGCCATCGACAATTTGCTGGAATTGTTCCGCCGCGACCGAATGTGGAACGACGAGGCCGCCAAGATCCAACTGTTCAAACTGTTTGACTCGCTCGGCCCCAAAAGTGCGGAAGCACAACGTGGTCGCCGCCAACTTTCCTCGATGATCTTCGCCTAAAATGAAACGCCGTTTCCGGCTGCAAGACCTACCCGAAACCCTGCCGCTTTTCCCCTTGCCCGGCGCGTTACTGTTGCCACGCTCGCGCTTGCCACTGAACATATTCGAACCGCGCTACCTCACGATGGTCGACGACGCGCTGAAAACCGAGCATCGGTTGATCGGCATGGTGCAACCTTTGGGCAACGTACCGCAGCAGGCCATGGGAAAGTTGCAACGCATCGGCTGTGCCGGTCGGTTGACCCGACTGATCGAAACCGACGACAATCGCTACTTGATCACCTTGACCGGCATCTCACGGTTTCGCGTTGTTTCAGAAAACCAAGGTTTCCAACCTTATGCAACCGGCGCCGTTGGTTGGGCAAGCTTTGAACGCGATCTGGGACTCAGCGAACCCGACGCCGAATTTGACCGCACCAAGTTCATGTCGGTGTTGGAGCGGTACTTCCAATCCTCCAAACTTACCCCCGATTGGGAAAGCCTGAAATTGGCCGACGAAGAGTTGCTGATCAATTCACTCTCCATGCTCTGCCCGTTTGCACCCGAAGAAAAACAGGCCCTGCTCGAAGCGCCCAACTTGCAAAATCGCCGCGAAACTTTGGTGACGCTGATGGAATTCGCCCTGCGTTCACCCGGAAAAGAGGGAACGCTGCAATGAATGACTTGCCCGAGGAAATGACGCAGCCGCAGATTGACCGCAAAATGTTGGAATTCCTCATCTGCCCCGTCACCCACGCCACGTTGGAATACGACGCAAAAGCGCAAGAACTGATCTCGCGCCCCGCCCGCCTCGCCTTCCCCATCCGCGGCGGCGTTCCGGTGATGCTGGTGGATGAAGCGCGGAAACTGGAGTGAGATTTCGCTAAGTCTTCAACCCAGAGTCACGCATCGCGTCTAAAGCCTTGCAAACGCGTTCATCTGGCCGCATTTCTTCGCACGCGCAGAATAATGCCGCTATTTTTGCGTTGAATTCAAACCAAAATCGTATGCACGCCCGGTGCACACCGTTTTTGCCACGTTTCACCCAAAATTAGTGCGGTGCATCAAAACATCCCCACACCCCTCAAACCTCAATCACTGCCCCCGGATTTAATATCCCGTTCGGGTCCAGTGCGTGTTTGATTGCCCGCATCGCCGTCAGCCTGCCAGGGTCGCCATAGCGCAGCAACTCCGCCACTTTCGCCCTACCTATCCCGTGCTCGGCGCTGAAAGATCCTCCCATTTTGTCAATGCGATCATGGATCAGTCGCACCAAACGACGTCGCAAATCGTCATAGTCATCGGCCTTTCGACCCTTGCCGGGGAACACGTTGAAATGCAGGTTGCCATCACCCAAATGGCCAAAGGCATTTACCCGCAAGGTCGAATCGAGCGCCGCAATCGCCGCCGTGGTTTCGCTCAAGAACGGCGGAATGTTGTTCAGCGGCAGTGACACATCATGCGCCGAAACATAGCCAATGCGCCGATTGGCCAGCGGAATCGACTCGCGCAGGGTCCAAAACACCCGTCTTTGGCTCTCGTTCGCTGCAATCAATGTCTCTGAAATCATCTTGTTTTCAAAGGCTTCCACCAAAGCCGTCTCAAAACTGTCGGCAACTATCACATTGCCGCCGGATACCTCGACCAGCACCAGCCAGTCCGTTGATAGGGGCAGCGAAACTTGTGGCATCTTTTCGCGCAGGAATTCCAAACCTTGGCCGTGGATCAATTCAAACGCCGCCACTGCATCGCCCAATCGGTCGCGCATATGATTGAGAAAATCCAACGCGGCGGAAGGCGAAGCGACGCCAACCAATGCCGTAGCCGTCACCGACGGCTTGGGAAACAGCTTCAAACTAGCCGCGGTAATGACCCCAAGCGTGCCTTCCGAACCGATCAAAAGGTTGCGCAAATCATAGCCCGTATTGTCTTTTCGCAGGCGTTTCAGATTGTGGATGATCGTGCCATCCGCCAAGACCGCCTCGATCCCCAAACACAAGTCCCGCGCATTGCCATAGCGCAGCACCTGCACGCCGCCGGCATTGGTCGCCAGATTGCCGCCGATACGGCACGAACCTCCCGAGGCCAATGACAGGGGAAACAACCTGTCCGACCTATCGGCTGCGGCACGAACATCGTCGAGAATGACACCAGCCTCGGCCACCATCACGTTGCCGCGCATATCAATATCACGGACTTTGTTCATCTTTTGCAGTGACAAGACCAAAGGCAAAGACCCCTCCGGCTTGATCTGTCCACCAACCAAGCCGGTGCCGCCGGAAAAAGGCACGACGCCAACGCGGGCAGCGTTGGCTAGCTTCAGAATTGCCGAGACATCTTCAACGGTATCGGGAAACAAAACCGCCGCCGCTTGGCCTTGGCGCAAGCCGCGCGGGTCGGTGATATATTCTGGGGTCGATGGTCGCACTTTTGCCGTGCCAATCGCCTGGCCGATGGCGTCAAGCAAATCCAGACCAGCCGGGTTCAATTTATCAGCCGGCATCGGTTTTCCCACGACGATCCCAGCGTAAATTCGCATAAAGCACATGGTTGCGCCAACGCCCGGCGATTTGCAGATAGCTTTGCGCGACACCCTCGTATTTGAAGCCGGATTTCTCCAGCAACGCGCGGGAGGGCGCGTTTTCCGGCAAACAGCCCGCCTCGATCCGGCTTAAGTCCAGCTTCTTGAAAGCATAGTCGACAACCGCCGTTAACGTCTCGGCCATGTAACCCTGTCGCGCATATTGTGCCCCAATCCAATAACCGATGCTGGCAGATTGCGCGGGCCCGCGACGGATGTTGTCGAGTGTTATGCCGCCGAGCAATGCGCGATCCTCGCGCCGGACCAGAAACAGCGGTATCGCCCGCCCTGATTCAACCGACCTTTGCCCCCAAGCCACCCGGTTGCGAAACGCCTTGTTGGTCAGATGGTCGGCGTCGCGCACCGGTTCCCAACGCGACAGAAACTCGTTTCCGTTCTCGCGCAACAGCGCCCAATCGGCGTGATCAGTCACTTCGGGCAGCCGTAAAATCAGCCGTGGCGTCTGGATGGCTAACCTTAGGCGGCGGAAAAACATGCGCCTTATGCAGCCAGTCTCGCAGTCAATTCGGCCAGATTCGGGGCCTTTTTGACCGGACCGTACAAAGCCATTGCTGCCCTTGGCGCTGTCAATGCCGCCGCTGCTACCGCTTTAACCCCAGCCAGATTTACCGCATCAATCCGCGCAATCGTCTCGTCCAGTTCCGGTACGCGTTGCCAGACCGAAATCATCCGCGCCAAGCGCTCGCAGCGCGACGAAGGGCTTTCCAATCCCATCAGCAACCCAGCCTTCATCTGCGCCCGTGCGCGGTCGACCTCGGCTTGGGTCATATCGTCAGCCGAACGGCGGATTTCGTCCATCGTCAAAAGTGCCAATTCGCCGATCTGTCCAGCGCTGGTTCCGGCATAAATCGTCAGCATTCCCGTATCGGAAAACGCTCCGGTCTGGGCGAAAATTGTATAGCATAGCCCGCGCTTTTCCCGCACCTCTTGGAACAACCGCGACGACATTCCGCCACCCAAAGCGATGGCATAGACCTGCGCCGTATAAACCGCTTCATCTTTGTAATGCGGCGCCTCAACTGCAAAAGTGAAATGGGCTTGCTCCAGCTTTTTAACAACCTGCCGCTCGCCGCCGATGAATTTCGCACCCTTCAGTTTCGGGGTCTTGCGCGGATTCAGATGGCCAAACAAAGCCTCGGCTGTTCGGGCAATCTGGTCGTGATCCACCGCCCCAGCAGCCGCCAAAATCATCTGCTCGGGGCCGTAGTATTCCTTGACGAACCCCGACAAATCCTCGCGGCTGAACGCTTTTATCCGCTCGGTCGGTCCTAAAATTGTGCGGCCAATCGGCTGTTCGGGATAGGCGACCTCTTGCAGCCAGTCGAACACCACGTCGTCGGGCGTGTCCAGACTTTGGCCGATTTCCTGTAAAATCACCCCGCGTTCAACCTCGATTTCCTTGGGGTCAAAAATTGGGTTCAGCAGAATGTCGGAAATCACATCCATCGCCAGCGGCACGTCGGCTTCCAGCACACGCGCGTAATAGGCGGTCATTTCGCGGCTGGTATAGGCGTTGATGTAGCCGCCGACATCTTCGATCTGCTCGGCAATCTGCAACGACGTGCGGGTCGTCGTGCCCTTAAACGCCATATGCTCCAGAAAATGCGCAATGCCGTTCTGTTCCACCCGTTCGTGCCGCCCGCCAGCATCGACCCAAATGCCAATCGCAGCGGACCGCAGACCCGGCATGTTTTCAGTGACGACCCGAAAGCCATTGGCAAGCGTGTGTGTCTGAACGGTCAAGCGCCGATCCTTTGTTTGATGATGGTTTCTATCGCATTCAAATCATTGGCGACCCGCGTAACACGTTCTGGCCGCTGAAACAAATCCGCCATGTGCAGCGGCAATTCGGGGTAATTTCCGGTTGCGTTTTTTACAGCATCGGGAAATTTAGCGGCATGCGCCGTCGCCAAAATAATCATCGGTACCGAAGGATCGCCACGCTTTAACTCCGCCGCCTTCACCCCAACCGCCGTATGCGGGCAAACAAGCTGACCCGTTGCTTGCGCTGTCGCGCGGATCGCGGACAACGTTTCTTCCTCTGACACGCACGCCGAATCGAATTCCTCGCGCAGCGCCGCCAACGCGCCTTGCGGTAAATGGAAGCCGCCAGCGCCAAGTTCGCCAAACAATTGGGAAACCGCCGTACCATCGCGCCCAACCAAATCAAACACCAGACGCTCAAAATTCGAGGAGACCTGAATATCCATCGCCGGCGAGATTGACGGCAAAACCCCTGATTTGCGATGGTCGCCGCTTTCCAAAGTTCGATGCAAAATGTCGTTCTGGTTGGTGGCAATCACCAATCGGTCGATTGGCAGTCCCATCCGTTTAGCCACATAACCTGCGAAAATATCGCCAAAATTGCCGGTCGGAACCGTGAAACTGACCTCGCGGCGCGGTGCTCCCAGCGAAACTGCACTGGTGAAATAATACACCACCTGCGCCAAAACCCGCGCCCAATTGATCGAGTTCACCCCAGCCAACCGCACCGAATCGCGAAACTCAAAGTCGTTGAACATGTCCTTCAACAGTGCTTGGCAAGTGTCAAAATCGCCGTCAACGGCGATGGCGTGAACGTTGCTTTCTACCGGCGTCGTCATCTGCCGCCGCTGCACCTCAGATACCCGGCCATGCGGAAACAGGATGAACACATCCACCGCATCCAGCCCGCGAAACGCCTCGATTGCCGCCGATCCGGTATCGCCCGACGTCGCGCCAACAATTGTCACCCGCTTGCCGCTGCGTTTCAGGGCGACCTGAAACATCTGCCCGATCAACTGCATCGCCACGTCTTTGAACGCCAAAGTCGGGCCGTGGTGCAGTTCCAGTAAAAACTCATTCGCGCCGATTTGAACCAACGGACACCGCGCAGCGTGGTCGAACACAGAAAAGGCTTGGGCAATAATGGCGTGAAATTCTTCGTCGGAAAACGCGTCACCGATGAAAGGTTTCATCACAGCGAACGCCGCTTCCTCGTAACTCAGTCCAGCCAATCTTGCGATATCAACATGGCTCATTTGCGGCCAGTTCTCGGGCACATACAATCCGCCGTCCCGCGCAAGCCCCGTCAGCATCGCTTCCTCAAAAGACAGCATGGGGGCCTGACCCCGGGTCGAGATATATTTCATGCGATGCGGCCCGTTTTCAATCAATCCGGCGCCTGATACGCCATAAAGCATAGCCTGTCATCATGCCCCAAACGGCAGCCAGCGAAAACCAAGTGACGGCATAGCCGAAGTGATCGTTTGGAATGTCAATAGTCACCGGCGTCAACCGTGGCGCAAGCGCGGGAAACGTATCGCTGGCAACGATCAGAATTGGATCGGTGCCCAAAGTTTGCGCCATCGCAGGCAAATCGCGGGCGAACCAGATGTTCTTGGTCAAGTTTGGTGCCGGGGTGAAGCCATCAACCTCATCGGGCCACAACAATGCTCCGGTAACTGTCACATTGCCAACAAACGGGCGTTCGTCCTTGTTGGCTTCTGGCACAAACCCCAGATCGACTAGCAACCGCTGGCCCGTATCCAGCATGAAAGGCTGAACAACCCGAAACCCCGGTCCTTCGGGTTTTTGGCTGGTCAGAATGTGAATCGGCGTTTCCAGCAAATTGCCCGATGCCTTGACGTTCAGGTATTCATCCGCAGCTTCGCTCGGCGCGTTCGGCAACGACACAGGTGCCGCTGAAATGCGTGCATCGATCCGCGCCAAAACATCCTGTTTCCAGTTCAGCCGCTGCACCTGCCAAATACCCAAGGCAACCAACACGACAAAACCCGCCAGCCCCAGCACAATCGGAAAGATCATCCGTTGATTCATCGCACACCCTTAAAACGAAAGTGCGGGCCGTTACGCCCGCACTGCAACCTTACTTCTCAAAGACAAACTCAACGGCCCCAGATGTAAACCGCCGCGAACAGGAACAGCCAGACGACATCAACGAAATGCCAGTACCAAGCTGCCGCCTCAAACCCAATATGGCTTTGCGGGGTGAAATGGCCGCTCAAGGCGCGGAACAGGCACACACTCAAAAAGATCGTGCCGATGATGACATGGAACCCGTGAAACCCCGTCGCCATGAAAAAACTCGCCGGATAGATATTGCCCGAAAAACCGAAGCTTGCATTGGCGTATTCATAGGCCTGAAATACGGTGAACAACATGCCAAGCACAATCGCCAAGATCAGGCCGTTGACCAAATCCTTGCGATTATTGTCATGCACCAACGCGTGATGCGCCCAAGTGGCGGCGCAGCCCGAACACAACAAGATCAGCGTGTTCATCAAGGGCAGATGCCACGGGTCAAACGGGGTGATACCTTCGGGTGGCCAAACCCCATCAATTGCAGGTGACAGCGGACCCATCGGGTAAAGCGCGTGTTTGAAAAACGTCCAGAACCACGCGACAAAAAACATGATTTCCGAGATGATGAACAAGATCATGCCATAACGCAGATGCATCTGCACCACCGGCGTATGGTCGCCTGTATGCGCCTCGTGTACCACGTCAGACCACCAGACGAACATGGTGTACAGCACCATGGCAAAGCCGATCAGCATCACCCAAGGGCCATAATCATGGAAAAACAGCACCGAACCAAACAGCATGGTAAAACCACTAGCGGCGCCCAGAAACGGCCAAAGGCTTGGTTTCAAAATGTGGTAATCGTGGTTCTTTTCGTGCGCCATTTTGGTGCCTTTTGCTGCAAACCCTGTCGAGTCAGTTCGTTGTTGTCTTATCCTGAATTGCCGCCTGATCGGCAAGCGATAGTTGGTCTTGGGGTATGTCTGTCACACTGAATGTGTAGGACAACGTGATTTCCTTCAGATTGGGCAGTTCCGGTTCATTCACAATGGCAGGATCCACGTAAAACGTCACCGGCATCATCACCCGCTCACCCGGTTGCAGAACTTGAATTTCAAAGCAGAAACAGTCGATCTTGGTGAAATACTCGCCCGCCGCGTAAGGCAACACGTTGAAGGCGGCCGTTCCAGCGACAACCTCGCCGGTCGGATTATAGGCCTCGTAAAACGCCAGCCCAGTCTCGCCTATTTTCAAGTCCATTGTCACCTGGGCCGGACGAAACACCCAAGGCATCTCGGATGTAACCGAACCGTCGAACCGCACGAGAATTGTCCGATCCAGAACTGTCTTGGACCCTGTATCGGCAACCGTCGTTGTCCCGGCATAACCGGTCACCCGGCAGAACCAGTCGTAAAGCGGCACAGAAGCAAACGATAGTGCCACCATCGTCACCGCCAAAGCACCCAGCCAAACAGCGGTGCGATTATGCGAGGGCGAGCTCATTCTTCTACTGTCAGACTTGGCCGCACTTCGTGGTCAAATGCCTCCATCTGATTCCCGTTAATCATTTTGACAATCGTCACCGCGAAAACCAGAATAACGAACGCGCCAAGAATCGCGCCAAGCCAGATATTTCGAGCTTTGCGGCGGATGTGAAGTTCGTGTTCGGGATTGATCATGGGTTCAAAACCAAACCGGCCAGTTTTGCGTCGCCAGCCCGGCGAACCGCAAACCAGCTTCGGTCAACAAAGCGACAAAATGCAAAAACATCCACAATATCGAAAAGGCGAAGAACTGCCTTTCGGCACGGTATTTGTCGGCTGCAGCAAGGGCGTCGGTGCGTCGATTCAATCGGACAGCACCCGCCAGCAGCAGCGCGTTCAAGACAACCGAGGTAGCCAAATAAACTGGCCCGCCCGCACTGGTAAAAGCAGGTGCCAATGCGACCGGTACTAACAAAAACGTGTAGGTCAAAATATAATGCCGCGTCGCCGTCGTGCCATGCGTCACCGGCAACATCGGCACCCCGGCGCGGGCGTAATCATCGTTGCGAAACAGCGCCAAAGCCCAGAAATGCGGTGGCGTCCACATGAAAATCAACGCAAACATCAGCAAAGGCGCCACAGCAATCGACCCAGTTGCTACTGCCCAGCCAACAACAGGCGGCAAAGCCCCGGCAGCCCCGCCGATAACAATGTTCTGCGGCGTCAGGCGTTTAAGGAACATCGAATAGATCACGACATAAAAGAAAATGGTAAAGGCCAACAGGCCCGCAGCAACCCAATTGGCAAACAGCCCCAGCATCGCCACGGATAACACAGCCAATACCAACCCAATGCCCAGCGCCTCGCCTTCGCTCACCCGACAAGATGGAATCGGTCGCCCCATCGTTCTGCCCATTTTGCGGTCAATATCGGCATCCCACCACATATTCAGCGCACCACAAGCGCCCGCACCGCAGGCGATGCACAGGATCGAGGCGAAGGCGATCACCGGATGCACCCCAACCGGTGCCGCCAACATGCCAACCAAGGCCGTGAAAATTGACAGCCGCATGACGCGCGGCTTCAATAATTCAAAATAATCCGACGGCTGCGCTTCGTAAGGGCGGCTCAAACTGAATGTCACGTCGGTCATTGTCTGCCGTCCAACTATTCAGCCGAAGCTACATCAACCGTCAAAGGTTGCACCGGTCCTAAGGCAAATTCAACCTTGGCACCCTCCAACCACGTATCGTATTTATCCTGCGACACGACCTTCACTGTAATCGGCATATACGTATGGTTCTTGCCGCACAGTTCCGAACACTGACCAAAATAAACGCCTTCAATTTCGGCTTTGAACCACAATTCCGCCAAACGTCCCGGCACGGCATCCTGCTTCACGCCAAAGGCCGGGATCGTCCAAGCGTGGATAACATCCGCGCCGGTCACTTGAACCCGCACGATCTTGTTGATCGGCACAACAACCGCATTGTCGGTCGCCAGTAACCATTCGTCGGCGGCATAACCATAAGTCGCCAGCTTGTCGCGCTCCAACATCACGGCATCAAAGCCAATCGCATCGTCGGGATACTCATACGACCAATACCACTGGTTGCCCGTCGCCTTGATCGTCAGATCAGCAACCGGAATTTCCTGTTGCTTGAACAGGATCGGCAGCGAGAACGAGCCGATGACAATCAAAACGATAATCGGGATCAGCGTCCAAGCAATTTCCAACGCCGAATTATGGGTGAAACTCGCGGGCACCGGGTTGCGCTTGCGGTTAAATCGGAAAACCACGTACAAAAGCAACGCCGTAACAAACAGGGTGATCGCCGTGATAATCCACAAGATCATCGTATCCAACCAGCGAATATCGCGCATCAACTCGGTCGCGGGCTGTTGAAAATCATAGCCGTCTTGGGAGGGTTTCCCCAAAGACGGCAGACCTTGCAAAGCATCCTGCGCCCAAACCGCGCCGGAAATGCACAATGCGCCAACAAAGGTTGATAAATTCGCCGCGATTTTGCCTGATCTCATCATCTCACCCCGTCGTATATTGGGCCGAAGCGCATTTTTGCTGCCGCGACGAAAATTCCTTGGCGGAATCCCCTTTGTGTCCTTGCACCGATCAATCATAATACGCACTTAATGACAAGGCGAGGCTTTGCGGCATTCAGCCGCTTCGCCTTTCATTTTCACGGCCTTGGCCCCAGTCGGGATTTGACGAATGACCGAACCAACCGCCCGCTTTCGCCCGTTTGAAACCTCGCTCGACGAAAGCCGCACGTTGGCAATCCTGCGCGAAGCCGTCGCGGGGGCAGACGACGGCGAACTTTTCCTCGAACGCCGACGCTCCGAATCGCTGGCCTTTGATGACGGACGCCTCAAACAGGCTGGCTATGACGCCGGCGAAGGTTTTGGCCTGCGTGCCGTGCGCGGTGAAACAGCGGGCTATGCCCATGCCACCGAACTCAGCGAATCCGCCCTGAAACGCGCCAGCGAAACTGCGCGGCTGGCCGTTGGTTCAGGCGGTGGCACATTAGCGGCAGGTCCCAAAGCCACCAACCAGCGCCTTTACACCGACCGCGATCCGTTTGATGACGCGACTTTTCCGGTCAAAGTCGAAACCCTGCGCGAAATTGATGCCTTCGCCCGTCAGCTCGACAGCAAAGTCGTGCAAGTCTCCGCCTCGTTAGGCGCATCGATGCAGGAAATCGAAATCCTGCGCCCCGACGGCACTCGCATTGCCGAAGCGCGACCGATGACACGGCTGAACGTCAGCGTTATTGTGGAACACAACGGTCGCCGCGAGACTGGCTCTGCCGGGGGCGGTGGGCGTTATGGCCTAGCCACGCTTTTGCAAGGCGACCATTGGAAGCAAACCGCCAAGGAAGCCCTGCGCATTGCCCTCGTAAACCTTGAGGCCGAAGCCGCGCCCGCAGGCGTCTACGACGTCGCCCTCGGCCCCGGCTGGCCCG
Organism: Oceanomicrobium sp.; assembly: GCA_031415055.1. Taxonomy (GTDB): domain Bacteria; phylum Pseudomonadota; class Alphaproteobacteria; order Rhodobacterales; family Rhodobacteraceae; genus JANMOK01. Next base: position 61,633 of record JANOQZ010000042.1, on the reverse strand, counting down.
GCATCTTGCTGCACGAGGCAGTCGGGCACGGGCTGGAAGGTGACTTCAACCGCAAGAAAACCAGCGCTTTCGCCGGGCTTATGGGCCAACGCATCGCCTCCAAAGGCGTCACCGTCATCGACGACGGCACCATCCCCGACCGTCGTGGCTCGATCTCTTTCGACGACGAAGGCACCCCCAGCCAGCGCAACGTGCTGATCGAGGACGGTATCCTAGTCGGCTATATGCAAGACCGCCAGAACGCCCGCCTGATGGGCGTGCCCGCCACCGGCAACGGTCGTCGCCAAAGCTATGCCCACGCCCCGATGCCGCGCATGACCAACACCTTCATGCTGGGCGGCGATGCCCAACCCGGCGACGTGGTGAAAGCCGTCAAAGACGGCATCTACGCCGTCGGTTTCGGCGGTGGCCAAGTTGACATCACCAACGGCAAATTCGTGTTTTCCTGCACCGAAGCCTACCGGGTCAAAGACGGCGTCATCGGCAGCCCGGTCAAAGGCGCCACCCTCATCGGCGACGGCGCAACCTCGCTAAAAAACATCCGCATGATCGGCAACGACATGGCACTGGACCCCGGCATGGGCAATTGCGGCAAAGCCGGCCAATGGGTGCCGGTCGGGGTCGGGCTGCCGACGCTGCTGATCGGCGGGCTGACGGTAGGGGGGTCGGCGTGAAGAGTGTTTCGATGCACGGACTGATCAATCGTTTTGTTGCCCATCCCGGACAACGGGACGCTGCAATGGCCTCGATGCTGACAGACGTCGGTCTGCTTCCCGGTTGCCTGTCGTTTGTTGTCGCGCGGGATCCGGACCATCCGGACGCATTTTACATGACAGAGGTCTGGCAATCGAAGGCCCACCACGCTGCTTCGTTTGAAATCTCCGGCGTCAAAGCGTCCGTAGCGATGTTGATCCCGCTTGTCGCCGACTGGGGTTCCGAGATCGTGACGGAACCGATCGGGGGATTGCATCTTGGACCAAACACCTGAGGGGCTGTCGAAAGAAGGGTGATTCACCCGCTCTTAACCAATCCCCGTCATCTTCCGCCGATGGATGACCAATACTTCCTCGCCGAAGACGCTGCCTGTTTTATCCCTGAAACAGCCCCGCATGACGATTCGACCCGTCTCGAGTGGCTGCGTCTCATCCGCTCGCGCCGCGTCGGCCCGACGACATTCCGCCGTTTGCTTTATGAATTTGGCACCGCCAAAGCCGCCCTCGCCGCCATGCCCGAAGTCGCCCGAAGGGCCGGGGTTTCGACCTATGAAATTTGCCCAATCGGCATCGTTGAATCCGAGTTTCGTGCCGCCGCCAAAATCGGCGCAAGGCTGCTGTGTCTGGGCGCAGATGACTACCCAACAGCCCTCACCGAAATCCCGGATGCACCGCCCGTTCTTTGGGCGCTTGGCAACCCTGCACTCACCACCAAACCCTGCATCGCCTTGGTCGGGGCCCGCAATGCCTCCGCCCTCGGCCAGCGCATGGCCCGCAAGCTGGCGGGCGAACTTGGCGAACTTGGCTATGTCACGGTCTCTGGCCTCGCCCGCGGTATCGACAGCGCCGTGCATGCCGCCAGCCTGACAACTGGCACCATCGCCGTGCAGGCCGGTGGAGTAGACATTCTCTACCCCCCTGAAAACTCCGCCCTCGCCGGTGAAATCGCTGCACACGGTTTGCGCCTGTCGGAAGCCCCGATTGGCATGGAGCCGCAAGCCCGCGACTTCCCCCGCCGCAACCGTATCATCTCGGGTCTGGCGAAAGCCGTGATCGTGGTCGAAGGCGCGGCGAAATCGGGCAGCTTGATCACCGCCCGCTGTGCGCTTGACCAAGGCCGCGAAGTCATGGCCGTCCCCGGCCACCCGTTTGATGCCCGCGCCAGTGGCTGCAATATGTTGATCCGCGATGGCGCAATTTTGGTGCGCGGTGCCGATGATATTCATGCTGCCCTAACCGGCCAAACCAGCACCCGCGAAAAACCCAAAGCGATCCAATCCGCACCGTTGCGCTTTGACGGGGCGGAAGGGGCAATACTTTCGCTCGTCGGCTCGTCGCCGGTCCACGAAGACCTGCTGATCCGCCAATCCGGCGCAGCGGCGCGTCAAGTCAGCGAAGTATTGATGGACCTTGAACTGCGCGGCCTCGTCACCCGACTGCCCGGCGGCATGGTCGCATTGGTCGCTTGAATCGCCAATAAGGCACTGCCCCATTGCCTGACCGCGCCGGTCGGTTCACAGTTGCTTGCGATTGATTTCGGAGGCGGCCATGTCTTTCACCCAACACCTCACCACCGAACTTGCCGCGCTAAAATCGGCGGGTCTCTACAAGACCGAACGGATCATCACCTCGCCGCAATCTGGCGAGATTACCGTCGCAGGCCAAAAAGTGCTCAACTTCTGCGCCAACAATTACCTTGGCCTTGCCGATTCCCCCGAGCTGATCGAAACTGCCCGAAAAGCCCTGCAAACCTACGGCTACGGCATGGCTTCGGTGCGCTTCATCTGTGGCACCCAAAGCACCCACAAGGAACTGGAAAGCACCATCGCCGACTTCCTCGGCTTTGATGACGCCATCCTGTACTCCTCGTGTTTCGACGCCAACACCGGCCTGTTCGAGACGTTGCTAAGCGAGGAAGACGCCATCATCTCCGACGCGCTCAACCACGCCTCGATCATCGACGGGGTTCGCCTGTGCAAGGCCCGCCGCCACCGTTACGCCAACAACGACATGGCGGCACTGGAGCAGGAGCTAAAGAAAACCCAAGACGCCCGATTCCGCCTGATCGCCACCGACGGAGTATTCTCGATGGACGGCATTATTGCCAATCTGCGTGGCATCTGCGATCTGGCGGAACACTACAACGCCATGGTCATGGTCGATGACAGCCACGCGGTGGGATTTGTGGGAAAAAACGGCCGCGGCAGCCCCGAACATTGCGCCGTCGAAGGCCGCATCGACATCATGACCGGTACCCTCGGCAAGGCGCTCGGCGGGGCAATGGGTGGCTATACGGTGGCCAAACGGCCGGTGATCGATTGGCTGCGTCAACGCTCGCGGCCCTACCTGTTCTCCAACTCCCTCGCCCCGGTCATCACCGCCGCCTCGATTAAAGTGTTTGATCTGATCCGCAACGGCGACGATTTGCGCGCCAAACTAACCGCCAACGCCCACAGTTTCCGTTCCCAAATGACCAAAGCCGGTTTCACCCTTGCCGGGGCCGATCACCCGATCATCCCCGTCATGCTGGGCGAAGCGCCCTTGGCGCAGGAAATGGCCACTCGATTGCTGACCAAAGGCATCTACGTCACCGGATTTTTCTTCCCGGTCGTCCCACAGGGACAAGCCCGCATCCGAACGCAAATGTCGGCCGCGCACAGTCCCCAGGACATCGACCGCGCCGTCACCGCCTTTGCCGAAACCGGCCGCGAATTGGGAGTGATCCGATGACCAACATGATGAAAGCCCTCGTGAAATCCAAACCCGAACCCGGCCTGTGGATGGAATCCGTCCCCGTCCCCGAACCCGGCCCCAACGACGTGCTGATCAAGGTGAAAAAATCCGCCATCTGCGGCACCGATGTGCATATCTGGAACTGGGACCAATGGGCGCAAAAAACCATCCCGGTGCCGATGGTGGTCGGCCACGAATTCGTCGGCACCATCGCCGATACCGGCAAAGCCGCCAGCCGCTACAAAATCGGCCAGCGCGTCTCCGGCGAGGGCCACATCACCTGCGGCACCTGCCGCAACTGCCGCGCCGGACGCGGGCATTTGTGCCGCAACACCCTCGGCGTCGGCGTCCACCGCCCCGGCTCCTTCGCCGAATATCTCTGCATCCCCGAAAGCAACGTCGTGCCCATCCCCGACGACATCCCCGACGAGATCGCCGCCATATTCGACCCGTTCGGCAACGCCGTCCACACCGCGCTTTCCTTCGATCTGGTCGGCGAAGACGTGCTGGTCACCGGCGCCGGCCCGATCGGCATCATGGCCGCGCTGGTCGCCCAACGCGCCGGCGCCCGCAAAGTCGTCATAACCGACGTCAACCCCATCCGCCTCGACCTCGCCCGAAGCATGGGCATCGCCCACACCATCAACGCCGCCACCGAAAAACTGACCCATGTGATGAAACGCATCGGCATGACCGAAGGTTTCGACGTCGGCCTCGAAATGTCCGGCGCCGCCCCCGCCTTCCGCGACATGATCGACGCCATGAACAACGGCGGCAAGATCGCCATCCTCGGCATCGCCCCCACCGGTTTCGAGATCGACTGGAACAAGGTCATCTTCAAGATGCTCAACCTCAAAGGCATCTATGGGCGAGAGATGTACGAGACCTGGTACAAGATGATCGCCTTCGTGCAGACCGGGCTGGATTTGTCGCCCCTGATCACCCACCGGATCGGGATTGATGCGTTTGAGGAGGGGTTTGCCGCGATGATCGAGGGGAAGGCGGGGAAGGTGGTGATGGATTGGTGAGGGGATGGGTCACGATGGACTGATACGACTCAACATTTTTAACCGTTAAACTCTAAAATACAGAAAGGCAAACCTTACAGCTGCAATGAAACCGGCAACAATGCTGACTTCGCCAATAATGCTAAGGACATTAGCAACTCGATCAAGCGTCTCCCAATAGTCAGGAGACCCGTTTTGGTTAACCGCCAGTAGATTCTTTACCGCATCCAGTGCAGGTTCAACGAACCACGCTATAATAGCCAGAAGTCCGCAAATACCAATCATAGCTCCAAGTTGTTTCTTCCTTAATAATTCATAGTCAAATCCTGTTATACTGACTCTACGCCACCCCTTTTTTAGCGACCAATACCGCACTAGCGCCCGTAGAACTACAGCAAATGTATAAACAGCGGGTTTTTCAAATTGCCCACCAGCTGGCAGTGTTGTTAAAACTTCACCGTGGTCGACGGCATATACAATAGCGGCATATGCTCTCTCTATTATTTCATCAAATAAAGTTGTCTCCGATAGTGATTTCGTAATGACAAGATTTACTAAAATGTAACACGTCGATGCAATGTTTCCAGGCCATCGAATTGCCTCACCATTCGCCTCTCCTTTTGAAACAAGAATTTCTAAAATTGAAGCAAAGTGGGTTTCGTTACATACGTCCGATATTACTCCCACGAGTAATGTGTGCGATACAACGTGCGCTGCCTCCTTCTGCAGCTGACTTTTCGAATCGATAAGCCCGCTAATGCGCAGGCGTTCATTCTTGGTAAATTCAGTACCTTTTCCAAGAATATTGGCTTGTTCCGAAACAAAGTTTGGAAGTGGAGAGTTCTCATGATGTTTGACACCAGCCTCTGCTAAATCGTTCGCTTTTCGAAATAGCAAGTCTACTTGCTCATCATATCCGTCCACGCAGTTGAATGGCGCAAGGGACCAGTAGGAATATTCACTGCTAATAACTTTATCCTTCGCTAACCATTTCAAGGCTTTGCGGACTCTGGCAACATCTCTATGATCCCCAAGTGCGCTTAGTGCGAGAACAATTTGGGACGTAGTAACCTGCCGCTCCAATAGGCCCTTGCCGCCAAATGAGCCGTCGCGGTTCTGATTGCGAATAATAGATCGGCGAATTCTAGATATCCGCTTGGTGGATGTTTCATCCAAGGGTGTCGGAAGATTCTGGGGAAGGCAGAGAAAGCGCAACTGTTCATGCATGGAAATATCTCACTTCAGCCCAATGGCCATCAAAAATCTTTTACGGTTTTTCTTCGCAACGATAGCTCCGCATGCTGTCGGATGACCGCCAATACTGAGAGTGTGTTGGTTTGCCTTACTTTGTGCCAGTATGCTAGGAATATTAACTTGGCGATCGGCAGCTCTAAATTCAAATTGTGTAATGTTGCCATCATCATATTCGACAATGCAGATGAGTTTCCGAAACTCATTGGAGAGACGGCGGCAAACGATGTTTGAAACAAATTCGTGGCCAGTTAGTTTATAGTATAGAAAAGCACCGACACAATTTGCAGTTTTCAATGCGTTGGCAAATTCGTGACCGACGGATCTTTCGAAGCGCGCTGCGGTTTCCTTTAACCTGTTCGTGTTAGTTGTAGACAAAATAGTACCTAATAAATAGGCAGTCTCGATCCAGTCAATAGGGGCACCATTCGGTGTGAGCTGAAATGATGAAGTAATCGCACGAGTTATCAAACCTTGGTCAGTCTCAAGTTGGTTTTTGTCGGTCGCCTTCACTTGATTTGTGGCTAAATAACTTGTCAATTCTGGATAATCATGTAGCGCACTATCACCTTGAAGGCCAGCGGCGAGCATCAAGGCATCATATTTATTGGTGGGGGCCACCTGCTGTAGAAGAGAGTACATCAGTAGACAAACCGGTGCGCGCCTGCCAATATCGATGTTCTCGAAAACATGGTTGAAATAATATAGATGATCGGACTCGGGCAAGCGGTTGTGAAATAGATGATGATCTATGATAATCTGAGAAACATCTGGATACCGTATTGCAAATCGGCGGAATTCTTGGATAACTGGAATGTCTAAAGTGATAATGGTGTCGTATTCTTCGGCACGTTGTTCGATGAAATCAGAGAATAAGTACTGGTAGGTCAGGAAGCTTTGGGCATGGGCGATAGTGTGACCGCTCGCTGTCAGGATTTTTTTTAGAAATAGATACGAAATGAAGCCATCGGCGTCCGCCCCAAAGAGGATAGCCAAGCGGCTTCTTGGTGGGATGCACGCGAGCCGTTCGGCGAGTTGGCTGGTAAAGTAATTCCAAGCAGGAGACGCTTCCGCGAATGTATATGATTCCGACACGGCGAGATTGCCCCTCTGTCCATGAGCAGTAGATTATTTTGAGCCAGACTCATAAACATATCTAACTTTTGCGTGGGCTGGCAATGCCGCGGTTCTTAAGTTGGACTGAGGCCATTTAGAGGCAGCCCACGGCGTTTTCGAGGGAGCGTTCGAAATTTTTGGAGCGGTGGCCGTTACGGTGGAACCGACTTGCCCGCGATAATCACCCCATTGACCTTCCGCCCCCGCCTTCCGCGACATGATCGATGCCATGAACAACGGCGGCAAGATCGCCATCCTCGGCATCGCCCCGACCGGTTTCGAGATCGACTGGAACAAGGTCATCTTCAAGATGCTGAACCTGAAAGGCATCTATGGCCGCGAGATGTACGAGACCTGGTACAAAATGATCGCCTTCGTGCAAACCGGCCTCGACCTGTCACCGCTGATAACGCACCGGATCGGGATAGATGCGTTTGAGAGCGGGTTCGCGGCGATGATCGAGGGGCGGGCGGGGAAGGTGGTGATGGATTGGTGAGGGCGGCGACCTGCGGGCATATTGCCGGGATCACCGGCGCGAATTCAAGGCAAAGGGCGGCGTCCGCGCAAGAAATGGTTTTTCACCAGATTGTTTCACTTTTCGCGCAAACCCGCCGTGACAATCTTCGGCGCAATCTCTAGCGTGCTGGCGCCGCAATCAATAAACCAGATCAGGCGAAGCTTTGTCCCAGTCCCCAACCCCTTCGGCCCCCGCCGACCGCTATGCCGCGTTCCGGCACAGGTCGTTCCAACGCTATTGGGTGCAAAAGTTTCTCAACACATTGGCGGTGCAGATCGTCAGCGTTGCCGTCGGCTGGCAAGTCTATGACCTGACGCGCGATCCTTTCGACCTCGGGCTGATCGGCCTGACCCAATTCCTGCCGCAACTTGCGTTGGTCCTTGTCACCGGAGCGGCGGCGGATATGTTCGGCCGCCGGGTTGTCATGGGCTTGGCGCAGGTGATCGAGACGTTTTGCACCGCCGGTCTTTTGGCCCTGACATTTTATGGGTTGGCATCGCCATTGGCGATTTTCACGATTCTTACCGCCCTCGGCATCGCCCGTGCCTTTGTCGGTCCGGCGTCTGCTTCGCTGATCGTCTCGACGGTGCCGCCCGCCGATTTTGCCAATGCCGTGTCGTGGTCCACCGCCTGCTGGCAAGTCGGCACCATCGTCGGGCCGGTGTTTGGCGGGTTGTTATACGGTATCTCGCCGGAAATCGCCTATGGCAGCGCCGGCGCACTATTGGCCATCGCCTGCGGATTCACTTTTGCCATCCCCAAACCCGCCCTGCGACCGCGCATTGGCGGAGGCGTTCTTGCCAATATCCTCGGGGGATTTCGCTATATCCTCAGTGAAAAAATCGTGCTAGGCGCGATTTCGCTGGATATGGTCGCCGTATTGCTTGGTGGTGCGGTCGCGCTATTGCCGGTCTATGCCCGCGATGTTCTGGTGCTGGGCCCGTGGGGTTTGGGCCTGTTGCGCGCGGCCCCGGGAATTGGCGCGGTCTTGACCGCAATCTGGTTGTCGGGGCATCCGATCAAAGATCATGCGGGACTGGTGATGTTCGCCGCCGTGGCCCTGTTTGGTATATTCACCACCATGTTCGGCGTTTCAACGATCGCTTGGGTTTCGATCCTCGCCTTGGCCCTTGTCGGGGCAGCCGACATGTTCAGCGTCTATGTGCGCGAAATCCTATTGCAGTTGTGGACGCCCGACCACGTGCGGGGTCGAGTCAACGCGGTGAACAACGTATTTGTCGGGGCATCAAACGAATTGGGCGAGTTTCGGGCCGGCATGATGGGTGCTTGGATCGGCCCGGTGGGCGCGGTGGTGTTTGGCGGCATTGGCTCAATATTCGTTGCCGCAATTTGGGCTTGGCAGTTCCCGGCCCTGCGCAAGACAAGGTCGCTGGACCGGGGTGTCGAGAACTAGCCGGCATGCCTTTGGCGCTATTTCCGAAGGCTGAGGGCAAAAAGGCTGTCAATCAGATCCAGCGTCTCGCCGGGCAACGCGCTTTCGGGAATATCGAACTTTCGCGTGGCAGCGCCGGATTCAGCTAGCGCGAAATGGTAAGTGATAAAATCGGCAGCGCCCGGATGGATGTCGGCGGGCAGTGCGGCCAGACTGGCAGCGTCCAGCCGCGCGCAGGTTTCCAGCCGCAGCGTTTCAGGCAGATCATCGATCATAAAGTCCGCCGATTTTGCCAGGCCGAAACCGCCCAGGCCACCGCTCGTTGTAATCGTCAGAAACATCGCCAAACACTCCGATATCACATTTCCGCCCATCGACTTACACGGACAACCCAACCAGAGTCCAAGCCCGGCGCAAGCTGTTCACCTCACCGGAGCCGACGCTGTAGAGTTCCATCGCCGAGGCGATTGTCTGGGCCGCCCAATCGTGGAACGTTGCCAGCGGGTTGTTCAGGCGCTGCAGGGCATGGTACCAGATTTGCCCGGGCGCAGCCCATGAATTGCCGCCGGAATACATGCAGTAAAGATAGAATGCATGGTTCGGAATGCCGGAATTGATATGGACGCCGCCGTTGTCCTCGGGCGTGTTGACGTAATAGCGCATGTGATAGGGTTGCGGATCTTGCCCCAGAATGGCGTCCGAATAGGCAGTTCCCGGCATTTTCATCGACCGCAGGGCAACGCCGCGAATATTGGGCCCGAGTATGCCTTTGCCGATCAGCCAGTCCGCCTCATAGACGTGATGATTGAGGGTGCGCTGCACCGTCATCGCGCCAAAAACATCGGCGAAACTTTCGTTCAAGGCACCGGACTGGCCTTGGTAAATGAGGCCGCCCGAATTGTGAACAACGCCGTGGGACATTTCGTGGCCGATCACCGACAGCTCGGTAAATTTGCGGAAAATCTGGCCGTCACCGTCACCATAGACCATCTGCAAACCGTTCCAGAAAGCGTTATTGTAACCGCTGCGATGGTGGACCGTGGCATTCAGCTTCATGCCTTTGCCGTCGAGCGAGTCGCGGCCGAACTTGCTAAAATACAGGTCGTAAACATTGCCGGCGCCGTCATAAGCCTCGTCGGCGGCCATGTCGCCGCAGACCGGCTGGCCTTCCGAGCGCAGCAGTTTGCCGGGCAGGCCGGTTTTCGTCTGGCCGTCATACACCGCACGATCCAGATGTTTCTTCCTGGTTTTTCTGGCGAGTTCCGGGGTCAGAAACGCACTGCTTGGGGTCGTCGTATCAAAGGAAATCTCGGCACCCGGCTGGCTGGCGCGTTCCTCGCGAAACACAACATCCTGTTTCATCAAGGCGCGCGCCATGGCGGCGACTTTCTCGTCGCCGCGCAATTCGAGCACACGCAACATATGCGGCGGGATGATGCACTGGATTGGATTATGAATGGCACAATTACACATCGCAAATTCCTCCTTAAAATTGTCAGTTCAATAGTCTGGCTCTAGCATAGTTTTGCCAAAAATGCATCAGAAACCTGCGAATTTACTTGTTGGATTATCGATCAGCGCTTTCGAGCGCACACCAAGGTGGCCGGGCAGATAGCGAACCGGCGTCAATGCGGTTCAGCAGCAATCCGCGTCAGCGGTGCCTTGTTGGACCGCGGGGCAGGGTACGCTGCCATAGCTGCAATAGACGCAGCAATCGCCGGGTTTGGGCCGCAGGACCTGGCCGCAACCGCTGCATTCATAGAAAAACTGGCAGTAGTCGACCGGCATGGTTTCGCGCTTCTGCACGCCGCACTGCGGGCAGGTCAGGATCGATTCAGCAAGGATCAGGGTTTCGGCCATGGCTTTCGCGCACAGAATAGACCCGTGCCGCTGACGAGTGCAACACCAGCGAACCGGCTCTGACCCCCCATTGACAATCTCCCCAACCCCCGCCCATGTTCCGCGCCCATTGGGGCTAGCCCCGGTTCAAAGGAAATTTTCATGGCCGTTGTTGTTGTCGAATCCCCGGCCAAGGCGAAGACGATCAACAAATATCTCGGCGATGGGTTTATAGTTCTGGCCTCCTACGGCCACGTCCGCGACCTGCCGGCCAAGGACGGCTCGGTCGATCCCGACAACGAATTCGCCATGCTGTGGGAGATCGATCCGGCGGCCCAGAAACATGTCCGCGCCATCGCCGAGGCGCTGGCGGATGACGACCGGCTGATCCTCGCCACCGACCCCGACCGCGAGGGCGAGGCGATTTCCTGGCACCTGCTCGAAGCCCTGCAAAAGCGCAAGGCGGTGAAGAAATCGACCCATGTCGAGCGGGTGGTGTTCAACGCCATCACCAAGACCGCCGTCACCGAGGCGATGAAGAATCCGCGCCAGATCGACATGCCGCTGGTCGAGGCCTATCTGGCCCGCCGTGCGCTCGACTATCTGGTCGGTTTCCGGCTGTCGCCGGTGCTGTGGCGCAAATTGCCGGGGGCGAAGTCTGCTGGTCGCGTCCAGTCTGTGGCGCTGCGCCTGATCGTCGAGCGCGAGATGGAGATCGAAGCGTTCAAAGCGCGTGAGTATTGGACGGTTGAAGCGGTTCTAAAGACCCCTCGCGGGCAGGAATTCAATGCACATCTAAACGTTTTGGGTGGCAAAAAACTCGACAAATTTGACATCGCAAATGCGGCTTCGGCTGAACTTGCGGCGCACGCCGTCAATGCCCGCGACCTGCATATCGAGGCGGTTGAAAGCAAACCGGCCAGCCGCAACCCCTATGCGCCATTTATGACCTCGACCCTGCAGCAGGAAGCCAGCCGCAAGTTCGGCATGGGTGCCCGCCAGGCGATGAGCACCGCGCAGCGCCTGTATGAGGCCGGTCACATCACCTATATGCGCACCGACGGCATCGACATGGCGCCCGAGGCGGTGATGGCAGCGCGGGATGTGATCAAGGCGAAGTTCGGCGAGGCCTATGTGCCGAAAAGTCCACGCATGTACAAAAACAAGGCCAAGAACGCGCAAGAAGCGCATGAATGTATTCGGCCCACGGAAATGAGCCGGGAACCGCAGACGCTGAAGGTCGAGGACGACCAACGCAAACTGTATGACCTGATTTGGAAACGCACCATCGCCAGCCAGATGGAAGCTGCCCGGATGGAGCGGACCAGCGTCGATGTGATGTCGCAGGACCGCCAAGTCGGGCTGCGGGCGACAGGGCAAGTCGTGTTGTTCTTCGGGTTCCTGAAGGTCTATTCCGAAGGCCGCGACGACAGCGACGAGGAAGACGAAGCCCGCCTGCCTTCGATCATGCAGGGCGAACCGGCGGCCAAGAAATCCGTCACGCCCGAACAGCATTTCACCCAACCGTTGCCGCGCTACTCCGAAGCAACGCTGGTCAAACGGATGGAAGAACTCGGCATCGGCCGGCCCTCGACCTATGCCTCGATCGTCTCGGTCATCCAGGAACGCGAATACGTGCGCAAGGAAGCCAGCCGCCTGATCCCCGAAGACAAGGGCCGCCTCGTCACAGCGTTCCTCGAAAGCTACTTCCGCCGTTACGTCGGCTATGATTTCACCGCCGAGCTGGAAGACGACCTCGACAAGGTCTCGGCCGGCGAGGGCGACTGGAAGAAGCTGCTGGCGCATTTCTGGAAGGATTTCTCCGCCGCGCTCGACGACACCGCCGAATTGCGGATCACCGACGTGCTGGAAAAAATCAACGAGGTGCTGGAGCCGCACCTGTTCCCGGCCACCGAAGATGGCACCGACCCGCGCCTGTGCAAGACCTGCGGCATAGGCCGGCTGTCGCTGCGCACCTCGCGCCAGGGCAGCGCCTTCATCGGCTGCTCGAACTACCCCGAATGCCGCTACACAAGACCGTTGGCGGGCGAAGCGGAAGCTGGTGATCTGGGTGGGCCCGATGGAAAATTGTTGGGCGAAGATGCAAATGGCGAACCTGTGACGCTGCGCAATGGCCGTTTTGGGCTTTTCGTCCAGCTTGGCGCCGCGACCGAGGCCGAACCGAAACCGAAACGCTCGTCGATCCCCAAGGGCATGGCGCCTGAATCCATCGACTTGCAGCGCGCCCTCGACCTGTTGTCGCTGCCGCGTCTCGTCGGCAAGCACCCGGAAGACGGCGAGCCGATCGAGGCCTCGATCGGCAAGTTCGGCCCCTATGTCCGCCACGGCAAGACCTATGCCAACCTCAAGGACGGCGACGATGTGCTGTCGGTCGGCATGAACCGGGCGGTGGAACTGATCGCGCAGAAGGCGTTCAAAGGGCCGCGCGCCACCGTTGCCCCGTTGCGCGACCTCGGCCTTCACCCTAGCGGCGGTGCCGTCCATGTCATGGAAGGGCGCTACGGCGCTTACGTGAAATGGGACAAAGTTAACGCCACCTTGCCAAAAGGTGTGGGGCCAGACGACGTTACACTGGAAATCGCTCTGGAACTGATCGCGGCCAAAGGCCCATCAAAAGGCAAAAAGAACGCCCCAGCCCGCAAACCGGCGACAAAGAAACCCGCCACCAAGAAACCCGCGAAAAAACCTGCTGCAAAAAAATAGAAACCTGCTAGCGTTCCCAAAAACTGGGGTACCAAGATGATCATATTCTTCAAACTCATCCATATGGCAGCGCTGTTCATGGGTGGCGGGGCCGTTATCGGCAATGGCCTGCTTTTGCGCCAGCTGATCGCCAACCCGGGTCCGCCGCCGCCGCAGGTGCGGACGGTGATGAAGGCACTGAGCATGATCGGTCTGGCGGCGGTCCTGCTGCTTTGGCTCAGCGGGCTGGGCTTGGTTTACTACAAATTCGGCACCTTCGCATTGGGCAACTGGTTCTATGTCAAATTGGTCGGGGCCACGATTGTGCTTGGTGCCGTGCTGATGCTGACCCGGACCGGCCTTCGCGCCGAGAAATCCGGCACACCGCCGGACCTGCAGGTAATGAAAAAGCTGGCGATCGCCGGACGCGCGGGTTTTGCGTTGGCGCTGGTCGGGGCGGTGGTCGCCTTTATCTGACCCACCAATAAGCCAATGACGCCACCTGCGGGCCGTGTTATTGGCCCGCAGATGAAACCTTTCCCGACCAAAGACGAAATCCGCAGCTGGATCGAGGCCAACTCCGGTCAGGCCGACAAACGCTTGATCGCCAAGGCTTTTGGCATCAAAGGTGCCGCGCGGATCGACCTGAAACGCATCCTCAAATTGCTGGAGGGTGAGGGTTTGCTGACCAAAGAACGACATTCCTACAAAGACCCGTCGGTGTTGGCACCGGTCGAATTGTTAGTCGTTACCTCGATTGACCGCGACGGCGATGTGTTCGCCAGCCCGGAAACGTGGAAAGGCGAAGGCATCGCCCCGACAATACTTGTTTTGGTGAAACGCGGCGAAAACGCGGGCATCGGCGACCGCCTGTTGTGCAAAATCCGCGCAACCGAAGACGATCACGTGCCCTATGAGGCGCGTTTGATCAGAAAAATCGGCGCCGCCCCGGCAAAAATCGTCGGAATATTCCGCCAGCACGATGTCGGTGGACGGATCGTTCCGGTAGACAAAAAAGCCGCCAGCGACTGGATGGTCGAAGCGGGGGATCGTGGCGGGGCGCGGGACGGTGAGTTGGTCGAAGCGGAGTTGATTGGTGGCAAAGGCCGCTCCCTCACGCCCAAGGCCCGCATCACCTCGCGCCTTGGCGACCCCTCGGCACCCAAATCCGTCTCACTCATCGCCATCCACGAACACGGCATCCCCGATGCTTTTCCCGACGAAGTGCTGGCTGAAGCCGCCAAGGCCAAACCCGCGCCACTTAACAAGCGTGAAGACCTACGTCACCTGCCCTTGTTCACCATCGACCCGTCCGACGCCCGCGACCACGACGACGCCGTTTGCGCCGTGACAGATGGCGATGGCTGGCGCGTTTGGGTGGCGATTGCAGATGTCGCCCATTACGTCCGCCCGGGCAGCGAACTGGACCGTGAGGCGCGAAATCGGGGCAACTCCACCTATTTCCCCGACCGGGTGGTGCCGATGCTGCCGCACGAATTATCGGGCGACCTGTGTTCGCTGCACCATGACGTTGACCGGCCTTGCCTTGCCGTTGAAATTCATCTGTCGCCCGAAGGTCGCAAGAACGGCCATCGCTTCACCCGTGGGCTGATGCGTTCGCCCGCGACCCTGAGCTACGAACAAGCCCAAGCCGCTGCTGATGGCCAGCCAGACGATATCACGACATCCTTGCTGGAACATGGCATCAAGCCGCTGTGGGCCGCCTATCGCGCCGCCTGTTTGGAAAAAGACCGTCGCCAGCCGCTGCACCTCGATTTGCCGGAACGCAAAGTCGTGCTTTCCGATGACGGCAAAGTATTATCCGTGGCATTCCGTGACCGCCTTGACGCCCACAAATTGATCGAGGAATTCATGATCCTCGCCAATGTCTGCGCCGCCGAAACGCTGGAACAAAAACGCCAACCTTTGGTCTATCGCGTTCACGAGGAACCCAGCCCGCTGAAAGTCGATGCCCTGCGTGAAACCGTTGAATCTATGGGGTTAAATCTACCCAAAGGGCAGGTTTTGCAGACAGCCCAATTCAACCGCCTGCTCGATGCCAGCGCGGGCACCGAAAACGCCGAATTGGTCAATATGAGCGTGCTGCGCACCATGACCCAAGCTTATTACGCGCCGCAGAATTTCGGCCATTTTGGCCTGAACTTGAAGCGTTATGCCCATTTCACCTCGCCCATCCGCCGCTATTCCGACCTGATCGTGCACCGGGCCTTGATTGCGGCGCACGGCTGGGGCGATGATGGGATGACCCTGCAAGAATCCGAGCAACTTGAACAAACCGCCGAACACATCAGTCAGACCGAGCGCCGTTCTATGCTGGCCGAACGCGACACGACGGATCGGTATTTGGCGGCTTATCTTGCCGAACACGCGGGTAGCGATTTTACGGGCCGCGTTTCGGGTATCGCCCGGTTTGGCCTGTTCGTGAAGCTGGACGAAACGGGGGCCGACGGCTTGATCCCGATTTCGACCCTCGGACGCGAGTATTTTCGCTTTGACCCGGATCGCCAAACCTTGACCGGAGAGGACAGTCGCCAGGTTATTTCATTGGGAATGCGCGCGAGAGTCCGCCTGTCAGAAGCGACCCCCACGACCGGTGGCTTGATCTTTGAACTGCTGGAACTGGAGGGCAAGGGGCTTGCCACCGGCCAGCGTGGCAACCGTCGCGGCGGGCCGAAGCGGCAATTGGTCAAATCGCGGATCAAGCGCGGGCGCGAGGCGGTGCGGGCGAAGAGGGCGCGATCGTGAGAAAATCAGGGCAAATTCAACCCGACATTTGCCCTCATTGTAACTGATAATCGTGGAATGAAACCCGCTCTTGCCTCTTGGACCTCTCCCAGAATGATGTTCGCAGGCCAGACCCCGACAGCGGCGGATGGACAGGTTCCGCCGCTTTCGGTAGCGTCACGGCATGGAAACCGACAAAGACCTGCTGCCTGGACCCGTCCGCGCCTGTCTGGGTGACGCCACGGCGAAAATCGTCGAGGTGCAGGCAAAGCCCATAGTTGCCGGCTTCTCCGAGCAGGAGGGTGGCGGTCTCGGGACCTTGCGGATCGGCGGCACGGCGATGACGGCAGCGGGTCTGCAGTCCTTCCGCATGATCTCCAAAAGTCTTGGGGATGGCGGCACGGGAAGCAACGACCCGGGCGAGTGGAACTACTGGAAGCGCGAGGCGCTCGCCTATGCCAGCGGCGTTCTTGACGTGCTGCCGCCGGGGGTCAGTGCGCCGAAATGCTATGGTGTCAGCCACGATGATCCGCACCGCGCGACCATTTTCCTTGAAGAGATTACCGAGGACCATGTCGACTGGGGTCTCGACCAATATGGCGCAGCGGCGCAGTGTCTTGGCCGGTTCAACGGTGCCTATCTCGCTGGCCGACCCATTCCTGACTATCCCTGGATGCTGCCGGGCCGGGTCGCAAACTGGCTGGACTTGGCCCATGACGCGCTGTCCCGGCTACCCGAAGGGATGGACGAACCCGTCATGGCCGCATGGCTCGGCGGTGACCGTCTCGAACGGACGATGGCGCTCTGGCGGCGTCGCGAAAGCCTGCAAGCGGCCCTCGCTACGCTTCCACGGTGCCTTTGTCATCACGACGCCTTCCGCCGCAACCTGATGCTGCGCGATGGACCTGTCGGCGGCCCGAACCTATTCGGAGCCAACCTTGTCGGCCCAAACCTTGTCGGAATAGACTGGTCGATGCTCGGCCCCGGTGCCGTCGGCGAGGAGCTTGCGCCGCTGATCGGGGTGACACTCCAGTTTGGCGACCTGCCGCTCGAGGTGGCCCGTGACCTTGAGGCGGTAGTGCTCTCGCGTTATCACACCGGTCTGATCGAAGCGGGCTGTGTCGTGTCCCAAGCCGATGTCCGGCTTGGTTTTTGTGCGTCAGCCGCGCTGTTTCTCGGCCTTGGCAGCTTCGGCGGCTGGCAAACTGTTCTTGCCGATCCCGACAAACGGTCGAATTTAGAATCGATTCTCGGCAATCCCATAGACAAAATCGTCGAGCGTTTCGCCGGGCTGCAGACCTACCTGCTTGATCTTGGCGACCAAGCGACGGCGCTGGCGGCGACGCGCTGACTGGCATCGTGGCGGGCCGAAACAGCAATTAGGCAAGTCAAGGATCAAACGTGAACGCGAGGCGACGCGGTGAAAGCGTGAACGAGCTTAGGGCAATCGACCCTTCCGCCCATTCCGCCTTCGCGCTAGACTGCAAAGAAAAATTCCGAGCAGGAGAAGAAAATGCCCCACAAATTTGTCGCGATTGGATTGGCTTTTGCGCTGACGCTTGCACCAACGGCGCTTTTTGCCCAAGAATCCAGCATGTCCGACCCCATCGTCACCGCCCAATCCGCCGCTGGCTTTGCGCAATGGCGATCCGGCTTTCGGGCCAAGGCTTTGGCCAACGGCATTTCCGGCAACACGTTTGATCGGTCGTTTCAGGGCGTTAGCTATAACCCGGACGTGATTGCCAAAGACCGCAAACAGGCCGAATTCACCAAGCAAATATGGGAATATCTCGATACCGCCGTGTCCTCGACTAGAATCGAGAATGGGCAGGATAAGGCCCGCGAATTCAAGCAGGAATTGGCCGCAATCGAGGCGCGTTATGGCGTCGACAAACGCGTCGTGCTGGCGATTTGGGGGATGGAATCGGCCTATGGCGGGTTTACCGGCGGCTATAATATCATCGAAGCCTTGGCCACGCTGGCTTATGACGGTCGCCGTCGTGGTTTTGCCGAGGAACAGTTGATTGCGGCACTACATATAGTGCAGTCGGGTGACAAAGACCCGTCGCGGATGCTGGGGTCTTGGGCGGGCGGCATGGGGCATACGCAGTTTATTCCCACATCCTTCCTCGCCTATGCTGTTGATTTTACAGGCGATGGCACCCGTGACATCTGGTTTCCACCTGATGCCTTGGCCTCGACCGCCAACTATTTGCGTCAATCTGGTTGGACCAAGGGCCAGCCTTGGGGGGTGGAAGTGCGTTTGCCACAAGGGTTTGATTGGACCCAAGTCGATCCCGATAATCGCCAGCCGGTTTCGGTCTGGCGCGGACTGGGCGTCACGACGGCGAGTGGTGAAAGGCTACCAGATTTCGGGGCGGCTGGGCTTTTTGCCCCTGCCGGTGGTAGGGGACCGGTGTTTGCGGTGTTTCAGAACTTTCGGGTCATCAAACGCTATAACAACGCCAATTCCTATGCTCTTGCCGTTGGCCATTTGGGCGACCGAATTTATGGCGGATCGGGGCTTTCAACTGGTTGGCCACGGGATGATCGGGTTTTGAGCAAAGCGGAAAAAGTTGAGTTACAACAACGGCTTACCCAAGCCGGATTTTCGACTGGCGGGATGGACGGCAAGATTGGGCCAAAGACTTTGGCGGCTGTCCGCAACTTTCAACGCCGTGCCGGATTGGTGCCTGATGGGTACGTTTCGCTGGATTTGCTGCGACGTTTGCGCTGACGTGGACAGAGCAAAATGCGCATGAAATGATTGTGCACCAAGCGTGCACCGGGCGTGCATACGCGGGCCCGGGAATGAGCCTGAATGTTCACTATAGTAAATAATATCAATGGCTTACGCGGAAAATGCTGTGAATATGATGGGCACGTTCCGAAAGAAAGTTTTCAATCCGCGCGAATTCATCGAATTTGGCCCTGAGAAAAGCACCCAAGCGCGCAATTTCCGGTTTCGATTCTAAACGGCATTTTCACGCAGCAAGCGCCCATTCGCGCGTCACTTTCCCCCGCCTTGGTGCCGCCAAATTTCATTGCTAAGCGCCCTGCATGGCAGACGGCTCGACAAACAAATCGTTGGCGGTTTTGATAGATGCGGACAACGCGCAGTCCTCGACGGTCGGCGCGATTTTTGATGAAGCGGCTAAATTTGGTGAAGTTAATTTACGGCGGATTTATGGAGATTTTTCCGGCACGCGTTTGAAAGGTTGGGCTGACATATTGGCCAAACATGCGATCCAGCCCCATCAACAATTCGCTTACACGAAAGGTAAAAATTCGTCAGATATTGCGCTGGTCATAGACGCGATGGACTTGATGCATATGGGCCGGTTCCGCGGCTTTTGCTTGGTTTCATCCGACAACGATTTTACCCGGTTGGCAGCCCGCCTACGCGAACACGGAGCCGACGTGTTTGGTTTCGGCGAGCAAAAGACGCCTGAAAGTTTTAGGCAAGCCTGCACAAGATTTATTTTCACGAAAATCTTGCAAAACCAGAATCGAACGGCAATCAAGCGGCCCACAAATCGCAACCTCCTGCCAAAGCCATACCTTTGATCCGCAAAGCGATGGACGAAATTGAGGACGATGCGGAGGGTTGGGATAATCTTAGCCCAGTGGGAATGCGGCTTTATGCGATTTATCCCGACTTTGATCCACGAAGTTATGGTCAAGCGAAATTGGTCGATCTTGTTTATGCAACAGGCGTGTTTGAAATTGACCGTCCAAAAACCGGTGGGGTTCGAATTAGATTGAAGCCGGCCAAGGAGTAACCACTGCAGAGCAATTCTCAGACGTGGCTTTCGCGCCGTGTTTCAATCGCCTGCCAAATCATCGCCGCCACGTTGATGCTGTCAAACCGTTCCAGTTCCTGAATGCCGGTGGGTGAGGTGAGGTTTATTTCGGTCAGATAATCGCCAATCACATCGATTCCGACGAAGATCTGGCCCTTCTCGCGCAGCAAGGGCCCGATGGCGGCACAGATTTCGTGGTCGCGCTCGGTTAGCTCAACCTTTTCGGGCCTGCCGCCGACATGCATGTTGGAGCGGGTCTCGCCGGGTTGCGGCACTCGGTTGATGGCACCAACGGCCACGCCGTCGACCAAGATGATGCGCTTATCGCCCTTTGATACAGCGGGAAGAAATTTCTGGGCGATCAATGGTTCGCGGTTCATACCACTGAACAATTCGTGCAGTGCGCTCAGGTTGCGGTCATTGGGGTCGAGGCGGAACACCCCCGCACCGCCGTTGCCGTACAGCGGCTTGAGGATGATGTCGCCGTGTTGGTGTTTGAACTCGCGCAAAGTCGCCAGGTCGCGGGCGATCATTGTGGGCGGGGTCAGATGCGGAAATTGCAGGACCAGCAGTTTTTCGGGATAATTGCGCACCCAAGTCGGGTCGTTGACGACAAGGGTTTTGGGGTGGATCAGATCGAGGATATGGGTGGTGGTGATATAGCTCATGTCGAAAGGCGGGTCTTGGCGCAGCCAAACCACGTCTTGGCTGCCGAGGTCGATGGTTTGCACGGTGCCAAGGGCGAAGTGGTTGCCAATTTCCCGGCGAACCGTCAGCGGCCACCCGCGAGCGGTGACGAGGCCTTGGTCAAAGGCAAGCCTGTCGGGGGTGTAATAGAAGAGCGAGTGGCCGCGGGTCTGAGCCTCTTCCGCGATGCGGAACGTGGAATCCGCGTTGATGTCGATGGGCCCGATCGGGTCCATTTGGAATGCAACTTTGAGGGCCATTGTTTCCTCGGACGAAAAGTTCATCGCAGAGGTGGCGCAGGTTTAGGCGCGACGCAAGGGGCATGGGTGATTAACCGTCAAAGGAGAGGGCGTTTTCCAGAATTTCGCTGTTGCCTTGCCGGTCGATGAGGACGACATCAAAACGGATATTGTCATTTTGCCGACCCTCACGTTCCAACCATGCTTGGGCGGCAACGGCAAGGCGGGCTGACTGGCGCGGTGAGACGGCATAGGCGGCGTCCGCAAGGGTGCGGCGGGCTTTGACTTCGACAAAGACGGTTTCATCGGCATCGCGCACGATCATATCAATTTCGCTGCCGCCGATACGGGTGCGTTGGCCCAAAAGCGCGGCAGAACGCGACAGATAGATTTGCGCGGCCAAACCTTCGGCCATGATACCGGAACTGTAAGCCTGCTGACCGACGACACTGCGATTCATTCTGGCGATTCTTTCAATTTCAAGGCACGGGCGTAGAGAAGCTTACGTGGTTGGTGAAACAATGTGGATAGATGTGTTGCAGCATCGTTAACGGATTGGGTTTTGAGGGCCTCGCGGAGAAGCGAGTCGATTTCATCTTGTGACGCAACGCGCTGTTCCGGAGGGCCCAAAACCACCACAAACTCACCTTTCAAAGTCATTTGCGCCGCAGAATCGCAAAGTTCCTGCAAGGAACCGCGACGAATTTCTTCAAATTTTTTGGTTAATTCTCGGCAGATCGCGGCGGGACGGTTGCCGAGTTCAGCAAACATATCGGCCAAAGACGCCGGAAGTCGGTTGGGCGATTCGAAGAAAACCAGTGTCGCAGGGACCGATGACAGTTCGCGTAAGGCACTGCGGCGGGCCGCTGACTTGGGGGGCAAGAAGCCGGCAAACAGAAACCGGTCTGTAGGTAGGCCGGAAACCGACAATGCAGCGAGAAGCGCTGAAGCGCCGGGGGCGGAGGTTACCGGCAGACCCTCAGCAATCATGGTTTGTGCCAACTTGTAACCTGGATCAGCGATCAACGGCGTGCCAGCGTCGGAAACATAAGCCAAAGACTTGTCACCGCGCACCAGTTCCAGCAAGCGCGGCCGTTGCGTCGCCCCGTTGTGGTCGTGGTAAGGGATCAGGGGCCGTTTGTTCAGGGCAATACCGTGAATATCCATCAGTTTGCGGGCTTGGCGAGTGTCTTCGGCGGCAATGGCATCGGCTTTGGCCAGGATATCCAACGCACGCAGCGTAATGTCGCCTGCCGTGCCAATGGGGGTGGCGACCAGATAAAGGCCTGCTTGCAGCGCGGGATGTTCCAAAATCAATAGCCTGTCTATCGTTTACTTGGGTTCGCCGTGGTCTTACACGTTTGATCGCGTCGAGTCAGTATTTGGTGGGTGAAGCAATCATGGGGACGAAATTGTTCAAAGTCTTGCCTGGACTTCTGGCTTTCGGGCTCTTGCTTGGCTGCGATGCTGCTCTTGTACCCACTTCCGGCGATATTGACCCTTCACGCGCGGTTATCATCGGCCTGTTGGTGCCCTTGAGCGCGGAAAATCCGCAAGATGTGAAATTGGCTGAAGCTTTGGCCAATGCGGCAAAGATGGCGCAGGCCGATGTGACCGGCGCAGAGATTGACTTACGCCTCTATCCAACCACTGGGGACGGTCCAAGCGCCGCGGCTGCTGCGTCTTTGGCGATTGCGGAAGGCGCGAAAATATTGGTGGGACCATTGTTTGCGGTGGAGACGGCGGCGGTTGGCCCGGTGGCGCATGCTGCGGGAGTGCCGGTGCTTGGTTTTTCCAACAACGCCTTGGTTGCCGGAAATGGCGTCTATGTCTTGGGCGTCACCTATGCTTCGGTCGCCGACCGGCTGGTTGGGTTTTCTGTTGCACGCGGGTTGCGCAATATCGGCATCGTCTCTCAGGAAGGCGTCGATGGTGCGGCGGGTCGCGCGGCGGTGGAGGCCGCGATTGCAGCACGAGGTGCGACGTTGGCTGCTGCGGCGTCTTATCCGCTGACGGTTGAGGGCATTGGTGCCGCCACGGCTGGCATTGCGGAGCAGATGAAATCCACCGGGGCCAATGCGGTTTTGTTCACCGACACGCCGACCGGCGGCTTGGGTTTTATCACTGCAGGTCTACGCTCGGCCGGTTTGGGCCAAAGCGCCTATCAGTTCATCGGGCTGACGCGCTGGGATGCCAGTGCCGACACCTTGGCGCAGCCCAGTCTTGCCGGCGGGTGGTTTGCTTTGCCCGACCCGTCACTGACCCGGCAGTTTGAGAGCCGCTATCTGGCCGCCCATGGCGAGGCACCGCATGATTTGTCGGGTGTCGCCTATGATGCCGTCGCCGCCGTTGGCGCGATGTTGAATGCGGCACGCTCCAGCGACGACCACGATCCTTTTTCGGTGGCGCATATCACCGATCCATCGGGATTTGCCGGGGTCAACGGCGTGTTTCGGCTGCTGGCAAATGGCGGCAATGAACGTGGTTTGGCAGTGATGCAGGTCAATGCCGGTGTTGCCACCATTGTCGATCCGGCGTCGCGCAGTTTTGGCGGACCGGAAAGCTGAGCGTCGTGTCGCACGAGGCTTTGCGCGACGAGATTTTTTCGTTGAACGCTGCCAGCAAGACGCGCGAAGATCAGCGGCGCGTTGTATTGGCACGTCTGAAAGAATTCCTTGCGCAAGAGCGCGAAAAGATCGCGGCGATGCTGCGAAAAGACCCCCTTCAAGCGCCCAAAGCGATTGCCGCCTATAGCGGTGTCACCGATGCAATTGTTTGCGCGGTGTTGGATTTGGTGCAGACGCATATCCACCCGCTGCCTAACCCAACCACCGCGCAGCGGATATGTGCGGTTGCGGTGGGTGGCTATGGCCGGGCCGAGATGGCACCATTTTCTGACGTCGATCTTTTGTTTTTGACGCCGTATAACCAGACCGCCTGGGGCGAGAGCGTGATTGAAAGCACGTTGTATTTTCTGTGGGATTTGAAACTGAAAGTCGGGCATTCGGTGCGCTCGATCGATGATTGTCTGCGGTTGGCTAAAGCGGACATCACCATAAGAACGTCGTTGTTAGAGCATCGCTTTTTGGGGGGGCATCGCCCATTGGCCGAGTCTTTGGACGAACGACTGTGGCGCGAATTGTTCCAAAACTCCGGTCCCGAGTTTGTCGAGGCCAAGTTGCTGGAGCGTGCCGAGCGACATGATCGACAGGGTGGGTCGCGCTATCTGGTTGAGCCGAATGTGAAGGAAGGCAAAGGCGGCCTGCGCGATTTGCAGACTTTATTCTGGATTGCCAAGTATTTGCACAACACCAAACAGAATGCCGAATTGGTCGGCTTGGGCGTGTTCTCGCAAGACGAATATGCGGTGTTTGTCAAAGCCGAAGCTTTTCTGTGGACGGTGCGCTGCCAATTGCATTTGCTGGCCGGACGCGCGACCGAGCAATTGTCGTTTGATACCCAGACCGAAATCGCCCTGGCCTTGGGGTTCAAAGATAGCGACGGGCAAAGGGCGGTTGAGCGGTTCATGCAGACCTATTTCATCCATGCCCGCGAAGTCGGTGAATTGACCCGGATTTTTCTGGTTGCCCTGGAAGAGCAGCATGTGAAAAAGCGGCCCAAATTGCGGCAGTCAATTCTGAACATGTTCGGCTTTGGCCGCGATTCCACAGCGACCGGGTTTCGTCTGCACAACGGGCGATTGGATGCCGCCGACCCGGTGGAATTTGCCCAAGACCCAGTGAACTTTCTACGTCTGTTCGAAGAAGGCGTGCGTTCCGACCTGCAAATTCACCCAGATGTTATGCGCCTAGTGACCAAAAACCTGAACCGCATTGACGCAGAGGTTCAAGCCGACCCGGAAGCCAACCGGATTTTTCTGGAAATGCTGCTCAGCCGCAACAACCCGGATCGCACCTTGCGCAACATGAACGAATTGGGGGTTTTGGGCGCGTTCATCCCGGAATTTGGCCGGATCGTCGCCATGATGCAGTTCAACATGTATCACCATTACACGGTGGACGAGCACATCATCCAATGCATCTCGCAAATGTCCAAGATTGAGCGGGGTGAATTGAAGGAAGACTTGCCCGTGGTTTCCGAGATTTTGGCCAAAGGGGTCAACCGACGGATATTGTATGTGGCGATGTTGCTGCACGACATTGGCAAAGGTCGGCCAGAGGATCATTCCGTGATAGGCGCTGAAATCGCGGCGGCGATTTGTCCGCGGTTGGGGTTGGAGCCGCATGAGACGGAGACAGTGGTCTGGCTGGTGCGCAACCATTTGTTGATGTCGGATACGGCGCAGAAACGCGACACGGCTGACCCGCGCACGATACGGAATTTCGCCGAGGCGGTGGGCAACCCGGTGCGGCTGCGACTGCTGACGGTACTGACAGTTTGCGACATTCGCGGTGTTGGTCCCGATGTATGGAACAACTGGAAAGCAGTGCTTCTACGCGGGTTGTTCCAGCAGACCTTGGACGTTTTGAGCGACGGCAGCACGACGCAGAGCCAAGGAACGCGGGTGGAACACGCCAAGGCGGAACTGACGACGGCTCTTGCCGATTGGCCTGTCGGCAAGATCAAAACCGAATGTTCGCGGCATTACAGCGCTTATTGGTTGGGGTTGGATACGGCAACGCACCGGGTTTTTGCCGAATTGTTGTTGGATGTTAGCGAGGATGAAGTCAATTCCAGTGTCGAACCCGATGACAGCCGCGACGCCACGCGGGCCTGTTTTGTGATGCAGGATCATCCGGGGATTTTTGCCCGATTTGCCGGCGCCTTGGCTTTATCGGGGGCCAATGTGGTGGATGCGCGGACATATACCAGTTCCGATGGACTGGCGACGGCGGTGTTTTGGATCCAAGATATGGATGGCCGACCGTACGAAAAGTCGCGGCTGATGCGATTGCGCAAGATGATTTCGCAAACGTTGAAGGGTGAAGTGATTGCGCGGGACGCCTTGAAGACCAGGGACAAGGTGAAAAAGCGCGAGAAGGACTTTGTCGTGCCCACGGCGATTACGTTCGACAATCTGGCATCGGACATTCACACTTTGATCGAAGTCGACACCCGGGATAGGCCCGGTCTTTTGCACGATCTGGCCCGCACGTTGACTGCCAACAACATCTCGATTGCTTCCGCTGTTATCGCCACCTATGGCGAGCAGGCGGTGGATACGTTTTACGTGAAAGATTTGTTCGGGTTGAAATTGCATTCCGATAGCAAACAGAAGGTCATCGAAGCTCGACTACGCGAAGCGATTCAGCGCGGCGCGGAAAGCGCTTTGACATGAGCGGCATTCGTCTGATCCCGGCATTTCTGACAGTCGGTGGCTGGACTTTGGCCAGCCGCTTACTTGGGTTTGTGCGCGACATCATGATCGCGGCGTTTCTGGGGACAGGACCGGTGGCCGAGGCGTTTTTGGTGGCTTTCAGCCTGCCCAATATGTTTCGCCGGTTCTTTGCCGAAGGCGCGTTTAATATGGCTTTTGTGCCGATGTTCGCCAAAAAGCTGCAATCCGGCGACGATCCAAAAGCGTTTGGCGAGGAAGCTCTGTCAGCTTTGGCGACGATCCTGATTGCGATTACCCTGCTGGCGCAAGTGTTCATGCCGTGGGTCGTTTTGGCGCTGGCCAGTGGTTTCGCCGGTGATGAACGGTTCGATATGACGGTGCATTTTGCCCGGGTGACCTTCCCTTATTTGTTGTTCATTTCGATTGCCGCCTTGCTGAGTGGAATTTTAAATGCACTGGGTCGGTTTGCCGTCGCGGCTGCGGCGCCCGTGCTGCTGAACGTGATCCTGATTGCGGCGATGGCCGGGGCGCATTGGCTGGGGTTTGATATCGGCAAGACGTTGGTCTGGGCCGTTTCGGTGGCCGGATTAGCACAGTTGGTGATGATCTGGTTTGCGGCGGCACGGGCTGGGATGACTTTGCGCCCGGTGCGACCGCGCATTTCGCCGGAGCTTCGGCGGCTGGCGATCATAGCGGCACCCGCAGCTTTGGCTGGGGGGGTGGTGCAGGTCAACCTCCTTGTTGGGCGGCAAGTTGCCAGTTTCTATGACGGGGCGATTGCTTGGTTGAGTTATGCTGACCGGCTGTATCAATTGCCGTTGGGCGTGGTCGGTATTGCCATTGGCGTGGTTCTGCTGCCTGATCTGTCGCGCCGGTTGGGTGCTGGGGATATTGAGGGAAGTCGAAACGCCTATAATCGCGGGGCGGAATTTACCTTGTTATTGTCGGTTCCGGCGGCTTTGGCATTGATGGTGATACCGTTGCCACTGGTCACTGTGTTGTTTGAGCGCGGTGCCTTTGGAGAGCAGGATAGCTGGAACACTGCCCTTGCGGTGGCGATATATGGGGCTGGATTACCGGCGTTTGTGCTGCAAAAGGTTTTGTCACCGCTGTATTTCGCCCGCGAAGATACGCGATCACCGTTTCGCTTTGCCTTGGTTTCACTGGTGATAAACGCGGTGATCGCCGTTGGTTTGGCCCCGTGGCTGGGATTTGTCGCGCCTGCCATCGGCACCACGCTTGCGGGTTGGGCAATGGTCTGGTTACTGTGGCGCGGCACTTGGTCAATGGGTGAAGCTGCGCGGATTGATGGGCGTTTGCGGCATCGCGGTGTGCGCATCGTGGTGGCCTCGTTGGCAATGGCAGCGGTTTTGGTGCTATTGGGTTGGCTGTTCTGGGATGCATTTCGCACCCCCGGCCTGCGCTATGCCGCTTTGGCGGCGTTGGTTATTGCGGGCGCGGCAACCTACGGTGTGGCGTGTTTGGGGTTGAAGGCGATCACTTTGGGCGATTTCCGCACAGTGCTGAAACGCGGCTAACCGCGTATCGCCGCTAGCCATTTTTGCAATCGCGGTCGGGCATCGGGGGCTAAAACGAACGACAATCCAAAGCCTAGGGCAAAGCCTGCAAGGTTTGCGATCCAATCGTTGTTGCCCCCGGCGAGAAGCAGATAAAGCAACTGAAGCAGCATGAGAAAACCGATGAGCCGGAACGCGGCCCAACGGGCACGGCCTTTGCCATCAAGCGACAGCCAAAGTATCCAAGTATAGGCACCGAGCAGTCCGTAAAGAGCTGGATATGCGCCAACCAAGGGGTAGGTGAAAGCAGAAAACAGCCCATAGGCTATTGGGCCAATCACACAGGCAATAATGAGAATCAACAGCACGCTGAAAGCGGAAAACTCTTCGGCCACCCGTTTGCCTATGGCGAGAATCATGATGGCCGCAAACAGCGCGTGCATAATCGAGAAGTGAACAAAGGAATAACTGACCAACCGCAGCATATCGCTTGGCGACACTTGTCGGGTTTGGCGCGCATGTTCAAAAAGTTGGTCGAAAAAACCGTATCGTTCGATCAGGATGTTGCGCCAACCTATTGCCGTAGGTCCGCCAACCCAACCGTGTTCGGCGGCCTGCAAAACCAGTTCCGGCGCAATGACCAATAGGGTGACGACAACGACGATGGGCGGAATCGGGTTGACCGGTGAGACGTTCATATTCTCGCTAAACATGCGCGAGGCTGCTCCTGTTGACGCACCGCGATTGCGCGGCGATAAGGCTGGCGTTCTTTAGCTGATCGAAGGGTGCAATGCTATGGCCGAAACGGCCCACAAAAAACGCGTGTTTTCAGGCATCCAGCCTTCGGGCGGGCTGACAATTGGCAACTATTTGGGCGCAATCAAGCGGTTCGTAACCATGCAGGAGGCCGATTTTGAGACGATCTATTGCATCGTCGATCTGCACGCGATCACCGCTTGGCAAGACCCGACCAAGCTACGCCATGCGACGCGTGAGCTGGCGGCGGGGTATTTGGCGGCGGGGATTGATCCGGCGAAATCGATCCTGTTCAACCAAAGCCAGGTGCCCGCCCATGCGCAATTGGCTTGGGTGTTCAATTGTGTGGCACGGCTAGGCTGGATGAACCGGATGACCCAGTTCAAGGACAAGGCGGGTAAAAATGCTGAGGCCG
Source organism: Oceanomicrobium sp. (assembly GCA_031415055.1). Taxonomy (GTDB): domain Bacteria; phylum Pseudomonadota; class Alphaproteobacteria; order Rhodobacterales; family Rhodobacteraceae; genus JANMOK01. The sequence goes on along the minus strand of JANOQZ010000042.1, from coordinate 32,900 downwards.
CCTCGCTGGGTCTGTATGCCTATCCGGCGCTGATGGCGGCAGATATTTTACTGTATCACGCCACCCATGTGCCGGTCGGTGACGATCAAAAGCAGCACGTCGAATTGACCCGTGATATTGCCGCCAAGTTCAACAATGATTTCGTCGTGCCGGGTTTTTTTCCGCTGCCAGAACCGATCATCGAAGGCGCCGCCGCGCGGGTGATGAGCCTGCGCGATGGGACTAAAAAGATGTCGAAGTCTGACCCATCCGACTTGAGCCGGATCAACCTGACGGATTCGGCCGAAGATATTGCCAAGAAGATTCGCAAGGCCAAAACCGATACCGAGCCACTGCCCGAGACGTTGAAGAGTCTGGACGGGCGACCGGAGGCGCGGAATTTGGTGAACATTTACGCGGCTTTGGCCGATATTACGCCCGATGCGGTGATTGCAGAACACGCCGGGGCGCAATTTGGCACCTTCAAGCCGCTGCTGGCCGATTTGGCGGTGGCAAAGCTGGAGCCGATTTCGCGCAAGATGGGTGAGTTGATGGGCGATGTGGGCGAGATTGATCGGATATTGGGGGTAGGGGCTGGTCGCGCTGCGGAAATTGCCGAGCCGATTTTGCGCCAAGTGTTTGATATTGTCGGGATGGTGAGCAGTCGGTGAGGGGTGCAAGCTGTACCCCTGAATGCGAGACTATTCACGACGGCACTGCACTTGCCCTATCGCACCCTTCCGCGCCCTGCCAGTAGGCGAATGAGCCGAGGGTTGGGCATTGTCCGTGCCCCAAAACCAAAACGCCCCTCTGGTTTCACCAGAAGGGCGTGTCGGGTCAGACGTGTCGTCTGCGATAAGGTGCAAGCAGCGCCCTGAAACCGGGCTGGGGAACAGATAATCGTAGTTAATTGAGGAATGGTTAACGGAGAAAAAGAAAACAGCAGCGCTATGGTTTGTTATTGCGAGGAGCGAAGCGACGCGGCAATCCAGTTTTAACTTCGGGTGGTGGATTGCTGCGCCTGCGGCTCGCAATGACGAATGCTCAATGCCCCTCAAACTCGCACAACACATGCACCTCCATCCCAAGCGCCTTCAGCTTTTTCATGCCGCCCAGTTCCGGCAAGTCAATGACAAACGCGCAGCCGATGACCACGCCGCCGAGTTTTTCGATCAGTCGAATGCCAGCTTCCGCCGTGCCGCCGGTGGCCAATAAATCATCTACCAAAAGCACCCTCTCACCCGGTTGAATGGCATCGTCGTGGATTTCCATGACGGCTTCGCCGTATTCAAGCTGATAGGCCTGTTCCAAGGTTTTGCCCGGTAGTTTGCCTTTCTTGCGGATTGGCACAAAGCCAACCGACAATTGGTGCGCCACGGCGCCGCCAAGGATGAAGCCGCGTGCTTCCAGCCCTGCCACCTTGTCGATCCGTTCGCCGGCATAGGGATGCAGCAACTGGTCGATGGCGATGCGAAAGCCCCGCGGGTCACCAAACAGGGTGGTGACATCGCGGAACAGGATGCCGGGTATGGGAAAGTCGGGGATGGTGCGGATGTAATCTTTGACGGTTTTGCGGCGGTTCATTTCATACCCACTTTCGCTTTTTCAAGCATGGTTTTGACCACTTCAATCGCCTTTTCCTCTCGCTCGGCATAGGTGCCGTTTACCAAGGTGAAACTTGCACCGTGCTTTTCCAATTTGGCCAATGTCAAATCGAAGAACCGTTTGCGCAGATCTGCCTTGGCGAAATAACGGATCGGATCGTTTTCCCAAGCGACATCGTGGCCCAGCAGCAGGTAATGGTCGGGCAGGGAAATGCGCGCTTCCAGATCGGGAATAGCGTGGTCAAGCAGCATTTCGGCCCAAACTGCGGTCAATAGCGCGTCGGTATCCTCAAACAAGATCGGTCCGGCTTTTTGCGAAAGCGTTTGGCGATGCGCCTCGTGGCCGTCGACGATCAGGTGCAGCTCTTCGGGTCGATAGGGGCCGGGGGTGCGGAATTTTTCGTAAGGTCGGCCGAATTCGGGCACATAGGGGCCGCCGAACTTTTCGGCCAGAAACTTGGCCGTGTAGGATTTGCCGGTCGATTCGCCGCCCACCATCGTCAGCCGTTTCTGGAAATAGGGTCTGACCAGTCCCGGAATGCTGCCCCAATGGCCAAAGGGATAGCGGCGGATATCGCTGGAATTGGCTGGAAAAGCCATCCACATCGGGTCGAGGATGAAGTGTTGCGCGCCAAGGGCTGCCGCCAGCGCGGCGACATAGGCCTCAGATCCGATCACTCGGTCGATATGTTCGGGGTGAAAGCCACGAATGATCCGCGCCCAGTCGGGGTTGTCGGTAGGCAACAGGCGGGTTCCGTGGTTTTGCACGATGACCGGGGAATTGGGGAACAAGTCCTGCATCCAAGCCTTGCGCGTTTGCGGGGCAATCGGGTCGTGGTCGGAGGTGGACAGGATGATCGTCAACCGGTCGACCAGATAGCTGGCCGTCTGGATCAGCGCCACATGGCCTTCGTGGGGCGGCATGAAGCTGCCAAGGATCACACCGGTTGTCATGCCATCGCCCCGCTTCGGTTACGGCTTATTTTAACGTGACACAAAGCACCATGGCAATTCGTTGTTTCCAGAATGTGCCAGTGGTATAAGGCGCAAAACACGGCTTCTGGCGACGGAAATTGTCCAGATGTCTCGCCAGTAAGGGGTTGCCCATGTCCGCGACCACAAACCGGATTATCATATTCTTCCTCTTGGCCTGCGCATTGTCGTGGTTCGGCAATTTCGGCAATTGGCTGTGGCCATCGAATGCTTGGCCGGTGCCGATGAATCCGCTTGGACCGTTGCTGGCGGCAATCGCAGTCATTTGGTATTTTGACGGGCGCGCCGGCCTAAAGAATTGGTGGCGGCGTCTCTTGCGGTTTCGCGCACCGGTTTGGCTTTATGCTGTAGCGTTTTTTGTTCCGCTTGCCATCATCATCGCGTCGATCTGGCTGGCGATTGCCCTTGGCACGCCGGCTGGTCCACTGCCACCGCGCGGTGCGGCGGAATTTTTGATCCTTGTGCCAATCATGCTGATCTTGGGCCCATTGCCGGAAGAAGTGTCGTTTCGTGGTTATGGCCAGCACGAGTTGCAAAAACAATTGTCGCCCCTAGCGGCATCGCTTTGGGTCGGGCTTGGGGTTGCGATCTGGCATGCGCCGTTGTTGCTGGGTGGATATATTCCAATGATCATTGCCCTCGCATTGCCAGCGGTTTCGGTGGTTTATGCTTGGCTCTATGTCACGGGCCGCAGCGTTTGGCCGCTGGTGGTGTTGCATTTTGTGCAGAACTATTTTGGTGGCGAGTATTTCGGCCTAAAATTTGCGCAAGTTGACCGGGATGTTTGGATTTATTTTGTGACGGCTTTCTACATAGTCTGGGCCGTGCTGTTGTGGTGGCGGTTCGGGCCTTCGCTGGGGCGAACGGAAACCATCGACTAAAGCACTCGTCCAGCCACGGCATCGAGTTTGGCCATCAGGGCGGGGTCGCGTTTTTCGGGGGCGGTCATTATGGCGTGGTCCAGCGCCCGGTCGCAGCCGCAAGGACATGGGTTGCGGGTGGCAGCAAGCAGGGTGGGCAATCTGCTCACCAACGTCTTTGCCTTGGCAGAATTGGCGGTCAGGACTGCGATGATTTGCGAAATATCGACGGTGCCGTGGTCCGGGTGCCAGCTATCGTAATCGGTGATCATGGCGAGGGATGCGTAGCACAACTCGGCTTCACGGGCTAGTTTGGCTTCGGGCATGTTGGTCATGCCGATCACGCCGCAATTCCAGTCGTCGCGGTACAGGTGGCTTTCGGCGACGGTCGAGAATTGCGGCCCCTCCATCGCCAGATAGGTGCCGCCGCGATGGGTTTTGATGCCATCTGCGGAGGCTTCCATTGCATCGCCCAGCCGGGCGCATACCGGATGCGCCATGCTGACATGGGCGACGCAGCCGGGGCCGAAGAAGGATTTTTCGCGGGCGAAAGTGCGGTCGACGAACTGGTCGACGATGACGAAGTCGCCCGGGGCCAGTTCGTCGCGGAACGAACCGCAAGCGGAAACCGAGATCACATCGGTCACCCCCAGCCGCTTTAACGCATCGATATTGGCGCGGTAGTTGATGGAACTTGGGCTTTGGATGTGGCCGCGACCGTGGCGGGGCAGGAAGGCCATTGGGATGCCGTTGAGGGTGCCGGTCAGGATGGCATCGGAGGGGGTGCCCCAAGGCGAAGAGATAGTTTGCCATGCCGGGTTTTCGAGACCGTCGATCTCGTAAATGCCAGAGCCGCCGATGATGGCAAGGTGGGTTTTCATTGTGGACACAACCAATCTTTGAGGGCAAATACCTTAACTTTACAACACACCAAAACCACAACTGCGACCGGACCGTTAATTTGAATATTTCGAGTCATCGACGAAGCGGTATGTTCGAAATCTTCAAAGGAACCTTTCGAATGTCGACACTTGCCGCCGTCATTTCCGAGTAAATTCCATCGAATAAAATCCACGGATTTGCGTTTGGACCAAGTATTATTCTTTCCAAAAGGTTCGGAAGCGTGTTGTCAACAAAATCAATTGCAGGGACATCCACGAGTTGGAGTTTCGCGATATTTTGCGGAATTCCGTCAATAATCTCAATCGACTTTTTGACTATCAAGTCTGATGCGCGGTCGTCCAATCCAAAGACGTCAATCTGCTTAGAGTACAGAAGACGCCACTCACGTTCTTCGGAAAAAGAAGGATGCTTTGTGCAATTTATCGCGTGTGTGAAAGCGCTCAAGATAATTGCAGGAATCAATTCTTGGTTCGCATTTGAAACGCGTTTCAAGAATTCAGTTTCTTTTTCCAACCCACTAACAAAATTTGTAAATTGCTTGTAAAAACTTTCTTTGTCGGCGTACAAAACAGGGCTTAAGGAAATCATCTTGGGCTTCCAGTTGCGGTCTTCCTCAAGTCCTTTAAAAATCATCGCAACATTTGATGCTCCACCATATGCGCGCCACATTGATAATCGGCCATAGCCGTCACTATCATCATGCTCACTTAACGAAAAAATATATGTTTCAAATTTGCGTTCTTGATCACCTTCATCCAACAGATTTCCAATTTTTGCAGCTAACCCGCGCTCGATATCGTCGAGCAAAAACTTAAGTTTGGCACCGCTTTCGGCGCTATGCCATGCTGAAAGCAAGCATTGGTTTCCATGTTCAATTTCAGAAAAATCATTCATTATTCTAGCGTTTCGGAGCCAAATCTCGTTCGACCTAAGTATCTTGACTGCGGCTTCGGCACTTGTGTAATGGGCCAATTTAGTCTTTTGTTCCCTTGCTTCCTGAAGTCTTTCGATCGCGTAAGGGAAGAAAAGCGACATCAGTTTGGCGACTTCGACCGTATTTTCTATTTCGCTCATGCTGCTATCTTTTCTAGTTTTGTTCCGGAAAACACGTTACTTCCCAGATATGGCCGTCGGGGTCTTCGATCGGGCGGTAGTACATGAAACCGTGGTCTTGCGCCTCACGCGGGTTTTTGCCGCCATTGCCCCGCGCCGCATCGGCGATTCGGTCGACATCGGCGCGGGTTTCGACGGAAAAGGCGAGGATCACTTCGCTGGATAGATGCGCATCAGCCACCGGTTTGAGGGCGAAATCGCCGAATTTTGTCCGCGTCATCAGCATGGCGAAAATCGTGTCGGAAATCACCAGACAGGCGGCGGTTTCATCAGTATAATCCAAGTTGAAGTCAAACCCCAGCGCCCGCCAAAACGCCATGCTGCGCGGCAGGTCGCTGACGGGAAGATTGACAAAAATCTGGCGGGCCATTTCGGTTCCTTTCAGTTTCCGGGGCGAGTCAGTTCAAAGATATTTTCGACCGCAGAATAATCGTGATAGCCAAGTCTGGCGAGCGGTTGATACAGGGTAACATCCAGTTTGCCGTCGCGAATAAACGCGTCGTCGATGTGGATGCCTTCGACCTGGGCGATGACCAGCGATTCGTGGTCGCCCGGCAGGTCGATGATTTTCCACAAGCGGCATTCCAACGCCGCGGGCGAGCGGGCGACGCGTGGCACATCGACCATGCGGCTGGCAGCCTTTTCCAGCCCGGCGATAGCGAATTCATCGGTTTCCGCGCTCCAATGGCCCGAGGTTTTGTTCATGGCGTCGCGCAGCGCGTAAGAGACGATATTGACCACGAATTCACCGGTTTCGCGGATGTTGGATAGGGTGTCTTTGCCATTCTCACGGTCGGGTTTGCCGCCGGATGAGCCGAACACAACCATGATCGGGTTTTCCGACACGATGTTGAAATAGGAATACGGGGCTAAGTTCACGTGCCCATTTTTACCTTTGCTGGAAATCCACGCAATCGGGCGCGGACTGACAATCGCCTTGTAGGGGTTATGCGCAAGACCATGCGGGTCGATTCCGGGTCGGTAAAACATGCGGTTCCAATCATTGGTGTTTGATCGAACCTAAGCAAAGTGTTAGGGCGAAGTCGAGTGCAACACTGCAAGGGAACATCCGCCGATGCTTTGGAACCGACCCGTTTGATCCGATTGAGTCACCCCGATCTGCCTTCGCCCAAAGTATAGCCCATGTTCGATATCGAAGAAGAAACCGACGACGATTTTGAGGAAGTCGAATATCTGTTCGACAACGCTTTTGCCCCCGGGCGAACGGCGCTGTCATCCTATCGGCTGCGCGATGGGGTAGAACCGGTTGCGCAGCTTTGCCTGCTGGCGCGGGACGAGTTTGGCGCAGTTGGCGGGGCGATTAGATATTGGCCGATCAGGATTGGCGAGGGTGGGCATGCGGCACTGCTGCTTGGGCCCGTCGCCGTTCATCCGACGCGGCAGGGCGAGGGGTTGGGCGGGGCTTTGATCGAGGAAAGCTTATTGCGGGCCGCTGAAGAGGGTTGGACGCGGGTAGTTTTGATTGGCGATGAACCCTATTACAAACGGTTCGGGTTTTCGCAGCAGATGGGCCGCGCCTTGGATTATCCACCCCCCACCAACCCCGACCGTCTGCTGGCGCGTGAGCTGGCGCTGGGGGCGTTCAAGGGCGTTGGGGGGATGATACGGCGCTGGACGCCTGAATAGCCCTTAGAGGCCGTCGTTGGCGGTTAGATAGGCCCGCAGCGCTGGGCGGACGGTATCGGCACCCTCAGCCGTGGTTTTTTCGATCAGGGCGCAGACCTCGGCCAGATCAACCGCGCGGATCGCTTTTTTCACCGGACCAACCGAAGCAGGGCGCATGGAAAGGTTGCGCAGGCCGCACGCGAGCAAAGCGATTGCATCAACCGGACGACCGGCATCTTCGCCGCAGAACGACAGCGGCGTTCCAGCTTTTTCGCATCGCGCCACGATAAGCCGCAGAAAGGCGAGAAACGACGGGGCCAGCGTGTCGTAACGCAGGCGCACTTTTTCATTCTCGCGGTCGGCGGCGAAGAAGAACTGTTTCAAATCGTTGCCGCCGATGGAAATGAAATCGGCCATTTCAAAAAACGCGTCGGGCGCATAGGCAAGGCTGGGTGTTTCCAGCATCGCGCCGATTTCGACTTTTTCGGGCACTAAATGCCGATGCGATTCCTCGGTGTGCAACTCATCCAGCACCATTTTTCGAGCAGCGACGAATTCGCTGAATTCGGTAACCATCGGAAACATCACCCGCAACGGGCGGCCTTTGGCACCGCGCAGTAGCGCCTGAATTTGCATCCGCATGACGCCGCGTCGTTCCATCAAAAGGCGAATTGCCCGCCAGCCCATTGCCGGGTTCGGCTCATCGGTGGATTTCATGTAGGACAAAACCTTGTCTGATCCTATGTCGAGCGTGCGAAACACCACAGGTTTGCCTTTGGCCGAGTCCATCACCCGGGCGTAAAGGTCGGCTTGTTCGCTGCGTTTGGGCACGGTTGAGCGGACGAGGAACTGCAATTCGGTGCGATAAAGCCCCACACCCAATGCGCCGCTTTTGACCAGACTGGGCAGGTCTGCCATCAGGCCGGCATTCATATGCAGCGCAATGTTCGTGCCGTCGCGCGTTTGGGCGGGCAGGTCGCGCAGAGCGGCATAGGCCTGCTGCGCCTTGTCTTGCATCGCCAGCTTTTCACGGAAAGCCCGCGTTACACCATCTTCGGGGCGCAAATGTGCCAGCCCTTGGTCGCCGTCGATGAGGATTTTGTCGCCGTTCAGCGCTTCGCGGGTAATGCGGGCGGCTTGGATGACTAGGGGAATCGACAAGGCACGGGCAACGACGGTGGCATGGCTACCAACCGAGCCTTCTTCCAACACCACGCCCTTCAAAGCACGGCCATAATCCAGCAGCTCGCCCGGACCCAAGTTTCGCGCCACAAGTATCGCGTCGGGCGGTATCTCGCGCCCGCGTATCGGTCCATGACCGGAAAGCAAACGCATTAGGCGGTTTGAGAGGTCGTCCAGATCGTGCAGACGTTCGCGCAAGTATGGATCGGCAACGCGCTGCATGCGCGAACGGGTGGCGGATTGTTCCTTTTCAACCGCGACTTCGGCGGCAAGACCGCTATCAATCGCCTCTTCCATGCGGCGAACCCAACCCTTGTCTTGGGCGAACATCCGCATGGCGTGCAGAACGTCACGGTGTTCGCCGTCCGGCGCCAGAAAATCGCTGTCAATCATGTCATCGACTTCGCCGCGCAGGGCTTGCAAGGCGTCGGCCAAACGGCGCTTTTCCGTCGCCGGGTCATCGGCCACTGGGTTGGCGATAACGATACTGGGTTCGTGCAGCAGCACCGTCCCCTCGGCCACGCCCTCTTGCGCCACCATGCCGCGCACGAAGAACGATCGTTTGTGCGGGGCCGCCATCGCCAGCGAACCGGGGCCGGTGAAGGCCCCAAGTTCGGTCATTTCGGCCAGAACCATCGCGACGATTTCCAGCCCGTCAACCTCATCCTCGGTATAGGCCCTTGCGGCGCGATTCTGGATGACCAAGACCCCCAACACTTCACCCAAACGTTGGATCGGCACGCCAAGGAACGAGGAATACAACTCCTCTCCCGTTTCAGGCATATAACGAAACCCCGGCGTGGCGGGTGCGTTGGCGACATTGATAGGCTCAGCGGATTCGGCGATTTGGCCGACCAACCCTTGTCCCACACGCAGGCGCGATTGGTGCACGGCGCTGGCTTTCAAGCCTTCGGTGGCGCACAGTTCCAGCGTTTCGGCGTCGCGTTTGAGGTAGATCGAGCAGACTTCGGCGACCAGTGACCCCGCGATCAACCTTGTGATCCGGTCAAGCCTTTCCTGACCACCGCCCGACAATGCGAGGGATTCCCGCAATCGCTTGAGCAGAACCCGCGATTCAACGGACGTCGAGGCTGTCATAATCCTCCGAGGCGAAACTAGGCCTTTTCCAATTCAAAAGCATCATGGAGGGCTTGCACGGCCAATTCCATATATTTCCGGTCGATCAGCACGCTAACTTTGATTTCTGACGTGGTGATGACTTTGATGTTCACCCCTTCTGCCGCCAAGGCTGCAAACATCTTTTGCGCCACACCGGCGTGCGAGCGCATGCCGATGCCGACGATCGAAACCTTACAGGCATGCTCATCGCGGTCGAGGTCGCGGAAGTTGATCGTGCCAGCGGCGCGGGCGTCTTCCAAGGCTTTCACCGCCTTGGCCACATCATCGACCGGGCAGGAAAACGTCATATCTGTGCGGCCATCTTCGCCGATGTTTTGCACAATCATATCGACGTTGACACCGGCATGGGCCAAAGGTCCGAAAATTGCCGCTGCGACACCGGGCCGGTCGGCGACTGACAGAAGGGTCAGTTTCGCCTCATCTTTGGAATAGGCGACGCCCGAGACAACTTTGCTTTCCATGATTTCACTTTCATCGCAGACGATTGTTCCCGGCTCGTCGGAAAAACTTGACAGAACTTGCAGCCGCACTTTGTAGCGCATGGCCAATTCGACCGAGCGGGTTTGCAGAACCTTGGCACCAAGCGAGGCCAGTTCCAACATTTCTTCGAATGAGATTTTTTCCAGCTTGCGGGCGTTTTCGCAGATGCGCGGGTCGGTGGTGTAGATGCCATCGACGTCGGTATAGATGTCGCAGCGTTCGGCGTTCAGCGCGGCGGCAAAGGCCACCGCCGAAGTATCCGACCCACCGCGACCAAGCGTGGTGATCCGGCCATCGGGACCGATGCCTTGGAAACCGGCGATTACTGCGTGCAGGCCTTCACCAAATTTTAGATCCAGCAAAGTTGTGTCGATGGATTCGATGCGGGCGGCGCCATGCGCATTGCTTGTTTTCAGCGGTATCTGCCAGCCCTGCCAGCTTCGCGCCGGAACGCCCATTTCTTGCAAGACCAAGGCCATCAACCCACTGGTGACCTGTTCGCCCGAGGCGACGACAGCGTCGTATTCGCGGGCGTCATACATGCCAAACGCATTTTTTCCTTCGGGAGCTGACGCTTCACGCACCCAGCCGACCAATTGGTTTGTTGTGCCTGACATGGCCGAGACGATGACGGCGACTTCGTAGCCACGCTCAACCTCGCGCTTGACCTTCAGCGCTGCATTGCGAATGCAGTCGAGGTCGGCCACCGAGGTGCCACCAAATTTCATCACCAAGCGCGGCATTGCAGACATTTCCCAAGGTCAGCCGGAATTTTCGGCTGCATACAGGGGAAGGGTCAGCGGTGCAAGTTACGCCATGCCCGCCATCAACGCCGCAGCAACATCACCGACTTGTGGTTGGCCATGCGACACGGTCAGCACCCGCACATCGGGGATATCAGCCAACATGCACCCGAATTTCTTCAGGTCCAGCGGTTTTTGCACGATGAACCAGCGGTATATTCGGGCGAATCCCAGTTTCTCGCCGGTGCCGCCAAACACAGGCTCCATGATTTTGCTCATGAATTTGGATTGGTCATAAGCGTGGCCATTGGCAAAAGCGTCGTTGACGATCAAGGCTTTGCCACCACCGGCGAGCGGCACTTCGTAGACGTATTCAAAGACTTTGACGCCGGGGACCGAGTGCAGTTTGAATCCAAGGGCGGGAAGTGAGTCTTCCGCCGAGCCGCTCAGCTTCACATTGGCGTTGATGTCTTTCATCGACTCGCGCGGGGCGAGTATTTGCAAATCGGGGAATTTTTCGCGGTAAAAAACCGCATCCATCTGATGCGCTTTGCTGGGCACGATGGCATGGGTGATTTTGCCGAGTTTGGCGATTTCGGCAAAGCCCGCTTCGTCGAGGGCGACCATGGAATGCAACAGCAAATCGCCACTTGGCAGGCGATAGATCACCATGTTGCGCAGCAAGGGAAAGGGTAAACCGCCGGTTACGTGCCAAAGCCCTTCGGTGATTTGTTCGACATTGCGGTGGGGAAACAATCTGTGTCCGGCCATTTTGACCTCCTTGCCACGACTTTCGCTGTGTCTGGAGCCATCATTTGGCCATAAGCGACCGAACTGTCAATTCGTCTTGCGCGTCGAGCCACCCCAGGGCAATGGCGCGATGGGAATGCCGTCTTCGAGCAATTCTTTGGCGTCCTGCCACTTCGCCTCACCCATGATCGGTCGCAAAGGCGCGTCGCCGTCATGGATTTTGCGCGCTTCGGTGGCGAAATTGGTGCCAACATTTTCGGTTTGTGCTTCGATCCGTTTGCGCACTTCGGCCAACGCCTGCTCGGCAGTCGAGGCCGGGCCGCTAAGCGGATGCTCGTCACGACCGGAAGAAACGCGCGGTGCCATGACGGCTTTGTCGACATCGGTGATGCCGCAAACGGCGCACGTCAAGCGTCCGGCGGCCTTGAGCGAGTCAAACGCCGCGCCCGACCCGAACCACGAGTCGAAGTCATGCCCTTTGGCGCATTTCAGCGTAAAACAAATCACGGCGTGTCATTCTCCTTGCGCGAGCCTTGCTTAAATATATTCAGATGCGGTTAAGGCAATTGGCAAAGTTGCCACTGGGATGGAGAATTTTCGCATGCGTGGCAGAATATGGGGATATTTGACCCTAGCTGTCGTGTCGGCGACGACGGCAGCGATCATGGCAGCCCAGGGTGCCGCGTCCGCCAAGATTTTTGTGACAATTGGGCTGATCACTTTGCTTTACGCCGTCTTGGTTGAGGCGAATGTGCGATCAAGCCGCATTTCGACCGGTTCCGGGACCAATCCAACGGCCCTTTTGCCCGTCGGCTTTGGTCGCGCCTTGTTGCAGCAAATGCCGGCTCCGTTGTTGGTTATCGACCGCAAGGGCACGGTTTCCTATGCGAATCCTGCGGCTTTCAACATGATCCCGCGTCTACAAACCGGCGATCATTTCGCCAATCTTTTTCGCGCACCGGCCTTCGTTGCTGCCGTCACCGACACTATTCGCACCGGCCAAACGCATCGGGTTGAGTTTGCAACGGGTCACGGCAACGACCGCCATTTCACCGCGCAGGTCGGCCCAGTTCCGGCCGGGAGCGATTTGGGCGAGGATGTGCAGGCGATTGTGCAATTGGAAGATCGGACCGAGTCGCATCGACTGGAGGGAGTGCGCAGCGATTTCATCGCCAATGCCAGCCACGAACTGCGCACGCCCTTGGCCTCGATTGTGGGCTATATCGAAACACTCTTGGGCCATGCCAAAGACGACCCCGAAGCGCGGGAAAAGTTTTTGGGTATCATGCAGGGCCAAGCGGCGCGGATGCAGCGTCTGGTTGAAGATTTGATGTCGCTTAGCCGCATCGAAATGAACGAACATCAACGGCCCGAAGATTTGTGCCAGCCTGGCCTGTTGGCAGTGGATACGGTCGCGGCGCTGGCCCCACTGGCGGCACAGTATGAAGCGAATTTGTCGGTCGCCGAGATTGACGCCACAACGCAAGTTCACGGCGACCGCGACCAATTGGTGCAAGTGCTGACCAATCTCATCGAGAATGCGATGAAGTATAGCGGTAGAAGTGAAAGCGTGCGGGTGTTTTCCGCCGAGCCCGACCCGCGCCACCCCCGCATGTTGGGGATAACGGTTGCCGATACCGGTCCCGGCATTCCGCGCGAACACCTGCATCGGCTGACCGAACGCTTCTACCGGGTAAACGTCAGCCAAAGCCGCGAAAAGGGCGGCACAGGCCTTGGTTTGGCGATTGTGAAACATATCCTCAATCGACATGGCGGCGAGTTGGAGATTGCTTCGACTTTGGGGCAGGGCAGCCGATTCACGATCTGGTTACCGAAAGTGATTGTGACGCAAAAGGAAGCGCAGACGGGATAGCTGAGTTAATAACATTATTTATCAACAGTTTAAACTGTCACAAATCTGTTGCCGTAGTGTAATAAAACTGCGGTCAATCGCGTGTAGGAATCGTGCGGTCCGAAGAATCGCTTTGGGCATATGCAGAAAAAATCCTGAAACGGAGACACGACCCGTGAAACAACTGAACATCATCGCCCTCGCAGCCGCTGCATCAATTGTTGCAGGTGCCGCAGAAGCGCGCGACCAGATCCGCATCGTCGGATCATCGACTGTATTTCCCTTTACCACGGCTGTGGCCGAGCAATTTGGCCAGACATCTGGCATGCCAACACCGGTTGTTGAATCAACCGGCACCGGCGGCGGCATAAAGCTATTCTGTGCAGGTATTGGCGAAGATCACCCTGATTTGACCAATGCATCGCGCCGGATCAAAGCATCGGAATTCGCAGATTGTCAGGCCGCTGGTGTGACAGACATCATCGAAGCCTCGATTGGTTTTGACGGCATCGCCATCGCCAATTCGAACGAAGGTCCGGAATACGACATCACGCTGGCGACCCTGTGCCAAGCCTTGGTCGTTGGTGCCGGTGAACCGGCAACTTGGGACGAAATTGACGCTTCGTTACCAGCGATTGCCATCGAAGTTCTTGGCCCACCACCATCGTCAGGCACGCGAGATTCGTTCGAAGAACTGGCCTTGAGTGCAGGGTGCGAAGAAGCGGGGATCGAGCTGGAAGAAATCGAAGTTCGCCAAGACGGCGTCTATATCGAATCCGGCGAGAACGACAATCTAATCGTCTCGAAACTGCAAGCCAATCCGAACGCCTTGGGCGTGTTTGGCTATTCGTTCCTCGAGCAAAACGCCGACACATTGCAAAGCGCCATCGTCGATGGTGTTGAGGCGAACTACGAAACAATATCCAGCGGCGATTATCCTTTGTCGCGCACGTTGTACGTTTATGCCAAGAAAGCCCACATTGGTGTCATTCCGGGCATTGCCGAATTCTTGGCGGAATTCAGTTCGGATGCGGCTTCAGGTGACGATGGTTATTTGGTCGAAAAAGGATTGATTTCCCTGCCGGCGGATTTGCACAAAGCCAATGCCGAAGCGATTGCCGCAGGCACGTTGCTGACAGCCGACCTGCTGAACTGATAGCAAAAATGAACAAGGGTGCCTTCGGGTGCCCTTGTCTGCAAAAGGAATAGCCTAGCATGATTTCGATGACTGCCCTTGTAATCGCAGGACTTTCGGTTCTGTTTTTTATTCTGGCGCAGTCGCGGGCTTTGGCTGCGGCGAATGGCAGGCTTGGCAATCTGCATTCGCGACCTTCCTATCACGGTGCCTATGTCTTCCTTTGGGTCATATTGATCGGGCTGTCGGTTTTGATTGCCTTGAGTCTGATCTGGGGCTGGATTATCGACAAGGCCTTGATGAGCCAGATTGCGGTTGGGTTGGCCGATAAGGCCAGTATCGAGGGCAACTTGGTCTTGAGCGACGCCAAAGCGATTGCCAATGGCGGAACGCCCTCCACGATTGACGCTTTGCGCCAGCAAGTTGGTCTACGTTTTGCCAGCATGGACGGGTTTCGAATCTGGGGCAGTGTGGCCTTTGCGATTGGTGCGTCCTGTGCCGCTGGATTTGTCACGCTGCGTCGCGTCGGCGTCGATTTTCGCGCCCGCAATCGCACCGAACGGATCATTGAAACCATCCTATGGTGCTGTGCGGCGGTTGCGGTTCTAACGACCATCGGCATTTTGCTCAGTCTGATATTTGAGACACTGATCTTCATGTCCAATATCGGTTGGCGCATCGATAAATTTTTGCTTGGCACAACGTGGAGTCCGCTTTCCGGGGTGCAAGACGGCGTGATCGATGTCGAAAAAATCGGCGCTTTGCCGCTGTTTGTCGGCACGCTGCTGATCACTGCGATTGCAATGCTTGTTGCGGTGCCTATTGGCCTGTTCGCCGCGATTTATCTGTCGGATTTTGCCGATGCCCGCGTGCGCACCGTTGCCAAGCCGGTCCTCGAAATTCTCGCCGGTATTCCCACCGTGGTCTATGGGTTTTTTGCGGCGATCACTGTGGCCCCGTTCATTCGGCAGGCGGGTGAAGCAATGGGGCTTTCGGTTGCCTCCGAAAGTGCTTTGGCGGCGGGGGTTGTTATGGGGATTATGATCATCCCTTTCATCTCGTCGCTATCGGATGATGTGATCAACGCGGTGCCGCAATCTTTGCGTGACGGCTCATATGGACTTGGCGCAACAAAGGCCGAAACGATCCGTCAGGTGGTTCTGCCCGCCGCCTTGCCCGGAATTGTCTCGGCGGTCTTGCTGGGCGTGTCTCGGGCGGTCGGTGAAACGATGATCGTTGTCATGGCCGCTGGGCAGGGCGCGAACCTTTCGGTCAACCCGTTCGCCGCTGTAACCACAGTAACAGTGCAGATCGTCATGTTGATTACCGGCGATACCGAAGCTTCTGTAGCTGCAGGCCCAGCATTCACTTTGGGGTTCACCTTGTTCTGCGTCACTTTAATCCTGAACATTATCGCCCTGCGTGTTGTTCGCAAATTCCGTGAAGCCTATGATTGAAAACCAACCTCGGGCGGCGAATTCCATCCACGGGTCGGTCGTTTCAAACGCTCGGTTGAAACGGCGGCACGCCGCCGAAACCCGGCTGAAAGCCTATGGCATTCTGGCGCTGACTCTAGCCGGTTTGGCGCTGGTGGCCTTGCTGTGGTCGGTGTTTGGCAAGGCCAGTTTGGCATTGAGCGAGCATTACGTGACTTTGCCCGTCAGCGTGGAGACCGGCGATTCAGCCTTGTTGGCGAAAGCCGATTTTGAAGCGATTACCAAGGATTCCATCGCCGCGCGCTTTCCAGAAGCGTCGTCGCGCGAAGACCGCAAGCAGCGGGCCGAATTGGTCAGCGGCGGTGCAGTATTTGCTTTGCGCGACGCAGTGTTGGCTCAGCCGACGCTGGCCTTGGCACCATTTGAACATGCCTTCCTCGCCTCGGACACGGTTGACCTTTATTTGAAGGGCGAATCTGGCGCTTTGGCCGATCAAGCCAAAGCCGGTGATTTGACGGTGACCGTCGATGCTGGCGAAGTTGAATTCGTCAGCAGCCAATCGGATTTCACAGCAATTTTGGCGCTGGTGCGAACCGACCTAGTTGATCAGGCCAAAAAGTTGCGCGACAAAGCGCAACTGCAAGACAATGGCGTCGTTGAATACACCCGTCGTGCGGAAACTGAAACTGGTGAAAAAAAGACCAAGGACAGCGACGAGGCGGCCAAACGTGCGGGCAAGCGGGACGCATTGCTGGCGGAAGCCTTGGATTTGGAACAACGCGCCGCCTCGCCGGAAGGACGCGAAAAGCTAACCGATGAAATGCCCTCGCTGTTGATCAAACTTGGCGAGACCTGGATCAAAGTGGGCGAGATTGGCAGCGCCGCTGGCAAAGGTGAAATCGTCGGTGCGATCCCTCATCAAAGCGCATATTCGGGGAAAGATTGGCAGTTCATGGTCAATCCAACGCCAGAAGCGTCGCGCAAAATTACCGACAAACAGACAATCTGGATCGAAACTTTGCGTCAATCTGGCGATATCGAATCAAAATTCAATTGGCGGTTTTTCACGGCGGGAGATTCGCGTGAACCGGAATTGGCGGGCATTTGGGGTGCCGCAGTTGGCTCGTTCTGGACCATGCTGGTGACGCTGCTCTTGGCCTTTCCAACCGGCGTTTTAGCGGCGATTTACCTTGAGGAATTCGCGCCAAAGAACCGAATGACCGATTTCATCGAGGTCAACATCAACAACCTTGCCGCCGTGCCGTCGATTGTGTTCGGCCTGCTTGGGTTGGCCTTTTGTTTGGGGTTCTTGGGCATCCCACGCTCGGCCCCACTGGCCGGGGGCATTGTTTTAGCTTTGATGACGCTGCCCACCATCATCATAACCTCACGCACGTCAGTTCGCGCGGTTCCCCCGTCAATTCGCGACGCGGCATTGGGGGTTGGGGCGTCGAAATTGCAAACCTCGTTCCACCATGTCCTGCCCTTGGCGATGCCCGGTATTTTGACTGGCGTGATCATCGGTATGGCGCGGGCCTTGGGTGAAACCGCACCCTTGATCATGATTGGGATGGTCGCCTTCATCGTGGATATTCCGCGCGGCATCACCGACAGCGCCACGGTCTTGCCGGTGCAGATCTATCGCTGGTCCGATTTCCCGGAGCGGGCATTCGAGGCCCGGACGGCGGCGGCGATTTGCGTGCTGCTGGTGTTCTTAATCGCCATGAACGCCGTTGCGGTTTTCCTGCGCAACCGCTTTGAACGTCGTTGGTAAGTGGGGAAAAAGTGGACGCAACTGTAATGCATCACCCGGTTGATAGGGCGACAAAAATGTTTGAGACAAAGTTTAGTGCCAAAGACGTTGACGTGTTTTACGGCACCAATCACGCCATTAAAAAGGTGAGCGTTGAAATTCCCGACAAAACCGTCACAGCCTTTATTGGCCCGTCGGGATGCGGAAAATCGACCTTTTTGCGTTGCCTGAATCGGATGAACGACACGATTGCTGTGTGCAAAGTCAGCGGCGACATTCGGCTGGACGGCGAAGACATTTACGCCGGCGACGTTGACCCGGTGCAGCTTCGCGCCAAGGTTGGCATCGTGTTTCAAAAGCCCAATCCGTTCCCCAAATCGATTTATGACAATGTGGCCTACGGGCCGCGCATTCACGGTTTGACCGCCAGCAAGGCCGAGTTGGACGACGTGGTGGAGAAATCTTTGCGCCGCGCCGCGTTGTGGAATGAATCCAAAGATCGACTAACCGCTCCCGGCACCAGCCTTTCGGGTGGCCAACAGCAACGACTGTGCATTGCGCGGGCAATTGCCACCTCGCCCGAAGTCCTGTTGATGGACGAGCCATGCTCGGCTTTGGACCCGATTGCCACCGCGCAGATTGAAGACTTGATTGCCGAACTCAGGGCGAATTTTTCGGTCATAATCGTCACCCATTCGATGCAGCAAGCCGCCCGCGTTAGCCAGAAAACCGCCTTTTTCCACTTGGGCATCTTGGTAGAGCACGGCGACACAACAAAGATATTCACCAACCCGTCTGACCAACGGACACAAGATTACATTACCGGCCGGTTCGGCTAAGGGATTGCACATGAAACAGCATATCGTATCGGCCTTTGACGACGACCTGATTTCGGTCCAGGCCAAAATCTCGGAAATGGGCGGGCTTTGCGAAGAACTGCTGACCAACGCTTTGGAGGCGGTGCAAAACCGCGACGCCCGATTGGCCGCCGAGGTGATTGCACGCGACAAGAAACTCGACGCTTTGGAAATGGAACTGGAAGAGATCGCCACCCGCACCATCGCCTTGCGTCAACCGATGGCACAGGACTTGCGCATTTTGATCTCGGCCCTGAAAATTGCCTCGACGCTGGAACGCATTGGCGACTTGGCGAAAAACATCTCGAAACGGGCGATTTATCTTTCCAGCGCACGCCCGGTGAAATTGTCGTCCTCACTGGTGCGCATGGGGCAGCAGACTTTGGGCCAACTGACCGAAGTGCTGGATGCCTATTCCTCGCGCGATACCGAAAAAGCGGTGTCGGTCTGGCGCCGCGATGTCGAGATCGATGACGTCTACAACGCCATTTTCCGCGAAATTGTCACCTATATGATGGAAGACCCGCGGATGATCGGACTTGGCTCGCAACTGCTGTTCATCGCCAAGAATCTGGAACGTATCGGCGACCACGTAACCCACGTTTCCGAGATGATCTACTACATCGTCGAAGGCGAACCCTTGGGCGACGAAAGGCCGAAGGGCGAGCCGATTGCCTTGGAATTTGAGGGCTGAACATGGGTGCCAAAGTTCTGGTGGTTGAAGACGAAGTCGCCTTGAGCGAGTTGCTATCCTATAACCTCGGCAAAGAAGGTTTTGACGTCACGATCAGCGCCGATGGCGACGACGCGATGATCGCAGTTGATGAGCAACGGCCCGATCTGGTGTTGCTCGATTGGATGCTGCCCAATGTCAGTGGCATCGAGATTTGTCGACAAATGCGGGCACGAGTTGAAACCCGCGATATCCCGATCATCATGTTGACGGCGCGAGGCGAAGATGAAGACCGCATTCGCGGGCTCAACACCGGTGCCGATGATTTTGTCACCAAGCCCTTCGTTCTGAGCGAATTGGTTGCCCGGATGAAAGCAGTGTTACGCCGTGCCAATCCGATGGTCGCTGGCGACGTGGCGGTTTTTAGCGATATTTCATTGGACCGCACCGCCCGCCGGGTGCTGCGCGGCAACCGCGACGTGCATCTTGGCCCGACCGAGTTCCGCCTACTCGATGTCCTAATGCAACGCCCCGGTCGCGTCTTCAGCCGTGAGCAATTGCTGGACAGGGTTTGGGGTTCGGACGCCGATGTTGAGATCAGAACGGTGGACGTGCATGTCGGACGCCTGCGCCGCGCACTGAACCGGCGCGGCGATGTCGACCCGATCAGGACCGTGCGGGCGGCAGGGTATGGGTTGGATGAGAGGTATGGGTGAGGGGCTTAGGCGGTGCAATCCACTTTAGTTGACGCTTGATACAAGTCGCCCAGACGATCCTGCTTTATCCGAAACTGACTCCGCCTTTTTATTTCGGGCTTGGGGGCCAGAGTGTTTTCCATTTTGATGCCCGGATCATAATAAACAACGCCTTTGGCAATCGCCGCCAACAGCAACAAAACATCCGTGCCTTCGCACAATTGGACCAATGCACCATAACGATACTTCGGGGGCGGGAACTCCATCATCGAAGGCACATAGGCGGCCCTAGCATGTTTGCGGTTCCAATGTTCCATGATGCTTTTGAATCCCCATGAAGCTGCGATGTTGTCGCCGTGATCAATCAGATCAACGCTGCCACAAAGGTCGGTAACTTTGCCGCTTGCGGAGTCAAAACCTGACAAGCGCAAGGCCAAACCAGTATCGACGTGAAACGCTCGTCCGGCGACATAGATGCCACCAAAATTGATCCGGTCGGCCTTGCCAGATTTGTCAGGATAGCCATAGCGTCGCAGAAAGACTTCAGCGCCTTTGTCGCGATAAATCCCACCCGTCGGTTCGGGAGTCATCAAGGTGATTGGGCTTTTGGCTAGGTATTTCACAAAATCCGACACGCCATATTGTTTGACTTCCCAACCCATAAAATCTGGTTCGGCGTACGAGTTTGGTGAAATCCCAAGTTCGGCTTCAAGGGTGTAGCCGCCGCCATTTCGGGCGCTGTATGGATGTGGGTTGCCCAATCCGTCCAATTTTTGCGAAGCAATCCAGCCTCTGACGTGAATCCTGCCCAACGATTCCAGCAGTGCGCGTTTTGGGTCAACTCCACCTTGGCGCAGCTTTTCAAGATCGAAAAACACGCCGCTTGTGCCAAGGCTTGGCGCGTCGTCGTCAAATGCCTTTCTAATAGGATCATCCCAAGCGACGACGCGACCCAAGACACGATCATCAGCACAGACACCGAAAAACAAAACGCGACCTTCATCGCGCGACGCCATCAAGGTTTTTGGGGCGCGTTCTGCACGGTTCAGAAAGCCAGACATTCGGACTTCTGGATATTTCGGATAGAGTATCACCTGCGCATCGGGTGCCAGTGACGGCCCGTTCTCATCCAGCCAAAAGAACCGAACTGCTGCTTTTGCCCTGTCCCTTACGCTTCCTGCTTGTGGCGAATCGTCATCCACAATTGGTCCGTGCGGAATAATGTTTAATGCGCCAAATCCCCCACCCAAATAGACTTGATTTTTGGAATTGTCGTTGGGCGCAAGACGTTTGGCGTAAAACCGCACAGCGCCCACGGCGGCCATTTGATTTAGTAAACTTGTCAGCGGGTTTGTCACTGTGTTGCGTTCAACAGAAACCGCTCAACCCAGACGGCGCAGGTCATCGTGCGCTTCGGATGTGGCCAGCGCCCCCTCAATAAACGGCTTCATCCCTTGCGCCACGAACTCCACAACTGGCACCACAACTGCGTTGCCGAACTGGCGATAGGCCTGCGTGTCTGATACCGGAATGCGGAATTGACGCTTTTCGTTCTCAAACCCCATCAGCCGTGCACATTCTGTGGGCGTTAGGCGGCGTGGGCGGTTTCCGGCTTGCTTCACCAGAATCTCCGAACCATCCTTGAAGTAACGCGCCGACAAAGTACGCGTAACGTCATCTGGCCCAAACAAACCAAAACCAAACCCATTGCCTGCCGCTTGGTGTTTTGCTTTGTAGTCCTGAAGGTATTGCCACAAATGCGCTGACAACGTGTATTTCGGGTCAACCTCGTCAGCACTTTGCAGGATAGTTCCAAGTTTCGGCCCGTTGCCCAGATTGGGAACAGTCAGCGTAGATAAATCAAATGCCGTCGGTTCCCGAAACCCGACAATGAAAATGCGTTCGCGTCGTTGTGGCACCCAAGGTTCCGAACTGATGACACGGTGCTGCACATGATAGCCCAATTCGTTGCGCAACACGTTCAGAATTGTCGCAAAGGTTCGCCCTTGGTCGTGACGCTCTAGATTCTTGACGTTTTCCAAAACAAAGGCCGCTGGACGATGATGCGCGATGATTTGTGCGGTGTCAAAAAACAACGTGCCTTGCGTGTCGCACAAGAAACCATGCGGTCGGCCAAGGGCGTTTTTCTTGGAAACACCGGCAATGGAAAATGGTTGGCAGGGGAAACCGGCCAACAGCACATCATGTTCGGGGATCAAATCTGGTTGTGCGGAAAATTCCCGGATATCCCCCCCGATTTCGTGGTTGTCGGGGAAGTTGGCGCGATAGGTTTCTTGGCTGAAACGGTCCCATTCCGAGGTGAAAACACAACGACCACCGATGGATTCAAAACCCACGCGTAAGCCACCTATTCCTGCGAACAGGTCGATGAAGCGGAAATTTGTCGTGCCTTTAGATGCCGTTAGCCGACGTACGACTTCGGCTTTTAAGACGGTGACTGCCGATGGGTTAGCGTTGGTTTCACCGGATACGTAACGTCGAACGGTGCGTTCTGTGACCTGCAACAACTTGGCGGTCGCACTGAAATCCAAACCAACACGTTCTCGAAGATGCCCAAATTCCGTCTTCGTCATACTGCCGCCCCTGGGTCATTTTTTGACAGATTGTCAAAGTCCGACTCAGTCTACAAGGCAATAGTTCACAATTCGTTCCTTAAACATCCCGCGAACACCAAGGAGCGTTAACACAAATCGTATGCACGCCCGGTGCACGCGTTGTGCACGCTTGGTGCACACCTGTTTTTGTCGAATCCAGCCAATGGTTAACGTGTTCCGCTGCGGCGATCTCGACGGCTCGACATCGGTTGGAACGCCACGGCGACATGGGCCTCACAATAGGGTTTGCCGGCTTGGCAGGGGTGGCCGCAGAACCAGAAATCTTCGGTGGCCGGGTCACCAATCGGCCATTTGCAGGTGCGTTCTGTCAGTTGCATAAGGTCGAGTTTTTTAGCTTTTTTCTCAATGTTGGCGAGGTTTGCCAAAGCTTCCGCCGACACTTCATTGGCCGAGGGTTGCGGTGGCATCGGCTGGCCCGCGGTGAAGATCGGTTTCATCGGACGCGGCGGGATGGGGACGATGGGTTTGGTAACTAGGACCGGTTTTTGAACTGGAATATCTTTTAATGGCAATGGCTTAGTGTCTTTTGATACCGCCCGAATATCCTCTTTTACTGGCTTGATTGGGGCAGTTGAGGTGCGGTTTGACAGGCCCAAGCGATGCACTTTGCCGATGACAGCATTGCGGGTAACACCACCAAGTTCTTTGGCAATCTGGCTGGCGCTTTTGCCGTCGCCCCACATCGTCTTAAGGGTTTCAACCCGCTCGTCCGTCCAAGACTGATCCGCTTCTTTCATCTGGTCCTAGCCCTTTTCGTGTGCTGGAATGGTTGCGCCTATTCTAACGCTCTGATCGGCAGTGACAAGCACCCGCGCTTATTTGAAGCTGGGACCATGCACCCAAGTGGTCAAAGACCAGCGTTCGCCTTGGGTTACGGGCGTCACGCGGTGCAGGGTGAAGGCGGGGAAAAGAGTTGCCGTGCCTTGGCTTTGGTCGGCTTGAACGGGTTGATTCGCCGACCAAGTTTGCAAGATTCCACCCTCATATTCAATAGGTTGGCTCAGTTGCACAACCAAAGTCAGCTTGCGTTTTGCCGCCAGCTCGCCGCTGCCGATATCGGCGTGCCAGTCGAAATGTCCGGCAATGTCGGCGTGATACTGCGCGACTTGGATGTGCTCGGAAAAGTCGGTGAGTTCAAAGTTGTATTGACGGTTGGCCTCACCCACCAAGCCGACAATCCGCTGCATTACCCAAGCTGCGTCGGCTTGATCCTCAAGCCAAGCCACTTGAGCTGTCCTGATCGATTTGTCAGATTGACCTTGCACTAGGCCTGCTTGCGACAAGCCGGAACTTTTGGCCAAGGTCACGATTTGTGCGCAATCGTTGGCGGTGAACGCATCAGGAACCGTAATCGCGCCAAGCATGATCTTGCCTTTGCTGACCGCCAAGATTTGACAGGCTCATATCTTTGCGGCATGAAACAAACAACGCCCTGTCGCGCGATGCCGTCGGGGCTTTTTCGTTCATATCTGGAGTTTGCGTCTGTGATTTCGCCCGTCCTACCCACTTACGCGCGCGCACCGCTGGAGTTTGAGCGTGGCGAGGGCGTGTGGTTGATCGAGAAAAATGGCGACCGCTATCTCGATTTGGGTGCCGGAATTGCCGTCGCTGTTTTAGGACATGCCAACCCAAAGCTGGTTAAAGCGCTCCACGACCAAGCACAAAAACTTTGGCACACATCCAACCTGTACGAAATCACCAATCAAAAGAAACTGGCGCAATTACTGGTCGACAATTCCTTTGCCGACACGGTGTTTTTCACCAATTCCGGCACCGAGGCGATTGAATGTGCCGTCAAGATGACCCGGAAGTATTTCTATGAAAAGGGCCAGCCAGAACGGATCGAAATCATCACCTTTGACGGCGCGTTTCATGGCCGTTCTTCGGCGGGGATTGCGGCGTCCGGCGGTGAGAAGATGGTCAAGGGGTTTGGCCCCTTGCTGCCGGGGTTTGTGAAGGTTGCCTTTGCCGACCATGACGCTTTGAACGCCGCGATAACTGGGAAAACCGCTGCGATTCTGATCGAGCCAATTCAGGGTGAGGGCGGTATCAGACCGGTTCCCTTGCAATGTCTGAAAGGCTTGCGGGACCTGTGCGACCAGCATGGAATTTTGCTGATCCTTGATGAAATCCAGTGCGGCATGGGCCGCACAGGCAAGCTGTTTCACCACGAATGGGCCGGGATAGAGCCGGATATTATGGCGGTTGCCAAGGGCATCGGCGGCGGCTTTCCGTTCGGGGCCTGTTTGGCCACAGAACGGGCGGCGTCGGGCATGAGTGTTGGCACGCATGGCTCCACCTATGGCGGTAATCCATTGGCCTGTGCCGTGGGGATTGCCGTGTTGGAAACCTTGCTGGAACCGGGGTTTCTCGACAATGTAAGCCATGTTTCGGGACAACTGCGTCAGCGGCTAGAGGGCTTGGTTGCCAGCAATCCTGACGTATTTGAATTTGTTCGTGGCGAAGGGTTGATCCTTGGGTTGAAGTGCAAGCTTGCACCTGCCGACGTGGTAAAGGCCGGTTATGCCGAGCGCGTTATCGTCATTCCGGCGGCGGATAATGTGGTGCGCTTGTTGCCCGCCCTGAATATCACAATCGCTGAAATTGATGAAGGATTGAGGCGTTTGGACAAGGCGGCGAAACGGTTGAACCAAGCGCCAGCAACCAAGCAAAGCTAAGGCCGGACAGGGACCAGAAATGAACCACTTTCTCGATATTCACAAAACCGACGCCGCCGATTTGCGGGCGATATTGGACGATGCAAAGCGGATCAAAGATTTGCGCAAGGGTCAGCCGAAAGGTGCGAAGGATGCCGACCAGCCTTTGGCGGGCCAAATGGTGGCGTTGATATTCGAGAAACCGTCGACCCGCACGCGGGTGTCGTTTGATGTTGGTGTGCGGCAAATGGGCGGCGAATGTCTGGTGCTGTCGGGTGCGGAAATGCAGCTTGGTCATGGCGAAACCATTGCCGATACCGCCCGGGTTCTGTCGCGTTATGTCGATATGATAATGATCAGAACGTTCGAGGAAGACGTGCTGTTGGAACTGGCTGAAAACGCCACGGTGCCGGTGATCAACGGGCTGACCAATTCGTCGCATCCCTGCCAGATCATGGCCGATGTGATGACGTTTGAAGAACATTCGGGGCCGATCAAAGGTAAGAAAGTGGTGTGGTCGGGCGATGGCAACAACGTTTGCACTTCGTTCATTCATGCCGCCGGGCAGTTCGGGTTTGATTTGACATTCACTGGGCCGGAAACTTTGGACCCGAATGCCAAGGCGATGGAATATGCCCGCGGTAAAGGTTCGAAACTGTTGATTGAACGCGACCCCGCCTTGGCAGTTCGTGGTGCCGATCTTGTGGTCACAGATACCTGGATTTCCATGCACGACGCCCAATCCGCCCGCGAACGTCGTCACAACCAGTTGCGGCCCTATCAGGTCGACGCGGCGTTGATGGACAAAGCCAACCCCGGTGCCCTGTTCATGCACTGCCTGCCCGCGCATCGCGACGAAGAAGTCACCAACGCGGTCATGGACGGCCCACATTCGGTGGTATTCGACGAGGCCGAAAACCGCCTGCACGCGCAAAAGGCGATAATGCGCTGGTGTTTGGGGGTTTAGCGCCGTCGCACCGTCGGGATCGGGGTCATCCGTTCGGGGTAGTTGGTCGGCGGATTGGGTGGGTGGCCTTCGGTTTGCTGCCAGAACGCTTTGCCGCCGCGTTTCAACCAAAGTGGAATGGTCAGGATCAAGCCAATCACAAACCCACCCGCATGCGCCCAATAAGCGACGCCGCCGGCAGTCAGGTCGGCGGTGACACCGTTGTAGATTTGGAAGCAGAACCACAAGCCCAGCACGCTCCACGCGGGCAGGGTGAAGCGGCGGATGATGATGATAAGGATGAGAATGATATCGACGCGTGCCTTGGGAAAGAGCAACAGATAGCCGCCCAGAACACCGGCTATCGCCCCGGAAGCGCCAACTGTCGGTGTCAGCGAAGTTGGGTCGGACCGGACGTGGGCAAAGTCCGCCGCAGCTCCGCCGGCCAAATAGAAGGCGAGAAAGCCGATATGGCCGAAAGCGTCTTCCATATTGTCGCCGAATATCCACAGAAACAGCATATTGCCCGCCAGATGCATCCAGCTGCCGTGCAGGAACATGCTGGTCAGGATGGTGTGGTAATCTTGGCCATTTGAAACATCGGCCGGAATCGTGGCCCATTGGTTGAAGAAGGCGGCGAGGCGAAATTCGTCGGTTGATAGCGCCGGGTAATAAGCCAGGAAAATTACGATGTTTGCGGCCAAAAGCGCATAGGTCACATGGGGAGTGTGCAGCGAAGGATTGTGATCGCGCAAAGGGAACATGGCAAAATGACCTTGGGCAAAATAACGGCGCGGACTGGTTGAGCCCGCGCCGAAGAGTTCAACTACGCAGCAGTCGTTTCGCCAACGGCTGCTTCCGCTGCCTTGATCGCGGCTGCGCGTTTGGCGATTGCGTCACCAATCGGCGGGCCTTGGAAGCGTTTGCGTTCGCTCACGAACCATCCGATAGCCAGAGCCACGCCAAGGAAGATCAGCGGGTTGGTCAATTGGTTCAACGGGAAAGCAAGGTCGGGGAACAGCGGCAGGATGATCGGATTAAACGGGGGTTGCGTTCCCGCATAGGCCAAGATGATCACACCAACGATGGTAATAATCGCGAACGGTTTTGACCATACGCCAAGTTTGTATGGGCCGAATTCCGTCCAGGTTTTTCCTTGGGCCATAAGTCCGGCTGCAACCGGCATGGCGTAAGAAATATACAGGAACAAAGCACAGCCGGCCGCCAGTGCGAACATAAACGGTGCATAGTAGCATGCCAGTGTCGACAGTATTGCTGCCAGCCAGATTGCCGCAACAGGCGTGCGGTATTTCGGGCTTATGCTGGCGAACAGACTGGAAGCAGGCAGACCACCGTCACGCGCGAATGCATAGATCATCCGCGAGGTTGATGTCATGCCCGCCAAAGCGCAGAAGTAGTTGGCTGCGACGATGCCGATTGCAAGTAGTGCCTTGAGGAAGGCGGGCATTGGCAGACCGGCGAACAAGTTAAAGAAAGAAGCGCCGCCAGCTTTGGCACCTTCAACGGTATCGGGCATCGCCAAGATAAATGACGCGGCCAGAAAGAACCCGAACAGAAGAGACCAGAAAACCGAATGCAACATGCCTTTGGGCACCGAAACGCGCGCATTCATCGTTTCTTCCGAAGTATGCGCCGAAGCGTCAAATCCGGTGATCGTATAGAGCGGATACAGAAGGCCGATCAAGAACGCGACAATCGCAGTGCGTGCTTCAGGAACCACGCCACCACCCGGCTCGCCAGTGTTGTTTACAAAAGTTGTCAGTCGGGAGACGTCGCCGCCAGCACCCCAGATTAACATCGAAAGAGTAAGCAAGATCGCAACTGCAAAGATCAGGTAACCCGAAAAGTCGGTCAGCATCGTGGTGACTTTGATGCCCATATGGTTGAACAACGCCTGCGAGATGGCGAAGATCGTCACGAAAATGCTGGCGTGCCAAGCACCCCAAGTTGAGACATCCATGCCAAATACTCCGGCGAGGACGAGGTCTTTGAGTAGCAAGTAGACGCCGAAGTTCACCGATGCGACGACGAACAGCAGCCCGACCAAATTGAACCAGGCCGTAAGCCAACCCCAGCCACGACCGCCCAAAATGGATGACCAATGATACAACCCACCTGCCGTTGGATAGGCCGAGGCGATTTGGCCGATCGAAGCGGCAACTACTAGCGCGAACAAGCCGCCAATGACCCAGCCAATGGCGACTGAGAAGCCGCCGCCTGATGACATTGCCACTGGGAAAGCCGTGATCCCACCCGCAAGGATGCAGATGATCGAGAAGGAAATTGCGAAGTTTGAGAACCGGCTCATCCGCCGATCAAGCTCTTGCGCATAGCCCATACCGTGGAGGACTTTCATATCCTCCTTCTTGTCGGAGTCGGAATATCCCGCCCCAGAATTGTTTGCCATGATTGTCCCTGTTGTTGTCGCCGATCACTCCACTTCGTCGGCTGTGGCGGGACATTGCATCGAAAATTCGTTTCTGGCAAGAATCTTGGCGTTTTGCGAAACTTTAGTGACTTCAGGTCAAGTTGAAAATTGGTGCCCGCTGCCGGGATCGAACCGGCACGACCGATTAAAGTCGAGGGATTTTAAGTCCCTTGTGTCTACCTGTTTCACCAAGCGGGCATCGCGGGCGGAACTTAGTGCGATGGGTGGGATTGTAAAGGCAGTCAGGGGTGAATGAGTGTCGGAAAACCGGGATACCATTCGGCATGGTCGGCGTTCTGGTTTGTGTATCCAACTTTGGTCAGCAGCCCCTTTGGCGCGACACAGCTGTAGATGCGGCGTTGCCGCTCTTCGTGCCAGCCCAGATTGAACGCGGCCAAATTGGGAAAGAAACACATGTCGGAATAGGGCAGATGGTCGTGAATCCACCACGC
This sequence comes from Oceanomicrobium sp., assembly GCA_031415055.1. GTDB lineage: Bacteria > Pseudomonadota > Alphaproteobacteria > Rhodobacterales > Rhodobacteraceae > JANMOK01. Next base: position 3,986 of record JANOQZ010000042.1, on the reverse strand, counting down.
CAGCCTGCGCCAATCGGTGCGCGGGTCATAGCGGTCTATGAACCACGGGATGACGATGGTGGCCATGGCGCCCATGTGACCATTGGCATCCAGCCTGTCCCAGATATGGTTGGCGTAGGAAGCTTGGTTGGTGGAGCAGTTGTATTGGTTCCCGTTAGCGGCCCCGATTTCGTTGACCGCCACGGCCCGACAGGCAGAGCGAATGCCGATGCGCCCGAAGGTGGCGTTGAGAGGTTCGAGGAGTTCCTCGCACAGTTTGGTCCCGGCTTTGATGGCAAGGTCTGGGTCGTCTGGGATATTTGGAACGCCTTCGATCTGCGAGATTTCGGAATAGAGAAAATCGCGCATGAAGAAATTCGGCGACAGGCGGATGCGGCCAAAATCTTCCAGCGCTTTGACGGATTTGGGCGGGCGCAGTTATAGATCCTCGCCTTGGCCGAGCAACTCGCGTTCGTTCAACCAAGGGTGAACTTTGAGCGCCTCGATCATAGTGAGTTTGGCTTGGCCGGTTTGGCCCATGTTCATTTGCACAAGGGCTTTGCCCGACAAGGCACCGAAATGTTTGGGCTCGGCTTTGAGGACGATTTCGATGTCATCCAGCGAGCCTTGGTAATCTTGCGCCAGATAGCGCGTGAAGGCGCGTTGGTTGTAGCCTTCGGGATAGTCTGGGCAATAAGCTATCAGTTCGGTGAGGATCAGGATGGATTCGGGGAAATTGAACACGTCGCGCATCGCCATGCCGCGATCGAGCAGGTCTTGCGCCTTTGCATCAGGAGCTGTGCGCCAGAGCATCCAGAGTTCGCGCGCAATCACCGCCGCCGCCATTTCATTAGGGCTGGCGGCGAGGTTAGTGAAAAGCTGCGGTTTTTCCGGCTGCACGGGGCTGGGCGGGCAGGACTGGGCAAAGGCTGCGAGCGGGAAGATGAGGAAGCAGAGGAGTGTTTTGAGCATGGCACAAAGTGCGCTGGTTTGGTCGGAAGTCAAGGCAAGAGGGCGTGAAGAGAATCGGCGTTGCTGCGAGTAGCGACATTCGTTTTTTACACCCGTCCACACCCTCATTGGCGGCGACCGACCGGGTGGTCGCATCTGCGACCGCCGAACGGCGGTCGGTCGCGGCCCTGCGCTTCGCACAGGGAAGTAGAAAAACGAGGCTCTATTCCCCCGCGAACCTAACTTCCAATTCTGCCCGTCGCTCGTCGGTGATCTTGGCGAACATGACTTCGGGGATCGTGAAGGGGTGATGAGCGACCAGGGCGGAAAGTTCTTTGGCCACATCCGTTGGCCACAGCGGCTTTCCCAAACCCAACGCATCCAGCATCGTCTTGCTGACGTCGGGGATGAACGGTTCCGACAAAACCGCGTAAAACCGGATCAGGTTCAAGGCAAAACGGGTAATGGCGGCGGCTTTTTCGGGGTCGGTTTTGAACACCGACCACGGGGCGGCGGATTGCAGGTATTCGTTACCGGCCACCCAGATGGCCCGCAACTCGCCAGCGGCCTTGCGCAGTTCGATGGCGGTGAAGGCGTCGTTATAAGCGGTTAGGCGGGCGGTCAAATCGGCGACGACCGCTTGCTCTTGCGGCCCATATGCGCCCCCGGAAGGCACATTGGTGCCCCATTTTGAGGCGCAAAACTTCGTCACGCGGCTGACGAAATTGCCCAGGACATCGGCCAGATCCTTGTTCACGCCGTTCTGGAAATTTTCCCAAGTGAAATCGGCGTCACTGCTCTCGGGAGCGTTAGACAGGAGCCACCAGCGCCAATAGTCGCTGGGCAGAATTTCCAGCGCCTGATCCATGAACACGCCGCGACCTTGGCTGGTTGAGAACTTGCCGCCGTCGTAAAGCAGCCAGTTGAATCCCTTGATATAGTCCACCAATTTCCACGGTTCGCCGGAACCAAGGATGGTGGCGGGGAAGCTGAGGGTGTGGAACGGGATGTTGTCTTTGGCCATGAATTCGACATACCGCACATCATCTGCGCCCTTGTCGGTGCGCCACCAGCGGTGCCAATCGGTACCGTTTGCATCGGCCCATTCGGCGGTGGCGGCGATATATTCGATCGGGGCGTCGAACCAGACGTAGAAAACCTTGCCCTCCATCCCCGGCCACGGCTGATCACCTTTGTGCACCGGAATGCCCCATTCAAGGTCGCGGGTTATTGAGCGGTCTTGCAGCCCTTCACCGTCGTTCAGCCATTTCCTGGCGATGGAGGTGGTCAGGATCGGCCAGTCCTTCTTGCTGTCGATCCAGTCTGTCAGCTTGCCGCGCATGGCGGATTGGCGCAAGTACAGGTGCTTGGTCTCGCGCACCTCCAGATCGGTTGAACCGGAAATGGCCGAACGCGGATTGATCAGATCGACCGGATCAAGCTGCTTGGTGCAGTTCTCACATTGATCGCCACGGGCCTTGTCATAGCCGCAGTTCGGGCAAGTGCCTTCGATATAGCGGTCGGGCAGGTAGCGACCGTCGGTGTTGGAATAGATCTGCTTTTCCATTACCTCCGAAATCAGCCCATTTTCGGCCAATTTGGCCGCAAAATGCTGGGTCAAATGGTGGTTTTGCGGGCTGGAGGAACGGCCAAAATGATCAAACGAAATGCGAAACCCATCAGCGATGTCCTTTTGTACCTTCCACATCTGCTGGCAAAATTCCGCCACCGGCAGCCCCGCCTTGGCCGCCGCCAATTCCGCTGGGGTGCCGTGTTCATCGGTGGCGCAGATGAACAAGACCTCGTCGCCACGCGCCCGGCAGAACCGCGCATAAGCATCCGACGGCAGTTGCGAGCCGATCAGGTTGCCCAGATGCTTGATGCCGTTGATATAGGGCAGGGCCGAGGTTATCAAAACGCGTGACATGTGCAGGCTTTCCGGTGTCAATCGGCGGAGCAATAGCCTATCGGGGAAGTCAGAGCCAGTGTGTCGGGGCGGATTTCGGTGGGGCGGAATTCGCGGGAAAACGGCGCGACAAACGGAAAGGCGTGGTGGAATGAAACGAGCGGCACTTGCGATGGTTTTCGGCTTGGCGCTGGCAGCCTGTAGCGGCAGCGGCGGGTTGGGGCCGGACACGGAAATCTTTCGTGAACCCATCGGGCTATCGGCGGAATCGTTGGCTCGGTTGAATGTGCGCAGCGCTTCGGTTTCGGTTCCGGCAAGCCTGATCGTCTCGACCAATCCGAGCGAGCAATTCCCTCAGACTGACATTGTGTGGTTCGAAGATCCGGCGGGGGATCGCCGTGCCCAAGTTCAAGCAATCGTCGAGACGGCGATGAATCAAGCGGTCGCGGGTCTGCGCGGTTCGGTACCGGTTAATGTTCTGGTGACCGTGCGCAAGTTTCATGCGGTGACGCCCAAGGCCTTGGCGAGTTCGTTGCCCGCTTGGCACGACGTCAAGCTTGATATTCAGATACGCTCTGCGGATGGTCGTTCTATTGCGGCGATTATAGGATTGAATGCCGACAGCATTGCGCTGACCCAAGGCACTGCGCAAGCCGCACTGGCGCGCGGCGAGACACAGAAAAGCCGGATCATCGCACGGATTTCGCAAGCGGTTCGCCTGTGGCTTCAGTCCGGGACTTGACCAGACGGCTACATTTTAGCGAGGTGCAATTGCCCGTTGATTTCCACCCCAACTCGCACTAAACCGCGCCGCGACGAAATTGCGGGGTAAGGTATCATGGCGAAGGCGAAGTTTGAGCGGAATAAGCCGCATGTGAACATTGGCACCATTGGTCACGTTGACCATGGCAAGACGTCGCTGACGGCGGCGATCACCAAGTATTTTGGTGAATACAAGCCCTATGACCAGATCGACGCGGCGCCGGAAGAACGGGCGCGCGGGATCACCATTTCGACAGCACATGTGGAATACGAAACCAAGGCGCGGCACTACGCCCACGTCGATTGCCCGGGCCATGCGGATTATGTGAAGAACATGATCACCGGTGCGGCGCAGATGGACGGCGGCATTCTGGTGTGCTCGGCGGCG
>JANOQZ010000041.1:0-41721 GCA_031415055.1 Oceanomicrobium sp. | reverse complement strand
TGCTTGAACAATTCGTTGAATTTGATGTTGATGTTGGCAGGCTCGACGCCGCCACCATAGATAACGCCGGGCACTTGCCCTTCCCGTCTCGCTGTGCGTGCGGCCCCCTTGCCGCTGCGTTCACGAACCGTGGCGTTGAGTACTGGTGCCTCAGCCATTGGTTGCTCCTTAAGCAATTGCGGCAATCCTCCAAGGGTGTAAGTGCCGCGTGAAGGCGTGCGTATAGGCGATGAGTTTGGATTTGGAAAGCGGATTCGCGGGTTTAGCTCTTGTGCGGGGATAGGCCGCTGGCTAACCATTTTGAGACAGCTTTTTGAGGGTCCGATTGCATGGCCAAACCGCGCGTAGCTTTGTTTGTGACCTGTCTGGTTGACATGTTTCGCCCGTCCATCGGCTTTGCGAGCATCAAGTTGCTGGAGGATGCAGGTTGCGAAGTTATCGTGCCGCGTGGCCAGACCTGTTGCGGGCAGCCGGCGTGGAATTCCGGCGACCGGGAAACGGCCAAGGCGATTGCCCGGCAGGTGATCGCGGAATTTGAGGGGTTTGATTTTGTGGTCGCCCCGTCGGGTTCGTGCGGCGCTACATTGGCGCAGGATTATGTGGCGATGTTCGACGTGACAGATCCTTGGCACCCGCGGGCTTTGGCTATGGGCGCGAAAACGCATGAAATTGTCTCGTTTTTGACCGATGTAATGGGGGTAAAGTCGGTGGAATCCGCTCTGCCGGTTGTGGCGACCTATCACGATGCCTGCTCGGGTTTGCGGGCGTTGGGGGTGAAACAGCAACCGCGCCGATTGTTGGCATCGGTCGCGGGATTGGAACTGCGCGAGATGATGGAGGCCGATGTCTGTTGCGGCTTTGGCGGCACGTTTTGCGTGAAATACCCAAACATTTCCAATGTGATGGTATCGGATAAAACCGCGAATGCGGCTGCGACGGGGGCGGAATTGTTGCTGGCGGGGGATTTGGGCTGTTTGATGAACATGGCAGGCAAAGCCCGGCGCGAGGGGCGGAATATGCGGGTGCGGCATGTGGTTGAAGTGCTGGCTGGTGATGTTAGTGGCCCCACAATAGGTGAAGCATGAGTTTGCACGAACCCACCAGTGCCGCGTTCAAGGCCAACTCGGTTGCTGCATTGGCCAACGTCAATTTGCAAAGCGCCCTACGCGGTGCGCGGGGCGGGTTTGTGGAGAAACGCCAAACAGCGGTTGACGCCGTGCCGGAGTTTGATGCGTTGCGCGAGCAGTCGAAGGCGCTGAAAGACCATGTGTTGGGCCATTTGGGCGATTATCTGGAGCAGTATGAGCGTAACGTAATCGCGTCCGGTGGCCATGTGCATTGGGCCGAAACGGCGGAAGATGTGCAGAAAATCGTACTGGATTTGTGCCGCAAGGCCGGAGCCAAGGCGGTGAACAAAGGCAAAACGATGATCTCGGAGGAATGCGGGATCAACGACTTTTTGACGGCGAATGGCATCACGCCGGTTGAAACGGATCTGGGCGAATATATCATCCAGTTGCGCGGTGAAACCCCCAGCCACATCATCGCCCCGGCGATACATGTAACCGAAGCGGAAGTGGCGAAGGAATTTCGCAAAGCACACACCCATTTGCCGAAGGACCGCGATTTGTCAGGGTTGGACACGATGCTGTTGGAAGCGCGTTCGGTGCTGCGCGAAAAGTATTTTCAGGCGGAAGTGGGGATTACCGGCGCGAATATGCTGGTCGCGGAAACCGGGCATTCGATCATCGTCACCAACGAGGGCAACGGTGATTTGTCGCAGTCGCTGCCACGCGTGCACATCGTGCTGGCCAGTATCGAAAAGATCGTGCCGACACTGGATGATGCCTCGACCATTTTGCGGGTTTTGGCGCGATCGGCAACGGGGCAGAATATAACAGTATACACCACGTTTTCCAGCGGACCACGGCGGGTCGGCGATCCGGACGGGCCGTTGGAATACCACGTTGTGCTGCTCGATAATGGCCGCACCAACATGTTGGGCACCGAGTTTCAGGACATGCTGCGTTGCATTCGCTGCGGTGCTTGCATGAACCACTGCCCAGTCTATCAGGCCGTAGGTGGGCACGCCTATGGCTGGGTCTATCCGGGGCCGATGGGGGCGGTACTCACGCCGTCGCTTATTGGGGTGGAGCAAGGCGGGCAGTTGCCGAATGCCTCGACCTTTTGCGGGCGTTGCGAGGAAGTCTGCCCGATGAAAATACCTTTGCCCAAAATGATGCGGCATTGGCGCGAGCGCGAATTTGAGAAACGGCTGACGCCCTCGACCGTGCGCTGGGGGCTGGGGTTCTGGGCGTTTTTTGTCAAACGGCCTTGGGCCTATCGGTTCGGCACAGCCGTTGGCATGCGGGTTTTGCGGCTGATGGGAAAAGGTTCGTTGCGCAAACTGCCGCTGGCGGCGGGCTGGACGGAATATCGTGATTTTCCGTTGCCAGCGGGCAAGACTTTCATGGCGCAAATTCGGGGCCGCAAGTGACAGCACGAGACCGGATATTGGCGCGGGTACGCAAGACCGCCAAACCCGATTCAGGTATTTTGGCCCCGCTGCCTGTTCCCGCTATGGCGGCGACCACGGGGTTGGTGCGGATTTCGCAATTCGTAAGCAAGGTCGAGGCATCGGCGGCAACGATCAGCCGGATTGCGACAATAGCGGATTTAACTAAGGCAGTGGCGCATGAATTGCGCAGTCGCAATTTGCCCGCCTCGGTGCGGCACGGAGCCGATCCGATATTTCAAAACCTGCGCTGGGGCACGATTGAGACTTCGGTGGGGGTCGGGCGGATGGAGGAGCCGGTGACGCTTTCGCGTGCCGAAATGGGCATGGCGGAAACCGGGACTTTGGTCTTGACCTCTGGCGCGGACAACCCGGTAACGCTGGCGTTCCTCGGCGAAACGCATTTCATGGTGGTGCGTGAGGCCGATGTGATGGGCGGTTTTGAGGATATGTGGGCCGAATTTCGCCGTCGAGGGCTTGACCCGCGTACGATAAATTTGATCACCGGCCCGTCAAGATCGGCCGACATCGGCCAAAAGATTCAACTGGGTGCGCATGGACCCATAGCGGTACATGTGTTTTTGGTGGCTTGATCAAACTCTTTTGCTTGATCTGACGTCCTTCAAAATCGCGTTCGCAGTGTGGCGGCTTTTGAGATTGCGTGGGACGATTGTGGTAATACCGCTGTCGGGATGGCTCCATTTTTCATGCGAACCTTTTCCGCCCTTTCTTTGCTGAAAACCCAAACGAATCAACTCGGAAACAACTATTGAGTAGAAGCTTTTGGCCACAACTAAGCTGCCGCAGAGGTCAATTCCGGGCGTTGCCAAACAATTGCTGGTATCAAATCAACGAGTGATTTTCGTTCAAGGTCGCGCTTGGTAATATGGTTAGCAATAACGAGATCCAGAGCTTCGCTGTAGATCAAAGCTTCAAATTCTTCGACAGTTTCTGCCTCGATGTGGAAACCAATAATGTCGCTTTCAGAATAGAAAACTTTGGCTTCCTTGTCCCATATCGCCTTGACGAAGTAGGTGCGCTTTTTCGACATTTCTAAAGCTCCAAGCACCCTCGGTTGCCGTTCAAACCACAGCATTTGTAGTTTAGGACTCAGACAACAATATGGCCCTGAATTATGTTATGGCAAGGATTCAGTTAAGGTAAGGTGAAACCGCGCAAATTAACTGCACCCGCACGAGGGTTATCGGTCAACATGAAAACCCTCACTCGCCATGCGCCCCGTCAGCTAGCGCTTTCACAAAAGCCAATATCTCTCCGGGTGATTTCCCCGCCCCGGCCAGCGCAACAATAGCGGAGCCGACAACGGCGCCATCGGCAATTTGGGCGATAGCGCGGGCGGTTTCGGGGGTTTTGATGCCAAAGCCAACCACAACGGGCAGGTGGGTTGCGGCTTTGATGCGGGCGACTTCGGGCTTGACCAGATCGGCTTGCACCTCAGCCGCCCCGGTGATGCCGGTGATCGAGACGTAATAGACAAAGCCCGAAGTGTTTTGCAGCACTTTGGGCAGGCGTTTGGCATCAGTCGTCGGGGTCGCAAGGCGGATGAAGTTGAGGCCAGCAGCTTGGGCTGGCAAGCAAAGTTCGTCATCTTCTTCGGGCGGCAGATCGACGATGATCAGGCCGTCAACGCCAGAGGATTTGGCGGCTGTCAGAAAGGCGGGCACCCCCATCGAATAGATCGGATTGTAATAGCCCATCAATACAACCGGGGTCGTGGTGTCTTGGCTGCGGAACTCAGCGACCATCCTCAATGTTTTTGCCAGTGTCATCCCCGCTTCCAGCGCCCGGTGTCCGGCAAGCTGAATGGCAACACCGTCGGCCATCGGGTCGGTGAAGGGCATGCCAAGTTCGATGATGTCGGCACCAGCAGCGGGCAGGCCGCGCATGATTTCAAGCGAACCTGCGTAGCCAGGATCGCCCGCCATGATGAAGGCAACAAAGGCGGATTTGTTTTGCGATTTAAGATTGGCAAACGTGGCATCAATTCGGGTCATCGGGATTCCTGTGATCTACGGTTTGCTTTGCTTGACCGTGACAGGAAAATCAATGCCAGCGCTTGAGAAAACCGTGCCCTGCCACTAGAAGCCGCACGAGTCAGCTTTGAAAGGGTCCGGCGATGGGCTTTAAGACCGGAATTGTGGGCCTGCCGAACGTCGGTAAATCAACGTTATTCAACGCATTGACCCGCACCGCAGCGGCGCAGGCGGCGAATTTTCCGTTTTGCACCATTGAACCAAACGTGGGCGAGGTTTCGGTGCCGGACGCGCGGTTGGATATTTTGGCCGCTATTGCGGGTTCAAAACAGATCATCCCGACGCGGATGACATTTGTCGATATTGCCGGTCTGGTGAAAGGCGCCTCAAAAGGCGAAGGCTTGGGCAACCAGTTTCTCGCCAATATCCGCGAATGCGACGCCATTGCCCATGTGCTGCGCTGCTTTGAGGATAGCGACATCACCCATGTGTCGGACAAGATTGATCCTGTCGCCGACGCAGAAACCATTGAAACCGAATTGATGCTGGCAGATTTGGAAAGCGTCGAGAAGCGGTTGCAGAACTTGGGCCGGAAACTGCGCGGCGGTGACAAGGAATCGCTACTGCAGAACGAACTGTTGTTATTGGCGAAAGTGGCTTTGGAAAAGGGCGAACCGGCGCGAACGATCACGGTTGCGGAAGATGACCTGAAGGCATGGAAATCGTTGCAACTTCTGACCTCTAAGCCCGTGCTTTTTGTCTGCAACGTCGAAGAAGCAAGTGCGGCGAGTGGTAACGCATTTTCGGCGCTGGTGGCTGAAATGGCCAAGTCGCAGGGTGCGGCTTCGGTGGTCATTTCGGCGGCAATTGAAGAGGAAATCAGCCAATTGTCCGACGACGACCGCCAGATGTTTTTGGAGGAAATGGGCCTGCACGAGGCGGGGCTCGACCGGTTAATCGTGGCCGGGCACGAACTTTTGGGTTTGCAGACCTATTTCACCGTCGGTCCGAAAGAAGCTCGGGCTTGGACGATTGCCAAAGGCACGCTTGCACCTGCGGCGGCGGGGGTGATCCACGGCGATTTTGAACGGGGGTTTATCCGTTCGGAAACCATCGCTTATGACGATTTCGTCGCCAGCAATGGCGAACAGGGTGCGAAAGTGGCGGGCAAGATGCGATCCGAAGGCAAGACCTACGAAGTCGCCGACGGCGATGTGCTGCATTTCCTGTTCAATACCTGACAGCTTTTCAAAATCATCAACGGCTTACCGAACTGTTAAGTTTTACCCGCTAACCTGCTGTTAGGCGGAGCGGAACTTATGGTTGCATCTTTTACCCGACAAACGGTTGTCACCGATACGGAGTCGATGTTTTTGGCGGGTCTATCGGCTTTGCGGGTTCGCCAAGTGGCCGGGCGGGTCTTCATCTATGCAGCAAGCGAATTTGAAGGCGGCTTGAATTCGTTTGAAATGCTGGCCGATGGCAGTATCGTGCCGATCCAATCCATCGCCGGGGAACTGCTGACAAGCACCGACTTGACGGTCGATCTCAACATGTTCGCCAACGCTGGCGGGACATATCTGTTGCCCGCTGGTCGCTATGCCAACGGCGCAACGACCTATCAATTGCTCGATGACGGCAGGTTTGGCACCCACAAACTGTCTGGGGCGGGACTGCCCAATTACGGGCATTTTTCCACCAGTGACAGCTTGTTGCTTGGCGGCAAAACCTTTGTTTACGCCGCAAGGTGGAATGCGTCGGGGCTGCAGTGGTTTGAGGCGGGCAGCGACGGTTCCTTGTTGCGAAAAGGTGGCGTTGCCGATACGACCACCACCTATTTGAAGAATGTCAGCGACATCGAAACGGCATCATTTTTCGGCAAGAATTTTCTGTTCACCGCCGCGGATTTGGAACCAGGAATTCAATGCTATGTGATTGATGCCACCGGCAAACCGGTTTTTGCCGATAAATCCAACCCAAGCGAAGGCGAAGGGTATTCCCTACCCTCGGTACTGGAATCGGTGAAAATTTACGGTCGCGCCTTTGTTGTCATGGGGTCGTTTGGCAGCGACACGCTGAACGTCTATTCGGTCAGCAATCTGGGCATGCTGGCGCCGGTTGATCAGTTGACCGACACGCGGGACACAAGGTTTGGCCAGATCGAAGCCTTGGAAAAATTCTATTTCGCCGGTCGTACCTTTCTTTTGGCCGGGGGCGGCGATGACGGACTGACGCTGCTGCAGCTTAGCCCCTATGGCAAATTGTCGGTGCTGGCGACTCTGGCCGATGATTTTACCGCGACATTGAACAATGTCAGCTCGATCCAAGTCTCAATTTTGCCCGGCAATATCCGAGTCATTGTCGGCAGTGCTGGCGATGGCGGTTTTACCAGTTTTCGGCTTAATCTTGGTGCCTTGGGGCCGGTTTTGCGCGGCAGTGACTTGGTCGATATCTTGACCGGCACCGAAAAGGACAACGATATCTACGGCAATGCCGGCAACGACATTTTGAGCGGTGCATTGGGCAATGATCGCCTCAATGACGGCGCGGGCATCGACAAGCTGACCGGCGGCCCCGGCAACGACATTTTTCAATTCGCCGATGACGGGAAAACCGACACGATTATGGATTTTGAGCTTGGCATCGACCGGATCGACTTTTCCGAATATTCGCTGCTGCATCATTTTTCGGAACTGAACATTCAAACCCGAACTTACGGCTATGCCATTGGGTTTGGCGATGACCTGATCTCGGTTCATGTGGTCGCTGCCGCGATGACCGAACCCTTCGCCTTCGGGCAGAAAGACTTTGTTTTCGGTTGATTTTGACAGCGGCAGTGCGCGAAAATTCACTCTTGTGAAATCGTGCTTGAACACGCTAAACCCCTCGGTGGAGGCGTGGCTGAGAGGCCGAAAGCACTCGGTTGCTAACTGAGCGAACGGGAGACCGTTCCGTGGGTTCGAATCCCACCGCCTCCGCCACTTTCAACTCACGAAACAATCTCTCTTACTGCGGATACGCTCATTTTCCCAAAGAAACGCAGTACTTTAGTGTTGAATCAATTGACTGGGCTTCGGCCAAAATGCCGAAATCCGCTCTCCGAGGAACCAAGTTCTCCAAAGCTGATGACTGCGCCGATTTAGTGGTCAGCTTGTAACACATTGATTCAGTGAGTAATTTCTAGGAAGTTCTAACAGGTTCGAAATCAGTCTTGTTCGGCTCAAAGCGCGACCGGCGTCAAACTTTCTGGTATTTTGCCAGATGATCATGGACTACCACCGGCGATAAAACGTGCGCGTCAGGCATTCGGTTTGTCTGGCCACGAAACGAGAACGGTCAAGTGCTAGATTTCCGTATCGATCGATCCCACCAAGACTCAAGGTGCAACATGTACTACGATCAGAGAAACGAAAGCGTGCGACAGTTGCTGCGGGACTACGCGAGCAGCCCGTCGTTGCGACATCTCCGCGACCCTGGAGTGATCGAGCGTCTGGCCGTTCGAATCGTGAAACGGCTCGATGAGGTCGGCTCAGTCTGGAAGAAGTGGATTGGCGCCCGCGAGCAGATACTGGGCGACGCGCTAGAATGTTGGATTCCAACGGCCGACATGCTCGACTTTCTGAACTCGTTGCCCGGCCCGGCGCTTACGACGACCGATCTCGAACAGCGAATGCGGACGATGGTCGATAAGGAATACATTGGAGTGCCCGATGATGATCTTCGCGACGAATGCCTAGAAATCTACCGCGCCGAACGATCGGCGGGGACGGAAATGCCCGCGATCATCGGCAGACTGTCAGAATACGTCGTTCAGCAGTGGCCGCGTCTGCAGGAAGCACGGCGGCATGAGCGCGAACGGCAGCTCACAGAAGCACGCGAAAACCGTGAGCGGCGGCTTTTTTCGGCGGCAGACTGTCCGTGGACGCAAGTCAGAGGCTCCAAGTGCTTCTATTGTCGGAAAAATGGCCGGACCTTCCGAGTGCGACCACTACCTGACAAGACTTGGGAGATGCATCGTGTTGACGAAGTTGACGATGGGGAAGGAGGACAGCTGATCGGCCACTATCGCAGTCGTGGCGACGCCAGTAAGGTCGTGTCGAAGACCGCGTTAGAAGACGACTCTAGGTGGGTCCGCTAAACTCGGCGATCACGACTTTCGCATCCTTGATCTGTGCCACACCGGTGCGTCCCTGCCAATCTCAGGCGGCGCTTCGCTGGGGAAATGATTGGGCGGCTGCTCGGCCACACCCAGATCGGCACTACCCAGCGTTACGCCCACCTGATCGACTCGCCGCTGCGCGCCGGGGTGAACGCGGTGGGTGAGATGCTGAAGCCGCGGCTGAAGGTTGTGGGTGAATGAGTTCGGCCCATCTTGGTTCGGAAGTTCGCTCGAGTGCAGACGATTTGCCCAAGCAACTTGCGTCATGGGAACTGGGAAGGACACGACGCACCGAGCCGACGCATCATTCCGGCACCGAGAATTTTCTTAGCTCGAGAAAAGGTTCATGTGTTTTAAGCCATTTGCCCACCGTATCAATTGTGATGCCAGCCTTTGTCGGGCGCAGAGAGCACTCCCAAATGATCGCAACGCGCCAGCCCTGTTCTTTCAACATTTTCTGGTTGCGAGAATCGCGTTCGACAGTGGCTTTGAACTTCGGTAACCAGAATTCCTCGCGCGATTGAGGGGTGGTCCCGAAGCGGCAGTTTTCATGTCGATGCCAAAAACACCCATGAACGAAGATGACAGCATGGTATTTGCGAAGGCAAAGGTCGGGGCGACCGGGAAGCCCGGCAACATGCAGTCGAAAGCGAAATCCTAGCTGGTGAAGGCTTCGCCGAAGGAGCATCTCAGGTCGGGAGTTCTTGCCTTTGATCCCGGCCATCATTCTGGACCGAGTGACCTGATCAACAATATCTGTCATTCGAAGCCTTTACTTGTGTTCGGCAACCTGGAATGACAGGTGGTGTGCCCATCTCCGGAAACCAATCTTGTCCATGACCAAACCGATTGCCATCATTGACCTTTTCTCCGGCCCCGGGGGGCTCGGCGAGGGCTTTTCCGCGATGCGCGATGCAGTCGGCGGACGTTCGTACCAGATCGACCTCTCTGTGGAAAAAGAAGCCTCGGCACACAAGACACTGCGGCTGCGCGCTTTCCTTCGGCGGTTTTCCGAGTTCCCAGCAGAATACTACGCATGGTTGGCCGGAAAAATCACGGAGCCTCACTGGCATATGCTTTACCCACTGGAGTGGGAAGCGGCGGAAGACGAAGCGCTTTGCCTCGAGTTGGGCACACCAGAGGCGGCACGGATACTCGACGAGCGTATCAGGGCGATCCGGGCAGAATATGGTGGCCGAACCTTGCTGATCGGTGGCCCTCCTTGCCAAGCCTATTCCTTGGTTGGGCGCTCCAGAAACGTCGGAAATGCAGGCTACAAGGCTGATCTTGACCATCGGAATTTTCTTTACGACGAATACGTCAAGGTGCTGACCGCTCTTTCGCCAGCCGCTTTCGTGATGGAGAACGTCAAGGGCATGTTGTCGGCGGCCGCCCGTGGCAGCGCGATCTTCAGCCAAGTGATGGCCGATCTCCGTGCGGCAGGTGGTCCCGGCAACTACGAGCTTTTCGCGCTGTCCGCTTCATCCCCTCAACTGCCGGGGTCGCAACCTAGGCCACTGGATTTCATCGTCCGTGCCGAGGATCATGGCGTTCCTCAGGCTCGCCACAGAGTCATAATAATAGGCTTGCGCCGGGATGTAGCCGATGACTTGCCCAAGCACTTGCTGCCGCGACTGGCCCGGCGGCCTGATCCTGTAACGGTGTCCATGGTGATTGGGGCCATGCCGCGCATGCGCAGCGGGCTGAGCAAGGCAGATAATGTGTTTGCTTGGCATGTGGCCATAGGCAACGCCATTGACTTGGTCGAGGCGTCGCTACAGGGGCTGTCCCCGCACCTTAGATCGGCATTCCGGCTGGAATTGCGCGGGGTGAAGGTAGAGTTCCAAGCCTTGGCATCTCTTGGCCGGACCGGTCTCGGTGGAGTGGCGCTGCCGAGCGATTGTCCCTCGGACCTCGGGAAATGGCTTTGCGATCCTGGTCTTTCCAAACTGCCGCAGAACGACACCAGGGGCCACATGCCTGCCGACCTGGCGCGTTATTTGTTCGCGGCATGCTACGGCAGAGTTTTCGCGGTGAGCCCGAAGGCCTCGGATTTTCCGGCGGCGCTGGCACCCAAACATCGCAACTGGGAAACGGGCAAGTTCAATGACCGGTTCCGGGTCCAGCTTGACGACCGCCCCTCATCGACGGTTACTAGCCATATCGCCAAGGACGGGCATTACTTCATCCATCCCGATCCGTCACAATGCCGCAGCTTGACGGTGCGCGAGGCAGCCCGCCTGCAGACCTTTCCTGACAACTATACCTTCCTCGGCAGCCGGACCCAGCAGTACGTTCAGGTCGGCAATGCAGTGCCACCGTTCCTTGCATGGCAGATCGCCAAGTTAATCCTGCCGATCTTCGCGCACCTCGACGCTGAGAACTGCCAAGATTCTGTTGGCCCCGGTAGAACCAACGCGCAAATAAACTAATGACGTCTACCAACAAAATGAACTGCGCGCCAAACTTGGTTGTGGCGTTGCGTTAAGCCATCAAAAAGGGTGAAGTGCATTATCGGGATCAATAATCGGATACTGCGAGTGAATTCAGTGGCCAAAATGCGATCGGCGGATGCTACTCCGCGCGCTGCAGCGTTGATCGAAGGGCTGCGGGACATTGGTTATTCTCTGGAAACGGCGCTGGCCGACATAGTCGACAACGCCGTGACAGCGGGAGCGCACCGGGTCGAAATCCTATCCGACGCGATGGCGGACGAGCCAGTAGTCGGTATTCTCGATGACGGAAAAGGCATGACGGAAGTCGAGTTGATCGCAGCGATGCGTCCCGGCAGTCGCAACCCTCTAGAATCAAGGGATGAACCCGATCTGGGCCGTTTCGGGCTTGGCATGAAGAGCGCAAGTTTTTCGCAATGTCGGCGTCTGACGGTCATCACGAAAAAAGACGGCGTCGCCTCGTCTGCGGTCTGGGATCTGGACAAGGTCGCGAAAACGAACAGATGGGAGATCGACGTATTCAACGATGCGGGCAATCGACCTTGGGCGCAAAGGCTTGGCCTGTCCGGAACACTGATTATTTGGGAGAAACTGGATCGACTGGCGGGCAGCTTCGGCTCTGACAAAACGAAGCGTGGAGAAGTCGTCAACCAACTGATCGCTGCAGCGGAACGCCATCTGCGCTTGGTGTTTCATCGGTTCATGGAATCTCCAAAAAAGCCTCTGAATCTCTTTCTAAACGGTCGGCTGCTCAAACCAATTGATCCGTTTGCCCGCAGGCAGCTGCGACGATCATGGACCCGGAAGAGACTTTGCCGCTCCGAACGGGTGATGTCGTCATCCAGAGCATCACATTGCCTCACCACCAAGCGATGACCCAATCCGCTTGGGACGAGCTCGGTGGACCGGAAGGTCATTTGAAATCGCAAGGCTTTTATCTCTACCGCGGCCGCCGACTGATCATTCACGGCACTTGGTTTGGTTTGTGTCGGCAATCCGAGCTGACCAAGCTGTGCCGTGTGCGGGTCGATATTCCCAACAGCATGGATGCGGCTTGGAAAATTGACGTCAAGAAATCCTCTGCGCAACTGCCGCCGGTGGTGCGTGATCGACTTAAGAAAGTGCTGGACCGAATCTCTGATGGATCAAGGCGCACCTATCGCAAACGCGGCCAGAAACTGGTTGACCAAAACAGGTTGCCGATGTGGCTCCGAATCATGATTGATGACACAGTCCGTTATCGCCCCAACGGGGACCATCCGGCCTTCGCCGATTTTGCGGAAAGTCTACCTGAAAGCTTGCGGCGGGGGTTCTTCAATTGCATCTCGTTAGTTGGGGCATCCCTACCCATCGATGCGCTGCACGCCGACATGGCCGGAAATCCCGAGCAGGTAAAGTCAGACACCGTGGAGGAGGAAGCGTTGACGCAAGCGGTCCACTCGACCCTTGTCAGACTATTGGAAAGAAAGTTTGATCTCGAAACAATCAGGTCCATGCTCAAGGATGTCGATCCGTTCAGATCGTCATGGGAAGCAACCCAGCGCATCATTCAGGAAACCGTCGATGAAAGGGCCACTAAATGAACGAACATATTGGCAATCTTGAATTTATTGTATCCGCCGTCCTTTCAATGGAAACGAGACCAACGCCGGAAGTGATCCGCGAGATTATTCAGGCAGAACGGGGTCGTCGCCAGTTCGTTGATACCATCAATGACGATGAGGCCGAATCCCTCGCGCGTTTATTCGAGGAAAAGCATGGCATCAGCATGGGGCTGGGAGCCACAGTCGATGCCGTCGACTTCAAGCCCTGGTTGCTGGATGCCAAGGTGAACGGCCTGATCGAGCCGTACTACTGGGATCGGTATCGTCGACTTCTGGCGCAAGACGGTCGGCCTCCGGGGGTCGTGCGGGCCACGGATGAGGTGACGGACAAGATTCTCGACAGGCTTGGCAACCCGCGCGACATGTCGGACTGGAGCCGTCGGGGCATGGTCGTAGGCCATGTGCAAAGCGGCAAGACGGCCAATTATACGGGCCTCGTTTGCAAGGCGGCGGACGCGGGGTACCGCCTGATCGTCGTCATCGCGGGCATCCACAATAATCTGCGCAACCAGACGCAAGGCAGGATCGACGAGGGATTCATCGGTCGCGACACCGCACGGTTGGCTTCGCGAGACAAGGGCAAGAAGCAGAAGATTATTGGAGTCGGCATTTTCGACCAGCGTCATTTTCCAGTGTCACTGACCAACACCATCAAGGATTTCAACAAGGCGACGGCCACCACCAACACCAGCCAGATCAGTTCCTACAACGTGCCGGTGGTCCTGGTGATCAAGAAGAATGCCAGCACGATGAAAAACCTTGTCGAATGGCTGCAGGAACATTCCGTATCGACCGGATCGCAGATGGTCGAGCAGCCGATGCTGCTGATCGACGACGAAGCCGACAACGCTTCAATCAACATTAAGCATGGTCGCGAAGAGGTGGCGCGGATCAACGGCCAGATCCGCGAACTATTGGGTATCTTCCGGCGCAGCTGTTATGTTGGTTACACGGCAACTCCGTTTGCCAACATCTTCATCGACCCAGACCGCGAAGACGATGTCTTCAAACAGGATCTGTTTCCCCGCCATTTCATCATCGGGTTGGACGC
Organism: Oceanomicrobium sp.; assembly: GCA_031415055.1. Classification (GTDB taxonomy): domain Bacteria; phylum Pseudomonadota; class Alphaproteobacteria; order Rhodobacterales; family Rhodobacteraceae; genus JANMOK01. The sequence continues at coordinate 27,945 of JANOQZ010000041.1, read as the reverse complement.
GCCGACGAATTATTTCGGCGCGCACAAGGTCTTTGTCGAAAACCGCGATCAGCACATCCGCTATATCAGTGACAACGAGGACTTTCTGCCTGTCAGCCATAAGATCGACCATGATTTGGGCATGTTGCCTCCAAGCCTGATCCGCGCAGTCAGGGCATTCTTCGTCGCACGGGCCATTCGAAATGTGCGTGGGCAAGCGTCTCAGCATGCCTCGATGTTGGTCAACGCGTCGCGATTTACCGGCATGCAGAGCAAATTGCGCAGCCGGATCGCCGATTTTGTTGAAGGCATCCGCAACGCCGTTACCGTTGATGCGGGCAAGGGCACTGCGGCGCTCGAAAACCCTGAAATCGCGGCACTGCACGTTGTATGGGCCGAGGAATTCTCGGACCTGGAAGATGCTTTGGTTTGGCGTGATGTCCAGAACAGACTTTATGAGGTTCTGGCAGGAGCGCAGATCATAGAAGTGAACAGTTCCAAGACATCCGGTGCGCTGAAATATGATGATCGCGGTGAATTTGGGCAGTCCGTCATTGCCGTCGGGGGGTTTTCGCTGTCGCGAGGTCTGACCCTAGAGGGGCTGACGGTGTCGTATTTCCTGCGCAACTCAGTGATGTACGACACCCTAATGCAGATGGGCCGCTGGTTCGGATACCGGCCTGGCTACGAAGACCTGTGCCGGATCTGGATGCCAAGCGATGGCGTCGGCTGGTATGCGCATATTTTGGAGGCAATGGAGGAACTGCAACTCGATTTGAAGCGCATGGAGCTTGCCAATGCCACTCCCGAGGATTTCGGGCTGGCAGTGCGAAGCCATCCAGAAACCCTCATCGTGACCGCCCGCAACAAAATGGGTTCCGGCCAGATTCTGCCAATGAAGGTGGGCCTCGCAAACCGGTTCATCGAAACTACGCGGTTGTCGGCAGTGGACGACACTTTGAAGCACAATCGCAAGGTTGCGGCGATGTTCGTTGAAGCACTGCGTGCTGGCGGTTTTGACCCGAATGCGTCGACGAAAATCGGGCGGGGCTATCTCCTGCGCGGTGTTCCGATTGCATTGGTACGGGACTTTCTGATCCGGTTCCGAAATGATCGTGCCGATCCGCTTACCGACCCGATGTTGGTCGGACGCTATATCGATGAGCGGGCGCAGGTCGAACTCGCGACATGGGATGTTCTGCTTGCAAGCGTCAACGACGATGATCCGGACGCGCGGTCAGAGATCCTTGGTGTGCCACTCGGTCAGGCCGAGCGGGCGGTCGGCATTGCCGAATTGCAGAAAGACGTCCTTGCGATCAGTGGGTCAAGTCGCCGCCTCGGATCACCTGGGGACGAAAAGGTCGGCGTACGCCCCGATCGTGCAGAGGCAGCGCTTAGGAAATTCGAGGCGGACCTCAGAGATAAGGGAGAAGCGATTCCCAAGACAATACCTGACAGAATTTACCGAGACGTGCGTGACGACCCGTTGCTGATCGTGCGCCTGATACGGGTGAAGTCAGATGGCCAAGGTGGCGATTTGCCGAGAGAGCCAGTTATTGCCTGGAGCATCAGCTTCCCGAACTCCGACCTGAATGGCGGTCGGGTTGAATATGTCGTGAACACGATAAAAATGCGCGAACTCTTTGGGGCTGACGAAGACGAAGACGAGGCGGCAGGCGATGTTGAGTGACACCCCCTGGAAAGGACTGGGACAGGGTGGTGTCGACTCCCGTCGGGTAAATCATGCGGGCAAATGGGGCTTCTTCTGGGTGATCGTGCCGCGAGAAGATCCTGCCCTTGCGCTTATGCTGCGGGCACCACCAGTTCCTGCTCCAAAGCTGCCAAAGCTGCGCAGCCTCGAAACAGGTCTTGCCGCGTTGACGAGCGGTCCGACATTTTACCTCCGTCTCAAGGATCACGCTCAGTTGGAGTTGTTCGAAACTCTTTGCCGCGACGTAGTTGGTTGCGCGGAACAAGCCACGACGGAAGCCGAGGCCTTGACTCGAGCCATCGGGCGGACCTGCCGTTGGCATCATCTTTTGCGCGGAGGTCGGGGGGATGGTCTGACGGATGAGGAGCAGAAGGGGCTGATCGGCGAACTGGCCGTGCTTGAATGGCTGTCAGACATCATAGGGCCACGAGCGGCGATCACGGCCTGGACCGGGCCGATGGGCAGCCCGAAGGATTTTGAACTTCACGGGCATTGCATCGAGGTGAAGGCGCGCCGCTCTGCTTCGCAACCCTACGTCCAAATATCGAACGAATTTCAACTTGCCGACGTGGATGATCATAGGCTCTGGTTAAGTGTTCTGGCCGTGGACAAGGTGGCGGAGCCTTTCGGGAACAGTCTGGATTTCTTCGTCGAACTCGCTGCTTCGCGTTTCCTGGGCAGCGATGCCGATGTGGAGTTGCTTTGGGAAACTGCAGTCTCTGCCACCGGCTTTCGCATGGAGGACGATTATTCCGAGACTCGTTGGGTCGTCAGCGACCCCGAATGGCATGATGTGCGGGACGGCTTTCCTCGCATCGATCTGCCGATCAGGGCGGGTGTCGGAAGCCTGAAGTATGCCATCGCCCTAGCGCATTGTGAGGCCTTCAAAATTGCCGACGCAGAGGCGAGAAAAGCGATTTCAGTGGGTTATGGAGTTGGTGATTTGGGATGAGCGAACTAGACGGCTACTTCCAGGAGTTGATGGCGGACGTCCGATACGATGCAGATGTTTCCGGCATCATGACCGTCGAAGCGTTTTTCGAGAGGGTCAAGGACCGGTTGACCGAAGCCGGGGAACTCGAGACGGCCGATCGCGCATTCTACGAATTTGGCGAGGGCGGAAAGCGGCTCAGGATCGACGGTTATGGCGGTGATCCGCGGGATTGTGGGGGTGTGCTCAGCCTGATCATATGCGACTTCCACGATACGCAAGCATTCCAGTCCTTCGCCGCCGCCGAATTGCCTAGCCTCTTCAATCCGTTGGTCCGCTATCTGCAGGCTGCCAAAAAGACAGACTTCAGGGATGGCCTAAACGAAATCAGTCCAGGCTTTCAAGTTTCGGATACTCTCATCACGACCTGGTCGCACATAACGAAGATCAAGCTAATTGCTGTGTCCAATCGCGAATATCGTGGATACTCGGACGCTGATTCAGCAGGGGTGCTAGACGGTATCCCAGTGACGCGAAATGTCTGGGACCTGGCGCGACTGGAAAAATGGAGCAGACTTGGCCAGATCGAAGAGAGGGTCATCGATTTTGCCGGTGAATTCGGCGGCGCATTGCCAGCGTTGAAGGCGTCGCGTCCCTCGGAGAAGCTGGAAAGCTACTTGCTGGTCATTCCCGGTCCCCAATTGGCGGCCATATATGACAAATGGGGCGCGAGATTGCTCGAGGCGAATGTGCGCAGCTTTCTTCAGGCCCGCGCCGCAACGAACAAAGGGATCGCGCGCACAATTCGCGACACACCGGACCTGTTTTTCTCCTACAACAATGGCATTTCCGCCACCGCTGATGCGGTCGTCGTCTCGAATGGCCAGGACGGTTTGCAGATTGCCTCGATCAACAACTTACAGATCGTGAACGGTGGACAGACGACAGGTTCTGTTCATGCAGCACTCAAGTCTTCAAGGGAAAACCTGAGCGACGTATTCGTCCAGATGAAACTGACCGTAGTGCCGCGCGAACTGACCGAAGTCATTGTGCCCAAGATATCAGAGTATGCCAACACTCAGAACAAGGTGAACGCTGCCGACTTCTTCTCAAACCATCCGTTCCATGTTCGCATGCAGGAATTTTCGCGCAGGGTCATCGCGCCGAAGTCTGAGGGCAGTAGGTACGAAACCAAATGGTTCTACGAACGTGCGCGCGGACAATACCTTGATGAACGCACGAAGCGCACGGACGCGCAGCGAAAGAAATTCGAACTCGAAAACCCGAAATCGCAACTCTTCTCGAAAACCGATCTCGCAAAGTTCGAATTCTCGGCTCTGGGACAGCCGCATATCGTGTCAACCGGTGCACAGAAAAACTTCGCCAAGTTCGCCGAGCAGACTGGGGAGGCTTGGTCCAAGAGCGATGCCAAGTTCGATGAAACCTGGTACAAACGTCTGATCGCAAAGGCGATCATGTTCAAAGCCCTCGAGACTTCTATACCCAAACAGCAATGGTATGAAGGCGGTTACCGCGCAAACATCGTGACTTATGCGATGGCAAAGTTGTTTCATGATGCATCGGCATCTGACAATACGATGATTGATCTCGATATGGTATGGCGTCGACAGGCCGTGCCTGAACCACTGGTGCGTGCCTTGCTGATCGCAGCCGCGACATCGGCGCAAGTGATAGTCACCCCGCCTTCAGGCGTTCGAAACATGAGCGAATGGGCCAAGAAACAGGCTTGTTGGGCCGAGGTGAAGGGCGCGGCTCTCACTTATGACGATGATTTCGACGATTGCCTGATTGACCAGAATGAAGCTCGCACCGAAGTTCGCCAAGCAAGAGCGGACCGAACAATGGTTTCGGGTATCGAGGCGCAGATCAAAGTGACGAATGCAGGAGGGAAGTTCTGGGCGAATTTGCTAGAATGGGGTCGGGTCAACCGGAAACTGTCACCCCGAGAGGCACAGACGATCGAGATTTGCGCGAGTTATCCGAGGAAGATTCCGACGGAGTTTCAATGTCAGCAGGCGGTAACTGTCCTCGAACGCCTAAAGGAAGAAGGGTTTGAGAAAGGTGCGGCGTGATCCTAAAGCGCCTACCATCTCAAGATGCCATCGATGAATGTTCTGGACGTCAAAATGTTGGGTCAACAATAGGTCAACCTGTGTAACTACTTTGTACCCCGCTTAGACCCGTCCGGAGCGGTTGGCTGCAGCACGATGCGGTTAGAAAACGTCGTCAGCTCAATGGGTTGTATAGTAACCTGTTGAAATCAAAAGACAGGTGCCTTCCCAGGAGATGGGGCTCATATACTGAAGGTCACCTGCTCGAACGCAGGTGCCCAAGCTGCCCGTCCCATTTCGCGGGAAACGGCTCCAGCAGGTTGGCCAAGGTCAGCTTAGCCTCGTGCCGCCCCGCGACAATCTCCTCGACGATGCTGGGCGACAGCAAGCTCAGCCGCAACACCCGCGTCAAATACGACGGCGGCAACTTCTCATGTGCGGCGAGGTCGCCGATGGTTGCGTATTTTCCGCTTTCCAGCATCCGTTTCCAACGGAACGCTCGCGCCATCGCCTTGACCATGGTGTTGTCGATGCGCGGCCGTTGTTGTGCCATTCCATCCGGCACAACCACCAGCTTCCTGCCACCGCGCTTGGTGAGGGTGAACGCAACGTGCACTGTGAGAACCGGACCGTCCATGTTGGCCCCTGCGCTGACCTGCCTCACGCCGCCCGCTCCACCCCAACCGCCATCTCGCTGGCCAGTCCTTTCAACCCGTCCACCCGCAGACGAACATCCAAACCATCAAGCCCGATATCGATCCGCTCGACCAGCAACTGGACGATGCGTGCTTGTTCAGCCGGGAACAATTCATCCCAAAGCGGATCAAGCTGGGTCAGGGCCTCGCGAACGTCGTACTCGGTGAAGTCCGAACCAATTGCTTTTGATTCCAACATTGTTCGCGCCGCATCTTCTGACAGCGCCGTCATTCTGCTTTGCGCTGCCTTCCACGTGCCCGCCACTATCTCCGGCTGCCGAAACACAACGCGTAGTTGGTTGGTAATCGCCGCCTCGATTTCGCCCGCAGGTACACGGCCGATAGGACAGGCACCGGCACCATGACGCAGCACAGTCTGGCTGACATAGTAGCGATAGAGCTTGCCTCCCTTGCGTGTATGGGTCGGCGAGAAGGCAGCACCATCGGGTCCATAGAGCAGCCCTTTCAGCAAAGCCGGTGTCTGTGCCCGTGTGTTGCTGGAACGTTGACGCGGGCTGACGGTCAGGATGGCATGGACCTTGCCCCAGAGGCAACGGGGGATGATAGCCTTGTGCTCACCGGGATACGCGTTCCCCTTATGCATCGCGTCCCCGATATAGACCCGGTTGTTCAACAACCGGTAAAGAAAGCCTTTGCTGATCGGCTTGCCCTGTTTGGTGGTGATACCTTGCGCACGCAATTCGCGCACCAGCATTGTGCCCGAGCCGATCTCGATGAAGCGGGCGAAGATCATGCCGACAATCGCCGCCTCGGCCGGGTTCGCCACCAGCTTGCGTTCTTTCACATCATAGCCCAAGGGCGGACAGCCGCCCATCCAGATGCCTTTCTTGCGGCTGGCGGCGATCTTGTCGCGGATGCGCTCACCGGTGACCTCGCGCTCGAACTGGGCGAAGGACAACAATACATTCAGTGTCAATCGTCCCATGGACGTGGTGGTGTTGAACGACTGCGTCACCGAGACAAAGGTGACACCGTTGCGCTCAAACACCTCGACCAGTTTGGAGAAGTCCATCAGCGAGCGCGACAGGCGGTCGATCTTGTAGACCACCACCACATCAACCAGACCAGCGTCGATGTCGGCCATCAGCCGTTTCAGGCCGGGGCGTTCCAATGTACCGCCCGATACACCGCCATCATCATAGCAATCATGCACCAGTACCCAACCTTCGGACCTTTGGCTGGCGACGTAGGCCTCGCAAGCCTCGCGTTGGGCGTGCAGCGAGTTGAACGCCTGCTCCAGTCCTTCCTCGGTGGATTTGCGGGTATAGACGGCGCAGCGCAATTTGCGCACAAGTTGGTCGGATTTGAATGGCGCGTTCATTTGGCAGTCCGATGGTTCTTCAACCCGAAGAATATCCAGCCGTTCCATTTTGTGCCGGTGATTGCCCGAGCAATGGCCGACAGCGAGCGATAGGATCGTCCCTGCCATTGAAAGCCGTCCTGCAGAATGGTCACCACATATTCGATGCCCTGATAGTCGCGGATCAATCGGGTTCCCGCGATTGGCATCAGGTTGCTGCGGGTTCGTCGTGTGGTGATATTCCCGCCATCCAATTGTTCACCCAAGGCTTTAAGCCGTTGCACAACCTCTCGCTTCAATCCGCCATAGGCCAATTCCTGAATGCGATAAGCCAGTCGGCTTTCCAAATAGCGCCGGTTGAACACTGGGGGCTCAGTATCGTACAGGTCGCGCCATTGCTGTTTCAGATCGAGCGTTGAGGTCGACTTCAGGGCGGCAAGGCGGGCCGGGATCGGGTCGGTGGATTCTATTCCCCTCGCCGTGACAGGCGCCGTTTGGCCGTTTGCTTTTTCCGGAACAGTAGCAGTTGCGATACTCATTGCATTCTCCGCCGTCGCACGGGTTCATCACCGCTCTTTGGCAAGCAGATGTGAAGCGAACTCTCTCCCGTTTCGGCGAATAGATCGCTTGACTGTCGGCTGTTCTGCCGCATGTGCAGCCGGATCAGGCCGCGGGCCAGGAGTGTGCAGAGTTCACGGCGTCGTTCGGTTTGGGTGAGGTGGGTGGGGTGGAGCGGGTTGTTCATGGCCGCGATCCCGCATCATCGGAACTATCCGAACTTGCGTTCGCCACGGTGCCTTCCCGCAAACCAATGCCGGTCCAAAACCGTGACGTTGCCGAGCGGCTGGATGCGAGCCCACGCGCCTTCAAGGCAGCCGCCAACCAAGTCGGGGTATTCCGATGTGCGGCGTTGCCATCTGCCCATGAAGACCAGTTCGCAAACAGCGCCATCGACGGTGTTTTGAGGCCGCGAGCAAGTTGACAGCATTCGGCCAACCACTGCCCGACGAGGTCTTCATCGCGGAAATAGTCGCTGCTGGCCTCCAGGACGGCTTTCGGGGCCGCAAGACCAATGCGTTGCCATTCCAGGCAGCCTTTGATCATCCAGCCAAGGATTCCGTCCGTCTCGGCTTTGAGTTTGCCGACAAGGCCCGGATCGCGACGTTCCGGCGGGATTATGACATCGAGCGGCACCAGATGCAGACGCCGCCGCATCGCTTCGCCGACGTCGGTCAGCCGCGGGCGATGATTGCCGGCAATTGCCAGTTTGAAGCTCGGGGTGAACTCGAAGAAATCATGGTAGAGCAAGCGTACCCTGAGCTTGTCACCGCCGGTGATTGCCTTGATCCGGCTTTCTGCCCATGCCCGGTTGACCTCGGTCTCGGTCACCGTCACCAGGCGTGCTCCGCAAAGCCCGGCCAGTTCGGTCGAATGTCGCTCATGCTTGCTGGCCATGAACGTATCGAGCGCGGCAGTGGCGGCGTAGGAACCAAGCACATGGGCGAGCAGGGTCAGGAATACCGATTTGCCGTTAGCACCGGGACCATGGAGAAAAACCAGATTCTGTTCGTTTGTGCTACCCGTCAAACTATAACCGGCAAGGCGTTGCAAATAGCCTATAAGGCTGATGTCGCCGCCGGTGATCTCGTGCAGGAATGCCAGCCAACGCGGGCAGCCCGATCCCGGAGCCGCATTGGTGAGCAGGGTCATCAGACTTGCCGGGTCGCTTGACCTGATCTTGCCACTTGTGAGATCGACAATTCCTGCGGGCGTGTTCAAAAGCATCGTATCGAGGTCCCAGTCTTCCATGCGGGCAGCATGGCGTGGGTCGGATCGTGCCAGCCGTTCGACGGCGCGGATGGTCCGATCGCTGGCGATGCGACGCGCATCGGCTGCATCGTCCAGCCCGGACGCCTCCGTGCGGCAGACCAGCCGGATCAGATCGAGAACTCGGGCGACGGTATCGGGACGCCAGCGGGTGCCGGTCCATTCAAACCATTGGCCCAAGGCAGCGACGTATCGCCAATCATCACCGTGGGCATGAGTGAAGGCGCGAGCAAGATAGTCTTCGCTCGACGGCGGGGAGGCCAGGTCGGCACCATGACCCCCGTCCGTGTCGCGCGCTTTGTCCGCTTGCGGATCAATGCTGCGTTTGCGCGCAGTTGTCATTGCGGCACACCAGCACGAATGCGCGCCGCCGCTTCGTATTCAGCCACGTCTTCTTGGCGGTAGCTGACTTGCCGTCCTAGGCTGAGATAGGTTGGAACCCGACCAGCCTGTCGCCAGCGCTGGATCGTCCGTAGCGAGACCTTCCAGCGCTTGGCGAGGTCGGTGTCAGAGAGTGGCGGTGAGGTCCGCTTTTCTGTCTTTAGGACCTTTATTTTCTGCGTCATGATCTGTTCCCGGCAAGGCAATTTGTTCTGCCTTCATAACGCAAATCACGTGGTCTGATCGATTGCGCGGACCTGACAAATCATGGCACTGCCTGACAAACGATGACACCTTTTCCGCCATGCAGTTCGCTGGCGGCTCATACCTGACAAAATAGCGCAATACCTGACAAAATCGGAGCTTGGTTGATTTTTGAACGGTGCGACTCAGCCCGGTGCGATCAACGTGACTTTGCTTTCAGGATCGAGTCGGTAGCCGCTGTTTTTGCGGTTTTGGATCAGTAGTTGCTTGGCTGGCTGTTCCCCAAAAATATCGGCGTAAGCTCTGGCAAGTTGCCTGCGGCAGCGGCTTACATATTGTTGCACCAACAAATCACGGCACTTCATTTGCTTCATCAGGTCGGCGAGTGACACGAAGCTGGATGATGATGAAACAAGAGGATTGGCTTGGTGCTTTGCATGGTTGGCGAATAATTCTCGTGCGATTCTCACGTGGGAACCTACGACCATATCCAAGCCCTGAATTTCGATCATTGGGCGGCTGCGAAACCAGCCCAGAGTCACTTTGAGCGGGTATATTCCCACGGCCGCGCCGCCTGTTTCTTCGTTTTGGCTTTCAGCACGTTGGTGGCCCCCATGCGCAGACAATTCTCCGCCACTGCCTTGTGAGGCTGCAAGAATCCCAGCCCGGTCGGCTACGAACATGCGCACCATTGATGTCTCGGGAAGGTCCTGGTCGACAACGTTGGCCCAGTGTTCGCTGCTTGCCTGTTTCAAAACGCTCACGACGTCACCGCTGTGGCGCCGTACAAAGGCGATAATTTCTTTCATGCAGGCGGTAGGATCGCGTTCTGGAAAACCCGTGGCATAGCGTCCCATATCACCGACATGCTCGGCAATCAGCAATTCGTCGGTGGTGCCGTTGACCCATAGCGCATGTCGCATCCAGTCGATGGCCAATGTGCGGCCGAGTTGGTTCTTGCGCTCGCCGACAAACAAATCGATCGCGTAGCCTTCGGCGGGATCGCAATCCTGCATCTTGGCTGCGAGAATTGCCGAACGGCGGTCAAGACATTGCGAACACTCACCGCAATGCGGATGCAAAATCGTCTGGAAACGCACATGACTGCAACTGACGCTGTGCCGCACGAGATCAGAACATCCGTGCTGTCGGAGTTTCGCCACCACTTCCGATTTTGTCTGCCAGCAAAACGGATTGCCGATTGAAACCGCACCACTTTGGATCAGATCGAACAATTCACCGAAATACCGCAATACCAGAGGATGGGTCGTCCGTGTCGCCATCGCGCCGATGACCTGCGCAGAAATTGGCAGGTTGAGGCTGACATTGGCGTTTTCGAAGAAATGCAGCCGTTTTACGCCCAGCATTGTTGCGGTCACGAATCCAAGCGTGGCAAAATAGAATGACCGGCTGCGCTGCGACGTCTCGCTGACTTCGATATCGCTGTAGTTGGCCTCGACCGGGAACCATCTCACTCTGTTTTTGAAATGCTTCTGTAGGTCTTCAACGAGCCTGTTTTGATGACGAAATAGTTTGCGGGCCGATCGATGTGTTACCAGCGCGACGTTGCCCTTGCCTTCACTCAGCGTTTGAACTGCGCCAGCGAGCGAGTCGAGCCCGCCAGAAAACAGGATGACGTCGTCAGCCTGAAATGCACCATCGACGCCGGCCCCAAAACGGAAGAAGTCTTGACGCAGCGCCGGTGCAACTGCCTTGGTGAAAGTGAAAGCATAGGCATCGTCTGACAGAAACGAAACGGCCGCGACCAAAGCGTTGTTCACCGCTTCCTTTGACCAAAATTCCGGCTTGCGAACGGGTATGATGAAATGGAAGTCCCGATGCCAGCTTGCCGCAAACATGGATCGAACAGGACCGCCACGACGCTCTAAGCCATCGGCAGCGAAGATCGCCGCCGCAATTTCGAGCAAATCGAGCGACAAATCGTCAACTATCGCCGCCAGTTTGCGCTCATAACCTTCCAAATTGAGTTTGAAATTTGTATTTTGACCGTGAGTTCGGATTGCCAAATCATCCGATTCCGTTGGCACCGCCCGGTTGACGACGACGCGTACCATCACGCATCCCGCTTTTGGCGCAATTCTTCGCCAATCTTTTTGAAGGCGACATAGCCAAAGCCCGCGGCCCGTTCGCGGGTGATCGTCTTTTCGCGGAAGATCGTTGCACCATACCACCCGCCCGAAAACTCGCGGATGATGCGCGTGGCCTCGCTGCAGTATTGGTCCAAGGCGCCGTCAAAGTCGCTTCGTTGCCCCGCGTGAGCAAAACGCCGATTTGGTCCCACGTGGGTCGAAAGTGTTCGGTCGAGCCAGTTCGATAACGTATCTCGCGTCAGGCGCGTGAAAAAGGCCCGCGCCATTGTCGCGAAATCTCGAGAATCGGCCAACTTTGCGGTGGCCAACTGGACGTCGCGAGCGTCCGGTGCAAAAAGCCCCGGCAGTCCCGCACCGATCTGCCTACAAAGGGAGTCCAAAAGCGCCCGCCGCGATAATTCACCAAAGTCGCTCCGAGCATTGTTTTTTATGGCATACGCGTCGAACGCGGCACCTGTGGCCACTATTAAGTCCATCAGCAACGGTGAATTGGAAACTTTGATACCAATATCGCGAAGGCCAGAAGTGAAGTTCGCCCCCTTGGCTGCTTGGGGAATAAGGGCGAGCAGCCTTATCGCTTCAACAAACGCCTGATCGCTCGCCGCACGAGCGAACTCATTTTCCGCCGCGACTGCGCTTGCGGCAATCACATCGTCGTCTTCCGCTTGCAATTCGAGAAGACGCAAAACTTCGCGCCATTTGGCGCTCCGCGGCAAAACGCCGAGATGTATATGCCCCATTGAGGTCTTGCCGCCTCCTCGCGTCAAACCCTTGGGTTTGAGTTGAACGACCTGGAAGCATTTCTGTCAATCGCGCCGTTGCGCATGAAGCCCATAACTATCCGGGGCGGTTGTTCAAAAGTTGTGTGGCCGCTTGCTTGGTTTGTTGAATGCCACACCGTCGCAAAGAAAGTGCTGAGAAAAATGACACCTGTGACACCGGTTCAGTAACTTTCTCTACGCGTGCGCGTGTGGGGAAGTATGAATCCTGCTGTCACACTTGTCATTGCTTGATCCGGCCCGGACCCACCGCATCCAACAATGAGGCGCGAAAGATGGTGTGCAACGTCAGCACCAACGCTGTATTCCCCAGCACTTTCTTCACTTCTGTCGCCCGCTGCGCACGAATGGCAGCGAATGTCGTTTAATGTCATGATTACAATGGCTTAGCCGTGTGCTATGATCGACAGATTGGTGATCCGGCGCTGGCCGGAGACTGTGTTGGACAGGCGGAAGGATTACAAGCGCATGAACCTTGTGACAGCGTTTGGCAATGAAAGCGAGACCTACCCGACCCCGGCCTCGCAAATAGCTGTAGGGCCGGGGTTGCCTGGGTCCGATTGTCGCTTGAGAGGCGGTGCTGCCCTCGTGGCAGGTGCTCGGTTGCTCGTCGCCACTCTTTTAGCGACGCTCGCGGCATTTGTCATGATGACGGTGGGTGGCCCGATAGCTTGGCCCCTCCATCTCCTCGCTCATGGGGCAATGCGCACCTTCTCGCGGGCCAGATTCTTGTGGCCCACCCGATGACCCACCCCGCGCTGATCCTTCAGCCGATCAATGATCTCATCCCCTATGCGCGAAATTCAAGAACGCACAGCCCAGCCCAAGTTGCAAAGATCGCTGCATCAATCAAGGAATTCGGCTTCACCAATCCGGTTTTGACCGACGGGGCGGGTGGGATCATTGCCGGACACGGCAGAGTATTAGCCGCACAAAAACTTGGCCTAATCGAAGTCCCGACAATCAGCCTCGGCTATCTCAGCGCGGCGCAGCGCCAGGCATTTGCGATTGCAGACAATCGTTTGGCACTGGATGCGGGTTGGGACATGGACATGCTCAAGCTGGAACTGGGCGAGTTGTCCGATCTGGACTTTGACCTGAGCCTGTCCGGCTTTGGCGACGACGAGATCGGTGCAATCCTGAACGCGGGTAATGGCGGTCTGACTGATTGCGACGCGGTTCCGGACATTCCGCAAAACCCGGTGACAAAATTGGGGGATGTCTGGCAGTTGGGACGGCACCGGCTGGTCTGTGGTGAAAGCACCGATCGCGCCACGGTTGCCGATTGCCTGAGTGGCGTGACGCCGCATCTGATGGTGACCGACCCGCCTTATGGGGTGGACTATGATCCGTCGTGGCGCAATTCCGCTGGCGCATCGACAACCAACCGGACCGGAAAGGTGCTGAACGACGACCGCGCCGACTGGCGCGAAGCCTGGGCGCTGTTTCCCGGCGAGGTGGCTTACGTTTGGCATGGGGCTATGCACGCTGCCACGGTGGCGGAAAGCCTCGCTGCCGCAGGTTTTGATATCCGCTCGCAAATCATCTGGGCGAAAGAACGCCTGGTCTTGAGCCGGGGCGATTATCATTGGCAGCACGAGCCCTGCTGGTATGCGGTACGCGCGAAGGGCAAAGGCCATTGGTCGGGCGACAGAAAGCAGACCACGCTCTGGCATATCGCCAGTCGCCATCAGGACGCCGAGACGGTGCATGGCACCCAGAAGCCGGTCGAGTGCATGCGCCGGCCGATCGAGAACAACTCATCTGCAGGGCAGGCCATTTATGAACCTTTCTGTGGAAGCGGCACCACAATCATCGCGGCGGACATGACCGGGCGCATCTGCCATGCCATCGAACTCTCGCCGGCCTATGTCGATGTCGCCATCCTGCGTTGGCAGGCCTTCAGCGGCAGGGACGCGGTGCTGGAAAGCGATGGCACCGCGTTTGGTGCTGTGGCTGCAGCAAGGCGCGCACGGGAGGTCTAGCCATGGCAGCCAAACGCGGGCGACCCTCAGTTTCGTCGCTTGAAACAAGCGTCATCGGCATTGGCAGTTCGATGCGACCAGAGCCACCCGCCGATCTCAATGCTGCCGAGGCGATGATCTGGCAGGAGATCACCGCCAGCGAAGCACCGGGGTTCTTTGCCAGTGCCGCCTTGCGCGGCCTCTTGAAGGATCAATGCCGACATCGGGCCGCTTCCGACCAGATCACCGCCATCCTGCATCTGTTCCAGTCCGACTGGCTGCGAAACAGCGCCGGATCAAAACGCTATGCCCAGCTCTTGCGCATGCGCGAACAGGAAACCCGCGCCGCCGCTTCCATGGCCACCCGCCTGCGACTGACCAACCAGTCGCGCTATACCGCGCAATCCGCTGCCACCGAGGCGCGCAATGCGGTGTTTGGCAAGCGGCCGTGGGAGAGTTGAGGATGGCCCGTCCGCCAAAGATGCTGAGCGCCGAGCAGATTGCTCAGGTCGAAGGGTTGGCATCGCTGTTGACCCAAGAGCAAATGGCGGATTACTTCGGCATCGTGCGCAACACATTCGCCGCCATTCTTGAGCGCCAGCCCGAGGTTCTTGCGCGCTACAAAAAAGGCCGCGCCAAAGCCATCGGCGCCATCGCGCAAGGTTTGATCACCAAAGCCAGGAATGGCGACATCACCGCGATGATCTTTTATCTCAAAACCCAAGCCGGTTGGGCCGAACCAAAGCCGGTCGGGCCACCCAACGGCGACGAGGCCCCGGCGCTCAACATCATCATCAGCGCTGTTCCCCTGATCGGCGAAGCGCGGGTCACAAGGTCCGACCGTTTGCTGCCGCTCAATGACGAGGAATGGTTGGCACGGCACGGCGGTACGTGATGACCGTCCAACAATAATTTGCTCGCAACCGAGCAATTCGACACACCAACAGGTCAAGCCAGCGTAACTTGCAAAATACCATTTGATCGCAACGCCTTACCCGTCCGCAGCTGCGCAACGAAGGTTAGGCAGGTCTGGACAGGGGGTGAGTTGGGATGGGTGAGGTAATAGCGGGAACAGCTGTTGAAATCGACGCGGAGGGCGCGAGACTAACGCCCCGGATACGGATCGTCGCTTATGAGCGGGTGTCAACCGCCCGTCAGGGTGCCAGCGGTCTTGGCCTTGCCGCACAGCGACAGGCGATCGAGGCGCTTGTGGCGAACCGATCGGCGATCCTGACGGGCCGTTTCACCGAAGTTGAATCCGGTCGCCATGTCAACCGTCCCGAATTGGCGAAGGCGTTGCATCTGGCCAAGGTCACCGGCTCGATCTTGGTCATTGCCAAACTGGATCGTCTGTCAAGGAATGCGGCGTTTCTGTTGACCCTACGGGATTCAGGGGTGCGCTTTCTTGCTGCTGATATGCCCGAGGCCAATGATCTCACTATTGGCATCATGGCGCTGGTGGCCGAACAGGAGCGGCAGGCGATCTCAAAACGCACCAAGGAGGCGCTGGCGGTGGCCAAGGCGCGTGGTGTGCGTCTGGGCAATCCCAATGGGGCGGCGGCGTTGAAGCGGGCCGGTAAGGGCGGTGTGGCGCTGCGCAAAGTGGTCAGCGCCAATGCGGACCGGTTCGCCGCTGATCTTGCACCGGTGGTGGCGGATATCAGGGCGTCGGGGCATGTGTCGCTGAGGGCGATTGCTGCGGAACTCAATGCACGCGGGATGTTGACACGACGGGGTGGGAGGTGGTCGGTGGCGAATGTGGGGAATTTGGCCAATAGACTTTGTGGCCCCTGATCTCGTGACTGCGCAAATAGGTGACTAGCGCGAACTGAATTCCGGAGCTAACATTCCTGTATCAGCCGGGTGGCAACAAAATTAGGCGGAAGCATCTGAATTCAGATCTTGATCTGGAGTAAAGGAGCGGTCGGATGAACCTAAAAACGAATACCATTGCAACTTTGCTTGTGTTTGTCTTTCTGTCTTCCCCGCCGATTGGTGCCGAGGCGGAGGAAATCACCGGGCAGGAACTGACGGAACTGGTCGTCGAAGCTAAAATACCCAGAGGTGGCGACTTTCTTGGCTTCGGCTTTGAGTCGGTCTGGATGATGACCGGTGACCGGCTGGTCCGGGTCAACCCAGCCGACAACAGCTTTGTCGAAATCCCAGTCGAGGGTGCCGGCGGCATCTATCGGGGAATTGCCTTTGGCGAGCAAGCCGTCTGGGTTCCCGATACCGAAAGCCAAATGATCTTCAAGATCGACCCGTCCAACAATTCCGTGGCCATGTCCATCCCCGCTGCCCTTTTCGACAGCGAAGGCAGCATCGGCATAGGTGCGGGTGCCGTCTGGGCGGTGACCAGCGAGGGCGCTGGCGTAACCTCAAAGGAATATAATCGAAGGTTGAGCCGTTTCAATGCCGCTAACGGTGCGCTGGAAGCGGTCATCGATCTCCCATCGCGCGGTGCATCTGTCATTTACGATTTCGGCTCGGTTTGGATCACCGGCTATTCCGGCAATGCACTCTACCGGCTCGATCCAAACAACAACGAAATTATCGCTACTGTAAGCGTGAACGACCGGCCGCGTTTCCTGGCCTCTGGTGGCGGCGCGATCTGGGTTTTGACCCAGGGCGATGGATCAGTGCAGCGCGTTGACCCGGCGACCAACAGTGTAACTGCGACTATCGCGACCAATGCGGGAGGCGTCGGCGACATCGACGTTGGTGGCGGCTCGGTCTGGATCGCGACCCTGACCACACCGCTTTATCGAATTGATCCCGGCACCAATCGACTTCTCGGCGGATACCGCGCTCCATCTGGCGAAACTGGTATGCGCGACGCGGTGCGCTGGGGCGCCGGTTCGATCTGGGTTTCAGGAACGGCGATCTTCAGGATTGTGCCGCCGAGTTGAAGGTGGGCGATGCCAAGGGCGCCGCGCGGGTGGTGAATGCAAGAGCCGATCGCCTTGCAACTTACACTGCGCCAGTGTTGACGGACATCCGGGTGGCTAGGCATATGTCACGCCGGGCGATTGCGACGGAACTCAACAGCCGCGAGATACTGACGAGGTGCGGCGGGTGGTGGGTAGCGGCCAAAGTGAGAAGTTTCGGGTGAGCCGAGTCGGACCCAATTCGTTGTAAACTCTACAGACTGTTGCTCAGGTAGCACCAGTAAGTCGGCAACAAAGCAATCCGTTCGAATTGATGACAAACCGCCTTAGCTGCAGTAGATTCAGGATATGCCCTTCCGATAGGTTGCGCCAATGGCTGAAGTGCCTCCCA
The DNA here is from genome assembly GCA_031415055.1 of Oceanomicrobium sp. Lineage (GTDB taxonomy): Bacteria > Pseudomonadota > Alphaproteobacteria > Rhodobacterales > Rhodobacteraceae > JANMOK01. The sequence goes on along the minus strand of JANOQZ010000041.1, from coordinate 10,691 downwards.
AACAATCAATTAACGTGGAAGCGATTGCAGCCGAACTTCACGAACTTTGGGCAACAGGCCGCCAGGTTGCACCGCTTTCGGAACGGTTCTCAGCATTCGACTTACCGACGGCCTATGAAATAGCCGAAGAAATAAGACGACGGCGAAGTAGTTGGCGAGAAGGTCGTTGGCCGAAAAATTGGCTTTACCAATTTCAAAATGTGGCAGGTCTACAACGTCAAAGCCCCGATCTGGGGTTACATTTATGACACGACCACACAAGATTTGGACAATCTAAGTTCCAGTGTGTCGCTCGCACATTTTCGCGAACCGAAAATCGAGCCCGAAATTGTTTTCGGTCTCGGTGCTACTCCTGAAGCAGGCATGGACGAACAGGCACTGCTGGATTGCGTCGAGTGGGTCGCGCCTGGATTCGAGATCGTCCAGTCAAGCTATCCCGGCTGGCGTTTTGATGCAGCTGACGCAATCGCCGCTTTTGGGTTCCACGCTGGGCTCCATATTGGTCCGCGGGCGAAGGCAGCCAGGAACCGATCGCACTGGCTGGATTGTCTTCCCAATTTCGGAATTAGCCTCAGCTGTGACTCTAAAGACGTAGCAACGGGAAAAGGCAGCGACGTTCTCGGCGGTCCCTTGACGGCACTGCGCCATCTCAACGACCTGCTTATGAGTGGTGCCTCTGGCCCGCGACTAGCGAGCGGCGAAATCATCACGACCGGCACTTTGGCATTGGCTCAGGCCGTTCGGCCCGGTGGAAAATGGCGTGCTTCGCCAGTCGGCATTGAACTTTCCGAAATAGCCCTGCGGTTTGACGAGTGAATTTGTCGAACTGGCCAACTGAACCACTTGGCGATGAAAAGGAGCGAATCAATGCGAACTGCGCTTTGTGACCTACTCGGGATCAGCGTGCCGATCATTCAAGCGCCGATGGGAGTGGCGGTCGGACCAGACCTAGTGGCTGCCGTCTGCAATGCTGGAGGCCTTGGAACAATCCCCCTTTGGCGTGCCAACACCAGCACAATGCGCGAACAGATTCGCCAGATTAGGACGCTGACAGACAAGCCCTTCGCGGTGAATCTCAATCTGGCGTTTCCGACTAGGGAAAAGCTGGAAATCTGTCTTGAAGAGAAAGTCCCGATCATCTCCTTCTTCTGGGGTGACCCCATGTCCCTGATCAGTCGTGCCAAAGAAGGTGGAGCGATTGTTTTACAGACGGTCAGTTCTGCACATGAGGCCACCGTTGCTGTCCAGCAAGGTGTTGACGTCGTGGTCGCCCAGGGTTGGGAAGCCGGAGGGCATGTGCGGGGAACGGTTGGGACGATGGCACTGGTCCCGGCCGTCGTCGATGCTATTAGCCCGGTTCCGGTGGTTGCAGCTGGTGGTGTCGCTGATGGTCGGGGTATGGCCGCTGCATTGGCTTTGGGAGCAACCGGTGTCTGGATCGGAACTCGGTTTCTGGCCAGCAAGGAAGTGAACATTCACGCCCACTATCGGAAACGGCTGCTGAATGCATCTGAAAGCGACACGGTTCATCTGGCAAACCTGTTTGATATCGGCTGGCCCGATGCAGCGCATCGCGTCCTGCGCAATTACGTGGTTTCCGAATGGGAAGCAGCTGGTCGACCCATCAGCGGCGGTCGCCCGGGAGAAGGCGAGACGATCGGGAATACTCCTTCCTTCGGCCCCATTCTGCGCTATCAATGCAGGACGCCAGACACCGACTTTGTAGGCGACACCGAGGCCATGTCGATGTGGGCCGGCCAAGGGGTGGGTTTGGTCCGACACGTGCAACCGGCGGCAGAAATCGTGCACGAGATAAACGACGAGGCCGAGGCAATTCTTGCGAGTCTGGGCAAGGCTCTTGTTTGACCGAGCCTAATCACTTTGCACGCAACGTGATTAACGAATGACCCACCTTAGATTAGACCCTTTGCAGCGTAAGGAATCACGAACACCTCGGTGGCTGTGTGCGATATCGTCGGCCACGGCCTATCGAACGATTTTATCAACCTAGGCCTGAAATTCTGGGTTTAAACGCGCTCGGATCAGAGACCAAACCGCACGGATGCCGTTGCCACCATCGCAAAGCAGACCAGATCGCGACCCGAAACCGCCGCATTCTGATTCTATCAGTATCGAATTAGGACCAATAACCGAAAACACTTATTCGGTTTCGGGTGGGGGAACCGGCGGGGCAAAAGGAAGCCCGCCAATTTCTGTCCAAGACTTGCATCGTTCAACTTTGAACACAAGATCGCTTTGTTGAATAAGTAGTCTAGAATTTCCCATCCACGCACCGAGTCGAAATTGACTAAGTGCGTACCCCCAAGCAAAAACGCTTTGTAAAAAATGAAATCCTCAAAGGGGGAACGGCGGCAGCGTCGTAGGACTGGTCGGACGCCGCTGCGCAAAGTCCTACCGAAACGTCTAATGCCACCACCCAATGCAATCATTGATCACCGAGATGAGAGGTCGATGACCGATGATGCAAAAAAACAAACTCAGGCTGACCTCGTCAACGTGGTCACAACGTCCGAAAGTGCTTTTGGCGCTCAGGGAGGTCGTGGCAGCCAATGCTGCGCCCATGCGGCGGACCTTGCGCCGGTGGTGGCAGATATCAGGGCTGCAGGGCATGTGTCGCTCAGGGCAATTGCGGTCGAGTTGAATGCACGCGGGACGCTGACAGGCGAGGAGGGAGGTGGTGGGTGTCCAATGTGGAGAATTTGTTGGGGCGGTTGCCGCACGCATGATGCAAATCCATCCGTTTCGATCTGCCGACCATGGCAAACGACTTTGCACGCAGGGAGGTGGGGCAAGATGAGCCAGAATCGCTCCGCTGGGCAATCACTTCATACCAATCTCAATGCGTTGAAGGCAGACGGTCCAGCGTCGAGCCGACCGAATATTCCGTATCAATCGGCGACCTGTGCCCCTACCTCAGACGGCTGCCATCGCTAGCGAAAACAAAAGCCGCCACCGGATCAAAGTCCAGCCTGACTTCGTGCTGAGGTGCAATTGCGATGCGATCCGTAATTTGCGCCACCAAGGGTGTGCCGGCGGGCGTTTGTCCGTAAAGGTATCCGACATCGCCCAAATGTTCGACCATATCCGGGCGCAATCGTAATACGCCATCCGACGCCAGCCGCAAATGTTGCGGTCGTATGCCCAACGTGACCGTTGTCCCTTCCGATAGCGGCACGCGCAGCTGTGGCACCGTCACGGACATCGTGTCATCTTCGTCGATCGCCAATTTGCGACCGTTGCCGTGGACGACCCGGGCAGGCAGGAAATTCATCCGGGGCGACCCGATAAACCCGGCGACGAACATGTTAGCGGGGTCATCGAACAGTGTCAGAGGTGCGCCGACCTGTTCCACATGGCCGCCTTGCAGCACGACGATCTTGTCGGCCAAGGTCATCGCCTCGACCTGATCATGGGTCACATAAATCATGGTTGAGCCAAGCTGCCGATGCAGACGGGCGAGTTCCAGCCGCATATGAACACGCAGTTCGGCATCAAGGTTTGACAACGGTTCGTCGAACAGAAACACCTTGGGATCGCGCACAATGGACCGACCAATTGCGACCCGCTGCCGTTGCCCACCGGACAATTGCGAAGGCTTACGGTCAAGATACTGGTTCAATTGCAGCGTCTCGGCGGCCGACTTCAGCCTGCGCGCAATCTCGGCCGGGGCTACGCCCGAGACGCGGAGACCAAAAGTCATGTTTTCGGCGACGGTCATATGCGGGTAAAGCGCATAGGACTGGAACACCATGGAAATGCCCCGGTCCACCGGCTCCAGCCCGGTCACGTCCTTGCCGTCGATATGGATATGGCCCGAGGTGACATCCTCCAGCCCCGCCACGATCCGCAGCAGGGTGGATTTTCCGCAGCCGGACGGACCGACCATCACCGCGAATTCCTGCGAGGCGATATCGAGGTTCACATCCTTGATGACTGAATGGGCACCGAAGGATTTTTCCACATGAGACAGACGGACATCAGACATGATTTACCCCAGTTTCAATGCGCGGTTGAGGGCCGCAAAGGCGCTTTGCATCGCTATGTCAGGTGATTGTTCGAACCGGCATTCAATGGCACCAAAGCCGTCAAACCCGATATCCGCCAACGCGCGGAACGCTGCGGCAAAGTCAGTATGCCCCAGTCCCGGCTCGACCCGGTGATTGTCGGCCAGATGCACATGTGCCACCAGATTGCCCGCCGCGCGCAGCGACGCGCCAATATCGGCCTCTTCGATGTTCATGTGGAACAGATCCGCCATCAGCTTGACCGATTGCAGGCCGACGGCGCGGCACAGGCTGGTGCCTTGGGCCAGCGTATTGACCATGTGATCTTCATAGCGGTTCAGCGGTTCCAGCCAGACCGAGACGCCGCGTGTGGCGGCGTGATTGCCAAGCTGGCCCAGCATGTCGATCAGGATCGTGCGATCCTCTTGCGCCGTGCGCGGCGCGGTAAAGGGCGGCAGGCGGTTGGAATGCATCCCGTAGGACGCCGGAGTAACGACACCCTTGGCCCCGATTTCCCCTGCAACATCGCAAAGCTCTTGCATTGCAGCCAGCGCCTCGGCCCGGCGGATGACGTCGAAATCGCCGATGAACCGGTCTGAAATCACGCAGATCGACGGCATTACCACGCCTGCGCGGGCTGCGGCCACGAGTTCGGGTAAACGGTCGGACATGCCAGCACTACCGCGCAGTTCGATCCCGTCATAGCCGATGGCGCGTACCAGCGCCCACTTGTCAGTCAGGCTGTCGCCCGGGATCAGGTTTTCCTGAACGGCGAACTTGATGGTCATGGCTGTGGCTCCGTGAAATCGAGGATGACTTGCAAGCAATCGCCGGGCCTGTCGCGCAACAGATCAAAAGCAGTCTGCGCCTCGGTCGCCTTGTAGGTATGGGTAATGAGCCTACCGAAATCGACCTTGCCCGCTGCGATGAGGCTCATGATCGTCTGGTCCAGACGGGTGCGGTCCCAGCGATGGTCAAGCGCGGGGCTGATGCCGCTGATCTGCGAGCAGACAAGGTTGACGCGGTTGTGGTGGAATTCCTCGCCCAGATACAACCCGCGTCCGTCGCCCTGAAAGAATCCGCAGACCACTACGCGGCTGTTGTAGGCGACAGACCGGATGGCCGCGTGAAGCGCCGGATAGGCGCCAGTTATTTCAATAGCGACATCCGCCCCGCGCCCACCCGTGATCTCTTTGATCCTGGTCGCCGCATCCTCGGCGCTGGCGTCGATCACATGATCCGCGCCCATCGAGGTTGCCAGATCAAGTCGGCTTTGCAATCGGTCCACCGCAATCACCGTGGCCCCGTTCAGCTTGGCCAGTTGAGTCACCATCAACCCCGGCACGCCTTGGCCAAAGATCGCGACGTATTCGCCCAGCCTGATCCCGGCATCCAGAATTGCGTTCAGCGCAATCGCGCCGATCTGGGAAAAGATGCCAAGGCGGGGATCGACGCCATCTGCCAGTATGCGGGCCGCGGCCCAGTCTTCGGTTGCAATATGTTCACTGCGGTGCCGCCACGTGCCCCAGACGATCTGGCCGGGCGTAAGTTTGGTCACGCCCGGGCCGACCTCGACCACCTGCCCCACTTCTTCGTACCCCATCGCAGGCATTGGATAAGTCCAACTTGCCACCTCGGGCTGGAACAGCCGCGTGGCGGTGTCCCAGCGCTTGTTCAGGAACGGGTTGGACCCGGAAAAGGCGGTCATTTCCGTGCCCGCGGAGATGCCGGAATACAGCGTCGCAATCCGCACCTCGCCTGCCGCCAGCGCGGGCGGAGTGTAATAGTCACAGCCCAGTTTGCCGGGGCTTTCAACGACCAAGTGATAAGCCGGATTTGGCGCGGACAGGGTGGCGCGTTCGTTCATTTCGAGTTTCCTATTTGACGGCCCCGGCGGTAAGCCCTTTGACGAACTGGCGCTGGAAGATCAGGTAGACGATGATGACGGGAATGGTGGACAGCGACACGCCGGCGGCGATCAGCCCGATGTCGCGGGTATAGGCACCCTGAAAGAACATGAGGCCAAGGGGGATCGGTCGCCGCGCCTCGTCCTGCAGATATAGCAACGGCATCAGGAATTCGTTCCATGTGCGCATGAACTGAAACACGATCAGAGTAGAAATTGCAGGCCGGGCCAACGGCAGCATGACGGATCGAAATATCCGGAACTCGCTGCAACCATCGACACGAGCGGCCTCGGTCAATTCATGCGGCAGATCTTCGAAGAAGGATTGCATCAGAAAGATGCCAAAGGGCAGTCCGAACGCAATCGACGGCAGGATCACAGCAAGGTAACTGCCCAACAGACCCATTGCGAGAAGTTGGTAATAGAGCGGTATCATCACCGACTGGAACGGGATCGTGAGACCCAGAAGCATCGTGTAGAAAATCAGCATCCGCCCCCGAAAGCGGAACCGCGCAATGCCGTAGCCCGCAAGTGCTGACAATACCACCACGCCGATCACGGTGGGGACCGTGATGATGACGGAGTTGATGAAGTAATTGCCGAAGCGGCCCTTTACCCAGGCATTCACGATATTGTCGAGGAATATCCCGGTCGGCAGGCCGAAAGGGTTCTGCATCACCTCGTTCGAGGGGCGAAGCGCCGTGATCCACATCACGACGATGGGATAAAAGGCGAGAAAGGCGAACAGGATCAGCACGGCATGGCGTAACCACAGCCGGACGCGGCGCGAGGCATGCGGCGCGATCATCTTGCGCCCTCGTCGCTGGCGCGCATTCGCATCGTGATCCAGGCGGCGATTAGCGACAGGACCGACATCACCATTGAAAGGGTAGCGCCATAGCCATACTCGTTGCCGCGAAAGGCGATTTCATAGGTGTAGGTCGCGATCACCTCGCTGGCGTTGTTCGGGCCGCCGCTGGTCATCACCCAGACCACGTCAAAGACGTTAAAGCCGCCGATCACCGTGTAGACGATGACCATGGTCAGGACGGGACGAATCTGCGGGACGATGACGTGGCGAAACCGCTGCCGGGCATTCGCGCCGTCGATCCGGGCCGCGCCCACAAGTTCAGGGTCAACCTTTTGCAGCCCGGCGAACAGCACGACGATGCAAAAGCCGAGGTAGGACCAGATCGCGGTGACAAGGACGGCGTAAAGTGCTGTTTCACTTTCGCCCAGCCAGCCGATCGCAAAGTTGCCAAATCCGACCGCGCGCAGGCTGGTATTCAGCAGGCCGAACAGCGGGTTGTAAATCCATCCCCAAATGATCCCGATCACTACCGGCGACAGCACCACCGGCAGAAAGTATATCGTGCGATAGGTCATCGACCCGCGCGCATCCGACCAGAGCATCACAGCGATGATGAGGCCGATGAACACCGGAACCACTGTGCCGATCACGACCCAGATGACGTTATTGCCAAGCGCGGCCCACATCGCTGTATCGCCGGACAGACGCAGGTAATTCCCGGCCCCGGTAAAAGCCGGTTGGCCAACCCCGTTCCATTCGGTGAAGCTGAGCCAGATCGTGGCGACGAACGGGACGCCGAAAAAGACGAGATAGATCAGAAAGGCAGGCAAAACGAACCAGAAACCGGCGCGTTGCCGTGCCGCGATGCGTGAGGTGGCCATGACTGTTCTTTCGCTTGAACGCAGCGTTGGTGGCGATACAGGGCAGGCTGCGCGGCCCGCCCTGCGCCGGTACGCTTATTGCGCCACGGATGCCTGCATAGCCGCAGCCTGCTCCGCAGCCGTGCGGTCGCCCGCCAACACCGCCTGGAACCCGTCCAGCATCGTGGTGTTGAACGCCTCGGGCGTCAGCACGTCGATGTTGTAGCCCATCTGCATGGTGGACAAAGCCTCCATCGTCTGGGCCAGCAATGGCGAGACTTCAAGTGATGACGTGTCCACGTCATAGGGCGGGATCACCGACATCTGTTCGACCCAGTAACTGGCGTTTGCCGGGTCATACAGGAACGTCAGAAACCGCTCCGCCGCTTCGACATTTGCCGAGGCCGAGGTAATGAAATAACCCGAACCAAGGCCGGCCGGGGGCAGCGTGGTGCCGCCTGCCGGGGCGGGAAGGAAGAACGAATTGGTCTGGAAGGTCGTGTCCTTGAAGCCGCGGATCATCCAGCTTCCGGTCATTGTCATGCCGGCCATGCCCGATGAAAACAGGATATTCGCATCGTCATAGGCCACAGCGTTGACCGAAGGGTTCAGGTAACCCGCCGCATTCATATCGACGAACATTGCCTGAATGGCCGCGACGACTTCGGGCGCTTCCCAGGATTCGGTGCCCGCGATCATCGCTTCGAGCTTGTCTTGCGGGATGAAGTTGTTGGCATATAGGCTGAAGTTGTGGAAAGCCGGCCAGCCCGCTGCGTTGCCAAAGGCCACCGGAACCACACCCGCCGTTTTCAGCGCCTCGCTGACTGTCAGAAACTCTTCGTAGGTCGTGGGCGCGGTCAGGCCCAGTTCGGCGAACAGATCGGCGTTGTAGTACACGGCGACAAACTCGAGCTGGTTGCCGACGCCATAAACCTTGCCGCCAAAGGTCGAGCGTTCTTTGGTCCAAGGATAGACCGCATCCAGCGCACCGCTGGCATAAAAATCGTCCAGCGGACGCAGCAGCCCCGCTTCGGCCAACACACCCGCGAAACCGGGACCTGTGTCGTAATAAACCACATCCGGTCCGGTGCCGGAATTCAGCGCCGTCTGGATTATGGCACGCATGTCATCGACCGACTGCACATCGCGCACGACATCAATATCGGGGTTCGCGGCCTCAAAGGCCCCGACCATCGCATCCATGCCTTCGGTCGTTTCGGTGAACGTGTCCCACACACGCAGTTCAACTTGCTGTGCCAATACACCGCTTGCCGCCAGGGCAAGTCCGCTTGCCATGGCAAGCATTGAAAGTTTTCTCATCTCTCCTCCGTTCAGCGTTTGTTTTGGTTTTCTGAGGTGGCCGGTTCATAGCGACTCACCATGTGGCAACGTTACCATAAACCTGCCGTTAAAAAGCTGTCAACAATCTTGCTTGGAAATGCTGCGATCGTGTAAGGCGGTTTTGGCCCTCAGAATGGCGGTGCTGCGGTCGAATGGCGCAGCACGAATGCAGTGCCTATTCTACAATTTGTGGGCGCTTCGGGCATTCTGCCTTCGACCGCGTCAATGACGATGCGGGCGGCCGTCTGGCCAAGTTCATAGGCAGGTAAACTCACTGTCGTAAGTTGCGGGGTCAGGTAGCTGCCCAAAGTATCGTCAAACCCTATCACCGAGATGTCTTCGGGCACTCTCAAGCCCGTTTCGTGGATCGCCTGCAGTACCCCGGCGGCAATGATGTCGTTGGCGCACTGGATCGCGGTAGGGCGCCGCCCCGATGACAATAACCTTACCGCAGCATCATATCCCGGGCGTAGCGAATTCTCGGCGTCAAGCAGATAGCGGGAACCTGCAAGAAAATATTCCTCGCAGATTCCGCCAATCGACGCCATTGCATTGCGATAGGCACCGATGCGTTCCATTTCCACATAGCCTGCCAATTCCGCCGCAGGTAGACCTCCGACATAGGCAATACTACGGTGGCCCAGGGCGATCAGGTGTTGCATCGCCGCAGACGCGCCCGTGTAGTTATCGACCGTGATACCAGGCACGTGAACGCTTTTGGGGCGCTCGACCTGCACGACGGGGACACCGCGCGCAAAGGCGAAATCCACGTTCTCGGCCACGACTGCCGTGGTGAAGATCAAAGCATCAGCGCGCCAGTTCAGAAAGGTGTCAATCCCGCGCCGCTCTGCTTCGGCCGCACCCTGAACATTGTAGGTGAGCGCCGTATAGCCCTGTGTCTTCGCCTCGTCTTCCACGCCGCGGGCCACCATCAGGTAGAAGGGGTTCGGGATCGTCGAGCGCAGGAGATGCCCGATGACATAGCTGCGGCGCTGTTTGAGGCTGCGCGCCAGGGAATTCACCTGATAGCCGACCTGATCCATCGCGGAAACAACCGCTACGCGGGTTTCCTTGGCCACATAACCCTGTCCCTGAACGACGCGGGTCACTGTGCTGGTTCCGACACCGGCGATGCGTGCCACATCCTTGATCGTGGGTCGGCCCTTCATTCAAGCACCTTGACTGGCACGGACCTGAACAGGCCGCGCCTGCGTAGTTAGGCAATTCCGCTAACCACCTCAACCCCGCAATCTCGCGTTGGGCAACGTGCAAATTGGCAATTTCTGAGGAACCTTCTTGCCATTGTCTGCTAATTTTCATTGAGAAGTGACCCGGGTATGGCAGGAATTTCCATTGAGATTTGACCCATGTTTCAACTTTCTCTCTCGCTGCATCAGCAGAGGGAAATGGAGTAATAGACATTGCATTTTTGAGCGTGATCCGTCGCTGGGTGTTGCGGGATGATCTTTCGATACGTGAGATCGCGAGGCGCACCGGGCTTTCTCGGCATACTATTCGCAAATATCTGCGGCTCGGTCACGATTGACCGGCCACTCCCCGTTGCGGCTCGGCCAATCAAGCTGGACCCCTATGCGGTGAAGCCTTCCAGTTCGACTGGAGCGAGGACTGGGCCATCGTTGACGGGGAACGCACCAAGCTGCAGGTGGCCATATCAACCTGTCGCACAGTCGGGCCTTTCTGCTGCGGGCCTAGGCGCGCTGGCAAGGGCGGTGTGGCGTTGTGTGCGG
>JANOQZ010000040.1:0-7681 GCA_031415055.1 Oceanomicrobium sp. | reverse complement strand
CGGCGACGGTGATTGCCGAAGAATTTCGCGGCCTGAACCGGGTGAAGCAGCACCAGATGGTCTATGCCGCCTTGAATGGAAAAATGGATGGGCCAGCGGGCGAATTGCACGCGCTGGCCCTGACGACGAAAGCACCGGAGTAAAGATATGACCAACCCAACCCATGACGCGATCAAGGCCGATGTGGAAACAAACGATGTGGTTTTGTTCATGAAGGGCACGTCGCAGATGCCGCAATGCGGGTTTTCCTCGCGGGTTGCCGGGGTGCTCAATTACATGGGGGTCGCGTTCAAGGATGTGAATGTTTTGGCCGACCCGGCGATCCGTGATGGGATCAAGGAATATTCCGATTGGCCGACAATCCCGCAGCTTTACGTCAAAGGCGAGTTTGTCGGCGGCTGCGATATTGTGACGGAGATGACATTATCCGGCGAGTTGGATCAGTTGTTCGAAGCCAAGGGTGTCGCGTTTGATAAAGCGGCTTCCGAGAAAATCCGCGCTTCAAACGCTTAGGCGGCGCGGGTTTCCAACTCTGTCGCCAAGCTTTCCATTTCGGACGCGACCAATTCCAGCAATTGCATCGAAGGTGCCGGATCGGAGGTGATTTTGGCGACAGGTGACCCCGTTTGTTTGGCCGCCACCAGGTCAGCATTGCGGGCGTCGGCGCTTTCAAGTCGCTGCTCTAGCGATTTGATGCGGTCTTTGAATTCCTCGATCTGCCAGCCCATGCCGATGGTTTTGTCGCTGAGCATCAGGCCCGCCATCAGCAACATGCGTGATTCTGGAACACGGCCAACGGTTTCGCGTAGAGAAGTTGCCTCTTGGTCGAGCAATTCGGCGGCGTTGTGAAGGTGTCGTTCTTCGCCCGGCTCGCAGGCTACGACGAAAACGCGGTCGCCAATTTTGATTTCGATTTCAGGCATGGGTCGCCTCGTTCAGCATTGGTTTCAGACGGGTGATCAATTGATCGAGCGCTGCCGCGTTTTTCAGGCGGGCGGCGCGTTCGGCATCGAGTTCGGCGGCCAGGGCGACATTGGTTTCGGCCAAGCGGCGCATTGGATCAGAGGGGATACTGACGTCGTTGTCATGGATTTTCGCTGCGGTTTCAATACGCTGAAACGCCTCGGTTATGCGGCGTTGCAGATTTTCCAGATTGTCCATCGCTTCGACTCCCCTGTGCCGCACCTGACAAATTGAGCGAAGTCAGCGCGGCACGCAAGGGCGATCAGAGAAAATCGGAACTGTCCCAGACGATTGACTGGGTGGCGTCGTTCACATCAATCACCATATCGGCTTTGCCGTCGCCATTTTTGTCAACCTGAACCGACCAGCCGAATAACTTGGAAATGACCCGGATTTCCGATTGGCCAGCGGTGGGTGAGAAGGCCACGTTCTGACCAATGAAGGTTTCGTTGATCAGTGCCAGTTGGTTGAAATCAAAATGGTCGATGCCGTCTTCGAAGTCTTTGACGACATCGCGTGTTGTCCGGTCAAGCGTGCTGTCGGTCAGTGCTTTGTAGACGAATGTATCGGCATTGGCATCGCCATATAAGAAGTCGCGACCTGCTCCTCCGATGATCCTGTCGTTGCCTTCATCGCCAAAAATGACGTCGTTTCCCGCCCGACCCTCGAGTGTGTCATTGCCGCCACGACCCCAAAGGACGTTGGCAATCGCGCTGCCGACCAAAACATCGTTGGCCGATCCGCCAAACGCCGATTCAAAACCGGTGATCTTATCGGTGCCAATTTCAGCGCCCTTGGCCGTGTTGGCGGCGATTCCATGCGAAACAGCACTGGAGAGGTTGACGAAGACTGATTGCACCGCGTCATAAGCCGAGTATCGGTCACGATCAGTGGCTTGAACGACCGGCAAATCCGTTGAGTTTGTGCCGCCGACGACAGTGTCGACGCCATTGAACGAGCCCGTTTCCACTGCATCGAAATAATCGTCGCCGCCGCCGAGGTTGTAATTGTCGGCCCCGCCTTCATCGACGACGACGTCTTCTGAAGCACCACCGATGAATGTGTCGCTACCACTGCCCATGAGTATGGCACCTTCGACGGTTCCGGTATTGGTAAATGTGTCGTTGCCGCTACCTAGGAAAACGTCGCCTTCGATGGTGCCGTTATTGGTCAACTTATCGTTGCCGTTCCATGTATCGATGTAACCTGTGATAATGCCGGAATTGGTGACGGTGTCCACACCGCCGCCAAGGCTGAGGTGACCGTCGATTGTGCCGGTGTTGGTGATAATTGTTGGGCTGAGGCCGTTTGCATAGATTGCGATGCCGATGTCGGTGCCGTCGTATGCGCTAATCAAACCTTTGTTGTCGATGGTGTGAGTGCCAATGGTCTCGAAAGGGTCAGAAAAATCGAGGCGAATGGCTGCAGTTTCATTAATCACATCGGCAAGAATCTCACCGTAATTGGTAATTTTAAAGGTATTGGCAGAATATTCGACAATTCCGCCATCACCTTGCAAGCGACCATAGTTCACAATATCAGTTCGACTATCAACAAAGATGGCTGTCTGGGTTCCAAATATTTCGCCGGATTTTCCGATGGTGATCGTTGACAGTGGTTGGTGCAATGGGACTAAATAAATGCCATTGGAGCCGGTAATCAGCCCGTCAATTTGGAATGTCCAGGCACCAAATCCAGTCAAATAAAATGCAGTGACTCCCGATCCTGCGGCGACCGCACCTTCTTTCGTTACTGTAACATTGCCACCGACCGTGGAGCGAACCAAACTCAATCCACTGCCAAACACGCTATTCGTCTCGTTGATTACCAATGCCATTTGCATGCCCCCACGCAATATAAACTATCGAATACGATAGACGCCCCCTTGGCCAATCCGACAGCGCCGCTTGACCCTTGCTGTTGGGCTGGTATCAATCAAATTTGCGGGCTAAGTGCAGGTTAGTCAAACGATTTTGGATTTTGGGGCTTCAGACATGGAAATTTCCGAACTGCGCAAAGCGCATCCTGACCATTGGATGAAAGCCGCCGCAATACGTGTTTTGGCGATGGATGCGGTGCAGGCGGCCAATTCCGGCCATCCGGGGATGCCGATGGGCATGGCGGATGTGGCGACAGTGTTGTTTGAGAAACATCTGAAATTTGACGCCGCCAACCCCGATTGGCCAGACCGCGACCGCTTTGTTTTGAGCGCGGGACATGGCTCGATGTTGCTGTATGCGCTGCTGCATTTGACGGGCTATCCAGGCATGACGATTGATGAGATCAAGAATTTCCGCCAGTTGGGCTCCAAGACTGCCGGGCATCCGGAGTATGGCCATGCGCCGGGGATTGAAACGACAACCGGGCCTTTGGGGCAAGGGCTGGCTGCTGCGGTGGGCATGGCGATTGCCGAGACCAGTATGGCAGCACGCTATGGCAATAAAATCGTCGATCACCACACCTATGTGATTGCCGGGGACGGTTGCCTGATGGAGGGGATCAGTCAGGAAGCCTTGGCTTTGGCGGGCAAGCAGCAACTGAGCAAACTGATCGTGTTGTGGGATGACAATGGTATCACGATTGACGGCAAGGTTTTCGCCTCGGATGTGACGGACCAGATGAAGCGGTTTGAGGCGTCCGGTTGGGCGGCGATGTCGATTGACGGCCACGATCCGGTGGCGATTGACAAGGCGCTGATTTGGGCGCGGAAGAGTTCCAAACCTGTACTGATCGGTTGCAAAACCCATATCGGGTTCGGTGCGCCGACCAAGCAGGATTCGCATGCCGCACACGGCTCACCTTTGGGGGCAGAAGAGATTGCCAAGGTGCGCGAGATTTACGGCTGGAACCATTCAGCCTTTGTGATTCCCAAGGATATTAAAGCGGCGTGGGAAAAGATTGGGTCGCGTGGGGGTGTTGAACGGAGGGCTTGGGCGGGGCGTTTGGCCGGGCTTTCGGCGGCTCGCAAGGTGGAATTTGAGCGTGTGGTTGCAGGCGATGCGCCAAAGGCTTTGGCGGTTGCCATTCGGGCGTTCAAGAAAAAGACTTCCGAAGAGAAACCGAAGGTCGCAACCCGGAAGGCGTCGGAAATTGTTTTGGGCGTGATCAATTCCGTAATGCCCGAGACCATGGGCGGCTCGGCGGATTTGACTGGGTCCAATTTGACCTTGACCAAGGATTTGGGCGCGCTCGGCCCGGAGAACCGCAAGGGTCGCCATATCAGCTATGGCATTCGTGAGCATGGCATGGCGGCAGCGATGAACGGGCTGGCGCTGCACGGCGGCTGTGCGCCGTATGGTGGCACATTTCTGGTGTTCACCGATTATGCTCGTGGTGCGATGCGGCTGTCGGCGCTGATGGGGCTGAGGATTGCCTATGTGATGACGCACGATTCCATCGGTTTGGGTGAAGACGGGCCGACCCACCAGCCGGTGGAACATTTGGCGGCCTTGCGGGCGATGCCAAACATGCATGTGTTTCGACCGGCCGACATCATCGAAACCGCCGAGGCTTGGGAACTGGCTTTGTCCACCAAAGGATCACCTTCGGTTCTTGCTTTGACCAGGCAGAATCTGCCGACGTTGCGAACCGTGCACACCACCAAGAACCTGTCGGCGCAGGGGGCTTATGTTTTGGCCGAAGCTGAAGGACGTCGGCAAGTGATCTTGATGGCGACCGGTTCGGAAGTGGAGATTGCGATGAACGCGCGCGCGGCATTGCAGGCCAAGGGAATTGGCACGCGGGTGGTTTCGATGCCATGTTGGGAATTGTTCGAAGTTCAGCCCGAGGCCTATCGCAAGCGCGTGTTGCCAGCAGGGCCGGTAAGGGTGGCGGTGGAGGCCGCAAGTCGATTTGGTTGGGATCGTTGGTTGAGTGGCGAACGTGGCCGTGATGCCAAGTCGGGTTTTGTCGGCATGTTGGGGTTTGGTGCGTCTGGTCCGATTGAGAAGCTGTACCCGCATTTTGGTATCACAGCGGAAAACGTGGCGGCCAAGGCCGAGGCGCTGTTGTAACCGCAAGCTTGCATGGACAATAAGTTCGCCTTGGTGGCTGCGGTGGTGCTGATTGCCTTTGCCGGTGCCGACATCTACTTGAATGAAGCGGCGATGTTGTTAGAATTGGGTCGCAAGTTATTGCAATTGATAACTTATGTTGCGGTTTGGCGATAGTTTTGGAATGGTGCGTAATATGAGTTGGAAGACAATAGACGACATGGATTTGTCCGGCAAAGTGGTGCTGGTACGGGTTGATATAAACGTGCCGGTTGAGAATGGCATTGTGAGTGATGCGACGCGGATTGAGCGGATTGTGCCAACCATAAAGGATATTTTGGCTAATGGTGGCAAACCGGTTTTGTTGGCACATTTTGATCGGCCCAAAGGTAAAGTCGTGCCGGAAATGAGCTTGCGGGTGACTCTGCCCGCTTTGGAAACGGCTTTGGGGCAAAGAGTTGATTTTGCCGAAGACTGCGTCGGGCCATTGGCGGTTGATGCCATTGCGAAAATGACTGCTGGATCAGTTTTGTTGCTGGAAAACACCCGGTTTCACGCCGGGGAAGAAGCCAATGATCCGGGATTTGCCGCGCGTTTGGCTGGCTTGGGGCAAGTCTATTGCAACGATGCCTTCGCGGCGGCGCATCGGGCGCATGCTTCGACCGAAGGCATCGCACATTTGTTGCCAAACTGCGCCGGGCGGTTGATGGAAGAGGAATTGAAGGCGTTGGAGAGCGCGTTGTCCAACCCCAAACGTCCTTTGGTGGCAGTTATTGGTGGTGCCAAGGTTTCCACCAAGTTGGAGTTGTTGGGCAATCTGGTCGGTCGCGTCGATCACATCGTGATCGGTGGCGGCATGGCCAATACGTTTCTGGCGGCACAGGGAATTTCGGTGGGAAAATCCTTGTGCGAGCATGACCTTAAGGCGAAGGCTTTGGAGATATTGCACCTGGCTGAAGACGCTGGCTGCGAGCTGGTTTTGCCGGTGGACGTGGTGGTGGCGAAGAAATTTGCCGAAGGGGCGCTGAGCCAAGTTGTGCGCGCCGAAGAAGTGGCGGCGGATGACATGATCCTTGATACCGGGCCGGATTCGGTGGCGCGAATTTGCGAATTGTTCATCCGGGCGAAAACTTTGGTCTGGAACGGGCCTTTGGGGGCGTTTGAGATTGCACCTTTCAATGCCGCTACCGATGCGGCGGCGCGAAAAGCGGCAGAATTGACGCAAGCCGGGCTGTTGTTGTCGGTGGCGGGTGGCGGTGATACGGTTGCGGCGCTGAACGCCAGCGGCTCGGCGGACAAATTCAGCTATGTGTCCACCGCCGGTGGGGCGTTTCTGGAGTGGCTCGAAGGTAAGACCCTGCCCGGCGTAGCGGCATTGTCTTGAAAGGATAACGAGGATGCGAACGAGCGCGATTGTCCGAAAAATACTTGGGTACTATGAGGCCGATAACCCGGGCGTGAAGGCCAATCTGCAGCGCATTCTGATGACAGGGAAACTGGCGGGCAGCGGCAAAATGATTATCTTGCCGGTTGATCAGGGGTTTGAGCATGGTCCGGCGCGGTCGTTTGCGCCTAACCCGGATGCCTATGATCCGCATTACCATTTTCAGTTGGCCATCGATGCTGGCTTGAACGCCTTTGCCGCGCCCTTGCCGATGTTGGAGGCTGGGGCCGATACATTTGCCGGGCAAATTCCGTTGATCTTGAAAGTGAATTCGGCAAATTCCTTGATCCCCGATGCTGCGCCGAAAACGCAAGCGATCACCGGCTCGGTCGACGACGCTTTGCGCATTGGCGCTTCGGCGATTGGATTTACGGTTTATCCGGGGTCCAGTGCGGCGCTGGACATGTTCAGCGACGTGGTGGCCATGCGGGCCGAGGCCGCCGCCAAAGGTTTGGCGACGGTGATATGGTCGTATCCGCGCGGCGAGGCGTTGGACAAGGACTCCGAGACAGCCGCCGATATTTCCGCCTATGCCGCGCATATGGGGGCGCTGCTGGGGGCGCATATCATCAAGGTGAAAATGTCGACTTCGCATTTGGCGCAAAGCGAAGCGAAAAAGATTTATGAGGGTGAGAAAGTAGATGTCTCGAGCGCTGCCGCGCGGGTTCGCGATGTGGTGAAATCATGCTTTAATGGGCGGCGATTGGTGGTGTTTTCCGGTGGCGCAAAAAAGGGCGCAGAGTCGATTTATGACGACGCGCGTGCCATTCGCGATGGCGGCGGCAATGGGTCAATCGTCGGGCGCAACTCGTTTCAAAGGCCGCGCAAGGACGCGCTGGAAATGCTTGGAAAGCTTGTGGAAATATACGCGGGCCGGGCCTAAGCCGTGCAGATTGGCAACAGTTTGTCCGCACCACGCCAAAGCTGCCATTTGGCGTTGCAATGAGCCGCCATTCTGGCATCAATGGCGGCAAGCGGATCGTAGTTTCGCATCGAGGCAGTGAATGGATTCCGAAAAGTCGCAGTATGCTTATGCTGCCTATCTGATTGCCGGCTTGGCATTCCTGACCCTGATCTATTTCACTTTCGCCGCGCTGCAAGGCGACTTTGGCCTGTTCCGCTTGATCGAGATTGAATCCGAGGAACAAAGATTGCTGATCGAATTGGATGGCCTGAAAGCCGAGCACGCGGCAATCGCCAACAAGACGCATCGCTTGTCAAACCAATATCTGGACCTTGACCTTTTGGATGAGCAAAGCCGCAAGGTTCTTGGCCTGGCGCG
>JANOQZ010000039.1:0-40541 GCA_031415055.1 Oceanomicrobium sp. | reverse complement strand
CGGAATCATAACAATTTCGGGCACCTGCACGGGCCCTTTGAAATGCAAAACGCGCCCAAAAAGGCGCGTTTCATGTTGGATTTAGCGGCGAACGCCTAGCCGGGTGATCAAAGTTTGATACCGCGCCTCGTCCTTGCTTTTCACGTAGTCAAGCAACTTGCGGCGCAACGCCACCATTTTCAGCAAGCCGCGCCGCGAATGGTTGTCTTTGACATGGGCCTTGAAATGCTCGGTCAAAGTGTTGATGCGGCTGGTCAAAATCGCCACCTGCACCTCGGGCGAGCCGGTGTCTTTTTCCCCGGTCGCATAGTCTTTGATCAACGTCGCTTTGACGTCTGGCGTAATCGACATCGGGATACTCCTATATCAGCGTTTCCGTCCCACCGCTCAGGCCAAGCCGGGATGTCGTCCAGCTTGGTCAGAACAGCGAGAGCCAGTCCCAAGCGATTCCTAGGGCCAGCGGGGCGGTGTATGGACGATTATGGCGCGGATGGGAAGGACCCAATGCTGCGGCATCGTGCTCGTTAAATTGCGAAAACCCGCCCCGGCCTGAATTCGCCACCCAACACCACCCCAATCGCCACGGGCTGACCCTGACACGAAACCCAAGCCTCACCCTCATCCCCGCCCAATCGCACCGCCATGCCGTTGCGCAACAAGGCCGCCTGTTCCACCGAACACGCCAACTCCACTAACCCACCCAACGCGGCCTTAACCGGCAACAGCAACCTGTCTAACGCCGCCGAACGATCCGCAAACCGCTCCAGCCCATGCGCCTGATCCAGCGAAAACGGCCCGGTCCACAGGCGGCGCAGGGTCAAAACATGGCCCAAACAGCCCAGAACCTGCCCCAAATCCCGCGCAATCGCCCGCACATATCCGCCCTTGCCGCAGACCATTTCGAATACGGCATGGTCGGCATCGGGCTGATCAACCAACACCAGCGACTCAACCCACAAAGGCCGCGCCGCCAAGTCCGTCGCCTCGCCGGCCCGCGCCAAGGAATAGGCCCGTTCACCGCCAACTTTGACCGCCGAAAACTGCGGCGGAACCTGCTGAATATCGCCGACAAACCCCAACAAAGTCGTCCGAATGGCCGCCGCGTCTGGCCGCATATCCGACGTAGCAATCACTACCCCTTCAGCATCATCCGTATTCGTCGCCTGCCCCCAACTCACGACAAACCGATAGGCTTTCTGCACATCTTCCAACACCGGAATCGTCTTGGTCGCTTCACCCAAGGCTATCGCCAGAACCCCGGTCGCTGCCGGGTCCAATGTCCCCGAATGCCCGGCCTTTTGTGCTTGAAACGCCCATTTCACCCGGTTGACAGCAGCCGCCGACGAAATCCCGGTGGGCTTGTCCAAAACCACCCAGCCATCAACCTTTCGACCCTTAGCCAAGGTCACGCTTCACCGCGTCGCTTTCCAGCATGGCACGGGTCTTGTCCATTTCATCAAACGTCGTATCGGCCAGAAACCGCAAATCGGGTGAATACTTTAGTTTCACCTCGCGCGTCACCAGGTGTCGCAACTCGGCCTTGTTGCGGGCCAAAGCCTTGATCACCACGTCGGTATTCACCCCGCCCAAAGGCAAAACAAATGCTGTCGCAATTTTCAAATCCGGCGACATCCGCACCTCGCTGACAGTCACCGACACATGCGCCAGATCGGGGTCATGCGTATCACCACGGGCCAAAGCCTGCGACAAAGCATGGCGGATCACCTCACCCACGCGCAACTGGCGCTGCGATGTGTTGTTTGATTTGCCGCGTGCCATGCAACCTCACTTCCAATGCGACTTGCGCTATGCCAAGGATGCCGCAAATGCAAGCAGGTGGCAAAATGGCCGAACAAATTCCAATCGCCGTCATGGGCGCGTCAGGCCGCATGGGACGTATGCTGGTGCAGGCGGTTGACGCCAGCCCGGCCTGCAAACTGATCGGCGTCACCGAACGCCCCGGTTCGGATTGGATCGGGCGCGACCTGGGCGAATGCCTTGGCGGTGCCGCGCGCGGGTTAATAGTCAACGACGACCCGATCGACGCCATCGTCAACGCGCGGGCAATCCTTGATTTCACGTCCCCCAGCGCCACGGTCAATCACTCCATCCTTGCTGCCCAAGCGCGTGCCGTGCATGTGATTGGCACCACAGGCCTATCCGATGACGACCTGACTAAACTTAAAGCCGCTTCCTACCATTGCGCCATCATTCGTGCAGGAAACTACAGCCTTGGCGTCAATCTGCTGACGGTGCTTACCCGCAAAGTGGCCGAGGCTTTGGGCGAAGATTACGACATCGAAATTATCGAGACCCACCACAACCAAAAAATCGACGCCCCATCGGGCACGGCGCTGATGTTGGGAGAAGCCGCTGCCGAGGGGCGCGGAGTCGCCCTGAAAGACGTATCCGACCGTGGCCGCGACGGCATGCCCGGCGCCCGCAAAAAAGGCGACATCGGCTTTGCCTCGATCCGGGGTGGCAACGTGATCGGCGAACACGACGTCATCTTTGCCGGACCGGGCGAACGCGTCATTTTGCGCCATATCGCTGACGAACGGCTGGTTTTTGCCCGAGGTGCCGTCAAAGCAGCATTGTGGGGTCAAGACAAAAAACCCGGCGAATATTCAATGATCGATGTCTTGGGCCTGTAACGACGTATTCAGCGCCTTGGTGCGAGTTGTCGCAATAATCCACCAAACAAGGTTAAGCTGAAACCGCCAATAGCGGCCAGCGCCAGAACGGCGATGACACCCGCCGCGCCGGTGCTGTCTTGCCCGTTCAAGGCATCAACGGTCTCCAACTGCCCACCGATTTGACCGCCAATCAATCCGCCAGCCAAGCCCGCAAGTGAATTGCCAAACAAGCCCAAATTCAATGGTTTAAACACCGCTCCCGCCGCGTTTCCGCCCAATACCCCGGCAATCAATGCAACGACCAGTTCCATCCTAGGCTCGAATCTCCATTTCGGACCGCTATAGCACAATTTTGTGACAAGCCGCGCGAAAACCTTGGCAGCAATTGTGCAAAGTTGTTACGCACGGTTTGGGCGTTCAATTCCATTGTTTTCGACCGATAATCGGCTAGGCGACCAAACTAACGGGCGCGACACTAGCTTTCGCGTCATACACCGCACGTGCCGAAGTGATCTCGACCATATGCGAATTGGACCAGCCGACCAATGCTTCGACCGGCGCTCTTAACGTATGGCCAAGCGGGGTTAGTGCATATTCAACGCGCGGTGGAATTGATGAGTGGGCCGTTCGGTTAACTAGGCCATCCCGCTCTAGCCCACGCAGCGCAAGGGTCAGCATGCGCTGCGAAATTGCGGGTATGTCGCGTTTCAGGGCGTTGAAGCGTTTGGGGCCGTGGCAAAGACTGCCAATCAAATACAGGCTCCACTTATCGCCAATCCGGTCAAGAACCACTCGGGTGGCGGAGCAGTCAGGGATGGAATCCGGTGACATGAATGTGCCTACTTGCATCGTGGCTCCCAGTTATGATTTGTGCGTAAGTTACAAAAGAATACTAACTTATTGAGGAGAAGGAAATGGCTGACACAAGCGTTTCAACAGGTGGACTGAGCAAATTGAACATTGCGCTTTGGGTTGCGCAGGTTCTGCTAGCGATTGCCTATGGCTTGGCTGGATTTGCGAAAACGACGACACCCATCGCTGAATTGGTGACGCAAATGGGTTGGGTTCAAGACTGGTCGCCGACGATGGTCCGCTTCATTGGGGCTGCTGAACTGGCTGGAGCAGCCGGTTTGATTCTTCCGGCCGTCACGCGAATCTTGCCGTGGCTTACACCTTTGGCCGCATTGGGACTTTGCGTCATCCAGATAGTGGCCATGCCTGTTCATATTTCACGGGGCGAGTTCGGGGTATTGCCAATCAACCTAGTCCTTTTGACCCTTGCCCTGTTTGTGATCTGGGGCCGTTGGAAAAAGTCGCCAATCGCGCCGCGCTGATTGCCTTTTGCGTGATAAGTTGTCACCCGTCGTGAAAATGACGGGTGACAGGTGAAGCCAGACTTAACCATCGAAAATCAAAAGCCGCACCCTTGTTGCGGCATTGACGAGGCCGGGCGTGGGCCTTGGGCCGGGCCAGTGGTGGCGGCAGCGGTGATTTTGACGTCGATTCCAACGGGAGTGGACGATTCAAAAAAACTGAATTCCGCCAAACGCGAGCAATTGTTTGCGCAAATTGCGGCAACCGCGTCTTTTGGCATCGGTATCGCCAGTGTCGATGAAATTGACAACCTCAATATTTTGCAGGCGACATTTCTTGCCATGCGTCGGGCCTTGGCCGCGTTGCCGATCAAACCTGCATTTGCTTTGATTGACGGCAACCGCCTGCCGCCGAATCTGCCGTGCCGTGCCGAAGCTATTGTCAAAGGCGATGGGCGTTGTGCTTCGATTGCGGCTGCTTCGATCATCGCCAAGGTTACGCGTGACCGGATCATGGCAGAACTGTCACAGGTCCACCCCGGATATGGGTGGGAAAGCAACATGGGCTATGGGGTGCCAGCACATTTGGCGGGTCTCAAACGATTGGGCGTCACACCACATCATCGGCGTTCGTTCAAACCCATCCACAACATCTTGTGGGAAGCAAAATAACTAAGTTATTGATTCAAAATAATTATTGACGGCGAGTCCGACATGAATCATGTTTGAGGCAACGAGACCGGCACAGGTCCGCAGGCAGGATGACATGAGTTTAACAACCGAAATTTCGGGCGCATTGCCGCTTGACCAGATCATTGCAGGGGATTGCATCCCGGCCATGAATCTGTTGCCGGAATGTTCGGTTGACCTGATTTTCGCTGACCCGCCTTACAATTTACAACTGCGTGGTGACCTGCACAGGCCGGACAATTCGCTGGTCGATGCGGTGGACGATCACTGGGACCGTTTTGCGGGTTTTGCGGAATATGATGCCTTCACCAGGCAATGGCTGGCCGCAGCACGGCGAGTTCTGAAACCCGATGGGGCGATCTGGGTGATTGGGTCGTATCACAACATTTTCCGGGTTGGATCGGCCTTGCAGGATCAAGGGTTTTGGATCCTCAATGACGTGGTTTGGCGCAAGTCGAACCCAATGCCGAATTTTCGCGGCAAACGCCTGACCAATGCGCATGAGACGATGATCTGGGCGGCGAAATCGGACACCTCGAAATACACGTTCAACTACGACGCTTTGAAGGAACTGAACGACGGCGTGCAGATGCGATCTGACTGGGTGATTCCGTTGTGCACAGGGCACGAACGGTTGAAGGATGACAAAGGCGACAAGGCGCATCCGACGCAAAAGCCGGAGGCTTTGTTGCATCGGGTTCTGGTTGCCACCACCAAACCCGGCGATGTGGTGCTGGACCCGTTCTTTGGCACCGGCACCACTGGTGCAGTCGCCAAGAAACTTGGGCGGCATTTCATTGGGATTGAGCGCGAGGCAGCCTACCGGGAAGTGGCGGCGAAACGGCTTGCGAATACAAGGCGTTATGACCGCGATGCGCTGGAAGTGACCGGCAGCAAACGCGCGGAAACTCGTATTCCATTTGGTCAATTGGTGGAACGCGGCATGCTGATGCCGGGTGAAATCCTGTGCAGCATGAACGGCCGCCACACGGCCAAGGTTCGAGCCGATGGAACATTGATAGCCTCGGACGCTCGCGGTTCGATCCATCAGGTTGGTGCGCTGTTGGAAGGCGCACCTTCTTGTAATGGTTGGACATATTGGTGTTTTAAGAAAGACGGACAAAGCGTGCCCATTGATGTGCTACGCCAACAAGTCCGCGCAGAGTTGCAGGATGACTGAGACCCCCCAAAGATGAAGTCTCCTGCCTTGGTGCGCCCCGCACCAGACTAGAGCCCCGCCATTGTACGGCGGGGCTTTTTCTTTTGTGGGTGCCTCGCGTGCAACGTGAAAGCAAGGCTTGGTTCCGACGCGTTGCCGCAGCCGATCCAAGATTTTGGTAAAAGTTAACGCCCAAAACATCGGGGTTTTTTGGCCCAAAATGGGGGTAAAAGGTGGTTTTTGAGGTGATTTTCGACGGTTATTTTCTCGTTTCCCCAGAATGGTTAACAATGGAAAAGCGCGGCCCAAACAGCGCCCTTCTGTCAAACAATCACTGTAAAACTGGCGACCCCGGATGGATTCGAACCATCGACCTGCCGCTTAGGAGGCGGCCGCTCTATCCCCTGAGCTACGGAGTCATTATGCCGATCTCTTAGCTTTGGCTTGGCGCATGGTCAACAAAGCGGTCGGCGGGGCTTGCGCGGGGCTTGGTCAAAGTCCATTTTCGCAGTGAGCTGCGCGGGGAAAGTATGCGAGAATTGGTCAAATGGTTTTCGGCTGTGGTGGCATCGGCTTTATTGCTGCCAAGCTTGGCCTTTGCCCAAGATAGAACCGCAGCAGAAGACGCGCAGGGCGATGCAATTTATCGGCAGATCTTGGCACAGGCAGGTGGTGTTTATGACGACCCGACTTTGGTCGGTTATGTCGAACAACTTGGCCGACAGCTGGCCGGATTCTCCAGCCAGCCTAATGCACAGTGGACATTCACTGTGCTGGATACGCCGGATATCAACGCTTTTGCCACACCGGGTGGGTATATTTACCTCACGCGGGGGATATTGGCCTTGGCCAATGACGAGGCGGAGTTGGCCGCAGTTATCGGCCACGAGATTGGTCATGTGACGGCGCATCACGGGGCCGAACGCGATTCAACCGGCAATAAGGCTGGTATCGGCGTTTTGCTGGGCGCGGTGATTGGCGGGCTGGCCAACGGGCGCGAAGGGTTGAAAGACGGCATTCAGATGGGCGCGAAACTGGCGATGGGCTATGTCGCGCAGAATAGCCAAGCGCAGGAATACGAAGCCGACAAGCTGGGGATCAGGCTGATCGCCGCAGCGGGTTATGACCCCAACGCACAGGCCGATTTCCTTGACCATCTTTTGGCCTCGACCCAGTTGCAGGCAAAACTGCGCGGCCGTGAATACAACCCCAATCAGGTCAGTTTCTTCGCCTCCCACCCCGCCACCGCCGACCGCGTACGCGCCGCCATCCGTGAGGCCGACGGCCAAGGGGTCGAGGTCAATTCAAACGCGCCGCGTGATGAAAAAACCTATCACGCGGCAATTGATGGGGTGGTTTACGGCGACAGCGCCGCGCAGGGTTTTGTGCGCGGTCGCAAATTCAGCCACCCGGAAATGCGGTTTACCTTTTCCGTGCCCGATGAGTTTGTCATCACCAACTCTGCCCAAGCAGTGCTGGCCGAAGGGCCAGATCGGGCAACGTTCAAATTGGATGGTGGACGTGATGATGGGCAAAACCTAGCCCGGTTTATCACCCGGACGTGGTTGCCGGGATTGGCGAAAACGGTGCGGATGGGCACGGCGGGCGCGGTGAATGCGTTGGACATCAACGGGCTGCAAGCAGCGACGGTTTCGCTACCGGCGAAGACCAAGCACGGCCAAATCATGATTCAACTCACCGCGATCCGTTACAACGGCCAGATCATTCGACTTACGGGCGTTTCCGCCATCGACGATCATGCAACGCGAGAGGCTTTGGCGGATGCTGTTTTCAGTTTTCGTCCGCTTAGCGCCGCCGAAGCCACTGAACTAGATCCCTACCGGATTGACACCTACCAAGTTCAAGTCGGCGATACAGTGGAGTTTCTTGCGTCGTCATTCCCCTTCGGCGCGTTTAGTTCTGATTATTTTCGCGTTTTAAACGGCTATGACAACACTGCCGAACTTCGGGCGGGTGATTGGGTGAAATTGGTTGTTGAATAAAGTCTCAACCGAGGTTTCTGTCAGTCAAACCTTGCGGCAAGCTGGTCTGCCTTGCGATCAGCCATTGGTGGCGCTGCACGGCGGGCGCACAAATTTGGTGTTTCGTTGTGGTGAATTGGTGGTGAAACTATATCGCCCCGATCAAGCGAACGCGCTGTTTGGCAATTCGTCGGCGGATGAGTTTTTGGCCCTGACGACGCTGAAAGGCAGCGGTATTGCGCCGGAACCGATTGCGTCCCTGCAGTGCTCTGCCGGGCCGTTGTTGGTGTATCATCATGTGCACGGTGCCTCTTGGACGTCGGATCCGGAAAAAGTTGCAATTTTGCTGGGGCAATTGCATGCGCGGCCTTTGCCAGATTTGCCGATGGCGACTTTCAATCCAGAAAGTATTGCGGCAACTGGGCGGCGTTTGCTGGAGTCAAGCGGTCCGTTGGATTTTGCTTGCCCGACAATTCCAACTTTGCCGCCAGTCGCCCCCGCCTTCATCCACGGCGACATCACCGCCAATAATATCGTGGTCGCAGGCGACAGGCTGACGTTGATCGACTGGCAGTGCGCCAGAATTGGGGACCCGGCAGAGGATTTGGCCGGGTTTCTATACCCCGCGATGCAGGTGATGTTTGGTCCGGGGCTTTTGTCGCGCGAGCAAATGGAATTGTTTTTGGCGGCTTACCCCGATCCAAATGTGATAGCACGCTACCGCACCCTCGCCCCGCTGTTTCACTGGCGCATGGCCGCCTATTGCCAATGGCAGGTGGCGCAGGGGATGAGGGAATATGACCAGGGTCTTAGGGCGGAACTAGTGGCGTTGGCCAACTACAGCAGCCATAGCCACGCATAGACGACTACAGCACCACCAAATGCGCCGATCAGCAGCCAAACCCAAACTGGCCAACCCTGTTGATGCTTCGTCACTTCTTCATCCGCATTCATCTTAACTAGCGCTCTTTCGACCAATTCAGGCAGCCTTGGCCCGAACCTTGCCAGCACCAGTGCCGTCTCGCCCAAAGCTTTCAGCGCCGACAAAGGCCCCAGATTATCGCGGATGTAGGTTTCGACCACCGGCTTGGCGGCGTCCCAGATGTTGAGCGCCGGGTTCAAACCGCGACCCACCCCTTCGACAACCACCATCGTGCGTTGCAGCAGGATCAGTTCGGTGCGGGTTTCCATACCAAATCGCTCAGTCACATCGAACAGATGCGCCAACAATCGCGCCATGGAGATTTTTTGCGCCTCCTGCCCAAAAATCGGTTCACCAACCGAGCGCAAAGCCTGCGCAAACGCCTCCATATCCTGACCGCGCGGCACATAACCCGCCTCGAAATGCACTTCGGCAACGCGACGGTAATCTTTTTTGAGGAACCCCATCAGAATCTCGGCATAGACCCGCCGCGTATAGGCGTCGATCCGGCCCATGATGCCGAAATCGAGCGCGATCAACGCCCCGTCCGGTCCCAGTTTCAGGTTGCCTTGGTGCATATCGGCGTGGAAAAATCCGTCCCGCAAGGCGTGCAATAGAAACATGTGCATGATGCGTTCGGACAGTTCGATCAGGTCGCGCTCGGTTTCTTGCAGCGCCGCCAAATCGCCAAACGGAACTCCGTCTTCCCATTCCATCGTCATCACCCGACGACTGGACAGCGACCAATGCAATTTCGGCACCCGAAAACCGGCATCTTTAAGGGTATTGGCCCGAAATTCATCGGCGGCAGAGGCTTCCATCCGCAGGTCCAACTCACCCTGAACTATTCCTGCGAAATGCTCGATCACCGCGCGCGGGCGCAGACGGCGCGAGGAAGGGGCCAGTTTCTCGATCAGCGAAGCCGCGAAATAGAACGCGTCAACATCCTTGAGGAAGGCCTTTTCGATGCCCGGACGCAGCACTTTGACCGCAACGATTTCGCCGGTGGAACGCAAAGTCGCTTTGTGGACTTGCGCCAGGGAAGCAGCAGCGACTGGATCGGAAAAATCGGTGAACAATTCTTCAATCGACGACCCCAATTCTTTCTCAATTTCCGCCTTGGCAACCGAAGTTGGAAATTCCGGCAATCGGTCTTGCAGCACGCGCAGTTCGCTGGCCATTTCCGGACCAACTACGTCGGGGCGGGTTGAGAGCAACTGACCGAATTTAATATAGGCCGGCCCCAATGCCGTCAGTGCTCGCACCACCGGTGGCTGTGAAACATCACCGCGCAGACCCAACCATTTGAACGGCCAACCCAGTATTCGCGCGGCGATGCGCAGCGAACGTGGCGCGTCCATTGTTTCCAGCGCCACGCGCATGGCACCCGTCCGCTCAAACGTCGCGCCAGTGCGGATCAGCCGCCAGATATTATGCGGTCCGCGCAATTCAGATTTTCCAACCGGAATGCAGCGCAGCAATGCCCAACGAAAGGTTGCGATAACTTACCCGCTCAAACCCGCCATCGCGGATCATCTGGGCAAACGCATCTTGCCGGGGAAACTGGCGAATGGATTCGACCAGATATTGGTAAGAATCCCGGTCGCCCGTAATAGCTTTGCCCATCGGCGGAATGACGTTGAAGGAATAGAGATCATACAGCTTTTGCACGCCAGCAATCGGAATCTGGCTGAATTCCAGCACCAGAATCCGCCCACCGGGTTTCAGCACGCGATAAGCCTCGGCAATGGCATCGCCAATGTGGGTGACGTTTCGGATGCCAAAACTGATGGTGTAATAATCAAACGTATTGGCGGCAAAGGGCAGCGCCATGGCATCGCCGCAAACCCAATCCAGCTTGTCGGCCAAACGCAAAGCGTCGGCGCGTTTCTGTCCCTCATCCAGCATGCCTTGGGTCATATCCAGAACCGTTGCCCGACCTTGGCTTTTGATCCGCTGCAAATACCGAAACGCAATATCCCCGGTTCCACCCGCCACATCCAGCAAATGGCTACCCGCCCTAGGGGCCAGCCAATCGAGCATGGCGTCTTTCCACAACCGATGAATGCCCAAACTCATCGCGTCGTTCATCACGTCGTATTTTGAGGCGACCGAGGTGAAAACCCCTTGCACCATGCCCGCCTTGGCATCTTCCGCCACGGTCTGGCGGCCGAAATGGGTGGTGCGTGGGGCGGAACTCATTGGTCATCCTGCTTATTGGTGGCATAGGTTATAGGCGGATTTGCCCGTGCTGCCCATGCGGCACGATGTGAGGGGCTGGGATGCCAGAACTACCAGAGGTCGAAACGGTGCGGCGCGGCTTGCAACCTGTGCTGGAAGGGCGGCGCATCGCGCAGGCTCTGGTGCGCCGCGACGGCCTGCGCTGGCCTTTTCCGGATCGGATGGCAGAAAGGCTGACCGGGGCAATGGTCACAGGTTTGAACCGTCGGGCGAAATATTTGCTGGTCGCTTTGGATACCGGCGAAACACTGATCATACATCTGGGTATGTCGGGGCGGATGCTGGTTTCGGATGCCGAACCGGGCAAACACGACCATGTGGTGCTGGAGATTGAAGGCGGTGCCCGCGTCACGTTCAATGATGCGCGGCGGTTTGGCATGATGGATTTGATCGAGTCCGACCGCGTTCACCAGCACCCGCTGCTGGCTGACCTTGGGCCGGAACCTTTGGGAAATGATTTCAACGCTTTGGTGTTGACCACGGCATTTGCCGGCAAAAAATCACCCATCAAATCGGCCTTGCTGGACCAAACCATCGTCGCCGGTCTGGGCAATATCTATGTCTGCGAAGCGCTTTGGCGCGCCGGAATCAACCCGTTAAGACTGGCCGGTGAAGTTGGATCGGTGGACCTGCTCGTACGCGTCATCCGCGAGGTTCTTTCCGATGCCATCGAAGCCGGTGGATCATCGCTGCGCGACCATCGGCAAACCAACGGCGAACTGGGCTATTTCCAGCATTCTTTTTCGGTTTATGGCCGCGAGGGTCAAGCGTGCCGGACGGTCGGCTGTTTGGGAGTTATTGAGCGGATCGTGCAGTCTGGGCGGTCGACTTTTTGGTGCCCGACGTGTCAAATAGTGTGAAATCGGGAGCAGAAAAAGGGCGTTTGGTGGCACTTTTGAGGGGGTTTTTGGGGTAGTTGCGAGGGTTTTCGCGGGTGTATTTTTGCGATTTTTGACGATTTGAAGCCAAAAATGGCGTACCTGACGGACGAGTTAGTTACGGGGGTTTTGGCGAGCGATCCCAAAGGCGATCTCAGAAAATGGAGGGGAATAACTGACTGGCAGGTTAGTTGTTTTGGCGCGTGTAGCGGCTGTCGTTCTCACGCCACCAAGGAGCGCTGTCGCTTGATGGGAGATTGGTTGGTAGGATGAATCCAGCCCTGCGGGTCTGTGCTGTTCAAATCCGTTTAGACCAATGGGTGTTGCGAAACGCTAACTCCCTTTGCCGCGAAAAATGCAACAAGTCCATCAATAGTCCTGTCGCGAACAACTACGTAAAAATGGCACAGTTCGGCCAATTGCGCATGCGATAGTTCAATTCTAGACCCTGCCAAAACATTCAAAACTCTAGCTGTAAATCGGATCGAAATCTCAGTTTCCCCGTCACCCGGTAACAAATTGGTGTCAAACGGCATATTTTCTACGACCATTTCTTCTCCGTTGCGACCCGCTATCATATCGAAGGCCAGCCACTTTATTTCGAGAGCGTTTCTATTTTCACTGTTGCAGTCATGCGGCGATCTAACGAAACCGGCGTTGTGTCCAAGCGCGTTCCTAGCCAAACTCAGGGAATTTAGTTGCTCGAAATAGTCGTCCATTTTCAGTTTGCCTGACACTAACTTTTGTTTGGCTGCGACATTCGGATTTCGCGAAAATTTCGTGTCGAATACGTAGTCGGATCGTACTTTAGTGCCGTGTTTTTCAGCAACTTCGATTGCGTACCAGACTCTATCCAGAAAAAGCCCATAGAACAAATCGAGTTCCCGCATGCACGAACCGAGTATCCAAGAACGAAATTCCTGATGCGCCGCAATGCGGTCTTCGTTTGAAATCACTTCAGGCCAAAATCCATAGGTAAAGCCCGCTGACAAATTGAAATTTGTCACGTCGCGGGTATCCAATTCGTCTAGTGCAATCCGAGCAAACGCGCTTGCACGGCGAATTGCCACGCCCACAATCGCACGCAGCTCGTCAAAATTAATGCTGATCGTCCGAGAAATGGGTTCTTTCCGTGTCATTGAACTGTTCCCCTAAAAACGACACATTACATTATTCGCTATGATGCTCCAGTTAGCTGGGCTTCGTATTTCTCGTTGAGCAACCGGAATTCTGCTACTAAACTTTTTGTGCTGTTTGCTCCGCCAATCTGTCCGGTCCCTTGATTCCATTATTGTAAGTAGGAATCACCCCCAATTCCCGCGTCACTTTATCCCCTCACCCCATGTTGACTAACCCCAAACCCCTCGTGTAAAGACGCGCTTCATCTTTCGACGCTCGACAGAACCGGATTTTACCTATGGCCAATTCGCCGTCTTCCAAGAAACGTGCCCGCCAAACCGAGGCACGCACCGAAGTGAACAAAGCGCGGCGTTCGCGCATTCGCACCTTCATCCGCAAGGTTGAAGAAGCGATCACCGGCGGCGACCAGAAGGTAGCCGCTGCGGCGCTGCAGGCGGCACAGCCCGAAATCATGCGCGGCGTCACCAAAGGCGTGACACATAAAAACACCGCCAGCCGAAAAATCTCGCGGCTAGCCTCGCGCATCAAGGCACTTGCCACCGCCTGATAAGACGCCTTCCAAAGCATTTGAAAACGCAGGTTAATTGACCTGCGTTTTTTGTTTGTGCAGTCAAAAAACCGTCGCAAACTGCCAAGATCGAATATAGTGATTCCGTGCAATCTTGCTGGAAACTTGCCGCTAAGTATCTGTAATCATTAGACCGTTGCAAGAATGACTGATTCGTCAATGCGCGTGATGAATACTTCATGTCAAGTTCGACTTGTGCTTGATAGACCGGCCCAAGTTCGGGCAGGGTAGCGCCAAGCGGTGAATCACAGGGCTGGAATCAGCAGCCTGACCACAGGGGAAAATATGTCTGGCAGCGGTGGTAGCAATGTTTCGGAATGTGGCCCCGAGGCTGCATGGACCGACCTTACCGCCCACAAATCGAGCCTGCTGGTCGATGTGCGCACCCGACCGGAATGGAGCTTTGTCGGCGTCCCCGATTTGCAAACTGCTGAAGCGGGAATGATGCTGTCGGAATGGCGGCAGTTTCCCGGCATGGGTATCAACCCAGATTTCGCCACCACTTTGCTGGCCGATCTTGGCCAAGAGATGCCGGAAAAAATTTACTTCATTTGCCGATCCGGTGCCCGTTCGATGGAAGCAGCGCGTGCGGTGGCAGAAGTTTTGAATACGCGCGGCAAAAGTGTGGAATGTATTAACGTCGCCGAAGGGTTTGAGGGCGGCATCGACCAAGACGGCCATCGCGGCAGAAAAACCGGATGGAAAGCACGCGGATTACCGTGGCGACAAACATAAAAGAACCAAGGCAGTAACAGGCAATCCTTCGCGCAGAAAGGCAACGTAAGAAAAAGAATCAGGGACGGAATGACACAGGAAATCTGGGGCCGGATCCGGGCGGAGTTACGCTCTTCGCTTGGCAATGACGCATTTCAAAGCTGGATCGACCCGCTTGACTTCATCGATACCGATGGCGGCGTTGCCCGGTTTGCCGCGCCGACGCGATTCATCGGCGATTGGGTTGGCCGCAATTATGGCGATGCGATTCGCCGCCTGTTCCTGGGGTGCCAACTGACGATTCACCGCCTCGATTTCCAAACGATTGACAGCCGCAAGCGGCCAACATTGGCCACGCCAAAGGTGGAAACCAAAGTCTATTCCACCACCCAAGGCGATTTGCCGGGGTCACCGTTGGACGCTCGTTTCAAGTTTGAAAGTTTCGTCGTCGGCAAGCCCAATGAACTGGCGCATGCCGCCGCACGTCGGGTGGCCGAAGGTGGGCCGGTCACGTTCAACCCCTTGTTCCTCTATGGCGGTGTTGGCCTTGGCAAAACCCATTTGATGCATGCCATCGCTTGGGAGATGAAGGCCGCCCGGCCCGACGCCCGCGTGCTTTATCTGTCCGCCGAGCAGTTCATGTATCGCTTTGTGCAGGCTTTGCGGTTCAAGGACATGCATTCCTTCAAGGAACAATTCCGTTCGGTTGACGTGTTGATGATTGACGATGTGCAATTCATCGCTGGCAAGGATTCGACGCAGGACGAGTTTTTCCACACCTTCAACGCGCTGATCGACCAGAACAAGCAGATCGTCATTTCGGCGGATCGTGCGCCGGGCGAGATTGACGGCATTGAAGAACGGATCAAATCGCGACTGCAATGGGGGTTGGTGGTCGATTTGCACCCGACCGATTACGAATTGCGGCTGGGCATTCTGCAATCCAAGGTAGAGGCGCAATTGAAGCTGAACCCCGATGTGCATATCGACCACGGCGTCTGCGAGTTTCTGGCGCATCGGATTTCTTCCAACGTGCGGGTGCTGGAAGGGGCTTTGACGCGGCTGTTCGCCTTTGCCTCGCTGGTGGGACGCGAGATCAATCTGGACATGACGCAGGAATGTCTGGCCGACATTCTGCGGGCGTCCGAACGCAAGGTGACGATTGACGAAATCATCCGCAAGGTCGCCGACCACTATAACCTGCGCCTGACCGATATGCTGTCACCCCGTCGCGCCCGTGCAGTAGCAAGGCCGCGTCAAGTGGCGATGTTCCTGTCCAAAACCCTGACCTCCAAATCCCTGCCCGAAATTGGCCGCCGCTTTGGCGGGCGCGACCATACCACCGTCATCCACGCTGTGCGAAAAGTCGAAGAGCTGCGGCTTTCCGACGGCCAGATCAACGAAGATGTGGAGTTGCTGAGACGGATGCTGGAGGGGTGAGGCCGGGTTTCGCGCACGCGTGCCAGGTCGTGTAAGACATTGATTATAAACGGTTAAATTTTTCAAATTAACCGAATCTTCATACTTTCGGCTGCGGAATCGCTGTACCGCCTTGTGCGCTGCAACATGCGCGGCCTGCCAAAATCCATGTGGGGTAAAGTGCCCCAAACGGGGGTTGCGAGGGCGGTTTCTGGGGGTTTGGCGTTTGTTTCTTGGCGCGATTTTCGGCAAAACTGGTCTATCTCGCAGGTGCGAAGGGATTATTCTTGGTTCCCGTCCAGAAGTTTCGCGACAAGGGCGTCGATCCGCTGGGAAACCCCCGCCTCGGCCAAGGCATCGCGCACAAGCCTGCGGGCGCGTTGAAATTTGATGTCTTCGGGAAGCGGAACAAGCGCGGCGGTCGCCTCGGCCTCTTGACCCAAAGCGGCAAGGTCACGGTGCAGTTTCACTTTGGCATCAAACACCGGGATTGGCAGGGTGAACATCACCTTGTCAAAATCGCGCGCACCCCATTGACCTTTGGATTGCAGTCCTTCGATGCGTGAGCGGGTAATTTCGCTGTTGAAGATTACAGTCAGGAAATACCCTTCGCTTTCGGTCGTCACAGCAGACCAATAAAGTTTATGATCGAAGACAATATTCTTGTCTCTCACGATGCAGGCCGCAGCAATTGTACCAGCTTTGGCATACACAATTCGGGTCGAATGGGTGGGAAACTGCGATCCCAGTTCGTTGTGATAGTTCCACCTTCCGATCAGCTTCATCTTGCCGCTTTCGGAATTGTCATCCCACACCTTTTCCGCCGCTCGCATCCATGTTGGCAGGCCGGAATAGCCGCGCGAGGCGGCGGCTTGGGCATCCAGCACCTCGCCCTTGTCGTTGACCGGGATCACACCTTCAAACGGGCGGAACACCCGGTAAGGCAGAATGCTTTCGCCCAGCAAAACCGGACGAATGAATTCGGCCTCGACCCGGCCCTCGATACCGGGCAGCGATTTCCACGGTTCTTTTTCCTGATTGGTGCGGCGGCTGACAACAAATGGGGTCGATTGATCGCCCCCCAGCTTGCCGCCAGTACGCCCGCGCTCAACAATGCATAACATGCGCGGCACCAAAGTTGCGCCTTGCCGGAAAGCCGAGCGATAAGGCGAGCCACCCGTCAGCACCGCTTCTTGCGGTTTTGGCGCATGCTCGGTCACCGTCAAATGTGCATCGGCGATGCTTTCGGGGGCATCGCGCATCGGCAGCGAGCCGGAGTAAGCGCGAACCGTTTCCGGCATCGGTTTTGACACTGCCCGCTTTCGGGCAAACACCACACAGGACGGCACCGGGAACAGCGGTTGCACGCTGTCATCCATCGTCCAAGTTTCCTCAAACGCCAGTCTGGTGGAATGGAACGAGCCTTTGCGGAACGCCTCAAACTGGCCACGCGTCAGGGTCGCCAGCGGCAAAACAAAGGCAATGCGACCGCCGGCCCGGATGTAGAGCCCCGCCGCCCGCACGGTGAACAAGGCGCAAAGATCGTTTTGGGTCGCAAGTTTGCCACCGACATAGACCCGTTCACCCTTGGCCAGTTCCTTGAAGCGTTTCTGCAAATCACTGCTCATGTGGCGCAGTGCCACCCACGGTGGATTGCCGACCAGCACATTGGCCCAGCCACCCGCAGCCGAATAAGCCAGAGGTCGAGACAGGTTGCGGGCCACATAGGCCCAGACCGAATCGCGCCCGTCGCGGCGCAACTTGTCAAAAACCAGATAGGTTTTACCCATATCCTTGATGGCCCCTACTTCTTCGCTATTGATGTCGCGTTTGTAGTGTTGCTCGACAATGCGTTTCAGTGCCGCTTCGATTTGGTCGCGCGAAAGTTGCTCCAGCGAGCCGGTACGCATGCGTTCGATGGCTTTGTCAAACAGGCCGGGATCGCGGCAGAATGTATCGGGGAAATCGAGCTGTTCGCGGCCATTGCCGTTGAGTTCGCCGCTTTGGCTTTGACCAGCGGGCGAGGGCGGCACTTTAATGATAAGTTCTTTGCCGCCCATCAATTCGCTTATCGACAATTGCATAGCGTCGCCAAGGTAGACCGGGACAGAGATGCTGCCGGAGCGGTCACCTAGGACCGGGGCCAGCGCTAACAAATAAGTGACGCGGGCGATAATGACGGCGACCGGGTGTATATCCATTCCGGCAACAAGAGCAGTCGCCTCGTAGGCAATCATTTCTGGTTTCATCGCTCCTTCGCGGGCGTCACTGATGAAGTTTCGGACCGCGTGGAATAAGAACGTGCCGGACCCACATGCTGGATCGAGAACTTTCTGTTCCACGGCGTTGACAACAGCTTGGCGCACCACTTTTGCCGCCAGCCAATCGGGCGTGTAATATTCGCCCAATCCGTGGCGTTCGTTGCGGTCGATCAGCGATTCGTAGAGGATCTTCAACACGTCGCTTTGCACTTCGCGCAGGCGAAAACGGCGGACATGGTTGATGATGCGGCGGACCAGATTCTCGCCTTCGATGTCGGCCACGACCCAGTCGAAAAAATCACTTTCGACCGCGCCCAAGATACCGGCAGACTGAAAACTGGCGCCTGACAGCACCCGCTTTGGATCATCGTCGCTGATGTCCATTACCGCCAGCGCAATGGATTTGGCGACAACGACCAGATAGGTGTGCTGAAACCACAGGTCGTCGTTTTCTATTTCCTTGCCATAGACGAGTTTCAATAGCGACGACCAGAGCTGGCGTTTGAGATAGACCGCCTTGTCGTCTTTTAGTTTGGCCCAAAGTTCGCGCAGGCCTTGCGAGGCGCGATGATAGGCGACGGAATCTTGACCCAATTCTTGGCGAATTGTCATCGGCTCGGGTGGCAGCGAAGACTTGAGAGCAACTGCCCCATCGAGCCATGCAAGGAACTGTTCGGGTTTGTTTGGGTCTAGGATCGTCTCTTTGACTTTGACAAGTTCGTCGTTGGACCGTTCGAACACAACCCATTTCAAACCGTCAGACGCAATTCCGACGAACTTTTCCCCTTCGGCTTTCTCGCGGTCTTTCAAATAATCCGGCATTCTGCGCTCGACATCGGCCCACTCGCGGTCGAGGTTAGATTTCGCTTCAAAAACCGTGCGGCCAATCAAGGCGTCGAGACGGCCCTTCACTTCGGGAACACGGCGTTCAAATTCGAGATTTGCGCGGTCAACGCCGAATTCTTCGACAAGCAACTCGCGGAAATCGGCCTTCACCTCATCATGGCCGGGTCGGATGGCCAAATGTTGCAGAAGCTCAATGGTTTTCTTTGATTGCGGTGCAGATATTTCCATAGATTCGCCTTTACGCGAAAACACTTTGATCTGGAAGGATTACTAGCAACTTAATCCCCACCCCCTTGACCCGCCCCTCATTCACGCGGAAAAGTGGGCAACTTGGGAAATGCGCGGCAGCCGCAGCGGAATGGGACGAAATTGGCATGAAAAGCAGTATCGAGCGCGGTGCGCTGTTGAAGGCGATGAGCCGGGCGCAATCGGTTGTCGAGCGGCGCAACACCATTCCGATCCTGGGCAATGTGCTGATCGAAGCCGAGGGGGATAGCTTGAGCTTTCGCGCCACCGACCTTGACATTGAGGTGATGGACAAGGCGCCAGCGATTGTTTCCAAAGCCGGGGCAACCACGGTTTCGGCGCATACATTGCACGAAATTGTGCGCAAACTGCCCGAAGGTGCGATGGTTGACTTGTCCGACGACGGCTCGTCCGGGCGTTTGGAGGTCAGGGCCGGACGCTCACATTTCAGCTTGCAGACGCTGCCGCGCGAAGATTTTCCGGTCATGGCCTCGGCGGAATATACCTGCAATTTCGCCGTGGCCGCGCCGATTTTGCGGCGGCTGTTTGACAAGGCGAAGTTTGCCATTTCGACTGAGGAAACCCGCTATTATCTGAACGGCGTCTATTTCCATGCTGCCGATATGGGCAGCAGTCGCAAGTTGCGCTGTGTTGCCACCGATGGCCATCGTTTGGCCCGGATCGATGCCGATCTGCCGAAGGATGCCGAAAACCTGCCCGGCGTGATTGTGCCGCGTAAAACCGTGGGTGAACTGCGCAAGCTGCTGGACGATGACGATATGACCATCGCCGTGTCGGTTTCTGAAACCAAGATCAGGTTTGCCACCCCGGATATTACCCTGACCTCCAAGGTCATTGACGGCTCGTTCCCCGATTACACGCGCGTCATTCCGCAAGGGAACACGCGGATGTTGACGGTGGATGCCGCCGAATTTGCCCAAGCGGTGGATCGGGTATCGACGGTTTCCTCGGAACGCTCCCGTGCGGTGAAGATGACTTTGGAAGATGACCGTCTGACCTTGTCGGTGAACGCCCCAGATTCGGGCGCGGCGGATGAGGAACTGGCGGTGGCCTATTCGGCGGAAAAGCTGGAAATCGGTTTTAACGCCAAATACCTGCTGGAAATCGCCGGTCAGGTGGACCGCGAGAATGCGGTGTTCCTGTTCAATTCCTCTGGTGACCCGGTGTTGATGCGCGAAGGCAACGACGACAGCGCCGTCTATGTCGTGATGCCGATGCGGGTGTGATGGGGCAGCTACGCCTAAGTCAGCTACGCCTTTCCCATTTCCGCTCGCATCGGTCGACCATTATCGAAACCGATGGGCGGCCGGTGGTTTTGCATGGGCCGAATGGGGCGGGAAAGACCAATATCC
Source organism: Oceanomicrobium sp. (assembly GCA_031415055.1). Classification (GTDB taxonomy): domain Bacteria; phylum Pseudomonadota; class Alphaproteobacteria; order Rhodobacterales; family Rhodobacteraceae; genus JANMOK01. Next base: position 20,153 of record JANOQZ010000039.1, on the reverse strand, counting down.
TCGAAGGAATCTCGCTGCTTTCGCCCGGCCGTGGTTTGCGGCGGGCTGGTCCCGAAGATATGGCGCGGCGGCAGGAAGCGATTGGCTGGAAAGTCAGTGCGCAACTGAACAGCCCGACAGGTTTTCACGAAATTGCCACCAGCTCGCAAGACAACGCCACGCGGCTGGTCGAGATTGGCGGCAAGGCGGCGGCGCAACTGGCTTTGGGCCGGGTGGCGCGGATATTGTGGTTGGTGCCGGTGATGGACCGTCTGTGGCTGGAAGGCGCGGGGGATCGACGGTTGTTTCTGGATCGGATGGTGATGAGTTTCACCCCCGAACATGGCGAGGTGAGCCTGACCTATGAAAAGGCCATGCGAGAGAGAAACCGGTTGCTGAAAGATCAGTCCAACGACCGCGCGTGGTATGAGGCGCTGGAGGCGCAAATGGCGGCGGCTGGGGCGGCAATCATCGTTAACCGGGCGATGGCGCTGGCGCGGCTGGCAGCGGCGCAAGTTGGGGCAGAGACGGCGTTTCCAACCGCAGATCTCTCCATCCTGAACCCGGAAGAAATGCCCGATGATTGGTCAGAAAACGGCCTGCGCGACGCATTCGGCAAGGGCCGTTCGCGCGATATGTCGGCTGGTCGAACCTTGGCTGGCCCGCACCGCGCCGATTTGAAGGCGCTTTATGTGGCGAAGAATGTCGAGGCGCGGCTTTGCTCGACGGGCGAGCAGAAAGCGCTGCTGGTGTCGCTTATCCTTGCCAATGCCCGCGCTTTGACCAAAGATTTTGGGGCACCGCCAATTCTGTTATTGGATGAAGTCGCGGCCCACCTTGACGGCGAAAGGCGGGCAGCGCTGTATGATGAAGTCGCGTCCCTTGGTGCTCAGGCTTGGATGACTGGAACGGGGCCGGAATTGTTTGAACCGCTTGCCCAGCGCGCTCAGTGGTTTGCGGTAAGCGAGGGCGACGATGGATCAGTGGTTTCTCGGGAGGATTTGGATGCGTAGTTTGATTGCGGCGGCGCTGCTGTTGGCCAGTCCGGCGACGGCGGCAGACCTAAAACCCCTGCTGGCGGAAGCTGGCTTCTGGCAGGGCGTCGGCGTGCAATTGGGTGGCGCGAATTGGTCGATGCAGGTCAAGCTTGGCCCGGAAGTGTCGCTGGTGGATTACCCAACTTTGGATTGCTCGGGCGAGTGGCAATATATCAAGCAAACCGCGAATTCACTGTCAGCCATCGAAGACATCACCAACGGCGAAGATGTTTGTGTCACTGGTGGGCTGGTTAGGGTTGAACTGATCGAGGACGACATGCTGTCGTATACTTGGCTTGACGCTAAAGGCAAACCAGCGGCGAAAGCGGTGTTGATACCGGGTGTATTGCAGGAAGACTTGTATGAGGCTTTGTTGGATTTGACCCGGCAAACCTTGAACACAGCCGCAATGGAAGCCCCGGAAGCCGCAGGCGAAATCAACGGAGCGACCGATCTGTGAACCCGCAACGTGTGACGCTTATCACCTTGGGTGTGGCAGATATCGAGGTTGCCAAGGCGTTTTACGCGCGACTTGGTTGGGTGCCAGCAATGGCGCAAGACGATGTGGCGTTCTATCAAATGAACAGCGCTTTGCTGGGCCTGTTTGACCGGGCCGCGCTGGCCAAGGATCAAGGACGTGAAGGTGCGATTTTGGGCACCGGCGCAGTCACTTTGGCGCAGAATTTTGCCACCGAAGCCGAAGTCGATGCAGCCTTTGCCGCTGCGATTGCTGCAGGCGGCACAGCCCTGAAACGCCCCATCAAAGTATTCTGGGGCGGCTATTCCGGTTATTGGTCCGATCCCGACGGCCACGTTTGGGAAGTGGCAATGAACCCGTTCTGGCCTTTGGCCGAGGATGGCTCGGTGACTTTGGCGGATGCCGATTGACCGTCACCTACACCCAACTGGCGCTGTATTCCTTCGCGCTGTTCATCCTGTTCATCACCCCCGGCCCGGTCTGGGCCGGCATTGCGGCACGCGCCTTGGCGGGCGGGTTTGCCGCCGCTTGGCCCTTAGCGGCGGGTGTGGTGCTGGGTGACATTCTGTGGCCGCTGTTGGCAATCAATGGCGTTGCGTGGATCGTCTCGCTTTATGCCGACTTCTTAACGCCACTGCGCTGGGCGGGGGCAGCGATATTCCTGTTCATGGGCATCATACTGATCCGCCACGCCGATCGCGGCCTAGCCACCGACAGCCGTCTGACCCGCCCCGGCATGTGGGCGGGGTTCATGGCGGGAGTGTTGATCAGCATCGGCAATCCCAAGGCGATTTTGTTTTACATGGGCATTCTGCCGGGTTTTTTTGATGTAACGCGGGTGAACCGCTGGGACATGGCGGTGATCTGTGTGTTGTCCGCCGCGATCCCGTTGGCGGGCAATCTATGTCTGGCCCTTGCGCTTGGTCAGGTCAGGCAATTGTTGGCATCGCCTGTGGCTTTGCGGCGAACAAACCAGTTTTCCGGAGCGCTTTTGATTGTCGTAGGACTGGTCATATTAGCGCTTTGAGCGAAACACATCCTACCCAATCTTAACCTATTGAAATGTAATGTTTTTTCGGGGCCAACCGCGCGTGACAAAGTGATTCGCACGGTGTAGACTGCGCACCACAAAATAGGGGATGCTTTGAATGGCCGAGACCGTGCCGCAGCCAGAAGAATATGGTGCCGATTCCATTAAGGTTTTGCGGGGGTTAGAGGCTGTTCGCAAACGCCCGGGCATGTATATTGGCGACACGGATGATGGTTCGGGCCTGCACCATATGGTGTATGAGGTGGTCGATAACGGCATCGACGAGGCGCTGGCCGGTCATTGCGACACCGTTAGCGTGGTTTTGCATCGCGATAACTCGGTTTCCGTCACCGACAACGGTCGCGGCATTCCGGTTGGCATCCATGCCGAAGAAAAGGTTTCCGCCGCCGAAGTGATCATGACCCATCTGCATGCCGGCGGCAAATTTGACCAGAATTCCTACAAGGTTTCCGGTGGCCTTCACGGCGTTGGCGTGTCGGTGGTCAATGCTTTGTCGGAATGGCTGGAGTTGCGGGTTTGGCGCGAAGGGCACGAGCATTACGCCCGTTTTGAGCATGGTGATACCGTCACCCACCTCGAGGTTGTCGGCCCGCAAGGCGATAAAAAGGGCACTCAGGTCAAGTTTCTGGCGTCGCTGAAAACGTTTTCCAACCTCGATTACGTGTTCAAAACCTTGGAACACCGGCTGCGCGAACTGGCTTTCCTCAATTCGGGCGTGCGCATCACCTTGCGCGATCAACGCCATGCAGAAATCGAGGAAATTGAACTGATGTATGACGGTGGCGTGCGCGAATTCGTGCGCTATCTGGACCGTTCCAAAACGCCGCTGATCTCGAAACCGATTTTCATTGTCGGAGAGAAGGACGGCATCAATGTCGAATGCGCCATGTGGTGGAACGACAGTTATTACGAAAACGTGCTGCCCTTTACCAACAACATTCCCCAGCGCGATGGCGGCACTCATTTGGCTGGGTTTCGCGGGGCCCTGACGCGCACGATCAACAATTACGCCACTTCTTCCGGCATCGCCAAGAAAGAAAAGGTCGTGCTTTCGGGCGATGATGCCCGCGAAGGATTGACCTGCGTTTTGTCGGTGAAAGTGCCCGATCCGAAATTTTCCTCGCAGACCAAAGACAAGCTGGTTTCTTCTGAAGTTCGGCCTGCAGTTGAAAGCCTGATCAACGAAAAACTGTCGGAGTGGTTTGAGGAAAATCCGGTCGATGCGCGGCTGGTCGTCGGCAAAATCGTCGAAGCGGCGTTTGCCCGCGAGGCCGCCCGCAAGGCCCGTGAACTGACCCGGCGCAAATCGGCGATGGATATTGCCAGTCTGCCGGGAAAACTGGCCGATTGTCAGGAAAAGGACCCGGCGAAATCCGAGATTTTTTTGGTGGAAGGCGACAGCGCTGGCGGTTCGGCCAAGCAGGGGCGCAGCCGGTTCAATCAGGCGGTTCTGCCGCTGCGTGGCAAGATTTTGAACGTCGAACGGGCCCGGTTTGACCGGATGTTAGGTTCCGAACAGATCGGCACGCTGATCACCGCATTGGGCACCGGCATTGGGCGGGATGAATTCAACATCGCCAAGCTGCGCTACCACAAAGTGGTGATCATGACCGACGCCGATGTCGATGGGGCGCATATCCGCACCCTGCTGTTGACGTTCTTTTTCCGGCAAATGCCCGAGTTGATCGACGGTGGGTATCTCTATATCGCCCAGCCGCCGCTGTATAAAGTAGCGCGTGGCAAGTCGGAAGTTTACCTGAAAGACCAAGCCGCATTTGACAATTATCTGATCGAACAGGGTTTGAACGAAACCACATTGCGGCTTGGTTCTGGTGCGCAAATGGGCGGGGCGGATTTGGCACGTGTGGTCACCGAAGCGCGTCAGGTGAAGGCGGTATTGGGCGCGTTTCCGACCCATTATCCACGCCATATTCTGGAACAAATGACCATCGCCGGGGCGCTGAAACCCGGCGTGCTGGATGCCGATGCGCAGGGCACCGCTGACCATATTGCGGCACGCTTGGATTTGATTGCGACCGAATACGAGAAAGGCTGGCAAGGCCGCCCGACCCAGGACCACGGTTTGCGCATGTTTCGCGTGTTGCGTGGCGTAGACGAAGTGCGCACGATTGATGGCAATGCGTTACGCTCGGCCGAGGCGCGCAAACTGGCCAGCCTGACAGACAGCATGCAGGAAGTTTACAGCGAACCGGCGATGCTGGTGCGCAAAGACAAAGAAATTGCCATCCACGCCCCCTCCGAACTGCTGGCCGCCGTCATGGCCGAGGGTGAGCGCGGGTTGAATTTGCAGCGCTACAAAGGCTTGGGCGAAATGAATGCCGAGCAGCTTTGGGAAACCACGCTCGACCCGAACGCGCGGACTTTGCTGCAGGTGAAGGTCGATCAGATCGACGAGGCCGACGAGATTTTCACCAAACTGATGGGCGACGTAGTGGAACCAAGGCGCGAATTCATCCAGACCAATGCGTTGAACGTGGTGAATCTGGATGCGTGAAGGGGATCATCTTCTCGTCACGCCACGGCGCTTTCATCGCCGTACTTCCTGCGTTAGTCTTGGCCAAAACTGGGAGTTGCATTCATGATTTTCGATCGATTTCGCCTAGACGGAAAAATTGCTTTGGTCACCGGCGCGTCGCGCGGCATCGGGCTGGGCATTGCGCATGCTTTGGGCGAAGCTGGTGCCCGATTGGTAATATCATCGCGTGCTGCATCGCCCGAAGCGGTCAAGTCGCTCAAGGACAAGGGCTACCAAGTTGACCATATCCAAGCCGATCTGGAAGTTCCGGGGGCGGCAACCAAACTGGTGCGGCAAGCGACGGAATTAACTGGCAGGCTCGACATTCTGGTCAACAATGCCGGCATCGCCGATCATGGTCAGACCGAAACCTTTGCTGCTGCGCGGTATCGACGAATGATGGCGATAAATCTGGACTCGGTTTTTGAAGCCTGCCAAGCGGCCCTAACCCCGATGCGCAAACAAAAGTCGGGGGTCATTCTGAACATCGGCTCGATTTCGGGTTTGATTTCAAATGTTCCACAGCCTCAAGCTGCCTATAACGCCTCAAAAGCGGCGGTTCACATGCTGACCAAAAGCATCGCCAGCGATTACGCTGCCGACAACATCCGCGTCAATGCCATCGCGCCGGGCTATATTTCAACCGATATGACGGCAGGTGGCTTTGCCAACCCGGAATGGGCATCGGTCTGGACCAATATGACTCCGATGCACCGCCCTGGCACGGTGGAAGAAATCGCTGTTGCGGCCCTGTTTCTGTGCTCGCCGGCGTCGAGCTATATGACGGGCGAAATCATGGTCATTGATGGTGGCTACACCCTGCGATAGTTTGGAAATCCCCTACAATCGCAATTCGTTCACCTTCTTGCGAATCAACAAGACCAGCGCGGCAACCGGCCAAGCCATCATCGCCTGCAAGAATATATGGGTGGGATGCGCGTTGTGCAAAGCCAGCCAAAAGGCAATGGCAAAGGCAAGGACCATGCTGAGTAGGTAGAAAACCGTAACGGTCCGAAGCATATTTTGCCCCCCAGCAAACTGTGCGAATAACTCTAGCCCAAATCTACGCAGGAAAAAGTTAATAATGGCTGAATTGTGGCACAATCGTGTGATTGTGGCGAAAATGTGGCGCTAAGTCGCTTAGGGTTCCGTCCCGCCATTTTCCAGCCAGTAGCGCCGCACAAAGCCAACCGCACCACGACCGTGGCGCAGACCTTTGCCCCAGCTTTGGCCCTTGTCAGGCACCACATCGATCGGTCGAGGATGCCCATGAAAGGCGACGATACAGGTGCCTTTGGGCGGCTCTTTCACTGCCATGAATCGATCCAGCAACGCTGGTGCCATCAAATGGCGTTTGAAGCTGATAACGTCGAGGTGCTGCCAGAACCGAATGTCGCTGGCATTATCGGTGACAAAGCGTTGCTCGCTGCGATAATTGGCGGCGACTTTGGCCGGATCGGCAATGAAACGATCATAGATTTGCGCCTGCGAGCCGATGTCCCAGGCGAAAACACCGGTGGCGCCATTGACCTTATAGCGCCGGAAGTAATCGGCAAACCGCCGCCATTCGCGGATCATCACAATGCCGCCTTGGGCTTGCAGCATCGGCTCCAAGTCACCGCAAATGACGGAATCAAGGTCGATGAAAAGCCCGCGCCCCTGCAAGCCATACAAGTCGGCCTTGTGCAGCAACAGTTTGGGCCAGCCGCCACGACCATAATAGCTTTGGTCCAATCCGGGGTCGGGAATAGGATAGCATTCCACGCCCGCGTCGATGCCCGCAGAATTATCGGTCAGGCAAACAAACCGAAACGGCGCTTGCAAATGCTTCTTCGTGGCGCTGAACAAAACGTTCACATAATCCGCCGAATACAGCGTGCCCCATTTCATGCACATGACGATATAGGGCTGCGGCAAGGCTTGTCTCCGATTGGATATGCCTTGCCTAAATCGGCAGCGCCCTCAAGGCAACCTAAAGGCCAAGGTCCAGCAGCGCTTTGATTTCAGCTTCACCAGTTCCCGCCACAATCCGCCCCAGTTCTTGGTCACCTTTCAGCACCAAAAGCACCGACCGGCGCGGGATGTTGCGGCTGGTGGTCACTTCATGCTCGGAATAGGTATCCCAATCGACGCGCACAAAAGTCATCGCTTGTTCATAGGCGGGGTTTTCTGCCAGCAATTTTCCAATCACCCGCTCTTGCGCCTTGCAGGTGCCGCACCATGTTGCGGAATAATCGACAAACACGGTTTTGCCCTCGGCCAGCGCTGTTTCAATCACTCCCGGCTCATAGGCGATAAAATCGGCGAAAGCGGGTTGGGCAAAGGCGAAAGCGGCTGTCAGTGCCATGAAGAAGCGGCGATTCATTTTGGTGTTCCTTATCAAAATTTGACGGACAGGTCTTGCAGCCAGATGGGCAGGTGATCCAACGCCCATCCCTCGGCCATATTCAGGCCGCCCGAAAGGATGGCCAGCGCGACCAGCACCAAAGCCACCCCCATGACAGGCCGCGAATATTGGGCGATACGGCGAAGTGAATTTTGCAACGCCCCCCGCGCGCCATAGGCGAATAGCAGGATCAAGGTCGAAACGCCCAACGCGAAGGCAAACATAATGACGCCCGCGTGGATCAGGCTTTCGCCTTGATAGGCTAGCGCAATTGCCCCGCCCAATGTTGGCCCAACGCAAGGACTCCAGACGGCACCAAGCAGGGCACCGGTCAGCGCTTGGCCGGTGAGCGACGTATTGTCGAGTTGGCCGATGCCTTGGTCGGCGCGACCGGCAAACCCAGCGGTCGCCAGTTCAAAGCGGTTGGCAAATTGCGGCACCAACAACACGATGCCGAACGCCAACATCGCCCAAGCGGCAAAGCGCGATAGATCGTCGCTGGTCAGGCCCAGACTTTGGCCAACAATTCCGATTCCAAGGCCGAAAACCACAAAAGCAGTCGTCATGCCCGCAGCCAGCGCCAGCGGCCCGCGTTTGTGCCCCTGCACTGCCGAGGCAACCACAATCGGCAACACCGGCAGGATGCAGGGGTTGATGAGGGTCAAGAGTCCGGCGACGTAGGCGAGCAGATAAATCATGCGGTCAAGATAAGATGAAATGTCTGAATCACCAATTCACCTTCCGCCAGATTTTCGTCACGCTTCTGTCAGCAAAGGTTTCACTTGGCGGCTTAGTTGCACAGCCAAAATTCCTGCCATGATGACCGCGACGCCGATAATGTCGCGCACACTCACTTGTTCGCGCAATAGCAGCGCGGCGACAGCAACTCCCAGAAACGGGTTGAGGAAATGGAAGGTTGCGGCGCGGGTCGCGCCAATGCGGGCGACAAGTTTGAACCAGACAAAGGTCGCCAATAGGCCGGGGATCAGCGTGGTGTAAAGAAAGGCGAGGCCAAGGGGTATGGTCCAATTGACTGTCCAAGTTTCGCCGAACCACGCGACTGGCAACAGCAGCGCCGAGCCGACCAGCATTTGCAGGCCAACTATCATCAGCAGGTTGCCACCGGCAGAAAAGCCGCGCACCAGCAGGGTTGCAGCGGAAAGTGCCAACACGCCGCCAATGCACAAAGCCACGCCGGTTGGGTCGGCCCCGCCGCTCAGTCTGGCAGACATAACGATCAACACCCCAACCAAACCGGCGGCCAGACCCAACAGACCCAAATGCCCCAGCTTTTCGCGGAACAAAACCCAGCTTGCCGCCGCCACGATCAGCGGCAACAGGCTGGCAATGATGACCGCCACGCTGGCGTCGATCCATTGGATGGCGACAAAGTTGAAGCCCAGATAGACGGCGTTTTGAAAGATGCCAAACAGGAACACTGCCAACCAGCCACGCCGGTCGAGTGCAATTTTTTGACCCATGGCAAAGGCAATTCCAATCGCCAGCAATCCTGATACCAAAAACCGCGCCGTCAGAAACAGAAACGGCGGCGCGTCGATCACGGCAAATCGGGCCGAGGTGAAAGCCGAGCTCCACATCGCGGCGAAAGCCACGCCCATCAAGATCGCACGAAAGTCCATTTAACCCCGCAGAATCAAAACAGGCCGCGAGACCCGCGACCTGTCTAAGCTACATCCCAACCAAAGTTAGGGCAAAGCTGCCTGACTTAATCAGGCGTTGATAACGTCTTTCAATGCCTTTGCGATTGTCACTTTCGCCACTTTATCCGCTTCTTTTTTCATCTGCTCGCCGGTCGCCGGGTTACGCACCATACGGGCAGGACGAGCGCGACAGGCGAATTTGCCAAGGCCGGGAAGCGTAACCGCGCCGCCGTTGGCGACTTCGTGGGTAACGACCGAGGTCAGGGCATCCAGAACGCGGTTTGCCGTTGCTTTATCAATGTTGGACTTGTCTGCCAAAGCTGCCACAAGCTGCGTTTTCGTCATTGGTTTATTGGCCATCGCGTTTTTCCCTGTTCAAGTTTGCTTTTCTTAATTCAATCCGATGCGGATCGGGCGCAACTAAAGCGGAAACGCAAGCCAAAAACAATGCCGATATGGCCCAGACCCCTTAATTTCTTGGGAATCTCTCATTCGCTTGCAAAGCCAAAAGATGAGCAAAGGTGAGTAAGTGCCCACCACGCTTTACAAAAATGCAGTTTCCTCAAAACTGCGCAGCTTGCGCGAATGCAACCGTTCCAGTGGCATTTCGCGCAATGACTCCATCGCATGGATGCCAATAAGCAAATGTTGGGCAACCTGACGCTTGTAAAACGCCGTTGCCATGCCCGGAAGTTTCAATTCGCCGTGCAACGGTTTGTCACTGACACACAGCAATGTGCCGTAGGGCACCCGGAAACGGAATCCATTGGCGGCAATCGTCGCGCTCTCCATATCCAGCGCAATGGCGCGGCTTTGCGACAGTCGGGCGACCGGGCCGGACTGGTCGCGCAATTCCCAGTTGCGGTTGTCGATGGTGGCGACCGTGCCGGTGCGCATGATCTTTTTCAGCTCATAGCCCGAAAGATTGGTAACCCGGGCCACGGCATTTTCCAAAGCTTGCTGGATTTCGGCCAAAGCCGGGATCGGCACCCAAGTGGGCAAATCATCATCCAGCACATGATCCTCGCGCACATAGGCATGTGCCAGGACGTAGTCGCCCAAACTCTGCGAATTTCGCAGGCCGGCACAATGCCCCAGCATCAGCCACGCATGCGGGCGCAGAACCGCGATATGATCGGTAATTGTCTTGGCGTTTGACGGGCCGACGCCAATATTGACCATGGTAATGCCCGAGGAATCGGGACGGATCAGGTGATAGGTCGGCATCTGCGGCAGTTTTGCGCTTCTTTGCCCCTCGGTGCCGCTGACCATTGTCACAACATTCCCCGGCTCGATCAGGGCATCATAGCCTGACATCGGGTCCGCCAAGACCTTGTGGGCATAGTCTACGAACTCGTCCATGTAGAATTGATAGTTGGTGAACAGCACGTGGTTCTGGAAATGTGTCGGGCTGGTCGCGGTGTAATGCGCCAGCCGCGCCAGCGAATAATCCACCCGTTGCGCGGTGAACGGGGCCAAGGGCCGGGCGCCGTCGGGCTGCACCCGCATTTCGCCGTTTACAATATCATCATTGGTGATGTTCAGATCGGGCACGTCGAACACATCGCGCATCGGCAGGTCAAGGTGATCCTCAATAGCACCTTCGATATGGGTGCCTTCCTGCATGGCGAAATGCAGCGGAATTGGCGTCTGGGACACGCTGACCTCGACCGGCACGCCGTGGTTTTCGATCAGCAAGCCGATTTGTTGGCGCAGGTAGTTGGCGAACAAGTCTGGCCTTGTGATCGTGGCAGAATAGGTGCCCGGCTCGGCGACATAACCAAACGACAATCGGCTATCGACCTTGGAATAGGTCGTCGTGGTAAACGAAACGCACGGGTAATATGCGCGATAGCGCCCTTCGGGCTTGTGGCCAGCCATGACACGGGCGAAATGACCGCGCAGAAAACTGGTGGCATCGTCATACATCCGCTGCAACAAAGCCACAGCTTGCCCGGCGTCCGCGAATGTTTGCCCACCAATCATTTCGGGCTGGATCACCGGCAATTCCATCTGGCCGGGTAGTTTTCTAACGTCGATTTTCACGTAAACACTTCCGTTTTTTCAAATTTCGTCACGTCGATCAGGCCGATATCCGATATCCGCAATGCCGGGATGACAACCAGCGCCAGCAGCGAATGTTGCATATAGGCATTGTTCAGATCACAGCCGCATTCTTTCATCGCTTCAACCATTCGCGCGGCGTCGTTGGCGACCTCAGTTGCGGGGGCGTCCGACATCAAGCCGGCGATGGGCAATTTGACCAGCGCAATTTCGCGCCGGTCTTTCCAGACGGTGATGCCGCCGTTCACCTGTCGCAAACGGTTCGCCGCCAGCGCCATGTTTTCCTTCGACGTGCCGACCACGATCATATGGTGGCTGTCATGCGCCACGCTCGAGGCAACCGCGCAGTCGACGTTGTAACCAAAACCCGACACAAAGGCGTTGACGACTTTGCCCGTGGCGCGATGCCGTTCGACCAGCGCGATTTGCGCCACGTCATTGGTGCGGTCCATTTGGGCAAGATTGTCTATGACCGGCAGTTCCGCTTCCAAGGCTTTGGTCGGCGCTTGATTTTCAACCACGCCAATGACACGGGCGGTGACGGAATTAGCCCCCAAAGGGGCGATGATGTCAAAATCGGCAGCGCCCAAATCCCGCGCCATATTCACCGACTTGCGTGAATCATCGGGCCAGCGAAAGGCCGGTTTCTCGGCCAAAAGCACCCCGTTTTCCGCTGAAATCACCCCGCGCGCGATGACCAACTCAATCGGCAAAGCCACCAAATCCGACGTCAACACCACATCCGCCCGACGTCCCGGCGTGATCGAGCCCAGTTCCCGCTCCAGCCCAAAATGCGTCGCCGTGTTGATTGTCGCCATTTGAATGGCCACCAGCGGATCGAGCCCGCAGTCGATAGCATGCCGCAGCACCCGGTTCATGTGGCCTTCGTGCACCAAAGTGCCGGAATGGCAATCGTCGGTGCAGAGGATGAAATTGCGCGGGTCCAAACCTTTTTCAGTGACGGCGGTAATCTGCGCCTTGACGTCAAACCACGCCGACCCCAACCGCAGCATCGCCCGCATTCCCTGCCGCACCCGCAAGATTGCATCCTCCTCGCGCGTGCCTTCGTGGTCATCCGCTGGGCCGCCAGCGGCATAGGCGTGGAAACCCGCCAGATCGGGGCTGGCATAATGGCCCCCCACGGTTTTGCCCGCGCGTTGCGTCGCGGCTATTTCGGCCAGCATATTCGCCTCACCCGCCACCACAGCGGGGAAATTCATCATCTCGCCAAGGCCAATAATCCCCGGCCAAGTCATCGCCTCGGCCACATCCTTTGGCCCCAGTTCAAACCCCGTCGTTTCCAACCCCGGAGCGGAAGGAGCGCAGGACGGCATCTGCACAAACACGTTCACTGGCTGCACCGCCGCCTCGTCATGCATCAACCGCACCCCGCGCAGGCCCATGACATTGGCCACTTCGTGCGGGTCAACGAACATCGTGGTCGTGCCATGTGGCAGCACGGCTCGCACGAATTCCGTGACAGTCAACATACCGCTTTCAACATGCATATGGCCGTCGCAAAGACCGGGAAGCGCAAAGCGGTTGGCGGCGTCGATGATGTGGGTGTCAGGGCCGATCAAGCTGGCTTTGTCAGCCCCGATATAGGCAAAACGACCGGATTTTATGGCGATGGTCGTGTCGGGGATCACTTCGCGCGAATGCACATTCACCAATCGCGCGTTCTTGATCACCATATCGGCAGGTGCCCGCCCAGCAGCAACAGCCACCAATTCGGCGGCACATTCGGGCCAAGATTTGACAGGGGTCAACATGGCGCAATCTGCCACGTCGGGGGAAATGCGGGCAAGGGGGAAAATTGGGGTGCTAGTTGGCTTTTCGCCCACCGTAGCGTGCGTGCTCGCACGCACCAATTCACCGTTTGTGATATTTATGCAACAGTCATCGCAAAGGTTAACGCCCCCACCAACCCCCTCAAAAACCGCCCTCGGACCCCCTAAAACCCCCGAAAAACCATCACCGATTGGGTGTCAAAAACCACGAAATTAACCACTCAACCCTAGATTGTTTCACGTGAAATATTTTGCGAAAACACAAGTTTCAACATTAATTCTAAAGCACTTTGATCGGCCAAATCAAACGCGTCTGGCTGGTCGCTATCAATATCCAACACCCCAATTAGCACGCCAGCAGCATCAAAAACCGGCAGTACAATCTCGGATTTCGTGCTGGCCGCACAGGCGATATGCCCGTCAAAAGCCGCCACATCCGGCACGATGATTGTGGCGCGAGCCGTCGCGCAAGCCCCGCAAACCCCGCGCGAGAACGGGATCACCAGACAGCCATGCCCGCCCTGATACGGCCCGATCTTAAGCAATTCCGGCCCGACGACGCGATAAAAGCCGACCCAATCGAACCGATCATCGCTGTGGAACAGCTCGCAAGCTACGGTCGCCATGTTGGAAATCATATCGCTTTCACCCTCGGCTAGGGCCGAAATGCGGGTGATTGTTTGGATGGTTTGGTCTAGCATTGGGCGACAATACACCAAGCCCAACCAATAAAAAACCCGGGCGAAATTGCCGCCCGGGTAAAGTGGGAAGGGAAACCCTTCCGGGGATAATTGGTGTTACAGCGCGTAAGCGCGTTCGCCGTGTTCGGCCAAATCCAGCCCTTCGCGTTCGACATCCGGGGTCGGACGCAAACCAAAGATCAGGTCGGCAAGTTTGAACAGGATGAACGAGCCAACACCGGACCAAAGCAGGGTGAACAGCACGGCTTTGACCTGCGCCATGAAGGCGACGCTGAACACGTAAGGTGCCACTTGCAACGTGCCCGGTTGGCTGAGGTAATCGGGGATACCGGCCCCACCAAGCGCGGTGTTGACCAGGATGCCCGTTGCCAAAGCGCCGATGATGCCGCCAACACAATGCACGCCGAACACATCAAGCGAGTCGTCATAGCCGAAGCGATTTTTCACTGTCGAGCAGAAGAAGAAACACACGACCGAGGCAACCGCCCCCAGCACCATCGCGCCCATCGGTCCGGCAAAGCCGGAAGCGGGGGTGACGGCGACGAGACCGGCAACAGCGCCGGTAACCATGCCCAGAAGCGACGGTTTTCCTTTCAGCAGCCATTCGATGAACAGCCAGGCCACGGCAGCCCCAGCAGTGGCGACAAAGGTGTTGATCATCGCCAAGGCGGTGATGCCGTTGGATTCAAGGTTGGACCCGGCGTTAAAGCCAAACCAGCCCACCCATAGAAGCGAGGCACCAATCATGGTCATCACCAGCGAATGCGGCGGCATGGCTTCCTTGCCATGACCAATGCGTTTGCCGATGACAAGGCAGCCGACAAGACCGGCGATTCCAGCGTTGATATGCACCACCGTGCCACCGGCAAAGTCGAGCGCACCCCAGTTGAAAATCTTGCCATTGGCAAAGATCATCGCGTTGGCGGCATCAATCGCCACCTGATCGGTTCCCGCAGCGGCAAGTGCGGTTGCACCGGCAGCAAGAGTATCGGGACCACCCCACCACCAGACCATATGCGCGATTGGGAAGTAAACAAATGTGACCCACATCGCGCAAAAGAAGATCAGGGATGAGAATTTCACCCGTTCCGCAAAAGCCCCGACGATCAGCGCCGGAGTGATGCAGGCGAAAGTCATCTGGAAGCAGATATAGACATATTCCGGGATATAGACCCCGTTCGAGAATGTGGCGGCAATCGAGTTGTAATCGACGCCGCGCAAGAACGCCTTGGACAGGCCGCCGATGTAGGAATTCATCGAACCGCCATCGCTGAAGGTCAGCGAATAGCCGTAAGTCACCCAGATCACGCAGGTGATCGAGACGATGGCAAACACCTGGGTCAGCACCGAAAGCATGTTTTTTGACCGCACCAGACCGCCGTAAAACAGGGCCAGGCCGGGGATGGTCATCATCAGTACCAGAACGGTGGCGATCAGCATGAAGGCGGTGTCGCCCTTGTCGACCGTTGGTGCCGCTTGCGCGAAGGCGGGGCTTGCCGCCAGTGCCGCGACGGGCGCGGCCAGTTTGGATAAGTATCTCATTTTGTCCCTCTCTCGGATCTTGGTGAAACGCTCACAGCGCTTCTTCGCCCGCTTCGCCGGTGCGCACGCGCACGGCTTGCTCGACATCGAGCACGAAAATCTTGCCATCACCGATTTTGCCGGTTCGGGCGGTGTTGGTCAGCGTCTCCATGATTTTGGCGACCTGATTGTCTGGAACCACCAGCTCCAGTTTCACTTTCGGCACGAAGTTCACGACATATTCGGCACCACGATAAATCTCGGTATGACCAGCTTGCCGGCCGTAACCCTTGACTTCGGACACCATCAACCCTTGCACGCCGATGGCGGTCAGTGCTTCGCGCACTTCCTCCAACTTGAAAGGCTTGATCACAGCGATGATGAGTTTCATTTTGACTTCTCTGTCCCAGTTTCTGCGATAGCCTTGGTTGCAGCGGTTTTGCCGCGAGCTAAAGCGAATCGGCGTGCGACATTTCCTGTTTTCGGTGATAAAGTGCATAAAAAATGCACTGCTTGAACGTATTGCTTGTTTTTTATGCAGAAGGATTGCGCTTCTTCTGCGAAATCCGCCCCTCTACATTGCCAAGGAAACGCTCTATAAGCCGCGAAAATATCGGGCTTTGAGCAGTTAACCGGACACATATGGCCAGATCAGCCAAACATCAGGCCAGTGCGGCGGCATCTGGCCTTGTCATGCGCATTTTCCGACTGCTGTTTGGCTGGCTGTTTCGCCTTGTGTGGAAGCTGTTTTTTCGCGTTGGACTGTTGGGCCTGTTGGGTCTGGCAATCGTCGTTGGATTTTATTTCTCAACCCTGCCCAATGTCGAGAAATTGCTGGATGGTCGTGCCAATGGCTCGGTCACTTTGCTGGATTCCTCGGGCGAAATTTTCGCGTGGCGGGGCGATCAGTTTGGCGGTTTTATTCGCGCATCTGGCGTTTCACAGCATTTGGTCAATGCCGTGGTCGCAACCGAAGACAAACGGTTTTATCGCCATTTGGGTGTCAGTCCGCGCGGCATAATCGGTGCCATGCGCACCAATCTGCGCGAAGGGCGCGGACCATTTCAGGGCAGCGGCGGCTCGACGATCACGCAACAGGTCGCCAAACTCTTGTGCCTAGGTCGGCCGTTTGATCCCAATTCGGGGCAGACCGAAGCCGATTACGAGGCCGAATGCCGGGCCGGTTCCGTTGTGCGCAAAATCAAGGAAATCCCCTTCGCTTTGGCGATGGAGTTGAAATATTCCAAGGAAGAAATCCTGACCATCTATCTTAACCGCGCCTATCTCGGAGCAGGTGCCTATGGTTTTGAAGCCGCCGCGCAACGCTATTTCGGCAAATCGGCGCGCGAAGTGAATATCGCAGAATCCGCTATGCTGGCAGGCCTTCTTACCGCACCATCAACGTACTCGCCTGTCAGCAATATCGAGGCCTCGCGCGGCCGTGCCAGCATCGTGGTGCGGCTGATGGAGGATCAGGACTACATCACCAAAGCCGAGGCGGACGCAGCAATTACGGCGCCCGCCACGCTTTCACGGGCTGCGCAAACCCGGGCGGGTGGCTATTTCGCCGATTGGATCATGTCCTCGGGCCCTGCATTCCTGACCCGCCAAACGACCGAAGATGTATTGATCGAAACGACCTTTGACCCGCGCATACAAAAGGCCGCCGAGGCTGCTCTGGCATTTGTGTTTGAAAACAAGGTCAAAGCCGGCTCAAAAGCCGAAGCTGCAATCATCGTCATGTCACCCGATGGCGCGGTACGGGCGATGGTCGGCGGGCGCGAAATAAACGGCGTTGGCACGTTCAACCGTGCAACCCAAGCACTTCGACAAACCGGGTCGTCGTTCAAACCTTTCGTATATGCGGCAGCACTAGAAGCCGGTTTCACGCCGGATTTGCTGCTGGAGGATGCGCCAATCACCATCAATATCCCGGGTTCCGGGCCGTGGAGCCCGGACAATTACGACCGGGAATACCAAGGCGTGATGACGATGACCGAGGCGCTTGCCCGCTCGATCAACACCATAGCTGTGCGCCTTTCCCAAGAAGTTGGCAGCGACCGCGTTCGCGCTGTGGCGCAAGATTTCGGTGTGAACTCGCCCTTGGCGACCGGCCCGGCGATTGCGCTGGGCGCATCCGAAGCCACCTTGATCGAGATGACCGGTGCCTATGCCGGTTTCCTGAACGGTGGGCGAAGGACAATTCCATATGGTCTGCTGGAACTTCGGTTGGCCGCAAATAACGAAGTGCTGATGGGGGCCGATCGCGACGAAGGGTTTCAAGTGCTCAATGCCGATTCCTCGGGTTATCTGGTTTACATGCTCAACCAAGTGGTCGAACAGGGCACCGGTGGCCGTGCGCAACTGGCGGATCGTCAGGTCGCCGGAAAAACCGGTACAACATCGGCGGGCCGCGATGCTTGGTTCATCGGCTTTACCGCCGACTATGTGACTGGTGTCTGGATGGGCTATGACGACAATTCGCCCCTGACCGGGGTTACCGGTGGTGGTTTGCCAGCCGAGATTTGGCACGAAGCGATGACGCGCATCGAAGAGGGCTTGGCAGTGCGCCCACTGCCAATGCTGGTGCCCGAAATCCCCGAATTCGTGCCGCCGCCCGTGTTCGATCCGACGCAGCCGAGCATTGCGCAGGACGAAGTCAACGCAATCGATAAGTTGCTGAACGATCTGTTCGGCGGCAACTAACCGCAGAACACCAGCACGATCTTGCCGTCAGGCCCGAATTCAACGTTCAGTCGCGTCGGGCTGAAATCCATTGTCAGGGCGTCGCCGGTGGCGAAAAACCGTGTGGTCGCCGCATCAAACGTCATCGCCGCCAAGGCGACCAGACCTTTGCCGAGAAGTTCTTGCAAGACGTCCCCGGTAGTCTAACCCTCAGAAACTTGACCCACTGTTTACTTGCAGTAGACCCGCGACACGTTGCCGTCGTCGTCATATTCGATATTGAGAGCCGCGTTTTGACTGACACTCGGGTCTGCGGCTTGAAGGGCTTCCAACGATTCCAGGGTGCTTTTCCCGATCAGAAACTGCAGTTCACTGGCACCGCAATCGTCGCTTGATAGCGTCGCGCTAGGTGATGTGCCGGATGGCGTACCTGGCACCGGTTGGCAACCGGCCAGTCCCAAAATCAGGCCAAAAGTAAATATACAAAACTTGGTTAACAAAGTTCGTACTCCCCAAATACTGCATGCGAACTACAACGCTATGCTTGTTTTCTACAAATGAACAGTACTTGCCGCTCATCGCCGCTTAACCGGCCACAATCGCATGAGCCACGAACATCGACTGGAACGAGACGCAATTCTTGGGGAATGTTTTACCGCGAATTAACCGCAGAAAACCCGCACGATCTTGCCATCGGGCCCGAATTCAACGTTCAGTCGCGTCGGGCTGAAATCCATTGTCAGGGCGTCGCCGGTGGCGAAAAACCGTGTGGTCGCCGCATCAAACGTCATCGCCGCCAAAACTCCGGCGTCTTGACCGATCAATTCCTGCAGCGATTCAGCGCCGCAGGAATTTTCGGGTGGCAAAGTGCCGATGGGTATTTCCACCGGCTCGGGTTGGGTACAGGCCAACAGACCGGTGGCCATTATTAATGCCGAAATTCGCATCACATTCTCCTGCAATTGTTTCAACCAGCAGACATCCACGACACTTGAGACGCAACTCATATCAAATTCCTTGGCGGTTTCCTGCCATATAGACGTTGCTCTCGAAGGCGTGATTACATTTCCGCAAGAATGTCTTGAGGCAATTGAGTTTCTGCGGAATAGAATTGCACCGTCAAACGTTTCGTTTTCAGGAACATTTCTCAGGGAGAACTTTGGATGAAAAAATCTCTAAAAGCTTTGGTCTTGGCAGCGATCGTCGCTTCCAGTGGACTCGCATTCGCCTTGGAAGGTTCGGTCGGTGTTGTCAAAGACCGTCAAGCCCTGATGGGTTCCAATGGTGCTTCAATGAAAATACTTGGCGATATGCTCAAAAGCGGAACGATTGATGTTGCTGCAGCAACGGCGGCGCTGACGACATTGCAAGCCAATTCGAAAAACATTCCCGTGGTATTTGCGACCAACGACCTGACACCGCCAACCAAGGCTAAGCCAGAAATCTGGTCACAAGTCGAGGCATTCACCGCCGCTGCCTTGGTGCTGGAAACGGCAGCCACTGCCGCTCTGGCGGGTCCAATCGACGCCAACGGACTTGGTGCCGCGATGGGTGCGATTGGTGGAGCTTGCGGCGCTTGCCACACCGCTTTCCGGATGTAGTCAGCCGCAGTAAGCGTCAAAGATTCTTCCGTCTGCGCCGATTTTGAAATTGGCGCGGGCGGGGCTGAATTCTTCGGTTATTGCCGTGTCGGGAAGAATGACGCGCACGTTCATCAATGCCTTGGTGGCGATCAAGTCGATTTCCTGCATGCCGATGAAATTGTCGATCTCGGATTCGATGCAAGTGCCGGTCGCCGGGCCATTCATCGGGAAAATTACGCAGCCCGATAAGGTGGCGGTTGCAGCGCAGATAAACAATTTCTTCATGTCAAAGTCCTTCTGACGGCATCTTTCCAGCCCGCATACCCCATGTCGCGGGCCTTTGCATCTAGCTTTGGTTCAAACCGGCGATCCAGTGCCCAAGTTCGGGCGAATTCGTCCTGTCCGGGACAAATACCCGATTGCATGCCCGCCAACCACGCCGCCCCCAAAGCGGTGGTTTCGGTCACCTTGGGCCGATCTACAGGGGCACCCAATTGATCGGCAAGATTTTGCATCGTCCAATCGCTGGCAGTCATGCCGCCATCGACGCGCAAAACCGTGTCGCCCGCGCCCGACCAATCGCCCTGCATCGCTTCGAGCAGGTCGCGGGTTTGATAGGCGACGCTCTCCAGCGCCGCTTTGGCCAATTCGGCGGGACCGGAATTGCGGGTCAGCCCGTAA